>CAJTZD010000080.1 GCA_910584235.1 uncultured Acetatifactor sp.
TTGCATCTTTTATCTGGTCTTTGATTTGTTGGTAAAGGGGGGCTTCCGATGTGTTAGATATTACAATCTTCAAATATCTTGCCTCCTTTAGTGTGATGTTAATACATACACATTATATACATGTAGCACTTACATGTCAATATTCTTTCGTTATTTTCTATAAAATACCTATATCTCCCGAAAAAACGGCAGAGCTTTTACACTTTGCCGCTTTGTATACCTGCACGAAGCGGGGCCGCAATCCCCGGAAACTTTTTGCAAGTTAAAGTCTTCAAAAGTTGCTGTAAGAGTGGTATAAGCATCTTGAAGCTTTTCTATATCAACTAGCACAACAGGTTAAGCGCTTACTGTCTACAGGATTTTAGACACACAAAAACAGCGGAACCCCACATTTTATAGGATTCCGCTACAAATTTGCTGTCTTTCTTTATGCCGGCAAACATAAAGCTTACCCGTTTGGGGCCCAATCCGTCTCATGAGGCACGGCTTCCTTTGCCTGTGCCTTAAATTTTGCCACCTCTTTCATGGCCTGAGGAATCGCTATATTCGTCCCTGCTCCGGCCACGCATCCGCCGGGGCATGCCATACCCTCTATCAAACAGCCGTTCTTCCTGCCGGCCTTGGCCAGAAGAAGCATCTTCTTGCATTCTGTCAGCCCTTCCGCATGCTCAATCTTCACTTCCGTACCCGGATAGTAGGTCTTGATGCACTCCTCGATGGCTCCCGCCACGCCGCCTGCCACACCGTATCCGCGGCCTGCTCCGGTAGCGTCCGTCATTTCGTCCATGGCCTTGATCTCATCCAGAAAGAACCCTTTCGCCTCAAACATTCCGGTCAATTCCTCAAATGTAATGACGAAATCCACATCCGAGCGCACTGTCCGGCGGCTGGCCTCCAGCTTCTTGGAAGCGCAGGGGCCGATGAACACCACCAAAGCGTTCGGGTGCTCTTTCTTTATAATCCTGGCCGTAGCTACCATGGGCGTCAGTTCATTGCTGATCTTGTCAATAGTCTCCGGGAACAGATGCTTGGCCATCACAGACCAGGAGGGGCAGCAGGAGGTCAGGGCAAAACTCTGCTTTCCCGTAGCCACCTCTTTCACATAATGCTCCGCCTCTGCCATGCATCCTAAGTCCGCGCCGATGGCCGTCTCATACACATCCGCAAAGCCAAGTTCTTTCAACGCCGTCTTGAACATTTCCGGCGTCACCTTAGGGCCGAACTGTCCCGCAAAAGCCGGCGCCACCTGGGCAATGATCTCCCTGCCCGACTGCATGGCCCGGATCAGCTGGAATATCTGAGACTTGTCCGCTATGGCTCCGAACGGACAGCTGACCATGCACATCCCGCAGGATACACACATGTCATTGTCTATGTAGGCTCGGCCAAACCGGTCGGATTTGATGGCACTTACGCCGCAGGCCGCCTTACAGGGGCGCTCCTTGTGGCAGATAGCGTCATAGGGGCATACCGCTTTGCACTTTCCACACTTAATACACTTCTCCTGATCAATGACGGACTTGCCGTTCACCATAGAGATGGCTCCTTTGGGGCATACGCTATGGCAGGGATGAGCCACGCAGCCCATGCAGGAACTGGTGACTTCATAATGGTCCTCCGGGCAGGCGTTGCAGGCGGATGGGATGACCTGCATCAGGGGCGGCTCATAGTATTTCTCATCAATGTCGCTCTCCTCCAGTCCCTGGGTCAGATGTCCGGGATGCTCCCGGTTCTCCGGACGCAGGCTCATGCCCATGGCCAGGCGGATACGCTCACGGATGATGGCCCGGTCGCGGTATACACTCTCCCAATATAAGGGCTCTTCGTAGTCTACGATTTTATAGGGGAGCGCTTCCATGTCATCTTTCAGATTGGTTGAATTGTAGGCGAGATTCGCCACCTCTTTAAAAACCCGTCTCCTGCGCTGGCGGACAGGGGTATCGATTCCTCTCATGCTGCTCATAGCTGTTTGCCTCCTTCTTTGTTTACTTTTTTATCATTTCCTTGTATAGCCCGGTGACCTCAAATTCCTTGGCAAATTTTATCGGCCGTCAGTATAAATGGCGAAAGTCAGTCCTGATGCAGATACTTGTCCAGCAATGTCCTCACCTGATCCAGGCTCATTTCTTTCTCCCTTGCTATAGAGGAAATGTCATCATACTCATATTTCCGCCGTTTTACGCCATATCCCGCCGAATCCTTGCAGCGGATCCGGCCTAATGGCGTCTCCGCTTCCTCCACCTTCCGATCCAGCACATATCGCTGCATCTTTGCCTCACGCACTCCGATGGTGGTGGTATGTCTAAATATCAGGGCAAGCAGCTCTTCCCTGTCCTGCTCCCTGCATACGATGCGGATTAAGGTCCCGGGACGGTTCTTTTTCATGCCCACGGACACTGTGTATACATCCAATGCGCCTCCCTCAAAAAGCTGTTCCATGGCAAAACCTATCTGCTCCGCCGTCATGTCATCCACGTTGCAGGAAAGTTCCAGCACCTGGTCTGTCTTATCCTGCGTCTGGCCCAGAATGGCGCGGACACAGTTGGCTGCATCGAAGTCCTTTTTCCCCATGCCATAGCCGATGGCACTGGTTCTCATTACGGGCATGCTTCCGAAGCGGGTGGCAAAATGCTTCAGAAGTGCGGCACCGGTAGGCGTGCAGAGTTCTCCCCGGATATTTCCTCCATAAATGGGCACGTCCTTTAAGATATAAGCTGTGGCTGGCGCTGGCACTGGCAGTATGCCATGGGCGCACCTGACCTGGCCGCTTCCCACATGGACGGGGGACACTACCACCTCATCAGGGGAAATCCGGGCCATCAGCATACAGACCATGGCGATGTCCGCTATGGCATCCATGGTTCCCACCTCGTGGAAATGGATTTCCGTGACGGGAACGCCGTGGGCTTGGCTCTCGGCTTCCGCTATCAGTTGATAGACGGCCATGATATCGTCCTGTACTTTTTGGGGCAGATCCAGATGGCTCCGCACGATATGTTCAATATTATGAAGACTGCTGTGATGGTGAGCATCGTGGTTATGGATTTCCGCATCGCTATACTCATGGCTATCGTGATGATGTTCTTCTATATCTTCATGGTCATGATAACATTCATGATGACATGTATCACCCTCGAAATGATCCTCATCCTCTTCGTGAATACGCTCTTCGAGAACATGCCCATGTTCCCTATGTATATGCCCATGGGAATGACCATGATGGTCAATGCTCTCCTCTTCCACGCCATCGACCGTAACGGACACATGGGTTCCGGTGATACCACATTTTACATCTTTTTCCCTCCTTACATGCACTCCCGGTATCCCCAGGGCGTTCACTTGTTCCAGTAAGTCGTCCCCATCCGGAATCAGCTCCAATAATGCCGCTGCCAGCATATCTCCCGCTGCGCCCATTCCACAGTCCAAATATAAAGTCTTCATAATCCCTCCCGATTTTATTCTGTCTCTCTATTGCTTCCGATGCTGTCTTTCTGCACCTTTGGAGCAACTATTGCTCCTCTGCATCTTTTTTGTTCTAAAATGCTCCCTGGCGCTTCCTGCTCCTATGTCATCTTTTTGCTTCCATATGGTTGATCATGCCGGCCAGATACCCGGCGCCGAAGCCATTGTCAATATTGACCACAGACACACCGCTGGCGCAGGAATTCAGCATGGAAAGCAACGCCGACAGCCCATTGAAAGACGCACCGTATCCAACGCTGGTAGGCACCGCAATGACAGGACAGTCCGCCAGGCCTCCGATGACGCTGGCAAGCGCTCCCTCCATCCCCGCAATAGCAATGATCACGCTGGCTCCCATGATGTCGTCCAGATGAGCCAGGGTCCTGTGAAGCCCGGCCACACCTACGTCATAGAGCCGTACCACCTCATTGCCCAGCACCCGAGTCGTCAGGGCAGCCTCTTCCGCCACCGGAATGTCGCTGGTACCGCCGGTGGCCACCACGATTCTGCCAAGTCCGCTGCACTCCGGCATTTCCCCGATTATGCCCACACTGGCATCCTCGTGGTAGTCCAGGATATGGCTTTCTCCCACTATGTCCGCCGCCTCCCTGGACATCCTGGTGATCAGGATAGTCTTCTGTCCGTTCTTCTCCATGACATCAATGATGCCGTTTATCTGCTCCGGCGTCTTCCCCGCGCCGTAAATGACCTCGGCCGCCCCCTGGCGTATCTTCCGATGGAGATCCACTTTCGCATATCCGATGTCCTCAAAAGGCTCCACCTTGATCCGAAGCAGTGCGTCCTCCACCGACATCTCTCCTGCCTGCACAGCCTCCAGAACACGCTTTACCTCATTGTCCATCATCGCACCTCCAAATCCAGCAATACAGCATTGTAGTACTTTTTTAATTCGTCCAAAATCTCCTGCCGCCTGGACAGTACCAGGGGAATGTCCTGTTCCCTGACCTGGATCCGCGCGCTGTCGCCGGCCGTAATGTCCGGCTGTACTTCGGATATCGGTTTGCCGGGCATTTTTCCCTGCGGCAGGTCCGTGCTGCTGCCAGACATCCCGCTGTGGGGTTCTCCGCATCCATCTGTCCGCCTGTTGTCTGCCGCAATCATTCTGACCCGGAAGTCCGTAAGTCCGATTTCAGCCAAATAGCTTTCCGCCGCCTCGGTTCTGCACAGTCGCTCTCTTGTAATCTCGGTTCCTGTGGGAATCCGGGTGGCAAGGCAGGCATAGGCAGGCTTGTCCCAGGTAAAAAGCCCTGCCTCCTTAGACCGCCGCCTGATCTCGTCTTTGGTCAGCCCGCACTCCCGAAGCGGCGAACGGACCGACAGCTCCGCAAGCGCCCGCATGCCGGGGCGGTCGCCTGCATTGTCCGAAGCGTTGGTTCCGTCCATCAGGACAGGAAATCCGTCTGCGGCGGCTGTCTGCGCTATGGCAGCAAATATCTTTTTTTTACAATAATAACATCTGTCAGCGGGATTGGCGGCTATCGCCGGGCCGAGCACCTCCGCTTTCAACTCCCGCATGTCCGCCCCAAGCTCTGCCGCCAGCCTCCTGGCGTCCTCCAGCTCGAACTGAGGCTGAAAGACAGACTTTACATAATAGGCCCGTACCTGCGCTCCGTTTTCCATGGCCGCATAGAGCAGGTAAGCCGAATCCACGCCGCCGGAAAATGCCAGGGCTACTTTTGGGTTTTCCTGAAAAAAATATTTTAAATCCATATCATATCCTCTTCCGATGCCTTATATCCGTTCAATCACACAGCCGTGTTCTTTCGTCTTTGTATCATAATTGATTCCAACGACTATAATCTCGCCGCCGCAGTCTTTCAATATCGCAGGATATTTACTGTATAAAGTAATATAGTATTTATGGCGGCTTTACTAAAGTTTATGGCAGGAATGGGAAAAAGTCAATGGGTATGGGGGAGATTTTAGAAATAGGCCGCTATTAAATTTTGCATAAGCGCTTGCATATAAAACGATAGAGTTCCTAAAAGAAAATTATGAGATAGAGCATACACTCTCTTTAGAGGATGCGCTTAACGATATGCTGCGCATCTGCCAAAAGAATGGAGGGGCACTGGCATGATGTTATACCATGGAGCCAATATAGATATTCAGTCGATTGATTTGGCATCATGCCGTCCCTATAAAGATTTTGGAAGAGGATTTTATACGACAGATATTCTGGAACAGGCACACAAAATGGCAAAGCGCGTTGCAAGGATTTATGGTGGGAATCCTGTTGTGAATACGTATGAAATAGCGGACAATTTCCCATTATGTCAGGAACCTGCACCCCGCGTGGGCGATGCGCAGCCTGTCCTTGTTGAACATGAAATAAAGCGTCTCCAGCGTCTCTGCCGCATATCCGATGTACCGGTCAGCCCTTTCTGATGCCGGCGGAACGCTGGTCTCCTCCAACCGATTCAGGATGGGGAACAGCCAGCTGCAGTACTCCTCCAGGACGGGCCTCCTGGCGATGACGATATTATAGTTGTACAGGTACCTCTGGCCCAATACTTTTGGAAAGAACTCCGCATACTCCGGGCAGAGCCGCCTGACTGCCTCCTGCACGGCTGCCCAGTCCGCCTCTTTCAGGTACCGTTTGTGGTGTGCCTCGATGTCCGGCTCATAGGGCATTGGGTATGGTAATACCACGTCCACACCGTTGTCCACCAGGCGCAGTTCATCGTCTCCGGCAAGTTCCAGTACCCTCCTGTAGTGTGCAAGTCCATAATACCCATGCTCGGACCCCGCGGACGGATGCTGCAGGCGGTTCTTCCATATCCAGTAGAGAACTGTGAGTTCGGAGTAATTGGCGTTCTTGGCTGAGATGTTCTCTCCGTCACAATCCAGGATGCCAGCAACCCTCTCGCCGCCCAGTGCCGCGCCTGCCTGTATCGGCATCACCCACTCTGGCAATTCATATCGGCCCGCCAGGGGCTTATCCTTATGGAACTTCGCCATGAAGACATGGAGTTCTGCCCTGTGATACCCCGGCGGAAGTGCCTGCAGCGGCACAAACGTCCTGTCACATGAATAGCGGTATCCCATCAGCTCGGCCCATCCGGATGAGGTCAGGCGGACATGGCAGCGCAGGCCTACCCGATCCAGCGTCCCTTCTATCTCCTGCATCACGGGCTCCGGAGTCGCTATCAGGATCTCTATAGACTGCTTTTCCTGGTCTGAGAGGGACTGGGAGAAGCCGCCGACCTCCATGACGGGGATGCCATGGAGGGTTTCCGGGTTTCTGTCCTGTCTTGTCACCAGAAAGCAACGTATCTTTCGGTCAGGGCAGATGTTATGTATTGCCTCGTATGCGCCCAGAGCTATGCTTTGGGCGCCGTAGATTGCTAAGTCCATATATTCACTCCCATAAAGCCTCTGTCCTAATTCCATCTGTTATTTCTCTAAATAATGTTTTTCAGCCACCGCTACTTTCAAATCCGGATCTTTCTCAATATATACTGTGAGTAGACGTTCTGCAAGGAATCCGATGTACCGGTCCTGATAAGGATCCTGCTTCTTTCCAATCCGCTTCTCGCACTCTTCTAAAATGGGAAACAGCCATTTACAATATCTATCCAATTCCTCTTTTCTTGTTATGAACATATTGTATCCATAATAAAAAGTACCGTTTCCTACCTTGAACATTGCGGACTCATATTCCGGACACTTTAGGCTGATTATTTCCTCCACTGTTTCCCAATCAAATAGGTCATGGTCTAACGCATACTGTTTCTTTACACCAAGAAAGTTTACGATCGGTGTGGTCACTATGAAGTCTGCCCCTGCCCCCATCAGCCTATCTATCTGTCCCGCGTCAATTCCAAATCGTCTGCGGTAATGGCAAAGACCAACGTACCGGGATGTATCGTGCTTCCACATCCAATACAATGCCGTCAATTCGCAATACTTTCGGTTCTTTTCGGATATGTTGTCTCCCATATCATCACATATTTTAAAAATTCTCTTCTGGGCCAGAGCCGCTCCTACCTGAATCGGTTGCTCAAAGCTTCTCAGTGGCAGCACTTCTTTCAGTTGCTTGTCACGGTCACTATGTGCCACATATATCCGGCATTCTTTTTCTACCACTTGATCCTGATATATCACCCTCGGATCTTTATGCATACTGCGTATCCAGTTCCCTCTTATGTGTGCCCATGCATCCGAATCGAATGTAATCGGTAAAAGATTTGTGAACCCTTTTTTCTCTAATTCTTCCAATGCCGGCCCGATGTTCTTCTCGTGGAGGGCTACCAATATGAGGCAGTCCTTATACACCTTTCCCTCTTCCAGATCCATTACCGGGATGTAGTTGATATTGGATGGATTGCCGTCCTTTTGATTTACAATGAACCCAATGATATCTTTATTATATGGTGCCTCCGACAGACATCTATATAGTGCGTTTCCCATCATTCCCGCGCCATATATAATCAGCCGCATCTCATTTACAATCTCTCGCGTTGCATCATCCCAGTAAAAAAAATTCCCCATGTTCTCACTCCAAAAAGGCAATATATTCTTTGTACCAGTTCGCGAACCGCCTCAGTCCTGTCTGCAAATCCGTAGATGGGCGATATCCGAAATCCCGTTCCATCGCGGCTGTATCCGCAAAGGTTACCGGGACGTCACCCGGCTGCATTGCAACCAGTTTTTTATGTGCGGAGAAATCATAATTCGATGGAAGCACTCCGGCAGAGACAAGTTCCTTTTGCAGGATATCCACAAAATCCAACAGGTTCACCGGACTCCCATTCCCGATGTTGTAGACCTTATATGGCGGGATTGGCAGTCCGTCCTCCCCTTGTTTCCTCTCTGGCGGTTTCTCCATTACCCTCATAATTCCATCCACTATGTCATCGATATATGTGAAGTCCCTCTCACAGTTCCCATAGTTGTATATCAGAATGTCCTCATTTGCTCTCAGTTTATTTGTAAATCCGAAATAGGCCATATCCGGGCGCCCGGCAGGTCCATATACCGTAAAGAACCTTAAGCCCGTGGTAGGCAGATCATACAGCTTCGAATATGCATGCGCCAGAAGCTCATTCGACTTTTTCGTCGCCGCATACAGCGACACCGGGCGGTCTACAAAATCATCCACACTGAAAGGAACTTTCTTGTTTCCCCCATAGACGGACGAACTGGACGCATAGACCAGATGTCTGACTCCTTTCCCGGAATCATAAGAATGTCTGCACGCCTCCAGAATATTAAAAAAGCCGGCTATATTAGTACTTATGTATGCTTCCGGATTCGTAATACTGTATCGCACTCCGGCCTGTGCGGCCAGATTTACGACCACGTCAAAATTATACTTCCGGAACAATTTATAAACCAATTCGGCATCTGTAATGTCCCCATAAACAAATGTCCATTTTCCTGTGGAACATTCCGCTTTCTTATCTATCTGCGACAGTCTATATTTTTTTAGTTCTACGTCATAATAGTCATTCAGGTTATCAATTCCTACAATCTCAATCTCCGCTCTTGTTTCCAACAATCTACTTACCAGGTTTGCACCGATAAATCCAGCCGCGCCTGTAACAAATATCTGCTCCATAATCCTTTTCTCCTCATAGCATGTCCATAAGATTCACTGTTTTGACCCCTCCCATATAGGGATCAGAAAATGCAAACTGTTTCTTAAGCCTCTCATCAATGTCCGAATACTTATGGAGTAGCACCCTTATCATTCCCATGGAAAACTCCCTGGAAATATTTTCATAATGAATTCCGGCTCCTGCTGTTTCCTCCATTATCTTTAAAAGTTCTTCCTGTACCCCTGCAGTCAACCCGGAATCATACTCTGTCCCATTCTGGAATATCGGAGTATGATCATCCGATATTCCTGTAAACTGCCCGTCCGTGGAAGCGTACAGCATTTCCAATACCAAATGCAGCACTGATAAATCAGAACAGCTGTATGTGGTTCCCTGCACCTCCTTATTCACGTTTCCGTAGACGGAAAAGGCCTGCTGCTCATTTCTTATGTATGCGTTGGGCACATCCGTGGTTCCCAGCGCAAGCATAACTATATCCTGATTCAAGAGTTGCGATAGGCAATATACCTGTGTTCCAAAGGAGACAATGTCTACCATTGCGATCGACTGATACTTATCCAGGCCTAAATCATACAGATAATCTAAATATGCAGCTCTGCGTCTCTCCAATTTTCTGACTGCCTCAGAGCAATGCTGTTTCAGCTTTCCCATAAGCCCTTCTTCGCCCCATTTTCCAATCAGTTCCCCGCTTGGCGCATCATATTCTGTTGAAAGGTTGATGTCAAATTGATTCTTAACATACTCTTTGCAATTGATGGTCCTGTCACTGAAAAGCTTTCCCAAAAGCACAGCAAAGCTCTCCTCGTCACATACCGCTGCCTGGCTCAAGGACATCCGAGATGCATAGACATACTTTGCATCCGGAAGATTCGGCACTTTCCCGGTACTTTTCATCTGACCATATAATTCATAAAGGAAAAAACCGTCCCTGGATGGAAAGACGATACAATCATGTCCTTTTGCATTTTTCATAATATGATTCAGGAGCATCATTGTCATCGGATATATGGCCAGCGCAATGTCCTTATAGGATGAAATCGGAATCTTTCCCTTATGCCCGGCCAAAACAAAAGGGTCGTTTAGCAGAATGGAAGTGAAATATCCCAGATATCTTTCATCATCCTTTGTCTGCACACAGTCGAATATATTGGCAAAGGAAGAAAATGCCAATATATCATAAGAAGACAGAATTGTAAAGGAATCTATTCCCTGCTTCTCCGCCATAACCCCGTCTATCATATCATTATCTCCAATATGGAGAATCCGGCCCTCTCCTGAGACTTTTTTCAATTCCCCATATAAACTGCCATCCTGTTTGGAGGCTCCAAGCTCACAGGACACCAACAATCCATTCCTTTTTTCAATGCCGCACTGTTCCAGGAATTCACTGATCTGTTCTTCCGAAAAGTACATGTCCGAAGTTAAGTATACTTTTTTTCCCTGGGATATCGCATAGCGGTATACCTCTCTCATCCTTTTCCTTGGAAAGATGCTTATCTTCTCCTGCCTGATCTCCAGGCCCATTAATTGTTCCGCCGTCTCTTCATCCAGGCCATGCTCCTGCTTCAGTAATTCATATATCTCATCAAAAGACGGGGCAACCTTGTCCAGAGTACATTTCCGCTCTGCTTGCATCCTCCATTCCTTAAACTTTCCCTCCGGTATTCCTCTACCTATCCTTTCCCCCACTATCTCAAAAATGTCCTCCGGCTTCAGCACTGTACGCATAATCAGGGTATCAAAGACGTCAAAGGAAATCACAGGATGCCTGTCAATCTCCAGGCATAATGCTTTATAGTTTTTTTCCCAGTACGGATTCTCCTGATAGGCCTCTTCTCCACTTAAGGCCTCTCCATACATGTCCAATACTTTCATCCCCACTGGAATCAGCATTTTTATTCTGGCATAGATAATACGTGTTGATGAGACGGTTGCAGCTATGATCAGAATGTCTGCCGCCTTTACTGCTTCCTCGATTGACAAGATCGTCTGCCCAGACAGAATTCCCTCACTGCCGTCCCTGGAAACAAATCCGACAATCTCATACCCGGAAACATACTCCGCAATCAGACGCGCGTTCTGCCCCGTCCCATACACTGCTATCCTTTTCCCCCGATATCCGGAAAATATTCTGTCAAAATCCTGTTGGAATACCTGGCTGTCCCCATATCCTGTTCCCATGACCTCCCTATATAGCGCAAGCACCTGCCCTGCATTATGGCTTTTCGTGAACTTTTCCATACACAGGCGCTGGCCTTTCACAGCCATTTCCCTCGATTTCTTTACATCACTCAACGCTCTAATAATTGCATTTGAAAGGCTATCCGCACTACCACTCTCGTAGAGATACCCCGTCTTCCCATCTTCAACTATCTCCCTTGCCGCACCTAAGTCGTTCGTAATGAGGAGACATCCTGAAAGCATCGACTCAATCCGCACCCGGTCAAATCCCTCTCCACCGCTTGTGGCAGATACGGCAATATCCGCCTGCTTATAATATCTCTCTGGTTCCGACGTCCTCCCCGCAAATGTGACGTGTCTTTCCAGCCCTTTACGGAGCATAAGCCCTTGTAAGTAGTTCAGATAGCCTGCCTCGCCTCCCCCCACAAATGTTACTTGGGGAAGCTCCATGTTTTTGTCCTTAAGACACCCAAGCGCCCGAATCAGAATTTCCTGTCCTTTTAGACGTGTGATAAGGCCCACCATCAGGATTCTGCACACTGGGGATACGAGGATGTCACGTCGTTCATAGAACCTTTCATCATCCGCCCCATTATATATGATCCGGATCACATCTTCATTCAGTCCGGAGTATGCCTGGTGTACATGGTTAGAGACACATACAACCGCCCTGGAGCCATTCATCAGTTTATAAGCTTCTTTTTCATTTATGAAGCAGTTTCCCTGTGTCCATATATTTTCCCTTATATGCCAGATTACAGGTATTCCCTCTTCTCTGGCCGCAATAGCCCCGGCAAAGACAAACATCCCACTGACATGGACTAGTCGGGCACCTGTATTCCGGATAAGGGCACGCAGTTCTTCAATTTCATCCGCATTATACAAGGACTCTCTTTCCACGCTTCCTGTCCTGATCTCCTTGGCCCTGATCCATTCTGTCCGGCGTTTCACATAGGTATAATCCAAATGGAATTCCCTTAACAATTCCTCTCCGTCTCCGTATCTGGGCAGGACAACCAGTATCCTCAGGCCGGATTTCTTCTGGATTTCATCACATAACCCTCCCATACTGATAAAGGCACCTGAAGTGGAATTATTATCCTGTGAGAAAAAAATTATGTCATACTGCTTTGTCGTCGCCTCCCGCTTTAGCAGACGCTGTTCCTCCAGATAATGGTCCTCCAAGTCCGTAAGCAGTTCCCCCGAAATCACGGTGAAGTTTTTAATGTTCCGCTTTTCCAGCTCATGGACCATTGAATTCCCTGTTTCCGAAAGGGCACAAACCAGAATCTCGGTATCCTCATCCGCTTCCTCTATAGAATCCAGTCCTATTACATTGATCCCCTTATATTTCTCCGGCCCTGAAACCACCGTTTTGGTAAAGCAACATATCTTTTCGCCCAGGTTATTAGATTCCAGCCGCGTCTTTACAAGTCCGCCCACCATTCCTGCACCATACAGTATAATTTGCTTTTTTCGGTTCAGATAATCCATTAGTTCTTTTTCATTCATCATTGTGCCACTCTTCACTTTTATAAAGTCACATCATAATGAGGCTCTCCGGCATTCTTGATTTTTTACGTTCCTGCTTTCCTTTACATGGCTGCAAAACTCTATCCGGCTGCATTTTCGGACATCCTCTCCAAGGCTTTCCAGGTCGTCCAGGGTGAAATTGTTTTTCCACAGCGCATACATAAATGAGAGCTGATCCCTTTGGGACTCTGAGTCGAATTCATCCCACCATGTTTCCATGACATCTATGCATTCGGTTTTCATATGCTCCCTGGCTATGACAGGCATCTCTGCCAGTCCGTATCTGTAAGGCATTCCCTCCGCAAAGTATCGGTTCATTTGTCTGCATACATCATCAGCGTTGACCCTTTTAAAATTGACGATGGACAATGCCTCATAGTAAATACATTCCCGCATAGGATGCATGAATACGGAAATGCCTGTCCTGCTTTCCCGCAAAAAGCTTGAAATGTCATCCTTTATCAGGATATTCCCATCCATATATACAGAATAGGCATATGCCCCCAAAAACAGGTGCGGATGCATCTTGACATATCGATTTCTTTTTATTGGGGATGTTATGTAATTCGGGATTATTTCCCTGGCATCCACCCAATGGTAATATTCCGGAAGATCTTTCGGTTTTTCATCCGATACATAGAAATAATCCATCTCACGGTTTACAAACTGTGGAAAGCAGGCTGAATCATATCCGCCAAAAACTGCCGTATAGACTGCAGTCCTTTTGGGGGATCCCGCCAAATCCTTTTCTGTCGCGTTTGTTTCTGCTTTCTTTCCGTTTGGATGCAGGTCATAAAACAGATCGGCAGCTTTCTGTTTCCCATGGTTGCGCAGCACGCTGAAATATAATTCTCTGTCATTTAATATCAGGTCGTCAATGACGGCTGAGATTTCAATCACTTCAAACAATCTTTCCCTTTGGATGGACTCAAGAACCTCTTCATAGCAAGCTTTCCCCACACAGATAAAGCCCATGCAGTCATTTTTTTTAAGTTCTCCCGGACTGATGCAGACAATATCGTCCCTAATGGTTTTTCCCCATTTATCGCTGTCACTGTCGCAAAAGAAGTCTATAGATATGCCACAGACTTTCAGCACCTCAAAAAAGAGTTGTCCGTGGAGTCCCGCGCAATAAATGATTAATTTCCTGCCGTTTTTCTGTCGGCTTCGTATTCGGTCCAGTATCCTCATCCTTATCCCCCAGCTTATACGGTGCCGATGATCTTTCCTCCCAGCCCCTGAACCTGTCTTCTCACATCTTCTGCATGTTTCACGTTGACAGCGACTACAATCGGTATGCTCCAGTCCGCCTCTTCCGGAGCCACACAGATAATGCCATGAGCAATGGTCGTGTCCCACTTGCTTTTATTGTTGTCACAGAACGAGACTATTCGGACTCCCTCTTTCAACAGACTCCCTGCAATAAATATCCCGCTCTCGGACGCCCCAAATATGGATACCTGGTTTCCGGCCTCCCTGATTCTCCCAACCAGATCCGCAAAGTATGGATTTCCAAGCTTGGCCATCCATCCTCTGCTCGGTTGAAATTTCATGGAATGGTTATCTCTTATATCCTCCAGCGAATGCCCATCCCATTTATCATGGTTTGAAACCACTTCCGGAATTCCGCCATCCGTCAGCAGGGCTTTCCTCGCTCCCATTCCCGGCATGTTGATAGATGGGATGTTCCTGTAGTCGAACCCCATCAGGGAGCATACTGTCATGTCATATAGTACCGGATCGTCTCCCATCACTATCACGCCGGGATATATGGGGGTTGGTTCCAACGGTCCCTCTTTCTCCCCCGCGACAACCATATCCCCCACTATGAACATCCTCCGCTGTCTTGTTTTCTGAACCTTTCCGTCCTTATCGGCATAGTAAAGAATAGTGTTCAGATCCAGGATTGTTCTCCATATAGTGTCATTCCCATACCAGCTTCCCTCCCAATATCTCTCGCCTGTGTTCTTTCCTTTTAGTCTTCCGTACAGCTGGTCTGCCAAGGCAGC
>CAJTZD010000081.1 GCA_910584235.1 uncultured Acetatifactor sp.
ACAGGCTTTATGCGGCCTGTGGCTATTTTCCCTTTATTCATCTGTTGAACTCCCGTTCCGGACGGCACAGCTACGAGGTCATCAAGACGCGGCTGTATGTAAAATAATCGCTCCAAAGCCCAGATTGTAGATACAAAAGCAGGAGATCCAACGATCTCCTGCTTTTGCAATTTCCGGTTCTTCCGGCGTATTTCCATTCCCAAAACCTATGACATATGGCAGTTCAGGCATCCAGGCCACGAACCTGCTGTACCTGAGAAACAGCCAGGCCTCCATTGACGCAAATGACACATGGTTCAATATCTATAACGACCCCGTCAAAAACCTGGCCGTCATCAGCGGCTGGAAATGGCCTGTCGGCGTCACCTTTACCACCGCTGAGGCGGATGAACTGGACGAAATTGCAGGGAATATCCCCATGTATACCGAAGAGGCATATGCCTCTTTCGGATCGTAGTACCGCTTCTGACATTATTTTTTCTTTTATTGACTTTTCCGTACAGATATGATACGGTAAGTATCGTGGCGCTTTACTGCTTTAAATCGAAAGCGTGTGCAAAATAACCCAAAATCAATGGAATGTATCATCTGTTTCCATTGTCACGGACAGGAGGAAAAAGAGATGCCAGTCATGGAATTCCTGGAGAGGAACGCGAGAGAATACCCGAACGAAATCGCATTGGTGGAGCTGAACCCGGAGGAAAAGGATACCCGCAGAACCACCTG
The DNA here is from genome assembly GCA_910584235.1 of uncultured Acetatifactor sp. Taxonomy (GTDB): domain Bacteria; phylum Bacillota; class Clostridia; order Lachnospirales; family Lachnospiraceae; genus Acetatifactor. Next base: position 727 of record CAJTZD010000081.1, read on the forward strand.
GAAAGAATACGAGCTGATTCAGCCTGACCGCTTCGAGCCCTACCGCAGGGAGATCACCTGGAGCGTGTTCAACGAAAAGGCCAACCGCTTCGCCAATATGCTCATCGGCCGGGGCATCAAAAAGGGCGACAAGGTGGCCATACTGATGTACAACTGCCTGGAATGGCTCCCCATCTACTTCGGCGTACTCAAGAGCGGCGCCATCGCCGTGCCTTTCAACTTCCGCTATGACGCGGGGGAGATTCTGTACTGCGCGGAGCTGGCAGAGGTAGACATGATTGTCTTCGGTCCTGCTTTCATCGGACGTATCGAGGCCAACGCGGATCGCCTTTCTAAAGGGAGACTATTAATCTACGTGGGAGACAACTGCCCCACTTTCGCCGAGAGCTACCATGAGCTGGTGGCGGACTGCTCCAGCCGGACCCCCGACATCTCTATTACCGATGAGGATTTCGGCGCCATCTATTTCTCCTCGGGAACCACCGGCTTCCCAAAAGCTATCCTACATAAGCACCGTAGCCTGACCCAGGCCGCGGAAATGGAGCAGAAGCACCACGCCACAGACAGGGAGGACACTTTTCTGTGCATCCCGCCCCTGTACCACACCGGCGCCAAATTCCACTGGATGGGCAGCCTGGTGGCAGGCAGCAAGGCCGTGCTGCTAAAGGGCACCAGGCCGGAGACCATCCTTTCCGCCGTCTCAAAGGAGCACTGCACCATTGTATGGCTCTTAGTGCCCTGGGCCCAGGATATCCTGGACGCTCTGGACGCCGGGCTCCTGCACTTAGAGGACTATGAATTGTCACAGTGGCGGCTGATGCACATCGGCGCCCAGCCCGTGCCGCCCTCTCTCATTAAGCGTTGGAAAGAATATTTCCCGAACCACGACTACGACACCAACTACGGCCTGTCCGAATCCACAGGCCCGGGCTGCGTCCATTTAGGGATGGAGAACATTCACAAGGTGGGAGCCATCGGCGTGCCCGGCTACCGCTGGACTTGCAAGATCGTGGACGAGGACGGCAAAGAGGTGGCAAGGGGCGATGTGGGCGAGCTCTGCGTCAAGGGGCCCGGTCTTATGACCTGCTACTACCGGGACGAGAAAGCCACGGCTGAGACATTGAAAGACGGGTGGCTGTGCACCGGCGATATGGCCATGCAGGACGAGGACGGCTTCTATTTCCTGGTAGACCGCAAGAAAGACGTCATCGTCAGCGGCGGCGAGAACATCTACCCTGTGCAGATCGAGGATTTCCTGCGCACCCATGACAAGATCAAGGACGTGGCCGTCATCGGTCTGCCCGACAGGCGTCTGGGCGAGAAGACCGCGGCCATCATAGAGATTAAAGACGGAATGGACTGCACCGAGGCGGAGATAGACGAGTTCTGCAAAGAGCTGCCCAGGTATAAGCGCCCCAAAGAAATCATCTTCCATGAGATTCCCAGAAACGCCACAGGCAAGATCGAGAAGCCAAAGCTGCGGAAGATGTACGGCGCCGATCAGCTGGTGGCACAGGAGAACAGAGGATAATCTATAGGCCCGCAACACAGAAATGAACAGCAGACTCTCCGGCTACTTGACATCAGCGTTAAAATACATTATGCTAGGTAACATATGGCAGAAAGGCGCAATCGCCTATTAAAAGAAAGCGAGGAAAGACAAGGCCATGGGAGAAGTATTTAGGAAAAAATTGACAGGGGCGGCCAAAATGGGAAGAAGAGTTGCCATTGCGGCAGCCGCAGGAGCGATAGCCTTGGGCAGTATCAACTATACGCAGGCGGCCGGAGCAGGTATCGAAACTATTTTTGACGAATACTACTATGCTGATAAGTACCCGGATCTGAAAGAAGCATTTGGTTATGACAGAGAGGCTCTGCTGGATCATTTTATGACCTATGGGCTCTCAGAGGGCAGGGAAATGAACGAGATGATAGACATCGTTCAATACAGGGAGAAATATCAGGATCTCCAGGATGCGTTCGGGGATGACTGGGATGCTTATGTGGCGCATTATCTCACCTATGGAGCCTTTGAGCGCAGGGACAACGGTACGGACTTTGATCCTTTGGATTATCTTAACAGATACAGCGATTTACAGGCTGCCCTAGGCAATGATATCCTGGCGGCTTACAGACATTACGAAGAGTACGGAAAGCAGGAAAACCGGGAGGGCAGAAGCGAGGCAGTGGTAAGCGCCGAGGAAGCAGCGAAATACAGCAGTTCCACGGCGCCTGTCTTGAATCCGGCGACGCCGGAAAAAGAAAGCTTTGAGATTCAGAGCGTGCAGGTTTTAGGCAGCGGCCGCATCAGGGTCACCTTGAATCAGAAGACGAAACAGCCCCTTGGGCTGGACGCGTTCAGCATCATATGCAACAGCGGCGGCTCCGATATGACGATCCTGTCGGTGTCCACGAATGATAATATGGTCTATGATCTGGCGACTACCTATTACAAAGATCAGGAATACGATATACAGATTACCCTTGCAGACGGCACAGCCATCTCAAAGGTCTTCGCGTATCGGACAGATTGCGCACAGATCACAGGCATTAACGCCGTCCGCACCAGTGCCGGCGAGGCCAGAATTACCTATAATTCAGACGAACCTGGTTATTTTTATTATATTTTAAGGGAAAATGGAGCCGCATTGGCACGAGTGGCTTTCACAGCGGAGACGTCGGAAGCAACGGAGGCGGAAATCATACGGGACGGCGTCAAGGCCGAGATGAAACAGCACGAAAATGTCTTCACCGTCACCGGTTTGACCGAAGGCATGCCATATACCATGTATTATGTGGCCGTCAATACGGAGGGAAAGGCCACATTGGTAAACAGCCTTTCCATTGGCGGGGAAGTCTATGTGGAGAATGCCACAACGATCAAAGGGGCCCAGGCATTTGCCGAGAAGCAGGAAAACGGCGAATTTCTGTATGGATTTGAGATAGAGCTGGAGACCGCCACTCCGGAAAGCCTGGCTCTGGAGCAGTTTGCCATAAGCTGTCCGCAGAACGAGACAACGCTGGGGGCGGTTAAAACTTCCGATAACAGGATTTACCGTGTGTATATGCAAAGAGGCAGCATCCCCAAAGGGAATAATACTTATACCATCCTGATCAATTTGAAAGACGGTACGCAGCTAAAGGGTACGTGCTACCTGGATCTGCAGGCGCCCGGAGTCACTGCAAGAAGCATCGAATGGAAAGATGCGGACACCATAGAGATTGTCGTCAACTCGGACGAAGCAGGCACGCTTTACTATGCGATTCAGGATGAGGTTGAGGGCGAGGGCACCATCGCCGCCAAGGATCCTGCGCAGATTTATGCCAGTGGAGAGACTGTCTCCATCGGATACGGCCTGAATTATATAACCGTCAAAGGCGCAAAGGCAGGTCAATGGTTCTGCTATGCGTCAGAGGACGAGAGAGGGAACCGGGAGGCGTTCTACAGCTATAAGCAGATTCCCGAATATACCGAGCCCGCTCCGGATGACACATCCAAGCCGAAGATTACGGGTGTAACGGTTCTCAGCTCTTCAAACCGCGCAAAGCTCAAGGTGGTGTTCAACCAAACCATATACGGGCTTTACGATAATTACAAAACCCAGATCAGCGGGATCGATAAAAAGCTTGTATTCGAAGCAACCTATAGTTCTGATGGAGACCTTGAGGGCAATGTGCTAACACTGACTGTGATGGATCCGGGAATCACCATACCTGCAGGCAGCCATACCCTGACGATTGTATTAGATGACGGAACTACATTAACCATTGACTTCACAGTGTAAAGTGCGCAAAGATTATCTAAGGCCTTAAAGTACACAGCCTAAAGCGCCAAGAGCATGGCGCTTGAAAATCTAACCGGAGGGGGCATAGCCCCCTCTTTAAGACGCTCGCTAAGAAATCCATTTTGCAAGGAACTGTCCGGAAATAAACGCCCCGAGAAGCTCTTCTTCCGCGAGATACCCGGAAACGTCACAGACAAGATCACAAAGTCAAAGCAGCACAAGATGGGATTTCGATTCATTTCGCGGCGCCGGCCCGCCGCTTCAGCCTCTCAATCTCCCGCCGCTGCTCGTCAATGCTCTCCCCGGAATAGGTATCGTATTCTTCCCGCAGGCACTTGATAATCCGCTGTCTGTCCCTGACGGCAGCCTCGAAATCCCCCAGCCTCTCGTGGAGCTGGGCCATGGAATACAGGCCGTCGCTGATCCGGGGCGGTTCCTGCATCTCAAAGCATCTCTCATAATCCGCCAGGGCCTCCTCATACCGTCCAAGCTTCTTGAAACGGTCTGCCCGGTCGCAGTAAGCCTGCCATCTGTCCGGAAAATGCTCCACCCCGGCATTCCACCAGGAAATCGCTTTCTCCAAATCCCCTTTGCCCAACATCACATCACCCATGTACACATAGTACTGATGAGTCCCGGCCACCGTGCGCATCTGTTCAATATAGGGAAGCGCCTCGTCATACCATCCGTCCTTGAGGAGATTTTCGATGACTGCGTAAAGTCCCCTGTAATTACCCGGATTTTTCTTTAAAAATTCTTTGAAATATTCTATGACCTCAAAATGATTGTCATACCACTCGTCCCCGCAGACACCGTTGTTGGCTTCCAGATATGCCACCCAGCCCGACTTGTCCTCCGGATCCAGCTCCAGAACCTTTTTCGCATACTCGCTGGCGGTCTCATGGTCGCTGTGGGCTCTGTGATTGTACAGATAGGCCAGACAGCAATAAGCCCTGACGTTCCTGGGTTCCCTTTTCAGCGCGCCCTCCAGGAACCTGGCACAGTGTTCAAAGGTCTCCGGGGCAATCCGTCTCTCCTGCCAGAACATATTTTCAATCCGCTCAAACTCCGCTTCGTCAGAGAGCTGGAACAGCTCGTCGATGGTGATGCCGAAGAAAACGGCGATGCCCGGCAGCAGCGCGATATCCGGCGCGCTGGCCTGAGTCTCCCATTTGCTGACGGCCTGGACGGACACGCCCAGATATTCAGCCAGCTCCTCCTGCTTTACTTCCTTTTCCAGCCGCAGTGCCCTGATCTTTTTTCCGATATCCATATTACTTTCCTCCATTCAACTTTCATTCGATTCTCTTTTTTATATCAGCTGATGAAATCAGTATATATCAGATATCTTCCAGGCGCAATCGAAGCGTTTTTGAGCACGTTCCACTACCGGTTGAATGCCAGGGCATCTTTCCCGTCCCAGTCCAGGGGCAGACGTATGCTGTTTAGCCTCACTGTGCCGGAAAAATCCTCATAATCCACCATGATATAATTTCCCCCGCTGCCCAGGTGAATCTCCGCCTCAAAGCGTCCCTCCCCATCCGTCTCCAGCACCATTACTTCGTCATTCATCCGTATCCTTACCGCGGCTCTTCCCCTGTCCGTGAGAATCTGTCCGTAGACCTGGATCCTGCGGGGCTCGATAGAGGCGCCGCCGAATACCACATCCTTTCCCGTGCTGTCCTGACACTGCGCCGTATAGCTTCCCACATAGCCGTCGTCATGCCGGATCCGCTCACCCAACAGCTCTTCGTCCGCGGTAATCTGCGCCGCCCCCAGCGCTCCGGCCAAATCGTCCACCACCTCCAGCCATTTCCAGGAACTCATGCCGTGAAAGCCGCAGGCGGTCAGGGGAAGCACCATACAGCACAGAAGCGCCGCTTTCCACCATTTTCTCATCCCAAACACCTCCCAAAGACTTTTCTGCCAGGCTACATAAGATCCTCTGCGCCTGTATACCTCTCCACTGCCATCCGGGCGCGCTTCTTTCGCTTTTTCACGGAGTGCCTCACAAGCAGCAGTACCATGATTCCCGCCAGTGCAGCCCTCTTCAGATTCCGCAATCTCTTTTCCTTTATTCTTTCTCTCTCACTCATGATCTCATATCCTTTCTTATTTATTTTTTGTGTTTTCCTCTGTTCAGGCATCCCGGAAGCCCACGATTCTGTAATATATTTGGGCCGTCAGGCTGTAGATCAGCACATACATCACCGCGCTTCCTGTCATCAAGTATACAAAACAGCGGAATGTAACGACATCGAATCAGGTGACATTTCCGCTGTTTGGTGTGACATTTTTGTAAGATGCCTGTGAGCCGTTCTACCCCAAGCGCCTCTCTTGAATGGCACTGTCAGGCAGACTGCCTCTGCGTCCAGCCCCCAGTAGCCGCTGAAAATGCCGTCCCCCATGCCGCCGGAAAACAGAACCGTCCTCAGGCCGCTCTCTGGCAGTCTCCACTCCAGAAAGCTCCCGCCCCGGTTCCGGAACTGGGGCCTGGCTTCATAGCTGTTCTGGAAAAGGACTGGCATGGCTATTTCATAGCGGACGGCCTGCTTCCCGCTGAGCAGAACCGCCGTCTACTCCGCCAGATAATACCCTTCCATTCCCGTCAGCACAGGTGCCTTTTTCCCACACTCCGGACATACGTATACGTCAGTGGCCAGAAAACTTCCTGCTGCCATGATGCCCTGGAACACCCATCCCAAATCTTTCTCCCTTTCCCATCCCTCCATAAGTCTGGCCAGATACGGCAGTGCCAGCCAAGTGGCCGGATAAAAGCTCATCTGGTGCCACAGATTCTCGCAAAGATTGTCAAAGGCAAGTTCATAGTTTGTTTTCGGCACGTTTTCCAGGCGGCGCAGCTTAAATGTTTCCGGGGCTTTCTCCCTCTCCCCCATCAGAATGACAAGATAGTCTTCTATAATTCTGAACGTTTGTCTCACTTTTCTATCATGACCCTGCATTTTTTCCGGTTACAGGCAATACCGTATTTCAGAATGGTTTCCAGGCCGTCCTGGCGAAGCTTTTCTTCATAGTCTTTTGTCTCTATCTGCTGCAGGGCTTCCCTACAGCCTTTTTCCATCATTTCATATGGGGATTTTACATTGCAGCTTTTTGCACGATTGATGGATGCATCTGCACCGTCCGGAGACTTTTTCCCGCTGTCCGGGTATTTCACTTCTATCACGATACCGATGCTTTCTTCCTCGATTTCCACAATGATATCGCTATAGCCATCACCGGATTCCACATTGGAACGGATATACCAGTCTTCCCGGTGGCTCAGCAATCCAAGGAGGATGCCATGGTAGAAGTTCTCTTTTTTGCTTTTGCGCACACTTGTGTCCCGGATGCTGATAGTCCTGGAGAGATAGGCGTTGAACCGGCTCTCCACCGCTTCCGCATCCCCTTTGGCGAACGCCTCGCAGAATGCGTCCAGCGTAGGCGTATCCTTTCGTGCTTCCTGCCGGAACCACTCCAGGATCTGATCAATGAAAATCTTCCGTATCTCAAGGTTCGGTATGGCCAGCTGGTACGTCTCCCCATCCTCGCTGCCCCGCTGCGTCAGATAGCCGGTGGTAAAGAGGATGCTCCAGAGATTGTCGATGGAGGTATAGAGGTCACGGTAGGTCAACTCCTGGTTGATTTTCTTCGGGATGGTCTCTCCGTCGATCAGCCGCTCCAACTCTTTCCTGGTGCCCGCTTTTGCCATCTGGACGAAATTGCGGATGATATCATTCCCGCTGGTGTTGATCCAGAAAGGCCTGGGGAGCGCCTCCGGCTCCCAGCGCAGCAGGTCGATATAATTGATCACATCCCATGGGCAGTAGACTTCCGCTTTGCCAAAACGATATCCGTCGTACCATTCCTTGATCAGGTAAAGCTTGTCAGCGCACTGGAATTTTTCCGCGATGACCTGGACTTCGCTTTGGGTAAAGCCGAACCTTTCGTCGGACTGTGTATTTGTGATGGAATATACTTTCAAGTTATTCAGCCCAGTGAAAATACTCTCTTTGGAAACCCGCAGGCACCCTGTGAGCACGGCGAATGCCAGGCTGTGGTTGCTCTTCAGCGCCTGGCTGAATAGGCTGCGAATCAGGCTTATCATCTCGTCATAGTAGCCGAAATGCTGCGCTTTATCCAACGGTACATCGTATTCGTCAATGAGAAGAATCGCCTTTTGCCCATAGTACTTGTGAAGAAGCACGCAAAGAGTCAGGAGACTGGAAGCAAGCGCTCCCTTGGACATACTAAACATCTGCCGGTTGGTGGTATCAATTGTAATCAGCTGTTTATAAGCATCCTTTTCTTCGGGGGCAATTTCATCGCTGTCTAATAAGAAGCGAAAGCGCATAGCTTCCCTTCCGATGACGGAGCGGAGCATTTCCAGGGCAGTCTTATAATCATTGCCGCTTACATCTTTCAGGGTAATGGAGATGACAGGGTACTTTCCCATGTGTTCCTGACAAAGCAGCGGCTCTGCGCTGATGGCAAGCCCCTCAAAGAGCTGCGGGTCACAGCCGTATTCGAAAAAATGCTTCAACATATTCATGTTAAGAGATTTTCCGAACCTTCTGGGACGTGTGAATAGGTTTACTTCACCACAGTTCTCCAAAAGATCCTTTATCAAACCTGTCTTATCTACATAGTAAAAACCGTTTCTGCGAATTTTTTCAAAATTCTCAATGCCGATGGGCAGTTTAGCTGTTGCGTTCATGGCGGCTCCTTTCGGGGGAAACATCCCGGATTACGGTTCTATAATAGAATCCAAAACAGGATTCTATTATCATAGGTCTATTATACTATATTGCAGAAGCATTCACAATCCTCACTTACTTCCATTCCGGCAAACGGACGAAACATTAACTTCTTGTCCCATAGATGTTGACAAAAACTTAATTAAGCTGATGCTGGCCAGGGCTCTCTATAAGGACGCCCCCATCCTGGTGCTGGACGAACCCACGGCAGCCTTAGACCCCATTGTCGAGAACCGGATTTACCTGCAATACCTGGAGATGACCGAGTCCAAAACCTCCCTGTTCATCTCCCACCGCCTGGCCTCCTGTCGCTTCTGCGACAAGATCGCGGTATTCGATGCCGGCAAAATCGTCCAGACCGGCAGCCACAAGGCGCTGCTTGCCGATGAGGCGGGCATATACCATACTCTTTGGCATGCCCAGGCCCAGTACTATACCACAGATGCGGCAAAGGCTTAAATGTGGCAAGACAAACAAAGCTCCGCCGTGCAAAAGTATGTTACTTTTACACGGCGGCCTTGTTCTCAATCATAAATTATATTGTCTGCCTTTTTCTTCTACGCCATACTGCTTTGGTGCAGATATTTCTCCTTTGTGGCAAGCCCTCCCCTGATATGGCGCTCGGACTTGTTCAGATCCAGCACTTTCCTTGCCTCCATGGCCAGCGTGGGGTTGACCTGCATGAGACGCTCTGTCACGTCCTTATGTATGGTTGTCTCTAATTAGAACGGTTTCGTCCAGCCCCAAATCTCCGAACAGCCGCAGATAAATGTCCACGTTGCCCTCTTTATCAACTTCTATTTTCTGGATGATGCGTCTCAACTGTTCATTGGTCATCTGCCGAACATCGGTTATTTCCTCAATCCCCTTAAAGGTCTTGTGCAGTACCGCTTCCACCTGTTCCCCCTTTGTCAGATTGTAGGAGACCATTTTCAGTTCATTTTCCAGACGCTCTATCTCCTTACGCATACCACCGATTTTTTCATTCAGTTCGTCCCGGCTGATTAAGTCGTCCGTATACATGTCCATGTATTTCTGCCGGATTTTCTGTAGGCGATTCAGCTCTGCGTTCAGTTTCTTCTCATAGTCCAGGTTCTCGTCTTTCGCCTTGTACACACGCTGAAACTCATTTACAACGTACTGAATCACATTCTTCCTCGCCTTTAACAGCCCTGCAAAATATTCCTGCAGAACCTCAATCAGTTCGTCCTCGTCCACCGTAACCGCATTTGGACAGCTATCCGCTCCCCTGCCATTGTGGCCGGAGCAGACCCACCGAACATAGGTGTTTTTATAGGTTCGGACGGTGCGCCGGAAAGACCAGCCGCACTCCTTACAGCGGATAAGCGTGGAAAATAGGTGCTTATTGCTCTGCCGTTCTCTTGTGATTTTAAATGTGTCATGTCTCCCATGCAGAATTTCCTGCGCCCGGTCAAACTGTTCCGGTTCGATAATCCGCAAATCCGCACGGTCAGTGACCATCCAGTCTTCTTCCTCTTTCTCCGTCCGCTTTCCAGTCAGGAAGTCCGCCACTTCCTGTTTCCCGTTCACAATCTTGCCCGTATACAACTCATTCGTGAGAATCCGGCATACGGCATTCTGGCTCCAACTACAGCTGCGCTTCGTCTTTTCCCCACGTTCATTCAACATATTGGCTATTTTACTCCCGCCGTAGCCCTCTTCGGTGTACCACCTGTAAATCTGCCGGACGACTGCGGCTTCCTGCTCGTTAATTGTCAGATTGAAGTAGTCGCCAATGGTCTTATCGTAGCCATATACAATGTTCGGCACACGTCCTTTCTCCGCATTGATTTTCTTGCCGAATTTCACACGTTTGGAGGTGTTCAGGCTCTCTTCCTGCGCCAGTGCGCCGAATATGGTCAGTACAAACTCGCTGTTCCCCATGCTTGTCATGTTGGCTGTCAGAAACTGCGTCTCTATCCCCAAAGATTTCAGCTTGCGAATATTCTGGAGCAAATCCACTGTATTGCGGGCAAATCTGGAAATATCCTTTACCACCACCATGTCGAACAGGCCATGCTCTGCGTCTGCCATCATGCGCAAGAACTCCCTGCGGTTTTTAATCTTCGTGCCGGAAATCCCCTCGTCTGCGTACAAACGCACAAGATTGTCTCCTGTCCGCTCTGTATACTCGGCAAAAAATTTTTTCTGCGCTTCCAGACTGTTCAACTGGTCTTCTTTGTCTGTAGATACTCTGCAATATGCGGCGATATTCATAGCAAATACCTTTCCGTCTGTTCTGTATCGCTCTGTTACGTCTTTATTATACTTTGTATCGCCCTATATTGCAAGTGTTTTATCAGGATTTCGGATAAACAATATCATCAAGCGTCATATGCTGTTTCTCTATCCATGTAATGAATTCTCTTTCTGGCATTTCTCCTCTTTTCACCATCTCTTTATTCTGTTTCATTTCCTGAAAAATCTGTTTTACTGTTATATCCAGTTTCGTCTTTACTGCCGGGGACAATCCCGTCTTTTTTTGCAATCGGTAAATATACTGTCGCAGATTGTGCTCCAAACGACTGTAGTCTCTCTCGCTTTCTCTTTCACGGTACTCTGCTCCACTTTCTGAATTCCGTCTCTTTTTACATTCTTCACTGCAAGTCTTCTCTCTAAGACTCTTTGGCAAAAACGGCTTATGACAGACAATACATTCCGGCTGGAATTTTAGCTTCCATTCGTCCAGCTTGTCAAAATAATATTTCATCAGCGGCGTAAAAGAATATATGACTTGCACATACCCCTTTTCACGCCTTTTAAACGGTCTGTAAGTCATAAATTCAGCGTCATCAAAATGCGTTGGATTCTTAATCAGCGGATACGAATCCAGTGACAGGATTGCGTTGCCGTCCATAAGCGGCTTTGCCAACCGCTCTGCCATGCCCCGAAAATTGTGTGCAAAGTACAAATCATCCAGCATATCAAACTGCTCGTCCGAGGCACATTTAAGATATTTCTTCGTGATTCTCCTGTTTTCCATGATTTCCATAACGTTCCAGATTTTCGCTTTTCCGTGTAAAATAGCCTTTTTGCTCTCATTCAAATACTTATATGCTTTTAAATATTCATTCCAGATAAATACCGCAGCATACTTATGGGCGGCGCTTCCGCCACAAAACATCATGTCCAGATTTTCAGCGGCTTCCTGCTCCATTTCTATGTCATTATAGTCAGGGGGCTCCTCTCTGACACAGCGGTGCAACAACACATCAAGGTCATGTATCACTTGCCCCCACACAAAATCATCACACCCATCCTCGGAGCATTTCAAGCCAAAATCCAGCAGAAAAGACCCCGGCGGTCTTTCGATTATCATAGGGAATTCGTTCTCCCCCGACAAGCATTCCGTTTTTTTGCAATAATATTTCCACACCTCTTCTTTTGACCCGATAACAGCCGTCTCCTTATTCCGCTCCACTGTCAGCGAAAAGCATAAGTCCGGCATGGTCTGGAACTCTCTTGTAAACATCTGATTCATGTCAGCCTTTCCTATGTGTAGTAAATCTTATAATTCATCTAACTTATTTACTACATTATATGCAAAATCCATTGACTTTTCAATAATTTATTGCATAAAATTCAGTAGTAGCAAATTTTATATCGCCCTATATCAGATTGGCAAAACAAGAAAGGAGGGAGTGCGCATGAAGCTTCCTGATGATTGGAACAGCCTGCCTTTGGTACTGGATATGAACGATTTGCAGAGGATACTCCGGCTTTCGAGAACCTCCTGCTTCCAGCTTATCCACCAAAGAGGATTTCCGGCCAGACAGGTCACGAGCGGCGGCACTGTCAGAATTGGCAGGGACGCATTGTTCAAGTGGTTGGAAAAAGCGGAGCATGATGAACCGGAATCATGACTTAGCTGTTCTTGTTCTTTTTCTCTTATTTCAAGCATACTTTTGAACAACTGATTCAGGGAGGGAGGTGGTGTCTGCTTGAAAGAAAGGAAACTGAATTACCGCTTTCACAATCCAAATTCAGCAGAAGTCGCCGCCGATTACATACTGAAAGTTTTCATAGAAGCTGATGGGAAGAAAGTGGACAAGGCATTTAGAGAGTTGGCAGAAAAATCTGCCGGAAAGGAGGGCCAGAAGATGGACAACATGAGGGAGGGCATTTTGGTATATGACCAGACCAGTGAACGGTATCAGATTCAATATGGTACAGAGGATTTCTCTCATGGACTGCATTGCGGGGAATGCCTTGATGTGCTGCAAAATGGCAATCAGTGGATACGCTGTAGAATGGAGTTCTCTCATGAACAGAACAGATGGTATCTGGTAGGGACACAGCCCGGTTTTATTCTGGACGGCGCAACGGTACGATACACAAGATAAGATACAGAAGAAATACCACCGCAATCGGAAAAGCCCCTGTATTTGCCAGATACAAGGGCTTCCTGCCATTCGTGAATGGTGCTTTGTCCTGACATCATTCTATCATGGTGGCACTTCGGTTGCAAGAAAAACGGAGGAAACTATGGATAAATCGAATTGCAAAGAATTGGATACACACTCAATGCCGGAAATATATGACACCACCTATGAACCTCAAATTCCTATAGTAGAAAATTTCCTTTATGGCGGCACCTATCTGTTTGTAGGCGCGCCCAAGGTGGGAAAATCATTTTTCATGGCGCAATTAAGCTACCATGTAGCTATGGGACTGCCCTTGTGGGGGAACAAAGTCCATCAGTCAACCGTTTTATATCTGGCACTGGAGGATACCCACGCCAGATTGCAGGAGCGGCTCTATTGCATGTTCGGAGTAGAGAGTGCCGAAAAACTGCACTTCGCCATCAAAGCGGACGATTTAAGCAGCGAACTGATACCACAGTTGAATTATTTTCTGAAGAAATATCCAGATACAAAATTGATAATTATTGACACATTGCAGAAAATCCGACCGCACAATTCAGACGGCAACAGTTATAAGGCTGACTACGACAATGTAACGCAGTTGAAATCCTTTACCGATGAACATCACATTTGCATGCTTCTTGTTCATCATACCCGAAAGATGGAATCCGATGACAGTTTTGACATGATTTCGGGCACGTCAGGATTATTGGGAGCGGCTGACGGAGCTTTTGTTCTGCAACGAAAGAA
>CAJTZD010000082.1 GCA_910584235.1 uncultured Acetatifactor sp.
AGAGCATCTGCCTTACAAGCAGAGGGTCATAGGTTCGAGCCCTATAGGCCCCATTTTTGTCTACATAGAAAACGAAAAACAGTTATCAAAAGGGGGGGTTATGATCAAGATCATTACGGATTCCGCGTCGGACATCGTGGATAATAAGAGGGAGGATCTGGTGATTCTGCCGGTGAGCATCACCTTTGGCGAGGAGGAGTTTCAGGACGGCATTACGCTGACCCATGAGATGTTCTATGAAAAGCTGATAGAATGCGATGCGCTTCCTGTCACCAGCCAGGTGTCTCCGTTTGCCTTTGAGGAAGCTTTTCGGGAGGCTGTGGAGGCGGGCCATCAGGTAATTGCGATCACATTGTCTTCAAAGCTGTCGGGCACATGGCAAAGCGCATGTATAGCGGCGGAAAAATTCGGGGATAAGGTGCGTGTAGTGGACAGCGAGAATGCAAGCCTTGGGCAGCATGCCCTGGTAGAGTATGCGCTGAGGCTCAAAGACGCCGGCCTCTCGTTTGAGGAGGTCACGCAGCGGCTGAATGCGGACAAAGGCAGAATACGGCTGGTAGCGCTGTTAGATACGCTGGAATATCTGAAAAAGGGGGGCCGCATCTCCAAGGCGGCGGCCATGGCGGGAAACCTGCTTTCCATCAAGCCCGTGATCGCCATTCAGGGCGGAGAGGTGGCCATACTGGGGAAAGCCAGGGGATCCAGGCAGGGCAATAACCTGCTTGCGGAGCAGATTACCAAAACAGGGGGAATCGACTTTGAGAAGCCGTTCTTCCTGGGCTATACAGGGCTTGACGATTCCATGCTGAAAAAGTATATTGCGGATCATGAGGCCTTTTGGAAGTCCTCCGTGGACGCGCTGGAAACCTCCAGCGTAGGGGGGACCATCGGGACCCATGTAGGCCCCGGGGCCATCGGTGTGGCGTTTTTCTCGGCGGGAATCTAAGAAATTGACCGCCTGGGATCATAAAAATGAGACTCAAGGAGGAGAGATCAAGATGAAATGTATTGCATGTGGGACGGAATTGCCGGAGGGAGCGTTACTTTGCCCCTCATGCGGGAGGGTATTGTCCTCGGCGGACGTGGTGAGGCAGAAATCGGAGGGCGGTAAGCTGACAAAAAAGGAATTCTACAAGCTGCCCGGTATGAAAGCCTGCAGAGGCAATATCAGAGGCTGCGCCATTGTACTGTATTTCGCGGCGGGTATGACACTTATGGCGAGCGTATTACTGCAGGATATACTCATGGCTTCTGTCATAGACGGGATTCTGCTTCTGGCGCTGGGACTGTGGCTTCAGCTGGGGAAGAGCAGAGTGTGCGCCATCATTACTTTGTGTTACGGCATCTACAATATGGCTATTGTAGCCATAACGGCAGGGCAGATTCAGGGATGGCTGATTCCTTTGGCCGGTGCCTGGGCCGTGGCTTATACATTTAAGTTCCACGGCCTGTGGAGTAAATATCAGAAAGAGGGCGTGCTGCCCCAGGAGGCGGTTTAGTAAAAAAGCGGAAGAAGAAAAGGGCTCATGTCCATATGCTTTCGGGCGTATGGGGATGGGCCTTTTTGCGAAAACCGGCATCAGAAACGGCAAAGGAAGCCCGGAAACTGCGCAGACTTGGATAAGGTGGATGAATAGCTTACATGGGGAGAACGGTCCGCTGCGGTGTGACGGCGGCAGAAAAGGAACCTGCCGCCGCAGAGAAGTCAGTCTGCCTCCGGCGCATAGAGGGCTTCCAGTCTCTTCAGGTAGCGGTAGCGCTCTCTTGCCTGAACCTGAGCCTTTTGGAAGAGGACTTTCGCTTGTTCGGGATGGTAGCGGCGCAGGGCGTCGTAGCGGATTTCCCCGTTCAGAAACTCCTCGTAATCAAGAGACGGCTCCCCGCTGTCCAGCGTAAAGGGATTTTTCCCCTGTTCTTTCAGAGCCGGATTGAAGCGGAAGAGATGGTAATAGCCTGCGTCCACGGCTTTTTTCGCCTCGTGGGGCGTGGAACCCAGTCCCGCCCGGATGCCATGGGCGATACAGGTGGCGTAGGCGATGATCAGGGCCGGGCCAGGGTAGGCCGCAGCCTCTGTGAATGCGCGGACGGTCTGGCTGAAGTCGGCTCCCATGGCAATCTGCGCCACGTATACATTGCCATAGGTCATGGCCATGGAGGCCAGGTCTTTCTTCCGGGTCTGTTTGCCGCCGGTGACGAACCTGGCGGTGGAGCCGGTAGGAGTGGCTTTGGAGGCCTGGCCGCCGGTGTTGGAGTACACCTCCGTGTCCAACACGAGGATGTTGATATTTTTACCGCTGGCCAGGACGTGATCCAGGCCGCCGAAGCCGATGTCGTAGGCCCAGCCGTCGCCGCCGATGACCCATTGTATGGTATCCGGGGCCGCCGTGCCGCCGTGCCGGCTGTCTGGCGTTTCCGCGATCTGATCAGCGCCTTGGGCATGGGGGGCTGTGGCCTGGCGTTTTGCGCCGTGCCCGACGGCCTCCGCGGTCTGGCGATCCGCTCCGCAGCAGGGTACGTCTTCGCCGCGTTTCGCCAGCACCTCCTGTGCCATCAGCATGCCGTAGCCGAATTCCGCGGCATCCTCGAACAGGGAGTTGGACCAGGCGGGGCCTCTGCCGTCCCCGTCCAGGGCATACGCGCAGGAGGGCGCGGAATTGCCCCAGATGGAACTGCAGCCCGTGGCATTGGCAATATACATTCGGGGGCCGAAGAGCTGGGTCAGGAGCTTGACATAGGCGGTCTCCCCGCAGCCTGCGCAGGCTCCGGAGAACTCCATCAGGGGCCGCAGGAACTGGCTGCCCTTAAGCGTGTTCACGGGGAATTTCTCCGTGACCTCCGGGCAGGGGAGCAGGGGCTTGCAGTAATCGAAGACCTGTTGGCAACGGGAGGAATCCTCTTCGGAGAGTTTGTTTACCGGTACCATTTCCAGAGCCTTTTCGGGTTCCGCATCCGGGCGCTTCCGCTTGCCGGGGCAGACGGCGGCGCAGGTGCCGCAGCCGGTGCAGTCCACCCGGGAGATAGTGATGGCGAAAGAGCGGCCGTCCATCCCCATCATGGGGACGGTCTTCATGCCCTCCGGCGCCTGGGCCAGCAAGTCTTCTGTCAAAGCCGCGGGCCGGATGACCGCATGGGGGCAGACAAAGGAGCAGCGGGCACACTGGATACAGTTTTCCGGCTTCCACACCGGAATCTCCGTGGCCACGGCCCTCCTTTCGTGGGCGGTGCTGCCGGGGGGCGTATACCCGTCCGCATAGGGCAGGAAAGCGGATACGGGCAGGTCGTTGCCCCGCTGGTCGGTGACAGGCTGCTGGATATTCCTGACGAAATCCATCATTGGCCGGCGGTCGGGAAGCGGTGCATTGTCCAGGGCGGTCTGTGAGGAAGCCGCACAAGAAGGGCAGGCGCGATTTCGGGAGCCTGGATTATCCGCGGTATTCGAACTGGCCCCGTTGGAGGAGACGGAACCGCCGCCGCATCCGATCCAGCTGTCAGGAACCGGAATCTGCCTGACCTCCTGAAAACCTCTGTGGATTGCCAGCTTATTCATCTCCAGGATTTTGCCGCCGCTTTTTCCATAGCTTTTCTCCGCGGCTTCAAACATCCGTTTCTTTGCGTCCTCCGGCGCCAGGAGGCCTGATACGGCAAAAAAGGCCGCCTGGAGAATGGTGCTGATTTTATTGTTCAGACCGATTTCCTTGCCGATGCCAAGGGCGTCTATGACATAGAGCCGTATGGCATGGGCTGCCATATATGCTTTCATGGCGTCGGGCAGGAAAGCTTCCAGTTCCGCTGCCAGGGCAGTGTTTGGGGCAGAAGAAGCCGAGGCACCTGCCGGCTGCTCCGGAAAGCGGAAGTTCAGCAGGAAAGAGCCGCCGTCTTTCAGCTCCTGTACCATGTTATATTTGTGCAGGTACACAGGGTTGTGGCAGGCTACGAAGTCGGCCTTGTGTATCAGGTAGGCGCTGCGGATGGGACTTTTCCCGAAGCGCAGGTGGGAGATGGTCAGGCCCCTGGATTTTTTGGAGTCGTATTCAAAATACCCCTGGGCAGTCATGTCCGTGTGGTTGCCGATGATCTTGATGGCGTTCTTGGTGGCGCTGACCGTGCCGTCCCCGCCCAGACCCCAGAACTTGCAGGAGACGATGTCCCGGCTGGCGGTGTCATGGATGGGGGCGACATCCAGGGACAGATGGGTCACATCGTCCGTGATGCCTACGGTAAAAAAGGGCTTGGCGCGGTTTTCGAAGACCGCCGCCACCTGGGCAGGAGTGGTGTCCTTGGAGCTTAAACCGTAGCGGCCGGAGAAGATTCTGACGGGACTGCGGCCATACCCTATTCTGTGTGCTGTCGGGGAAGCCATGCCGGAGGCATTCGCAGCCATGCCGGAAACCGGACTCGGAACCGCCCGGGCCGTGTCGGAGGCCGGAGAATCCGGGGCAGGAACTGCCGCACCCGATACCAAAATCCCCTGCCGAACCAGCGCTGCCACCACATCCAGATACAGCGGCTCCCCGGCAGATCCCGGCTCCCTGGTGCGGTCCAGCACCGTGATCCTGCGCACGCTTTCCGGCAGCTTTTCCGCCAGATGGCGGCTGCTGAAAGGCCGATAGAGATGTACATTAATCAGGCCGTACCTTTTCTCCGGCACGCTGTCGATGTATTCCTTTATGGTCTCGCAGATGCTGCCCATGGCGATGAGGACATGCTCCGCCTCCGGGGAGCCGTAGTAGTCGAACAGGCCGTAGTCCGTGCCCAGCCTTTTATTGATCTTCTCCAGCTGCTGTTCCACGATTCCGGGCAGGGCCTGATAGAAAGGATTGGACGCTTCTCTGGTCTGGAAAAAGATATCGGGATTCTGTGCAGAACCATATACTTTTCCGTTATGCGGGTGCAGGGAGCGCCTGCGGAAGCTGACCAGGGATTCCGGCAGTTGGTCATTTCCCTCCGGGCCGTATGCCCCGGCCTCACCGAACAGCATTTCTTTTAAGTCGCTGTAATCCCAGACTTGTATCTTGTGCAGCTCATGGGAGGTGCGGAAGCCGTCGAAGAAGTTCAGAAAAGGGATTCTTCCCTCCAGAGCCGCCAGATGGGCTGCGGGAGACAAGTCCATAACTTCCTGCACGCTGCTCTCGGAGAAAATGGCCACGCCGGTCTGTCGGCAGGCATAGATGTCGGAATGGTCGCCGAAGATGGACAGGGCATGGGTGGCGATGGTTCTGGCGGCCACATGGATGACGCCGGGCAGCAGCTCCCCCGCCATGCGGTAGAGACCGGGCAGCATGAGCAGCAGTCCCTGGGAAGCGGTGAAAGTAGTGGCCAGGGAACCGGCCAGAAGCGCGCCGTGGACGGCTGAAGCCGCGCCGGCCTCGGACTGCATCTGGGAGATTACCATGTTGTGTCCGTAGATGTTTTTTCTGCCCTGTCCGGCCCATTCGTCCACAAACTCCGCCATAGGGGAGGAGGGAGTGATGGGGTAGATGGCCGCGGCCTCGCTGTAAGCATAGGCCACATGGGCCGCGGCCTGACAGCCGTCCATGGTCCGGTAAAGCCGGGACGGGGTATGGGGGGTAGCGTTTGATGTCATATCCTGCATAAAAAATCCTCCGGGTATCTGATATAGTAGTAAAGGTTACATTGCTACTATCATTACCCGGAGGCATTTTATTTATGCTCTTATTTATTGCGCTATTTCAGGAATCCGTTCACAATCTGGGCCTCGGCTTCGGCTTCCGTAAGCCCCAGGGTCATGAGCTTGGTGATCTGGTCTCCGGCAATCTTGCCGATGGCCGCCTCGTGGATCAGCTCTGCGTCCAGATGGGAGGCAGTGATCTCCGGAATGGCGCTGATATGGGCTCTGTCCATGATGATGCCGTCGCATTCGGAGTGGCCCGTGCAGCGATTGCTGCCGTTTATCCTGGAATAGAAAACCTGGCGCGAATCATCTCTTGCCACGGAGCGGGAGATGATGTTGGCGCTGGAGCCCTCGCCCTCCAAATCCACCTGGAAAGAAGTCTCGGCTACCTGGCGGCCATGGGTCATAAGCTTTTCCGTGACGACGATTTTTGCGCCTTTTGCCAGTTTTGCGCCGGTGAAGCGCTTGGTGGAGTCCACGCCCTTGATCTGTACCGTCTCCATTTCCATGAAGCTGTTCTCGCCCACCTCCACTTTTGTCTCGGGGTTCATAATGCGGCTGCCTTGTCCGTCTCCGCTGCCGTAATGCTTTTCCACATATTTTACATGGGAGTTCTTTCCTATGTAAAAGCTGTGGAGGCCGTCGTGGCGGCTGTCGCTGTCGCCGCTGTTGTGGATGCCGCAGCCGGCCACAATGGTTACATCGCAGTCGTCTCCTACATAGAAATCATTATAGACCATCTCGGTCAATCCGCTTTGGCTAAGGACGACCGGGATGTGTACGCTCTCTTTTTTGGTACCGGGCTTGATGACGATATCAATGCCCTGTTTGTCTGTCTTTGTCACGATGTCGATATGAGCGGTGGTGGAACGCTCCACACTTGCTCCGTTGGCGCGGATGTTGTAGGCGCCGGCAGGCATCTCATGGAGCCCTGCCACCTGCTCTAACAAGTTTTTTTGTATCTCGTCCATAGAATTAGAATTCCTCATTTCTTTTCAAGGCCTCTGACGAGGCCGGATATTATTTATCATAGCATATTTCATATATCCATGGCTGCCGATATTGCCATCGGAATGCTTTTTCCGCTCTTACGAAACCGGTGCGGAGGCAGGCTGCCGGTAGAATTTGCAGCCCTCCGTGCCCTTGAGCAATTCCGGCAGAATATCTCCCCGCCGTCCTCTGTCCTGTACCGTTCCCTCAGCCAATACCACGATCTCGTCCGCAATGTTCAGGATACGTTCCTGATGGGAGATGATGATAAGGGAATTGCGGCTTTCACGGTGCATTTCTTCAAAGACCTGTATCAGATTGTTGAAGCTCCACAGATCGATCCCTGCCTCCGGCTCATCGAACACGGACAGAGGTGTGTTGCGGGCAATGATTGTGGCGATCTCAATCCGCTTCAGTTCCCCGCCGGAGAGGCTGTTGTCGATATCGCGGTTTACATAATCCCTTGCGCACAGGCCTACTTTTGACAGATAATCGCAGATACTGTTGAACTTTATCCTGGAATGCCCCTCTTCCTTGTCTCCGGCCGCCAGCTGAATCAGATCCCGGACCTTGATGCCCTTGAACCGCACAGGCTGCTGAAAGGCAAAACTGATCCCAAGCTTTGCCCGTTCTGTAATGTTCAGTCCGGTGATGTCCGTACCATTATAGAGAATCTGGCCGGAGGTGGGCCGTTCGATTCCCATGATCAGCTTTGCCAGGGTAGATTTTCCGCCGCCGTTGGGTCCGGTGATGGCGATGAAAGCGTGATCTTCAAAAGTCAGATTCACATTTCTGATGATTTCCCTGGAATGCTCGTCTTCCATATGGGTGTCTGTATCGTCGGATACCTGAAAGCATAAATTTCTTAATTCCAGCATATATGATAATCCTCCTTTTCCCGGCCGTCCTGCCGGAATTCCTGTTCTCGGCGCCGGGTGGATAGTAACTCCTGCTACAGTATAGCACAGAAATCGTAAAATCTACATAGAAAATCTACATATAAAATCTACATAGAATAAAAAATGATTAGAAAATTTTTACCTTAGCCCTGATGAAATACAACGTCCTTTTCACGGCCTGTGAACACGGCAACGGAGCGGGGGCGCATAATGAATTCATGGGCAATCTTTACCTCCTGTCCCTCAGGATAAAAATAGCGGCGATGTTCGTCTCCCCATGTGTTCACGCTTAAGAACCAGGTCTGACTGGGATGCAGCACGGGAAGCGTGATCCGCACATCTTCCCAATAGGTATTCACTGCCACATACACCAGATCATCCGCGCCGGTCTTGGGATTGTAGCCTGCAAAGCTAATGGCGAATGTCATGGCGTCAGTGGGGATATACTCCTCTTCGGCATTGACATTGTGGGTACAGAGAGGTTCCATGCCGCAGACAGCCTCCGGAAGCATCTTGCGTATGACAGGGTGCTTGCGTCTGTAGGCGATCATGAATTTAAAGAATTCAAACAGTTCCCTGTTTTTTTCAAGCAATGTCCAGTCCAGCCAGGAAATCTCATTATCCTGACAGTAAGCGTTGTTGTTGCCGTACTGGGTATTGCCGAATTCATCCCCGGCCAGGAACATAGGAGTCCCCCGGCTGCACATAAGGACAGCGCAGGCGTTGCGGATCATCCGGAAACGCAGGTCCAGGATTGCCGGGTCGTCCGTGTCGCCCTCTATGCCGCAGTTCCAGCTTCGGTTGTCGTCTGTGCCGTCCGTATTCTCCCAGCCGTTCCCTTCGTTGTGTTTCTCATTGTAGGAATAGAGGTCGTACAGCGTGAAGCCGTCATGGCAGGTGAGGAAATTCACGCAGGAATTATAGCCGGCGTAATTGTTGTTGTTGTCGTCATAAAAGCCGCCGTAGAGGTCGCCGGAGCCTGATATGCTCCAGGAGGCTTCCCAGGAGTGCCAGCAGTCCCCCTTTAAAAAGGAACGCAGGGAATCCCGGTAGCGGCCGTTCCACTCTGCCCAGCGTTTGCTGGCGGGGAATTTTCCCACCTGATACAGGCCGCCGGCATCCCAGGCCTCCGCAATGAGCTTTACATTGCGCAGAATCGGATCCGTGGCCAGAAGCTCTAAAAGCGGCGGGTTGTTCAGTGGCGAGCCGTCCTCGTTGCGGCCCAGAATACTGGCCAGGTCAAAGCGGAAGCCGTCGATACGGTAGCTCACGGTCCAATACCGCAGACATTCCAGAATCAGCTGACGGACGATTGGATTGTTACAGTTTAAAGTATTGCCGCAGCCGCTGAAATTATAATAGTTGCCGTTTGGAGTCAGCATATAGTAGACCTTGTTGTCGAAGCCCTTGAAGCAGAAAACGGGCCCCTTTTCATTTCCCTCCGCGGTGTGGTTAAATACCACGTCTAAAATGACCTCGATGCCGTTGGCGTGCAGGGCTTTAATGAGCAGCTTAAGCTCCGTGCCCTCCCGGCCCGGGTTGTTGTCGGCGATGTAATTGGTATTGGGGGCAAAGAAACCTACCGTATTGTATCCCCAATAGTCCAGGAGGACCTTGCCGTCCACTTCCCTGGAACTGATGGCTTCGTCGAACTCGAAGACAGGCATTAGCTCCACCGCATTGATTCCCAGCTCTTTCAGATAGGGAATTTTCTCCATGAGCCCCGCAAAAGTACCGGGGTGGGACACACCCGAGGACGGATGATAGGTGAATCCTCTCACATGCAGTTCATAGATCACAAGATCGCTCATGGTACGGTTTGACTGCGGCATATCGCCCCAGTCGAAAGAATCATTGACCACGCGTGCGTGATAACACCCCGATTTCCGGTCGCCCCATATTCTCTGTCCGGTCACATAACGGGCATAGGGATCCAGGAGAATGGAATCTCTGTTAAAAAGAAGCCCCTGTTTGGGCTCATAAGGACCGTCCACCTGATAGGCATACTCGAAATCCTCGATATCCAGCCCGAATACGATCATGGAATAGACATCGCCGATCTTATAGGCTTGGGGGAAAGGAAGCCGGGCGTAAGGGGAGGTCTCGTTTCTGTGAAAGAGCAGCAGGGCGCAGGAGGTTCCGTGGTGGGTGTGAACAGTGAAATTCACGCCTACGGAGAGCAGCATGGCCCCATGCACATCAAAAAGTCCCGGGCGCACCGGAAACCCCTCTATTTCCGCCATGGGCGTCAGGGATGAGTGCAGCTCCGGGATATATTTCTGGGTATAATGTTTCAAAATAGTCCTCCTTTGAAAAGACTTTCCGGCCGGAAAGTCTTAAAAAATACAGTACCAGTATATAAAAAGATTTTGGAAAAAGCAATAAAAGAAGAGAAAAAAATATGATTTCGGTGAAAATTAAAAATTTCACACAAAAAGTTGAAAATTAGGACTTGACTTTTTTGATGGAAAAGGGTATTATAAATTGTGTTGCAGGCAATACTGAGGGCAGCGGTTTTGTGCGTTTAGCTCAGCTGGATAGAGCGTTTGGCTACGGACCAAAAGGTCGGGGGTTCGAATCCTCTAACGCACGTTGATGGATGCGTATATGTACATTTTGAGTATGTATGCGCATTTTTTGTGTCCAAATCCCGGTGGCAGATTAGGAGGAAACTTTATTATTTTGCCGTGATACTATACTGTGATACTTTTGAAAAAAGCCGCTGCGGAAGGATTGATTTTATATAATAAAGAAAGTATAATATCATAAGCCGGTGGAAACATAGGAGCGGAGACGGAACAGCAGAGCAAAGCCCGGACCCGGAGGGCAGCGCGCCTGAGCTCACGTATGAGGAAAGGCCTGTGGTATGCAGGGAGCGGGGCTTTTGCCGGTATCGAAAACATCCGCCCCGGAAAGAAATGGTAGTCATATGACGAAGAGAGAATTTTTAGAGTCGCTGCGGCTGGCGCTGAGCGGCAAAATCACCTCAGTGCAGCTGGCAGAGAACCTGGATTACTATGAGGATTACATCAATACTGAGATCCGCAAGGGGCGGGACGAGCAGGAAGTGCTTTCGGAGCTGGGCGACCCCAGGCTCATTGCCCGTACCATCGCGGCGGCCGGAGGCGGCACATCCGGATATGGAGAAAGCGGTTCACGGAGCAGACAGGCCGGGCAGTACGCGGAATATGGGGAAGACGGCGGATGGTCCGACAGGGAAGCGGAGGAGAGAAACCGGCGCCAGGGGCCGTTTGGACAGGGACGAGTCAGCCTGTTTGGGAAAATACCTCTGTGGGTGTGGCTGATACTGGCGCTTCTGGTGGTGGTCCTGATACTGAGCGCCATATTCTCCGTCATCACGGCTCTATTGCCTATATTGCTGCCTATTTTGGGGGTACTGTTTCTGGTAAAAGTATTCCGTGACTGGGTGAATTAAAAAATTATCGAATTGTTATGCATATTTTTCCGGAAATCCTCTCATACTACTGCTGTAACTGAAAATACGGAGCCGCCAGAAAACAAACGTTTCCCGGAACCGCGAGATCACGCTTCCCGGAAGCCCAGTATAAAGGCAGGTTCCGGCAGAAACGCCGCAAAGGGCGGCAGGATGTGAGGAAAGAAAATGGACAACAATAAGTACAACAATGCGAACAATTCTGAGAACTGCAAGAACAGCCAGAATCAGAACCAGAACAACAATCAGAGCAAGAATCAGAACAACAACCAGAGCAAGAACCAGAGCAACAATCAGAGCAAGAACCAGAACAGCCAGGACAACAACTACTAAGTCCTTTTCGGCGATAGGGACACTGCACTGTACAGTGCCCCTATTTACATAGACGACAAAGTATCGTACGAAAGCCGCGCAGGGCGCGGAATGAGGGGAGACATGCGCAAATATGAGTTGATCGTTCCCTGCCATTTCGGTATGGAAGCAGTGCTGAAGCAGGAAATCCACGACCTGGGATATGATATCCTGGAAGTGGTGGACGGCAGGGTTACTTTTTTGGGAGACGAGGAGGCGCTTTGCAGGGCCAACATTTTTCTGCGGACAGCAGAGCGGGTGCTGATCAAAGTGGGCA
Source organism: uncultured Acetatifactor sp. (assembly GCA_910584235.1). Classification (GTDB taxonomy): domain Bacteria; phylum Bacillota; class Clostridia; order Lachnospirales; family Lachnospiraceae; genus Acetatifactor. Next base: position 11,604 of record CAJTZD010000082.1, read on the forward strand.
GTTTCCATGCGGAGAACTTCGAAGAGCTGTTCGAGGGAACCAGGGCGCTTCCCTGGGAGGACTACATACCGGAGGACGGGAAATTCTGGGTGACCAAAGCGGCCAGCGTCAAATCGAAGCTGTTCAGTCCCTCGGACATCCAGTCTGTTATAAAAAAAGCCATGGTAGAACGTCTAAAGGGAATCTATCATGTGAACTGGTTCCGGGAGGACGGCGCCCGGTTCCCTGTCAGAGTATTTCTGATGAAAGACCAGGTTACGGTGGGCCTGGACAGCACTGGAGTGTCCCTGCACAAGAGAGGATACCGCAAGTTGGTGGCCCAGGCGCCCATTGCGGAGAATCTGGCGGCGGGCCTGATCATGCTGACACCCTGGAACGGCCAGCGGATCCTGGTGGATCCTTTCTGCGGCAGCGGAACGATTCCCATTGAGGCAGCCATGATGGCAGCCAATATAGCGCCGGGGATGGACCGGGATTTTACGGCGGAGGACTGGCCCTATGTAGTCAGTAAAGGCCTGTGGCAGGATGCCCAAAAGGAGGCTGAGGATCTGGTGAACCTGGACATACAGACTGACATTCAGGGATATGACATTGACGAGCATATGGTGGAGATCGCCAGAGACAATGCCAGACGGGCCGGTGTGGAGAAGCTGATACATTTTCAGCGGCGGGATGTGGCCCGGCTAAGTCATCCGAAGAAATACGGATTCCTGATCATGAATCCGCCCTATGGAGAGAGGATCCATGAAAAGGAGGAGCTGCCTGCCCTGTATCGGACCATCGGGGAGCGGTTCGCCCTGCTGGATACCTGGAGCATGTACCTGATATCCGCTTACGAGCATGCACAGCAGTACATAGGGCGCAAGGCGGATAAGAACCGCAAAATCTATAACGGCATGATGAAGACCTATTATTATCAGTTCCTGGGGCCAAAGCCTCCCAGGCCGAAAGCGCAGCCGGAGTCCGAAAGGTGATGCATGGTCAGGCGCTGGAGAACCTGGTGGAATGAAAGCCCGGGAAGCGGACATGGAACCGGGGGAATAGCGAAAATGCCGTTCAAAGCGGGAAAGATGCGGAGACGGATTCGGACAGCGGATATTTTCGGGGAAATTTTTGAGAAATAATTAGTTAAGGATAAGAGGATAAAATGGAACGATTGATATTTGCCACGGGAAATGAAGGGAAGATGCGGGAAATCAGGGACATTCTGGCCGATACATATCCGGAGATTCTTTCCATGAAAGAGGCCGGCATCCAGCCGGACATAAAGGAGAACGGAAAGTCTTATGAGGAAAACGCGTTGATCAAGGCCAGAGCGGTGGCGAAAGAGGCGCCGGGAGAGCTGGTGCTGGCGGACGACTCCGGGCTGGAAATCGACTATCTGGGAAAGGATCCGGGAATCTATTCCGCCAGGTATCTGGGGGAGGGGACTTCCTACCGCATCAAGAATGCGGATCTGATCAGGCGGCTCCAGGGAGTGCCGGATGAGCAGCGCACGGCCAGATTCGTCTGCGCCATTGCGGCCGTGCTGCCGGACGGCAGAGAGCGGGCTGTACGGGCCACCATAGAGGGACGCATCGACTACGAGGAAAAAGGAACCAATGGCTTTGGATATGATCCTATTTTCTATGTGCCGGAGTTTGGAAAGACCACGGCGGAGCTTACGGAAGAGGAGAAGAACCTGGTGAGCCACAGGGGAAAAGCGCTTCGGCTGATGAAAGAGGAGCTGAAGAAGCTATGAGAGTGCTGATCGTCAGTGATACCCACAGAAAAAACGAGAACTATTTTAAAGCTCTGGAACTGGTGAAGCCGCAGCTGGTGATCCACTGCGGCGATGCGGAAGGCAGCGAATATGCCTTGTCCGAAGCCGCAGACTGCCCGGTGCAGATTGTGCTGGGGAACAACGACTTCTTTTCCTATCTGCCCAAAGAGCTGGAATTGAGGCTGGGTTCCTTTCGGGTATGGGTGACTCACGGACATAATTACTATGTGTCCATGGGCCGCGAGAGAATAAAGAGAGAGGCGGCGGTCAGGGGGATGGATATCGTGATATATGGCCATACCCATAAGCCGGTGGTGGACAAAAAGGACGGCGTCATCGCCGTGAACCCGGGAAGCCTGTCCTATCCCAGGCAGGAGGGACGTAGACCTTCCTATATTGTCATGGAGGTGGAGGGGAAAAAGGCGGATTTTGCCATTGAATATCTGTAAAGCTCTTGACAGTGGGGGAGCGGGTGGGATATAATAAAACGAACACAGGATTCCGGCTTTCGAAAGAGCCAAGGGATCCGTATTCTATCGGGGTGTGGCTCAGCTTGGCTAGAGCGCCTGGTTTGGGACCAGGAAGTCGCAGGTTCGAATCCTGTCACC
>CAJTZD010000083.1 GCA_910584235.1 uncultured Acetatifactor sp.
TTCACTTCGTCTTCAACAATTTTCAATAAGTAGTCTTTTGCCTGTTCAGAGGTCAGTCCGGAAATTCGTTCCAGTTCCTGCAGCCGCTGCTCGTTCAATTTAGAGACCTCTACCTTGATTTTGTTCAAGGCCTCTTCCTTGGCCGTCAGATTAGTCTCTCGCCGTTCGAGGGCCTCGGTCTTCTTGTCAATGTTCTCTTCTTTCTGCTGAATCCTGCGCTCCGAGCGCTGTACTTCCGCCCTGCGTTCCTTGATTTCCTTGTCCAGCTCATTCTTGGTGCGAATGGACTCTTCCTTTACCTCAAGGAGCGATTCACGTTTCTTGGACTCTGCAGTCTTGAGAGCTTCATCGATGATTTCCCTGGCCTGATCCTGTGCGTTACCGATGGTCGCTTCCGTCGTCTTCTTGTAATGATTCAAGACGAAGAATGCAGTCACCACGGCTGTCACCGGCACAGTGATCACAATCGCGATAATAATCCCAAACATTACAGGAGCACCTCCTATTCCGTTTTCATTGTACATTTCAGTCTCAGGGCGTCGCCACTGCCCCGGGGCTTTTAGAATGTATATGTACAACATTCTAACAAGCAATTTGCAACAAACTTAATTCTAACCGCAAATGAAGCTAATGTCAAGCATAAGTATACATATTTTCAAAAGATTATCCTGGAATTCTGGAAATTTCTTGTAGCATTTGCACAAATTCAAGGCGCTGTCACGTTTTCAGTCCTCCGCAAAAGGCAGTCCCGCCCGGTGCAGGGCTTTACACACCTGTTCTGCCTGAAAGCCTTTCCGCATGAGGTATCCGTACATTCTCCGCCACTCTTTGGGCGATGCCGCTTCGCGGTCAAATCCCTTTTTTCTCAAAAGAGAGTCGATCATGTCCTGTTCGTCCTGGCTTCCGCCCTCCGCTTCCCACTCGTCCCAGGCCCTCTCCAGAACGTCCCTGTCAATTCCCCTGCCGGCAAGATCCTGCTCTATCCGCCTGCGGCTTCTGTCCTGTACATGGTTTCGGATAAAGTTCACGGCATAGCGGCAATCGTCCGTATAGTGGAAGCTCTCCACATATTCCAGGGCCTTTGCTATGATATGCTCCGGATAACCGCCCTCTTTCAGCTTGTCGTGAAGCTGCTTCCTTGTATAGTCCCGGTTCTTTAACAGATTCATGGCCCGCAGCTTCGCACGCTTGGGCAGAAGCTCTTCCATTATAGCGCACAGGGCGTCCTCTTCTATCTCCTCATCCTGGCGGATGTGGAATCTGCGCAGTTCGCTTTTATACAATACGAAAACGGATTCATCGTCCGTGGTCACCCTCACCCGGGATTTGGATATCTCCGTCATCTGCGTTACTCTCATGGATACACCCCCAAATTATGAGAGGGACGTGTCTGCCGCTTTCTCCTCGGCCAGGGCCGTCTCGGCTTTTGCTGCCTCGGCCTTGGCTGCCGCGGAGGCTTTACTGCCGGCACGGCCTCCTGCCTTGGTCTCCGCCTTTACGTCTGCGCCGCTTCCGGCCTTGCCGGCGTTCTTGTCCTCAGCCGCCCCTTCCGGGGCCGCCTCTCCTCCAAAGCCGTAGTGCGCGCGCACCTTGTCCTCAATGACCTTGCAGACCTCCGGATTGTCCCTTAAGTACTGTTTCGCGTTCTCCCTGCCCTGGCCGATCTTATTTCCGTCATAGGCATACCATGCGCCGGACTTCACTATTATATTCAGCCCCGCCGCCAGATCCAGGATATCCCCCTCTTTGGAAATCCCTTTTCCGAACATGATATCGAACTCCGCCTCCTTGAAAGGAGGTGCCACCTTATTCTTCACTACCTTGACCCTGGTATGGTTGCCGATCACCTCGCCGCCCTGCTTCAGGGCCTCCACACGGCGCACATCCATACGGACGGAGGCGTAGAACTTCAGCGCCCGACCGCCGGTAGTGGTCTCGGGATTGCCGAACATAACGCCGATCTTCTCACGCAGCTGGTTGATAAATACCACCGAGCAGTTGGACTTGCTGATGACAGAGGTAAGCTTGCGCAGCGCCTGGGACATGAGTCTCGCCTGCAGGCCCACATGGCTCTCGCCCATGTCGCCGTCGATCTCAGACTTGGGCACCAGCGCTGCCACGGAGTCCACTACCACGATATCAATGGCTCCGGAGCGCACCATGGTCTCCGCGATCTCCAGGGCCTGCTCTCCGTTGTCAGGCTGGGATATATAGAGGTTATCGATGTCTACGCCGATATTCTTTGCATATACGGGATCCAGGGCATGCTCCGCGTCAATGAAGCCTGCGATGCCGCCCATTTTTTGTACCTCCGCGATCATATGCAGGGTAACTGTGGTCTTACCGCTGGACTCCGGCCCGTATATCTCTATGATTCTTCCCTTGGGAATCCCTCCAAGTCCAAGTGCTATGTCAAGACTTAAGGAGCCTGTGGGGACGGTCTCCACATTCATCCGGGAGGAAGGGTCGCCCAGCTTCATCACCGCGCCCTTGCCGAACTGCTTCTCAATCTGGCCAATGGCCGCATCCAATGCTTTTAATTTCTCTTCTCTTTCCATCTGGAATCTCCTTTTTCACAAGAACAAATGTTCTTACCTGTTCTTAGGATAAAACATCCGTTCGCATTTGTCAACTACATTTTACCTTATTTTAAGTACCTTAAAACTCCCTCAAAGGCATCCCACCCTCCTGTCTGGAAAATTCTCTCTGAAACGTATGGCGAAACCGCCGGAATCCAAGAATGATACAAGCATACGAAACATCAGATATTAAATCAGACAAGAATATCATACCACAGACAGCCCCGGGTGGCAACCCGAAATCGGCCCTATGCAAAAAAAGGTGCAGAAAAATCACGAAAGTATCACCCGGAGAGCAACGCTTCCCAAAGAAAAAAAGGAGTTCAGGACTCCTTTTTTCCAAATGTCACCTTGCTGAAGTATTCCAGCACACAGCTGCGGGTCAGCGTCAGGGCCGAGGACACTGCGGATTCCCGTATTTTTCCCCTGTTTCCGGAAAACTGACATTTCTTCACGGTGGTCTTGCCTTTCACATAGCAGGCAATGTACACCAGCCCCACCGGCTTCTCGGACGTCCCTCCGTCCGGTCCGGCAATGCCCGTGATCGCCACCGCAACGTCTGCCTTGCATTCCAGGGCCGCTCCTTTTGCCATCTCCTCGGCTGTCTTCTCGCTTACGGCGCCGTGCTTCTGGAGAGTGCTCTTCTTCACGCCCAGGAAACGCCTCTTGGCCTTGTTGGAATAAGTTACCATGCCGAATTTATATACTTCCGATATGCCCGGCACATTCACCAGTCTGGCAGAGAGCAGTCCGCCCGTACAGGACTCTGCGCAGGTGATGGTCAGACCGTTGGCCAAAAGCAGGTCCGCAACGGATTTCTCCAGCGTCACCGACTCGTCGGTGGTATACACATGATTGCCGAATCTGGCCTTCAGCTCTTTTACCATGGGCTTGATCAGCTTCCCGGCGCTCTTCTTGTCCTCCGCTCCCGCCGTGACCCGGATATGCACCTCTCCGGTCTTGGCATAGGTGGCGATGGTGGGATTGGTCTGGGTGTCGATCAGATCCTTTACCATGGTCTCCGCCTTGCTCTCCCCCACGCCGCAGATTTTTACGGTGGTGGAACAGATGACCTGGGAATTCAGGGACGCCAGATAAGGCGCCACACTCTCTTCGAACATAGGATAGAGCTCGTTAGGCGGACCGGGAAGCAGGATCACCCTTGCCCTGTCCGTCTCTATGATGACCCCCGGCGCGGTGCCGTTGTGATTCTCCATGACAATGGCACCCTCTGGCAGCATGGCCTGCTTCCAGTTATTGTCCGTGGGCTCTATGCCCCTCCCTGCAAAATATTTCTCAATGGCCCGCTTACTGGGCTCATGCAGATACAGCTGCCTGCCGCAGACCTTGGCCGCCGTCTCCTTGGTCAGATCATCCTCCGTAGGCCCAAGCCCTCCGGACAAAATCACAATGTCGGAACGCCCCACCGCTGTCTCCAGCACCTGGGAAAGCCTTTCCTCATTGTCTCCCACCACTGTCTGAAAATAGCAGGAAAGCCCCAGTCCGGCGCACTTCTCCGACAGATACGCCGCATTGGTGTTCACGATATTTCCCAGTAAAATCTCCGTACCTACGCAAATCAGTTCTACATTCATCTATTCTCCTCCATGCCTGCCGTGATCCTATTTTGTATCCCGCATAACGTCCTTATTCTTCATCAGATAATCCACCAGGGACACCAGCGTCAGCGCCAGCGCAATCCACATAACAATGTCCGTCACAAGCTGAAGCTGCGGAATATCCGCGATCATCAGGCACACCATCACCATCTGGAAAGTCGTCTTGAACTTCCCCCAGTAGCTGGCCGCAATGACGACTCCGTTATCCGCGGCTACCAGCCTGAACCCGCTGATAATGAACTCCCTACTGATGATGAGTATGACAATCCATGCCGGCACCCGCCTTAGCTCCACCAGCGCGATCATGGCAGCGCTGACCAGCAGCTTATCCGCCAGAGGATCCATGAACTTACCGAAATTCGTCACCAGATTATATTTTCTGGCGATCTTGCCGTCTATCAAATCCGTCAGGCTGGCAATGATAAAGATCGCCAGCGCAATATAGTCCACATATTCCGCAATTCCCCCGAAGAGCGCCCGATACCACCCCCAGCCGCCGCTCTGCCCCAATAAGAGAAGCACAAAAGGCACAATCAGAATAATGCGAAAGATCGTCAATTTGTTTGGCAGATTCATCTTTTTCATACTAACCTCCCTGTCACCGTCAGGCAGTGACTCAAATCCACTTCATTCCGTGCATATTTCCGCGATCAGATCATATTCATTGAAATCCGTGACGCGGGCCCGGACGAAATCTCCGCTCATCAGTTCCCTGTCCGTGTGCAGGAACAGATAGCCGTCCACCTCCGGTGCGTCCCGGTACGTTCTGGTCACATACACATCCTCGTCCGCAACTTTCCCCTCCACCATCACGTCCAGCTCCCGCCCGATCATGGTCTCGGCTTTCTCAAAGGAAATGGCCTGCTGCAGCTCCATAAGCTCTTCCCGCCTTGCCTCCTTTACCTCCTCCGGAATCTGATCCGGCAGCCCGGCAGCCACCGTATCCTCCTCCTGAGAATATGCGAACACGCCCAGCCTGTCGAATTCCATCTCATTCACAAACCGGTACAGTTCCTCGAAGTCCTCCTGGGTCTCTCCGGGAAAGCCGCTGATCAGCGTAGTCCGCAGGCAGATATCGGGAATCTCCTCCCGCAGCATTCGGATCTGGCGCCGCAATTGCTCCTCATTGGTCCGCCTGCCCATACGCCGGAGTATCTCATCCGAGGCATGCTGGATGGGGATGTCCAGGTAATGGCATATCTTCGGCTCCCGGGCCATCACACGGACCAGCTCCTGCGTGATCTCCTCCGGATAGCAGTATAATAACCGGATCCAGCGGATATCCGGAATGGCCGCCAGTTTTAAAAGCAGCTGGGGAAGACACTTTCTTCCATATAAATCCGCGCCGTAGAGGGTAGTCTCCTGGGCCACAAGGATCAGCTCCTTTACTCCGCTCTCCGCCAGCTTCTTGGCCTGGGCCACAAGGCTCTCCATAGGAATGCTCCGGTAATCGCCGCGTACCTTGGGGATAATGCAGTAGGTACAGCGCTTATCGCAGCCCTCGGCAATCTTCAGATAGGCATAATGCCCGCCGGTAGTCAATATTCTGTCCTTGCATGTGGCAGGAGGGGCATTCAGCTCCCTGTAATGGTTCCGCCCATGGCCTGAGAGCACTTCCTCCAGCACGTCCCCGATTTCCTCTATGGCCGCCGTGCCCACCAGCGCGTCCACCTGGGGGATCTCTTTTTGGATTTCCTCCTGAAAGCGCTGAGCCAGGCATCCCGTGGCAATCAGCGCTTTCAGCTTCCCCTCTTCCCGCAGCTCGGCCATTTCCAGCAGCGTATTGATACTCTCCTCCTTGGCGTCCCCGATAAAGCAGCAGGTATTGACGATGCATATGTCGGCTTTCTCTTCATCGTCCGTAAAGTCAAAGCCTTTTTTGCGCAAAATGCCCAGCATCAATTCTGTATCGGCAAGATTCTTGTCACAGCCAAGGGATATAAATAAAATATCCATAAAAACCTCACATATATGGGATTGTCTATGAAAATAGCTGGCAAAACTACCAGCTACCTCCCCGTCTTATTCGCTGCCCAGTATCTTGATCTTGCCCTGATTGAGCTCCTCCACAGCCACGGACAGCGGCTTTTTATCCTTGCTGTTCACCATGGCCTCCTCGCCGGCAATTAGCTGTCTGGCTCTCTTGGACGTGGCCATGACAATGGAATAGCGGCTGCTTACCACAGGGGCCTCGCCCTGCTCTACCTCTTTGTTCACTACTTTCATCAAATCTGAATAGGATGGATGTAACATTACTCTTGCGCTCCTTTCGCGAAACTATGCAGTTCTTCTCTGATCCCTTTTACAAACTCTTCTCTTCTCACCGGAGCCCTGCGGGCCGCGGCCACCAGGTGATGTACCTCCTCCGCGCTCTCCTCCAGCTTGTCGTTTACCACCAGGTAATCGTAGAACTCAACGCCCTTGGATTCCTCCGCGGCTCTGGCCAGGCGGCTGGCAATGACTTCCTCGCTCTCCGTGCCTCTTCCCTCCAGTCTGCGCTTGAGTTCCTCCGCATTGGGAGGCGTCACGAAGATCAGGAGGCTCTCCGGGAACCTGTCCTTAATCTTCAGGGCCCCCTGTATCTCTATCTCAAGGATGACATTTCTGCCCTCCGACAGCCTCTCTTCCACATAGGCTTTCGGGGTGCCGTAGTAATTTCCGCAGTAGGAAGCGTATTCAATAAGTCCGTCCCGGGCTATGGTGTCCTCAAAATGCTCTCTGTCCGTGAAAAAATATTCCACCCCGTCACGCTCTCCCGGCCTTGGTGTCCGGGTAGTCATGGACACGGAAAGGCAATAGTCCTCCCCATGCCTGCGCAGCAGCTCCTTTACCAGTGTACCCTTTCCCGCACCGGAAAAACCGGATATGACGATCAGAATTCCCTTTTTATTCTCTTTCATCCGTCCCCTCCATGCTGTTTTCCTCCTGCATCTGCGCGCTTCCCACCCGGCCTGCGATGGTCTCCGGCAGAAGCGCCGACAGTACCACCTGGCTGTTCTCCATCACCAGCACGGATTTTGTCTTGCGCCCCTGGGTGGCGTCGATGGCGGTTCCCCGCTCTCTGGCGCTCTGAACCATTCTCTTCACAGGCGCGGAGTCCGGGCTGACAATGGCGATGATTTTGGAGGTATTCACGATATTTCCGAATCCGATATGAATCAGCATGCCGCTACCTCTACTCTATATTCTGAATCTGCTCTCTGACCTTTTCAATCTCTGTCTTCAGATCAATAGCACAGTTGGAAGTCTCCAGATCACCTGCTTTGGACAGAATGGTATTGGCCTCTCTGTTCATCTCCTGGGCGATAAAATCCAGCTTCCGCCCTACGCAGCCGCCCTCCGACAAGGCATTTTGGGCAGTATCAATATGACTGTAGAGCCGCACGATCTCCTCATCCACGCAGACCTTATCCGCAAAGATCGTGACCTCTGTCAAAAGTCTCCCCTCATCCACGGCGGCATCCGCCAGAAGCTCCCTTACCTTTTCCTCCAGTTTACGGCGGTATTCCGCCACGATCCGGGGAGAATGTTCCGAGATGAAATCCACTTTCTCCCGCATGCCGTCCAGCTTCTCTATGAGATCATCCCGCAGGTGCCCGCCCTCCGCCACACGGCTGTCCACGAACATCTGCGCGGCGCCGGCGACAGCCCTGCACAATTCTTTCCACAGCTCCTCCTCATCCACGCCGGCCTCTTCCATGGTGAAAATCTCCGGAAACCTGGAAAGGGAAGATACCCGGATATCATTCTCCAGATGAAATTCCTCTGCCATCCGGCGCAGATATCCCAGATATTCCTCTGCCACCTCCCTGTGATAGCGCACCACGGAAGTCTTCTCGGAAAAGTCCTCGTAGGAGACAAAGACGTCCACCTTGCCCCGGGAGATATAGTTCTTCAGTTCGCTTCGAATGGATGATTCAAAGAAATTGAGCGCCTTGGGCATCTTGATATTGACGTCCAGATAACGGTGATTTACGGACTTTATCTCCACCGTGAATTTTCTGTTGTTTTCAGTGACTTCACATCTGCCGAAACCTGTCATACTCTTAATCATAGACGCTCCTGTCCGGGAATGACTCCCTGCTGCATACTCTTCTTTATTATAGAATAAGTTTCGGAAAGCGTCAAGAGATTTTCCGGCATCAATCTTGCAAAACCCTTGAGAGTATGCGATAATACATTACAAAAAGACGGAGGAATCTCAAATGGCCTTTGACGGCGTAACCATAGCAAACGTGGTATCGGAACTGAAAAAAGAGCTCATGGGCGGGAGGCTTTATAAAATTGCCCAGCCTGAGACGGACGAGCTGCTGCTCACCATCAAGCAGCCTGACGGCACCAGGAAACTGCTGATCTCCGCAGAGGCCTCTCTGCCCCTGCTCTATCTGACGAAAGCAAACAAGCCAAGTCCCATGACCGCGCCCAATTTCTGCATGCTTCTGCGCAAGCATCTCCAGAACGGCCGCATCACGGGCATCACCCAGCCCGGACTGGAGCGCATTGTCCGCATGGATATCGAGCATCTGGATGAAATGGGGGATCTGCGCAAGAAGACGCTGATCGTGGAGATCATGGGAAAGCACAGCAATATCATCTTCTGTGACGACAAAGATATAATCATCGACAGTATCAAGCATATATCCGCCGCCGTCAGCTCCCTGCGGGAGGTACTGCCGGGCAAGCCCTATTTCGTGGCCGCCACCCAGGACAAGCTGGATGCCCTGACTGCGGATTATGCCGCTTTCCAAAGCGCCCTTTCCGTCAGGCCCCAGCCCGTCTTCAAGGCGCTCTATGGCAGCTTCACAGGTATTTCCCCCATATTGGCTCAGGAACTGTGCTATGAAGCGGGCGTTGACGGTGATCTGCCCGCCGCGGCATTGACCGGCTCGGATTACGGGCGGCTCTATGAATCCTTTTCCCGGATGGCGGCCGCTGTCAGGGAGGAGCGGTTCTGCCCCAATATCGCCTATACGGGAGACAGCCCGGTGGAATTCTGCGCCCTGCCGCTGACCATGTACGGATACGGCGCTCCGCAAGCAGAAAGCTCATGCGGTTCGGAACCGGGTCCGGCCGGAACCAATCCGGTCAACGCGGCGCCCTCCTCGGGGGATCATGTAGTATCCTATGATTCCATGTCCGCCCTGCTGGAGCATTATTACGCTGAGAAAAATATCCTGACACGCATCCGCCAGAAATCCGCGGACCTGCGGCGCATCGTGCAGACCGCCCTGGAGCGGAATGTGAAAAAGTACGATCTGCAGCTGCGCCAGATAAAGGACACCCAAAAGCGCGAGACCTATCGCATTTACGGGGAGCTTCTCAATACCTACGGCTATAGCGCCCAGCCCGGCGCAAAGTCTCTCCAGGCTCTGAACTATTATAACAATGAGACCGTGACCATTCCCCTGGATCCCACGCTTACAGCCGGCGAGAATGCCCGGAAATATTTCGACAAATACGGAAAGATGAAGCGTACTTACGAGGCCCTGTCTCAGTTGACCGAAGAAGTCAGCATGGAAATCCAGCATCTGGAGTCCATCTCCAATGCCCTGGACATTGCCCTGTATGAAGAGGATCTGGCCCAGATCAAGGAAGAACTCACCGAAAGCGGCTACATCCGGCGCAAAGGAGGGAACGGCCGGAAACAGAAAATCACCAGCAAGCCTTTTCACTATATAAGCAGCGACGGCTTCCATATGTATGTGGGAAAGAATAATTTCCAGAACGATGAGCTGACATTTAAATTTGCCACAGGAAACGACTGGTGGTTCCATGCCAAGCAAATTCCGGGATCCCATGTGGTGGTGAAAATGGGCAGCGCCCGGGAGCTGCCCGACCGTACCTTTGAGGAGGCCGCGCGCCTGGCGGCTTACTACTCAAAAGGCAGGGGGCAGGAAAAAGTGGAGATCGATTACATCCAGAAAAAACATGTGAAAAAGCCAAACGGCGCAAAGCCCGGCTTCGTAGTCTATTATACCAATTATTCCATGGCCATAGACAGCGATATCTCCCGGATACAGTTAGTCATGGAAGAATAGAATCCCTATTCCGGAAGGATACTTTATTTCATCAGCCTGCATTTCTTCGCCAGCTTCACCAGCAGATATCCTTTCGGAAAGCCCCTAAGCTCCTCCTCCGACAGCCCCCGGAGCAGAAGCAGCATGGCAAAGTACACACAGACTGCCACTATGATCGCCGCCACTACGGAAATCTTCGGCGAGGCGGTGAACATCAGAAGACTTTCATAGATTGCCCAGGCCGCCCCGCCCATGCAGGCCGAGGCCAGGGCCGGGATCAGAAAGGTCTTCCTGATTTCCTGTTTGTAGCCCACTGCCCTGCACACTGCCACCTGGTTCAGCACACATACGCAGACCGCATACAGAGTATTGGCAATGACAATGGCATAGAGATCCAAATTCGTGAATAATAAAAGCACGATAGCCGCCACTGTCTGCAGCACCAGCGCAATGCCCGCATTGACAATGGGGACGCTCACCTTTCCCAGTCCCTGCAGAATCTGGCTGGTCAGCGAGGACAGTGCATTGAACACAATATACAGCGCCAGGGCCATTAAAAGACTGGTGGCCAGATCCTCTTCTTCTCTGGTATTGCGGAACAGCAGCGCCGTCACGGGACGGGCCAGGGCAAAGAGCCCTACGGCGCAGGGTATGGAAATAATCATGGTACTCTTGATGGACAGTCCTATCTTCTCCCTGGCCCCCGCATAATCCGCGGAAGCAATCAGCTGCGCCACAAGCGGAATCATAGCCGCTGCCATGGCTGCCGCAAAGGCGTTGGGAATATTGGATATGGTCACCGTCTCCGTCTGAAAGACGCCCCAGCGCTCGCTGATCTCCAATTCGTTTACCTCCCGCAACGCAGGCAGCATCTTCAGGTAGATGCTGTTGTTCACGGCAGTGGCCATGTTGGCCACCGCCGTGCTTAAGATAAAGGGCATCACCACCATGGTAATCAGCTTAAACACGGTTCCGTAGGATTCGATGTTCTTGTGCCTGTCGTTTTTGATGCGGCGCATGATGATACCGCGGTTCATTCCATAGATGGCAGCCATGAACAAAAGCGCCACCAATACGCCTGCGCCTGTTCCCAATGCGCTGCCGGTAGCTCCGGATACAGCCCTCTCCACCCGGCCGGCCTCATCCGCAGGCATCTCCAGGGTTCCCAGCTGTGCCTTAATCAGCAGATAAGCGGCGCCGATACTGACTATGGCATTGGAGATCTGCTCCAGTATCTGGGACACGGAAGTCTGCACCATACTTTCATGGGCCTGAAAATAACCCCGCAGCACTCCCAGGATTCCATAGACGAAGATGGTGGGCGCAAATGTCTGCAGCACGGGAACCGCGTTCTCCGGCACAAAAAAACCTGCGCCGAAATAAAGCACCAGGCTGGCTACGCCTCCCACTGCCAGCACATAACCGATGGCCCCCAGAAATATCCGGTGGGCGTTGCGGTACTCTTTCACAGCCAGTCTCTGGGCTATGACCTTTGACATGGCGGCGGGAATGCTGTAGGACGATATCATCAGGATGATGGAGTAGTAATTGAACGCGGAATTGTAATACCCCATCCCCAGCGCTCCCACCACATTGTACAAAGGGCTCCTGTAGAGGAGCCCGATGATCCTGCTGATGATTCCGGCCGCTGCCAGAATCCCCGCCTGTACGATAAAATCATTTTTCTTGCCGGACATAACTTTAACCTATCAGCCAATCGTACATTTCCTGATACTTTCTCGCAGACACATGCCAGGAGAAATCCACTGCCATGGCTCTGTCGATCAGCTTGTTCCATTCGCGCTTCTTATCATAATAAATATGCTCCGCATACCGGATCGTATTCAGCATTTCATGGGCGTTATAATTGGTAAAGCTAAAACCGGTTCCGGCGCTTTCGTATTCATTGTAGGGCTGTACCGTGTCTTTCAGGCCTCCCGTCTCCCGGACGATGGGAATGGTACCGTACCGCAGCGCCATCAGCTGGCTTAGGCCGCAGGGTTCAAACAGAGAGGGCATCAGGAATGCGTCACAGGATGCGTAAATCTTGTGAGACAGCGGATCCGAGTAATAAATGTTGGCCGACACCTTGTCGCCGTACTTCCAGTCAAAGTGGCGGAACATATTCTCATACCGGGCCTCTCCGGTCCCTAACACCACCAGCTGGATGTCATCCCGGCACAGCTCGTCCATAATGTAAGCGATCAGATCAAAGCCTTTCTGGTCCGTGAGCCTGGACACCACGCCGATCATCATCTTCCGGTCGTCCTGGCAAAGCCCCAGCTCCTGTTGGAGGGCACGCTTATTCTTGACCTTTTCCTTGCGGAAATTAACGGCATTGTAAGGGTTTACGATATGTTTGTCCGTCTCCGGATTAAAGTCCGTATAGTCGATGCCGTTCACAATCCCCCTCAGATCCCCGCTTCTGGCCCGAAGCAGGCCGTCCAGGCCCTCCCCGTAGAAAGGCGTCTTGATCTCCTCCGCGTAGGTACTGCTCACCGTGGTCACGGCATCCGCGTAAACAATGCCGCCTTTTAAGAGGTTGGCATCTTTATAGGCCTCCAGCTTGTCGGCGGCAAAGAAATAGTCCGACAGTCCGGTAATGCTGCGCACGGTCTTAATATCCCACTTCCCCTGGAACTTCAGGTTATGGATGGTGATGACGGATTTCATCCGGCTGAAGAAATCTCCGCCCCGGAAACGTTCTTTCATATAGACCGGAATCAGACCCGTCTGCCAGTCATGGCAATGGACCACATCCGGCTGGAAATTCACTACGGGCAGAGCGGAAAGAGCTGCCTTGGAGAAATAGGCATACCTCTCGATCTCCCATTTTGCGTCGTCCGTGTAAACCCTGTCCCCGCTGAAATAGTATTCATTGTCAATAAAGTAATAATGAACTCCCTCTTCCTCCGCCTCGAAGATTCCCACATAGACGCTCTTCCAGTTAAAATCCATGTAGAAATGGGTCACATATCTCATTTTATCTTTCATCTGCTGCTTCATACAGGCATACTTCGGAATCATGACCCTTACATCAAAATACTCTTTGTCGATACATTTCGGCAGGGAACCCACCACATCGGCCAGACCTCCGGTCTTGATAAACGGAACTCCCTCTGACGCCGCAAATAAAATTTTTTTCATCGGAAACCTCCATTGATTATAATTCGGATTATAATTCGCATTAGAAACTATTTCCATTATACAACAATATCGGTTCCGTGGAAAGCATTTCTTTTGAACTTTTCACATTCCGTTCCTCTTCCGCCGCGGGTCCCATTATTTTGCCCGGTAGGAAAGACGTATCCTGTCCGCGATCAGGGCAATGAACTCCGAATTGGTAGGTTTGCCGGGAGTTCAACAGATGAATAAAGGGAAAATAGCCACAGGCCGCATAAAGCCT
>CAJTZD010000084.1 GCA_910584235.1 uncultured Acetatifactor sp.
CGCCCCTACTGCGTAACATGAGGGCATAAAAAAAGCGGCGTTCCTGTTCTCCCGTATAGGGATAGAGAAACGCCGCGTCTGCGTCGTATTCAGTTTTCATTTATTCTTTCTCAATGCTGTGTGCTGGTGGCTGGGCTTGCAGGGTTCCGGGCGGCATATCAAGGCTCTTTCCCTCAAAAGTAGTAAATTGGTAGTAAATTCAGCTTGAAATCCTGCTTGTATGCCCGTAAATCAAGGCTTTTTTGAGATAATCAACCATTTTATCATAAAAAAATACATTTCCGGCATCCGGCCTGATAAATCCGGCAATGGTGCGCAGGACAGTGGTCTTGCCGCAGCCGGAGGGGCCTAAGAGGGTGACGAACTCGCCGTCGTGTATGTCCAGGTTGAAACCTCCCAGCACTTGTTCCCCATCGTAGGAGACAGTAATGTCTTTCAGGGAAATTATGGTATTTTTCAATTCTTGCATCTCCTTTGTGGCAGCGCCCCGGGGCGCCATACTGGCTGCGTGTCCTGCAGTCTTCCAAAATGCGACTTTTTTCGAATGCTTGCACAATGAGATAACTATACGGGATAGCGGCGGGTTTGTCAATCAATTCCGCTCATTTTCCCCGGCAGAGACGGTTCGCTGACCTGATTTTGTCCTCCGCTTTCTTTAGGGTTTCGTATCGTACTTGCCGGCAACGGCTTGCAGAACTTCTGTGTGTTATGTAATCACGGATTATTTTCGGCAATGCACTTGTTTCTTGCAGCCTGAAATGCTATGATAGATAATTGAACCAGGGATTTTTATTAGTGTGCACGCCGGATAGGCAGGAGAATGTGACTATGAAGCATATTGCCAAAACAAAGAAAACGCAAATTTATGTCCGCAGTCTGTTAGCCATTGCCGTAAGCATGTCCCTATTCTGTACCGCATGTGCGGCCCGGCCCCAACCCAGGGCAGAGGGTGAAAGCGCCGAGGCACAGGATGAGCTTTCGGAAAGCGCGCTCTCCCCGGAGTCCGCCGCCTCTCCCTTAGTTTCCCCTGAGCCGTCTGACGGAAAAGAACCTGAAAGCGAAGCGATGGAAAAGGGTGCGGAGACCAGCGTCAGCCTGTTCATTGAGGAGTATTATATCACGAATACAGGCTATACAGACAATCTGTACTATATTGACGAGAGAGGCGTACTGTGGGGAAGCGGCAGCAACCGCTATGGTCAGCTGGGGCAGGGAAACCAGGATACGGATTTTCATGAGGATTTGGTAAAGATCGCGGAGGACGTGATCCATGTGGATTACTCCCAATCCGGCTTTGCCATCTACCTGACCAAGGACCATAAGCTGTACGGAATGGGTAATGCCGGATGCGGAGCTCTGCAGCAGTTCAGGGAGCTGGATCCGGAGGCTTATGCCAATGGAGAGATGCATACCGTGAATATGCCGTTGCTGCTCATGGAGGATGTGGCCTATGCCCGGTGCGGCCGGGATGATGTGGTATGTATGACGCAGGATCGTGCCGTCTGGGTGTGGGGGACCATTGTCTATGGGGGAGCGTACAGTCAGATGCCGGTGAAAGTGCTGGAAAAGGCGGCGCTGGTGACGGGAGGCGCTTTCAGTCATGCTGCATTGCTTCAGGACGGCAGCGTGTGGACATGGGGGTATAATTATGCGGGCAACTGCGGCGTTGCGGATATATCCGCTGTAAACAGTCCCACTCAGGTGGCGGAGGGCGCTGTCATGGTCTGGACCGGATCCGCCGAAGACAATATCGACTGTCAGGATATATCGGAACTAAGACATGTAAATCCTCGGGGTTTGGAGAATACCATTGTGCTGAAAGAGGACGGCACCTACCGGGCCTGCGGTATGGGGCTGGGAACGGAGAAAACTTTGAAATACTATTGGGGGCTGTATGACTACAGTGCGGTTTGCACCTCCGAGTTCGTCCAGGTGGATGGGGAGCAGGTTTTCTCTCCGGATTTTGCATGGGGGCAGAGCTTTGTCGATTCGGAGGATGGGGGCTAATCTCTATACAACTCACACCCCAATCAGCGCGTCAAATGTCCCCACAACGTTCAGCCGCCCGTACCCCGCTAATGTCAAGTTAGTGTCACGAACTTTTTTACTTATTTTTTGTCGAAAGTCTCGAAAAACCTGATATTTTCGTGGGGCTGATGTTAAATTAGTGTCAAGTTGGGCGAAAATTGATGTTAAATTAGTGTCAAGTCATTTAACATCCATCTATTAATGTTCTGTGCCTTCCTCGCAATCCGTCATTCCTGTTTCTTCCTGTTCCAGGAAACGATATTCTCGAATCGTTTGTTCACAGAAATCATAAAGTACCGGTATATCAACTATTGCTGTTTCCCACACACGGTCTATGTCCACAGCCCCATAATTGTGTGCAAATAGATTCCTCATCCACTTGATTGCTGGCCAATAGATTGTTCCTTTCTTCTCCTCACAGAACCCCCTCTGTCAAATGCCCTGTCAGCTCTCCGATTGCAGGAGGCTCATGCAGACGGAATTACGATAGTCTCTGTCTACGTCAAATATGACCTTATCATTTTCAAAGCGCTCAATGGCTGCTCTTATGTCCCCACAATAGTCCCTGAGGTATTCCAATGTTTCAATATTCTTCATAAATCAGGCGCTCGTCCGCCTCTATATTACTGCGGAACCGCTTCGTTCGCGCCACATTCGCGCTGTGCTCGAGGCTCTCTGTAGTCACCAAATCCACCGGCTTTTCCAATGCCTCTGTCAAATCATGATATAGGGATCCAAGTGCGAACATCCCTTTGATTTTCCCGGCATCGATTCGCAGGTCGATATCGCTCTGCCCTGTGGCCTCGCCGCGAGCATATGAGCCAAAAAGATAAGCACGGCTAACTCCATGACTTTTCAAAATCGGATATATGATTTGCTGTATCTCTTTCAGCGCGTATGTTCTCTCCATCAAACATCTCCTCGCTCTTTTTAGGAAACTCGTAAAGCTTTTCAATATAGCATTCCCATTTTTGTGTTTATGTATAGCTTTATAACAAAAAAACAGTTCTTCGACCGACAATGGGCTATAAAATTCTCAGTACTAAAGAACATAATGCGCAAGATTCCAATGTTAGCATTAAGGCTATTACTTCCTATCACTCAACCGTCTCTTTCTATATGTTGTGCTTCTATTATTCATAATAGCAGAAAAGGAATAATTCATTAATAGATATCCTAATCTACGCATCAAATATGCTGGGAATTCTATGTCCTCAGTGGCTTCTCCAAGGTTTTTGATGCCCCTCTTTTCACACGCTTCCGCCTTGGACTCGCGCCATCATCTTTCTGGACAATGACTTCAAAAACAGCAATCCTGAAATCCTCCTCAAGAAGAAGTCGAACTCCCCTGAAAAAGACAAAACTGTCAGTGATTCCGGCTGTCCTTAGGCCCATCCTTCCGGACTTCTTCAAGATGCACCCGGACTTCCACCTGGATAACGTCTTGTGACATCGCCTTTGATTCCGCCGATATCTATGGCTTCCTGAAAGATGACTTCCACTTCCAGAAAGCCCTCATTACTTATAACCCCACAGCAAAAGCGCCCTTCAAAAGGTCGGCCATAGCGAGTACGACTATCTCCTTCCCCAATAATCCCATCCTTGCCATGAAATCTTGCGGTGTCACCAAGGAAAAGAGACGTTCCCATGGAGTCAAATAGTGCTGTCAGAAAGTACACATGGTAAGCGGGCAATTAACCCTAAGCCATTTGTTGCTTGAAAAATCATTCCGTTTTCATGATACTTTTTATTTTCAGGCTATAAGTGCGCCAAAAATCTGATGTTTCTGTTCGTTCAGCTTTTATCTGAACGATGGACAAGCAGAATCTGCCCTCTCATCTAATGTAACATTCAATAATTACCTGCCAGATCATAAAAAATCCTTATTGTAAAATCATTCAATATCTATCCTATAATACCCCTCCTGCCCACCCGATATCTTCTTCTCAGGAAATTCCCGCTTCAGCCTCGAAACAGCCTCGCAGATTCCATAATTGAAAATCAGCTTTTCACACCTCAAAGACCCGGCGGCAGTCGAAACCACCTCCCAATCCGGATGATGATGCCTCTGCCCATCAGTTGAAATCAAAAGATTATCCACCCGTAGCATCTCGAGATCCTTCTGGAAAATGTTTTTCCCAGAGCCATGGTGGGGCAGTTTAAAACAGTCGAACACTATTTTATCCCAGCCCTGCATCCTATCCAGAAAGCAGGAACAAGGGGCATCCCCTGAAAACAGAAGCTGGTATTCCTTTCCTCCTTCTCCTATGTACTTTAACAAAAAAGCAATCGATGACCGGTTCGTGGCGCTCATGTCCTGTTCCGAGCGCCCTTCTTCCCCTTCCTGAGAATAGTACAGGAATTGTTCAAAACAGTCTTCATATTGTACTGACTCCCCATTGTCCAATGGCAGAAATTTCTTCCGCCGGAAGTCGGTCCACTTTTTTTCCAGCATCTTCAATTCCGCAGGCCCCGGATTGAGAACCATTACATAAAGCCGACCCTGGCACAGCGGCATCCAGGAAGCACCCTGATGACAGACTGCGTTTCCTCCAAAGGAAGCGTTCCATTTCTCATCCCATATGCCGGACAACAGCCCTGCCAATGTTTCCCCTTGGGCATAACCGATATCCTTCCCAAGGATATCCCCATCCGTTGGATTCGGAAGCTTCTGCACCTCCTCCAGCACTGCCAGCTCCAGTACCCTGTCCAGGCTCTTCTTGCCTCCCTGGAAGAGATGGCGATATCCGTTATACCAGATTTCGCCAATCTCTATCTCCAGTTTCCCGCGCTTCAATAGCTTGACCAATTCTATGATTCCCATGATATGGTCGTTGTCCACATGCGTCACCACCAGGAGGTCGATGCGTTTTCCCTCCGCAGCCAGCTTCTGCAGCTCTGGGAGCACAGAGTCCTTAAAAGTTTCCCGGAATCCACCGTCTATCAATATTCTGTATCCTATCGCCTCGAATGTCACCAGAATGCAGTCCCCGCCCCGGGCAGGAAACAGTTCCACTGAGATTTCTCCCATATCAATGCCTCCCTCTCACCCTCTTACCAAAGAGCAGTATTTCTCGCAAAGCCGGACATAATATTCGCAATCCGTATCCGCCAATGGAATCTCCGTGTCCGTCACAAAGGAAAGAGGTATGCTGTCTCTTCCTAAAAGCTGCCTAAAAATTGTGTCAAGATTCCTTAGCTCCCCTTCCCGCAGGCAGCCGCCCGCTATGGCATGAGGCACATTGGGTGTCAGGATGCGCCCAATGACTGACAGCTGGTTCGTTTTGATGTCAACCCTACCCCGGATTTCATTGTAGAACCGATTACATTCATTCAGCTGGCCGACACTGTACAAAAGGCTCTCCGCTGTCAGAATCAAATCCCTATCTGGTAGGGTACGGTTCAGGATGCTATGGCATATGCTTTTCATCCTTTTCATCTGGGCCGGACTTAGATTCCCGCTGAAGCCCTCGTTAAGATTCCCCTTCAAATCCTCGCCTCCCAGCGACAGACGGTTCAGCCGCAGCCATAACCCCTCTTTTTTCCCCTCCTGTAAAAGCCATTGCCTCAGCAAAATTTCCTGATGAATGGAGCTTCCGCTGACGATTCCCATCATTCTGGTCAAATGGACGGAAAGCTGTTTAGACAGCAGTACAGTACAGGTGTCCTCCTCTCCATGCAGCAGCAGTACAGCCGCAATCGTCGGAACCACGTCCAGCTGCTCCAAATGCTGCGGGTTCTGTCCCGGGTTCAGCCCAGAAGCCAGGAACCTCCCCTCTTTTTCAAGCCAGGCTGCCAGTGTCAGATGGATGAACCTGCTCACTTCCGCGGGCTCCAGCCTTCCCTGAAGCGGCATTTTGCTTAAATTGTACAGATAGACAAGCTGCTCTTGGGTTCTGTCATGGTTCCTCAGCAGTTCATAGTACAGCTTTCCCTGTTCCAGGCTGTTGGATGCCGACCGAAGCATCCGGCGGTAGCTTTCAAAGCATTCCGGCTTCTGTCCATGGAATGCGTGCGTGCTCAGTTCTTCAAAAGCTCCTGCCTCATTCCTTCTGGAGGCCTGGCAGAGAGCTCGGTATACCCATGGCGTCAGGTGCAATGATGTCCTCCTCATTCCATAGGGATATGCCGTCACCTGATCAGGCTCCTTCTCGCCAATCTCTACTGGAATCGGGTCATTCCTGTCGCAGTCATATTCGTCCTCCGAATACAGGGAAATCAAATCCCCAAAGGGATACATCTCCACAAGGTAGCGGTTCTTTCCCTTCCCATCCGTCCCAAGCTTTACCATAGGCGTAGCCCGGTATCGGGTGCCATCTGTCTTCCATGCCCGGTATTTCTGCTTATTCTGCCAGGCATCCACCAGAGACAGCGATCCTCCTTCCATCACTTTCGCAGAGCGCAGTCCACGTCTTTCCAATGCTTTCCACAGGGTCTCCACTGGTACCCAGCGGACGCGGGCGGCCCGTTCCGCTGGGAGCCATTTCAAAGCCAGATTGCCCAGGGCGCAGCACAGGATGCCGGCCGCGCTCTTGACATAGTACAGCATGCTGACCTCGACCGTCTCTTTCTCGGTGGCTTTACGTAATCCCGCGAACCAGCCCCTATCCTCTTTGTGCATCCAAAAGCTTGTCTTCCGGATGCTCATTTCCCGGACTACTGCCGCCACCTTTTCCGCTGGAATCCCCCGCAGGACATTATCCACAGGGACGCTCAGCAATGCCCCTCCGGCGCGCAGCACGATTTCCTGCCCGCTTCCTGCTGCATGCCTTACGCCGATACAATTGCAGCAGACCATGGTTCCGGATTGCAGCTGAGCCAGATCAGGCTGCTCATAGTAGACCCTGATGTGGACGACACCATCTTTTCTATTGAAATTCTTCACCTTTACCGGCAGGGAGACCTTGAAATCAGCCAGCCATTTTTTCTCTCTTTCGCCCTGTAGGTCCTCCCAGAGCCATTCGACATTCTTCCACTCGGAAAGCTGTGCCGGCCATAAGCGGACTCCGTTCCAGCCGGGTGCAGATAGAAAGCGGCCATTACAGTTCGCTATCAGGGTATCGCCTGGCTGAGGGAGATGGTCTTGCTGCCATATGGTAATCCTATTGTCCTGGGTCATGCAGGCAATCCCCTGCCCCTTCCATGCATCCGGCCTGACCGTAGGTACCATAATGGGCCAAAGGTCTGTCCCAAGACGGACTCCTCCGTCCTCTTCTCCTCTAATCGGAAGGAAATTATTCCTGTCGCCAAATCCAGCCCTTGCGCCGAACCTCACGCCGCTCCAGACAAGATGACGCTGGTTTCCGGCAAATCCCTCATCCTGTTTGAGGCGGATCCAGTCCCCGGGCGACAGCATGCCTGTCCACAAAAGAGAGAGCTGCTTCCCTTCGCCATCGTCAAAAAGGTAATCGATGGGAATCTCTATCAGCTTGCCAGGGAATAGCTCTATCCAGATGCTGCTCTCTGTCACGCCTGCCACCGCATATTCCCCATCCTGTCTGGGGAGGCCGTTTTCCGTAATCTCGCGCACCGGGAATCCGTATTTCAGGAAATCCTCATTGCGGTACCGCAGCTTCCCGTACCGGTCAGGAAACAGAATGATTTCCTGATATGCCTTTCCATCCGGCAGCGGCAGGGCTCCTAATTTTCCCTTCTCGTCCAGATAACCTGCTGTCCTGTCGTGGTAATGCCACTGCCCGCTCTCCACGGAAGCCGTCAGCTCTGGAATGGCGGCATCCATAAAGGTGATTCTGCCCCAATCCACGTCTGCGGTCTGTTCCTTTGGATAAAAATAATGTAGCAGCGGCAATCCATCCTCACTCAAAGACAGTCTGGCAGCCTGGAACTGATACCCCTCCGGTATCCGGTACATATCCTCCTGCCCCGCTTCCTGCCTCTGATTTACAGACAGGTATGCCAGGCGCGGAATCGGCTGCGTGATCACCTTCTCCAGGATTCCCCGGTTGTGCAGCAACAGCTGTGGCAGACCCGCTATAGTAAAATGAGGCTTCCTCAGTTCATTTTCCGCATCCTGAAGCTCTTCTCTGGTAAATTTGCCCGGTTCCGCTGCCTCTTGCCGTAGCTTTGCCAGGTTTTTGGCCGTTCCGTCCATGACCAGCAGCTCTACGGGCCGCCCCGACTGTGGCAGGTATTCCCGGTCTCCCTGTAGCACGATTTGAGCCTTCAGCTCCTTTTCCTCCATCTTCAGCAGAGCTATCGTGCCTGAGCTGACTTCCCTGTCCACCACATTTAGAGGAAGATAACAGATGATGCCTGGGGCGACCTCCGCCAGCAGCCTGTCGTTTCGCTTATCCAGGGTGACCAGAGGCGGCGTTGATTGGCCTTCCACCCAATTCACCAGGCTGTCCGTCTTCCTTTTCGGCGTATTGATCACACTGCCCTGCCACTCATTCACCCCATTGTTTGTCCCTCTGAAATTCTTTAAATGCACTACCATGTTGCAGCTGTAGTACTTCCTCTTCCCATCTCCGTTGCAGAGCGTCCGCAGCTTGCTTTCGTCCAATGAGAAGTCCCGGCGCAGGACATTTACGCGCATATGCGGCTTTCGGGTTTCCTCCGGCTTTTCGTTTTGGAGATAGTAGGTAATCTTGTAATCATTCAGCAACCGACTAGGCTGTGTCTGTCCGCCTTTTCTTTTCTGTCCCAGAGGTTCGATTTCACCGGCGACCAGACAGACGGATTTCCCTTCCAGCAGAGAGATGTTCTCCATTCTATCATCAAAGGGGATATAAGAGAAGATGAGGCATGTCGTCCGATTCTTCTCCTGTCCCCGCTTCAGCCGCGCGAATATGATGCTGGTATCCTCTTCCTCCTCCAGAAGGGCGTGGATGCTTTCCTCCTCCAGCTGCGCATGATATACTGGTTCGAATGTCCAGCCATTATTGAATTCAGCGCCCTCTCGAATCGTGTTCTCGAGAACCGAGGCCTTTTCTATGCGTACAGTCCCCTTCTCCCTGTCCCGGTGAATCTGGAGCATCTGTACGATTTCCTCTTCTCCGCAGCTGTCGTCCCAAATCCGCCCCTCCACCTGACGGATCAGCGCCTCATGCTCTATGCAGATGTGCCACCCAAATTCGCCCCAGTCGTGGAACATCCGAAAGTATTCTATTTTGTCTCCATAGAAAAGAGTGTTTCCGATTCGGTTCCCGTTTTCGTCCACAATGTCCTCTTCCCTCACAAGGAACGTCAGCCCATACCCCCACTCGAACCGTAGGCAGTTCCCTTCCTCAAGCCCGGCATAATAGATTGGTTTGTCGTACACGTCCCCGCTGAATACGCGCAGTTCCCGAGCGAGTTCCTGATTTACCCGGAAAGGGGCGGCTTCATGGCAGGAGGCGAACCATTTTTTCCCCTGCTTTACCAGCAGCGCCCGCACCCGCTTTTTGTTATAGTTGGCTCCGGTGAACCAGGTTCGGTCTCCTTCACAAAACAGAACCTGTTGCGTCCACTGATCGTTCTCCGTCTCTTTGCCGATTTCCTCTGGCACTTTGAGGCTCTCCAGCTGTAGCATGTCTATCCCCAGCCTTGATCCGTCCGCATGGTAATCCCCATCGCTGAGCCACTGCCGGTATCTTTCTTCGTTGAGCTTAAATTGTTCTTTAGAACGCTTTTCTGCCGCTGTCTCGGCGATACGGACTCTTTTGTGGAACGTCCTGCGCAGGTCATAGTACGGTTTTTCACCCTCTATGGGATACACGAAAGCGTCCACGGACCAGGTGGTCTTCTTATCTGTGTTAGCGAATTCGTTCAGGCCAGACTCGCCAAAGTACTCCATGCCGTCGGAAGTCAGATAGACGATATCTCCCCGCTTCACATAGGAGAACACTTCCCTGGCGCTTTGGCGTTCATTGAGCCTGGAGACTGTGCCTTTTTTCAGGAGGACGCCGCAAACCTTATCCGCTGTTCCCTTTTGGATGGTATTGGCATCCCAGAGATATAGCACAGGCTTTTCTTCCTCCTGGGTGACAAAGCATCTCCCATGTCCGGGGATGCTGAAGCTTCCGCCCAGGCTGATGCCCGGAATCTCTCCGTGCCTTTGCTGCTTTCGATCCTCCAGCTGCCACAGCGCGCGCACCTGTATCTTTCTGTCGGTTACCTGAAAATACCACCTTCCGTCTTCCTGCCTCACAGCGGTTACTGGTACCCCCAGCCGTTTCGGACGGACGTCAAATGCCGGAGCGGGAACGGAAACTGATACCACATCGTCCCCTGCCAGCAGCCAGACTGTCAGCACAAGATTCTCCGTCATGCCATTCTTGGCCCGCAATTCGTCCGAATATTCTGCCACAATGCCTTCAAGGCGCGACAGGCACTGGCTTAATTCGGGTATCTCTATGGCGCTGTGCTCCGTCCCCTTCTGAGATGTCCGCGACTGCACATACTCCACGATGCAAGGCCGGTTCCTGATTAGTCCTTGCGCCATGGTGTTCTGCGCAGTCGCTCCCAGGGTTATGGACTCCGCCGCGCAAAATACCGGCAGATGGCTGTCTGTGGCCAAAATGCTGTAGCCATACAGCGGCTGCCTCCACCTATCGCTATCCAGCTGTAGGATATCTCCAGGCTTTATGCGCAGCAGTTCTCTCACTTTGTCAAAGGTGCGCCATTCCTTCCTTAAGCTATATGTGCGAAGCTTTTCAGCCCCTACCTCTCCACAACGTTGATTGCGGATGCCCCATCCTTTGCTGCATAATTCGACATTGCATATAAGCTGCCCCTCCCTGGGCTTGCTGCCCAGCGAATTGCCGCTCCAGCCTATCCTGATCCTGTCCGGCATTCCGGGGACATCCACTGGGGCATACCACCCGCCTCCCTCCTCATCCTGGTAGGCCGTGAACGGGCTTTCAGTTGGAAGACAATCTGCCCAGTTCCAGTTCTTTTCATCAAAGGGGCCATCCTCCTCCAGCGCCAGGATGGGGAAGCCATCCTTTTCCTTCAGGAAGGCTCTGACGATTAGGCCCAGCTTTTCCTTCCTCTCCTCCAGCTTTTCTTCCAAAACGGCATAGCTTTCCGCATCCCAGTCTTCTTCTGCCAAAACATAATTCGTTCCCTGGCCTGCGCTGAAGAGCATTCTGTGTTCCTCATCTTCTCCGTCCTGGCTGCATGTACCGATATATACCAGCGGAATCCTCCTTCCCGCCTCATCCTCCGCAAGGAAGTGCTCTATCACCATCCGGCAAAAGTCTCTTTTGACTGGCACATAAAAATCCAGAGAGGGTTCATATTTCACTTCGACGTTCCTGCCGGATTCGGGCGCTGACCCACATAGGCCCTTTCCCTGCAAGAGGACAGAGGTGTCGGGCTCCCAATAGCTCAGAATCTTGTCGATGTCATGCCTTTTGCCGCCAATCCTGTCAGGAGCGAATACTGTTTCATAATTCGGCAGGCGAAGCTCTATCTTTTCGGCAGTCATGGAAAGGACTTCGGCCCATATCGGGCTGCTGTCGTTCTTCCAGGCCACATGGCCTATCTTGTCAGGAGTGCCATCGCGGCCAATCTGGACTCCGACTATATCCCCTTTTCTGCAATCCTTCGGTCCGTTGCATCCTTCAATCTTCCCGGAGCCGTAGTTGATTTGATATACCTTAGGCCCTTTTCGGTATCTGACATCATCGGCCACTATGCCCAGATACCATTCCATATTTTTCACGCTGCCGGGCGATAGGAACAGATTCCTTATCTTCCTGCCTCCGAATCCCCGGCTGAAGTCCTGCACAGGCCGAATCGCGCTCAGCTGCCCCTGATTCATCTGGAGGGAGATATCCGTCAGGGAATTCCAGTCTGTGGGCCTGATGGCCTCCAGGGAAAATCTGTTCTCCTCAGCGCACTGGTCCTCCCAATGCTTGACTAGCTCCTGGCTTATGGAAGCCCTGAGTGTCGTGGGCGCGCAATCCGCAATCCGCATTACGAAGTGGGCGAGCAGAGTCCTCCGGCTTTCGTCCTTTTCCCCTGCATACAGGGCATTTATATGGTCTACAATGACTTCTTTGCCGGTCTCCATCCCCAGCTGCTCCCAGGCGTATGTCAGATTATCTGACAGATGGTGCAGATAGAATGCTGTTTCCCCGGACGTAAAGTTATGGATGGTTCCTATCACCAGATGGAAAATGTCCGGTAGATAGGAGGGGATGCCCCCCTGAGGCACCTTTACTATCAAAAGCTCGCCCAACAGATAGAATAACAGCCCATATGCATCCTGCTCCGATACAGAGGCGGCGAGTTCGTCCCTCCATGTCTCGAACCACTCATTATAATCCTGCTCCTGTGCCTTTCCGCTCCCCAGCAGGGCTTCCAGGCGCAGGGTCAGGACGGATAGCCAGATATCGCTGTCGAATCTTCTCTGATCCAACCGCCCAATCGCTTTCCATTCCGCTAAATCCAGCTCCTCCGAAAGAAAAAAGTCGGAAAATCTAATCTTTTCCTCTGTCTCAGAGTATTTCACGGTCCATAAAGGCTGTTCGCGATTGCGGATGAGGTTTCGATAGTCTTCCCGGAACGTCTGATAATACAATAATATGGGATTCTTGATATCGCCGCTTTCTGGTTGGATGCCATTCTCGAACAGGCTGTCAAGAAGCTTCGCTGTACAGGAACCACGTCCCCCCGACAGCCAGGGATTCGCTCCGCTGCCTTTTCGGGATATGGTGCTGGCGCGTAGGTTTTCCAGTGCCCAGTCGGCACATACATGCTCTCCGGCAGACTGATAAAGCATGTTCAGCTGTGTGTTCTTTGTTTCGTGCCGCTTCCCTTTCAGGATTAGCCGGATCATCTCTTCAGGTATATGTGCATTGACCTCCCCACGTCCCGTCAATTGGATACATTTCCTGGCAAACCGCCCCAGGAAGCAGATGGCGCGCCCCCAGGCCCTATCCCTGCCAGCCAGCGCACTGACGACTCCATAGCTTTGGAACGCATCGCCCAGGTTCATCAGAATCCGGGCAAATTCCACCGGGAAAAGCTCCGTTCCGCCTATCATTCTGCGCAGCAGCACAGCAGCGGCAAATGCCCTGAAGGCCACAGGTGCCTTGATCATGTCCTTGAATTCATGAAACGGCATGTCGCCTTCTCCTCGATTCACCTGCTTTTCCGTGCGGCGCTGCCAGGGCGTACAGATATAGATTGGAACAAGCTCCTCCTTATCCTCCACCTTGCTTCCCTGAGGAATCAAAAATATCTGTTCTCTGGAGATGGCCTTGCTGAAAGAATTCTTCCCTGACCAATAAACTGGGGCGTTCCACAGATACTCCAGACGCTCCATGCACAGGGAGGAATCGCATTCCAATGCAAGGTTCCACAAAGTATTCTGCCAGAGCACGGCACAGATGACAGTCCTGTCCCTGCCTTCCGCCGTCTCGTCT
>CAJTZD010000085.1 GCA_910584235.1 uncultured Acetatifactor sp.
GCGATGTGGCGAAATGGCTGGAGGGCGTGGCCTATTCCCTGTCCGTGAAGCCGGACGCGGATCTGGAGGAGCGGGCGGACTGCATCATCGATATCATTGAGAAAGCCCAGCAGCCCGACGGCTACCTGAACACCTATTTTACTATCAAGGAGCCGGAGCACCGCTGGCAGAATCTTCACGAGTGCCATGAACTCTACTGCGCGGGGCACATGATGGAGGCGGCCGTGGCTTACTTTGATGTGACCGGCAAGGACAAGCTTCTGCATGTGATGGAGCGCATGGCCGACCATATCATTGGCAAGTTCGGCCCCGGGGAGGAGAAAGAGCACGGCATCCCCGGACACCAGGAGGTGGAGATCGGTCTGATGAAGCTCTACCGCGCCACAGGCAAGGAAAAGTACAGGGATATGGCCAGATATTTTCTGGACGAGAGGGGCCAAAATCCGGATTACTTCCACCAGGAGAGATTAAAGCGCGGCTGGCAGCACTGGGGACAGTACAGCACGGAGGC
The DNA here is from genome assembly GCA_910584235.1 of uncultured Acetatifactor sp. GTDB lineage: Bacteria > Bacillota > Clostridia > Lachnospirales > Lachnospiraceae > Acetatifactor. The sequence continues at coordinate 512 of CAJTZD010000085.1, forward strand.
TTTTGACGTAAGCTACAACCAGGCCCATCAGACCATTTATGAGCAGAAAGAGGCCGTGGGCCATGCGGTGCGTGCCCTGTATATGTATACGGCCATGGCGGACCTGGCGGGCACGGACGGGGATGAGAGACTGTACCGGGCCTGCAGGACACTGTGGGACAATGTGGTCCAAAAGAAGATGTACATCACCGGAGGTGTGGGCGGAAACCCTGAGGGTGAGGCCTTTTCCAATAACTATGAGTTGCCCAATGACATGGCATATGCGGAGACCTGCGCTTCCATCGCCATGGTATTCTTCGCCCACCGGATGCTGGAGATGGACATGGACGGCGCCTATGCGGATATCATGGAGAAAGAACTTTACAACAGCACCATCAGCGGCATGCAGCTGGACGGGAAGAAGTATTTCTATGTGAATCCCTTAGAGTGCGAGCCGGGAGTATCCGGGAAGCTGTTCGGGTACAGGGATTCGCTGCCGGTGAGGCCCGGCTGGTACGCCTGCGCCTGTTGCCCGCCTAACCTGGTGAGACTGGTGACTTCTCTGGGGAAATACTGCTGGAGCGAAAATGCATCCGCAATCTACTCCCATCTGATGATCGGGCAGAAAGCGCAGCTTGAGAAAGCGGACGTGACTGTGGAGACCGGCTATCCCTGGGAGGGGAGGACGGCCTATGCCATTTCACCGAAGACAGAGGAAGAATTTACGTTTGCCATTCACATCCCTTATTATGTGAAGCCGGAGGACGACAGAGTCTGCCTGACAGTTAATGGGGAGAAGCTGGACATGCGGGAGACGATGGAGAAAGGCTACGCATATATTACCAGGAAGTGGAAAGACGGGGATGTAGTAAAATTGGAGTTCCCTATGGAGGTGCGCAAGGCCTATGCGAACCAGCATGTGCGGGAGGACGCGGGCTGCGTGGCCCTGCTGCGGGGGCCTGTGGTGTACTGCTTCGAGGGCGCGGACAATGGAGAGCTGATTCAGAGCCTGCGGATCCCCAAAGAACTGAAAGCGGAGGCCGTCGCCTGCGGGGAGGGCGTATTGAAAGGCAATGTACTGTTAAAGTTTGCAGGCTATCGCATGGTGGGAAGCGAGGAACTCTACAGCGAGAAGCCTCCTGTGAAAGAGAAAGTGCAGATGACTGCCATTCCTTATTATACCTGGGCTAACCGGGGCGAGAACCAGATGCGGGTGTGGATGCAGGAAGAAGCGTGAGAAGCGTGAGAAGAAGTTCTAAGCCTGTAAAGGACACAGGCTAAGAACTTCTAGGATTGCAGGCGAATGGAATTCGCTTGCAATCCGTTCTCACGCGGAAGAATGCCCAGGCGAATCCTATTCGCCTGGGCATTCTTCCGGGTTTGCACCTATTATTCTTGGCAACAGAACTGCGTTCTGTTGTACTTGAAACCGGAATTGTTTTCTGGTGTATGTGTCGCCGTAGGCGGCATGGCAGGAAGTGTGGAAGAATGAGCGGCCCCTCCGGCGGAGGCAATTTTCTGCCGGAGGGGCTTTTTATATATATGATGTCTTTTGCGTTTTTACTCCAATACCACCATCTGATGGCAATCCACTTTCTCCACCGTAAACGCTACAATCCCATCCTCCCGGGTGAATGGAATCTCCACTTTCTGGGGAGCGAGGTAAACGCTTTTTATGGGTTCGGGGAGGCGCAGTCTGACATTTACGTCATAGACAGGCGTGATATCCTCGATGACCTCCACACCGCTGCCGCGCTTCACGGGGACTGCATAGAGGAGGTGGCAGATGTACCTGTCCGCCTGCTTCATCAGTGTGGCCACGCCCTGTGCGCCCAGGTTGGTCTCCAGGGTCTTGGTTCCTTTCAATAGTATGTCAAGAGCGTGCTGTACCATTCTTTTGGAGATCAGGGCGCCGTGGTCCGCGTACTCGGAGAATATCTGCCAGCCTATATAGATGCCGTCCTTTCCCATGGACATTCCGGGACCGGCACATTCTCCCGAATCCGGCGTGTGCTGGTGGGAGCAGAAATGGGCGGCTGTCCGGTTGAAGTAGGGATTTTCCTGGCTGCCCAGTTTTGTGCCGTCCGCAAGGGCCGTCACCTCTGCCTGGGAACGCAGCACATAGGCAGTGTCGAAAAGCCCCTCCATGGAAAAGTCCGGTCTGAAGTAACAGGGCGAATAAGCGGACTCTCCCCGGTATTCCACCCCGAAGTCAAAGGCGAAAGCTTCTTCCTGTGCCCAAAGTCCCGATTTCCCGGAGGCCAGGAGCTTTCCGCCGGCCTGCAGGAAAGCGTCCAGCTTTTCTTTCAGTTCGGGTGTAATCCGTTCACAGTCGGGGAGGATGATTACCTGATAGCGATTCATGTCCGATTCTCCGTCGATCACATCGAAGAGATATTTTCCCTCTAAAAGCATCCGAACCGCGCCGGCATCGGCCTGTGGATTCTTCTCTCCGCCGGTTTTGCCTATGAAATGGGAGTAGGCCTGGCAGGAGAAAAGGGCAATGTCCGCCACCGGGGACACACCGTCCAGCCATTCCTCTTTTGCCTCCAGCTCCTTGTAGGCTTCCCCGATGAGCCGGTAGGTGGCCATGTCCATCTCGCCCTGGGGATGGAGCTGGTCTCCCACGGAACTTTTCGCCCCGCATGCGGCCGCCAGGCTGACTTCGTACCGCAGGGCATTGGGGTGCTTGAAGCCGCCGAACTCGCCCCATGTGCCGTGGAATTTTCCGGTCATGCCCAGATATTCCATGCCCAGCTGCTGCACATATCTGGCGGACAGGGGGAAATGGTCGTACCCCCAGCCGCCGGTGGGCAGGCTTTCCAGCTCCAGGTGGGAATTCATATAAGCCAGATCCCGCCTGCCCCGCTGAATGTGTCCGCCGTTGTGGAATACGGGCAGGCCGGGCTTTACCCGGTCTATGGTCTGGCGCACTTTGGCGGTATAGCTTGCGTAGACTCTCTCGCCCAGCTCCAGGGCCGCACCGTCATCCATAGGATCTTTTCCCTCTGCCAGAAGTTTGGCCGTGCAGTACTGGCAGTGGCACTGGCGCACGCCCACGATATCCAGGAAAATTCCGTCCGCGTCATACTCGCGCACCACCTCCTCAATCTGGAGGAGCAGATAGTCCAGGTAGGGCGAGTTGAAGCAAAGCAGATGGTAATGGGGCGCGGCAAAATCCGGAACCTGAAGTTTCCCTCCGGATTTCCCTACATGAAGCCACTCCGGATGGCGCAGCGCCGCCTTTTCATCGAAGCCTGCGGAGAGATACACCGGGGTGCGCACCCCGATCTCGTGAGCCGCCTCTATCTGTGCCCCCAGCAAGTCGAAACTTAAGCCCGGGTGGATCTCGTTGGCCCGGGAGGGATGGTAGGCCCAGCCGTGGTGGCATTTGGAGAAGACAGTGACGGAATTCACATGCCCTGTCTTCAGAGCCTCCTGAAACTGTTCCCTGCGGAAGCGGCTTCCGATACCCGGTATCTTTTCGCTGGTATGGAAGTCCAGATGTACCTGACGGAAATTCATATAAAAGTTCCTCCTTTTTCTATGGCCCTACGGCGGCTTGCCGTTTGGCTGATTGAATTCAGTGTATGCGAAAAGAGAAAGATGAACTCCTCGGGAGCCGGCGGCTAAGCGGCTGCCGAAGAACAGTCACAGCCCCCGGTAAATGCAAAGGGAATCGGACAGTGATAAGGTGTCCATACTTTCCCTGCCGTCCTGGGTTTTCCGGAAGAGCTGCAGCGTGCCGATGCCGCCGCTGCCTCCCCGGAGGGGTTCTTTTTCCTTGATTCCGTCCGGATCCTCATACTGCAAATCCAGCATTTCCTTTTTGGTGCAGCTGCCGGAGAGCTTCACCACCACGTTTTTATTCTGGGCCAGCACATGCCAGATGAAACGTTTGCCGGTCTCCTTGGTCTCCCACTTACAGCGGGTAAACTGGAAGTCCTCCCCCATATAGGTCAGCTGCAGCATCAGGCGGGAACCCAGGGGAAAGAAGAATCTGGGCCGCAGGCAGTTTAAAGCCACCACGGAGTGGCGCAGTTCCTTGCCCGTGCGTGCGCTTGTAAGCTTCCCGCAGGCGAACTGAAACCACGGCCTGTTAAAGCGCTGTCCCCAGTGCTTGTCCGCATAGCCATAGCTGGTCTCCGGCGTCACTTCGTAAGTGACGCCGTCTAAGGTGACGCTGCCCTCAAAAAAGCTGCGGATGCCCTCCCCATGCCAGAAGCTGTCCAGCCTGCGGAAAGCTTCCGCCAATGGGCCGCACTGGCTGCCTGTGTGGCAGGACACGGCTTTCTGTACTTTCACGTCCCATTCCATACAGCCGGCCTCCGTCATCCGGGAGCGGTGCCTGGCCTCTTTCGCGGTGACCTCAATTGAGCCGACAATCCTGTCTTCGCTGTAGAGGATTGGCTCCCCCTGGGGCACCTCTATCTGCATGACCAGGGGGCTGCCCGTGGCCTGCAGAGCGGAAATGGGGTAAAAAGCATGAAGCTGCCTGCCGTTTTCTCCCTCCCGGCCGGGGAAGACGCCGGCCTTGATCATCACATAGGAGGGACGCATTCCTCTTTTTTTGAAATAGGGATGCTGGCCTAAAACGGGCCGTGACCTGCCCAAATCGGGATTGATGATAAAAAATTCCACGAAAAAAGTGCGGGTCTCGCCTGTCTCTGACTGCACGCCGGAGAAAGAGTGCCACCAGCGCATGTAGCCTTTTTTCGACAGGGAGCCTCGCAGCATATGTGAATTTCTTGCCAGATCAGACAGATTCATCCTTTGTTCTTGCCTCGTTTCTTCCGTGGGGATTCTCCGCTGTGGTTCGTTCTGTAATCATATCAAAACAATATTTAGTAGCAGATATCCCCATTATAATACCAGATATAGGAAATAACAAGAGTGTAACGGAAATATTTAAAATTTATGACTGCATATGGCTGCAGTGTGATTCCGGCGGCCGCGGCTTCAAAAAGTCGTTGAAATTCCGTATATTTTATATTAAGCTGGAAGTAGCGGCAGGAAAAAGGTACCGAAAGAACAGACAGGATGTATCCGGCGTCAGGTGACAAGGGCATCCGGAAAGAGAGCATGAAAGAAGATGGAAAAGGATGTGAAAATTCTGATCATTGAGGATGATGAAATATTAAACGCCGGATTGTGCTACCATATCCAAAACGCCCGCATGCTTCCGGTTTCCGCGTATAGACTGGAAGAAGCCGGAAAGCGCCTTGAACAGGAAAACTTTGACCTGATTTTACTGGATGTCAATCTGCCGGACGGCAATGGCTTTGCGTTTGCGGAAGAGCTTGCAGGGAGCTGCCGGATTCCCTTTCTCTTTTTGACCGCCCATAACCTGGAAGAGGAAATCATCAGAGGGCTGCGGCTGGGCGCGGATGATTATATTGTGAAACCTTTTAGCGTCAGAGTGCTTATGGAAAAGATACAGACTGTGCTGAGAAGATGCTCCGGAACGAAAAGGGCGGAGCCCTGCCGGTACGGAAATCTGACAATCGACTTGGAGAACCGTTTGGTAAAAAGAAAAACGGAGACCATTTCCCTTACCCCCACGGAATTTGAACTATTGGCGGTTTTCTGCAAAAGCGGCGGCCGGATCCTGACCAAAGAGATATTATTGGAAAGGATATGGGATGTCAGGGAGAACTATGTAAATGAACATACTCTGGCGCTGAACGTCAGCAGACTGAGAAATAAAATTGCGGACGAAGAGTACGAATATATAAAGACCATCTATGGATTGGGCTATAAATGGATTGGAGAAAAGGGATGAAATATGCGCTGATTTGCGGGAATTTTTTTCTTCTGGCCTGCGGGGGATATGTTACGTTTCACATGATTTCAAATACAACGGTACGGCTGTTTCTGATGCTTCTTTTTCTGGCTTTCTGCCTTATGAACTTTGGAAGCTATCTCTATTTCCGAAGCCGGTTTGTGGCCCTGACTTCCCGGATATGCCGCTGTATGGAGAAAATCATGAAAGGCAAATCTGCCAGAGAAATCTGGAACAAAGAGACGCTTACCTCTAAAATCGCAATGGAACTGGAGAGGACGGAGCGGGCGGTAACCTTTCAGATCTCCGAAAGCAAAAAGGAGAAAAAGGAACTGCAGGAAATGATCTCGGAGATCACGCATCAGATAAAGACGCCCCTGACTAACATAAAGATGTATTGTGAAATGGGGCAGACCAATACTTTTTCGGACGTCATGACCAGGCAGCTTCTGAAAGTGGAATTTCTCCTGGACGCATTGGTAAAAGCCTCCAGGCTGGAGACAGAGATGATAAATCTCCAGCCGTCAAACAGTAAAATCATTGACACCCTGGCGATTGCGGTGAACAATGTCCTCCATAAAGCACAGCAAAAGCAGATTGAAATTACTGTGGAGTGCCGGCCCTTTATTCAGGTGTATCACGATATGAAATGGACTGCGGAGGCCATTGAGAATATAGTGGACAATGCGGTGAAATACACGCCGGAAAACGGAGAAATCCATATTTCCGTGCATGTGGGGGAAATGTTTACCGAAATCAAAGTGGAAGATAACGGAAAGGGAATTGAGCCCGCCCATATCAATGATATATTCAAGAGATTTTACAGAGAAAAAAGCGTGTCCGGGACAGAGGGGCTGGGATTAGGGCTGTACCTGGCAAGAAAGATCATAACGCTGCAGAAAGGATATATTTACGTGCATTCCGCCGTGGGAAAGGGCAGCCGCTTTTTGGTCTGTCTTCCCAACCGGGTTTAGGCAGGAAATTGTTTCGGTTTTGATACTTTTCGCTTCGGGATTGAGACAGGATTGATAGAATCCGGGTCTAAAATGTGATGATAAGGACCCCCAAGGGGAGACGCGAAATAAAAGCATCAGGCGGAAAGGAACAATGAAAATGAATATTTTAAGAGCGGATCATGTCCGAAAATACTATGGAAAAGAACCTGTTTTGATCAAGGCTCTCGACGGAATCACATTGGAGGTGGAGGAGGGGAGTTTTACGGCTATCGTGGGTACTTCCGGCTCCGGTAAGAGCACGCTGCTGCATCTGCTGGGAGGGCTGGACATCCCTACGGCAGGCAGCATAGTCGTGGACGGGCAGGAACTAAGCGGTATGGGAAAAAATGAGCTTGCCATTTTCCGCAGGAGGAGGATTGGATTTATATTTCAGAATTATAATCTGATTCCGAATCTCACTATATATGACAACATCGTGCTCCCGGTGGCATTAGACGGAAGAAAAGTGGATGAAGAATATCTGGAGACCATCGTACAGACATTGGGGCTGGAGGATAAGCTGAACCGAAAGCCCGGCAGATTATCCGGCGGACAGCAGCAAAGGGCTGCCATCGCAAGGGCCCTGGCGGCAAAACCGGCGGTCATCCTGGCAGACGAGCCCACCGGAAATCTGGACAGCCGCACCAGTCAGGAGGTGACGGGACTGCTGCGGACCACAGGCAGACAGTTCCATCAGACCATCGTCATGATCACCCATAATGACGAAATCGCCCAATCCGCCGACCGGGTGGTTCGGATTGAGGACGGCAGAATTGTGGAAAAGCCGGGATGCTTTCAGACGGCTGTCCCGGACGGCAGGCGGGAAAGCGCTGCCTGCCAAAGCGGGCGGGAGGCGCGGCCATGATATTGGATAAAAATAATAACGGGAAAATCATTTACCGCATTGCAAAAAACAATCTGCTGGCTAAAAAGGCTTCCGCCTTTCTGTCCCTGCTGGCTATCCTGCTGGTCACTGCCCTGATATCCGCGCTGGCGCTTTTTCTGCTGGGACAGCAGACGGCGGAAAAGCAGATTCTGGATCAGATGCAGCATGTGATGTATATGGATGTCACATGGGAGCAGCTGGAACAGATAGGGGTTCAGGAAACAGTGGAACTGTGCGTCCCCTACAAACATTCGGAAAAGGAATTTCAGACAGACAGCGTAAAATACAGCTTCAGCTACCTGGAAAGCCATGGGGAGAAAATAAAAACGTATGTATTAACCCGGGGCGCTCTGCCGCAGAAGTATAATGAGATTGTAGTAGATAAGGCTTTCATGGAGGCACTGGGCAGAACATGCGAGACAGGGGCCTGCGTTTTTCTGGATACAGGCGCCGGACCGGAGGAATTTATCATAACGGGATATACGGATGAAAAATATACGGCTCTGACCCATCCCGTCAGAGTTTCCGAAGAATATGCCAGGAGCAGTCCGCTGATGAAAGCGGTACCGTACACGGCGCTGGTCCGCCTGCGGGAGGATGTGATAAAAGACTCGCTCTCCGAATATACGTCCGCCGCCTATCAGATCGCGGCGGATTGCGGGATTGCCCGCCAGAATGTGAATCTCAACGGCAGATTTGAACTGTCTCTTCAGCGGGAAAATACGGGTCTGTATACGATTCTTTTCGTTTCTTTCCTGTTCTTTGCAGCAGGCAGCATCGTGATTTACAGTATTTTCTATTTTTCCGTCACAGAGCGGGTAGGGCAGATCGGACAGTTTCTGACCATTGGGATGACAGAAAGGCAGGTAAGGAAAATGGTCCGCCGTGAGGGCATGCTGCTGTGTATCGCGGGGATTCCCGCAGGCCTGCTGCTTGGCGGCGCGGTAGCGTATATTGCTCTGCCGGGGGCTTGGAGGTTTGGCATTTTTTTGACGGTATCGCTGGCGGTGGCCCTGCTGGGGTTTTTGGTGGTACAGCTTTCCATCGGCAGGCCGGCTTCCATTGCCGCAAAGGTTTCTCCCATACAAGCTTCGAAAAATAATATCGAAACAGAAGAAAAAGAGCGAAGAAGCAAAATAAGATCAGGGCGTTTGACGCCGTACGCACTGGCGCGGATGGAAATAGGAAGCAATGGGAAGAAATTGGGATTTGCCACCATATCCCTTGCCCTTGGGGGAACCCTGTTCATGGTGGCGGCCACATGGATCGCGTCCTGGGACAGAGAGGCATTCTCCAGACAGGGGGTTTTTTCGCAGGGCGAATATTACATTGAGTATGCCTATGATCCCCACGGCGCTCCACAGACATATGGGATCACAAACCTCCAGCGAAAGGGGAATCTTAGCAGGGAGCTGGAGGAGGCGCTTCTTAGGATTCCCCATGTGGAAACTGTCTGCATTGAGAGGACGGCCACTGGGGTGGTTTCCTGTCAGGGAGCCGTGTTTACCCAGACCTTTTGCCCGCTTTCCAAAGAGGACACGGCGTATTATGAACTGCCTGCAGAGGGCAGCAACAGCTATGAATATATGGTGGCGCATGACGCCATTCTCATCACGGATTGCGCTTTCAGCGAAAAGATAAACGGAATTACGTTTACCCCCGGAGAGAAGCTGCAGATTGGCTATTTTGACGGAGAAGAACATACCATAGAACTGGAAATAGCCGCTGTCTCCCGGGAAACGGTGAAAGAGTATCCGGAGCGTACCACCTTTTTTATGTCTGACGTAACCATGAAAAAAATATGGGGGGAAATGAACACGGCTCAGTCCTTTACCATAGCCGTAGACGACTATGGGGAGTACGGAGACTGGGTGGAAGAACGGATCGGGGCCTTGATAAGCGGCTATGACGATCTGGTTTTCAGCACGCTGCGCCAGCAGAAAACGGAGGATGCCGCAAGGATACCGGCATTGGAGATGCAGATATACGGCATAGCGGTCTTTGTGATTTTGTTTGGTATCTTTAATCTGATCAATACGGTGTGCGGCAGCATTGTCTCCAGGAAGAAACAACTGTCCATGCTGGAATCCATCGGTATGGAAGAGAGGCAGGTCCGCAGGATGCTGCTGGCGGAAAGCATCTTCCTGGCCCTGCCCAACATCGTGATCACTATGACATTGGGCACGGCGGCAGGGTTTGGATTTATCAGCCTGATGCAAAAAAGCGCGGGGTATCTGAAATACCGCTTTCCGGCTGCCGCCCTGTTGCTGTATGTGACGGGTATGATCGCCATACCTATGGGGATTGCTTACGGATTTCTGAAAAAGCAGAATCGCCTTTCCCTGACAGAGAGAATCAGAAATGAAGATTGAGACGGAGGGCAGTCTGTGGTACAATTCTCTTAAGGAATCCCGGGAAAGAAAAGTCTGTCCGGCATATCCCCGGGATGCCGGGGAAAGTCCGGGAGAGAGGATGTGTACGGCATATGATGAAATATTACGGAAAGCCCGTGCAGGCGGGAATGGCGGCGGGGCCGGTATATGTGCTGAAAAAAGAGAGGCGGCAGGTAAAGTACGGGGAGACTGGGGATGTTCAGGACCAGATCGGGAGAGTCCAAAGGGCAGTGGAACAGTCCAAAGAGCAGCTTGGAGACCTTGCCCGCAGGGCCCTGTGTCAGGCGGGGGAGGAGGGGGCGGCAATTTTTGCGGCCCAGGAGATGATACTGGAGGATGAGGAGTACCTGGAGGCAATCTATGGCAGGATCCGGGGAGAAAAGGCGGCGGCAGAATATGCGGTAGCCATGGCAGGGGAGGCGTTTGCCGGGAGATTTGCCGGGATGGCGGACGCCTTTTTCAGGGCCAGGGCGGCGGATATCAGGGATGTGTCGGATCTGGTGGTTCGGAATCTGGACGGGAATCCGAAACAGAGCAGACAGCCGCAGACGCCTGCCATTGTTGCGGCGCAGGATCTGACGCCCGGCGAAACCATGGAGCTGGATAGGGAGAAAATCCTGGCATTTGTCACGGTACAGGGCTCGGTCCATTCCCATACCGCGATTTTGGCCCGGATGATGGGGATTCCCGCGGTGGTGGGAGTGCCTGTGGAGACAGACAGGCTTGAAAGCGGGATGCGGGCCGTGGTTGACGGGAGCCGGGGGGAGGTTATATTTGAGCCGGATGCCGGCCTGTGGGAAGAGGCAAGACGCAGGATGGCAGGGGAACGGGAGAGAAAGGCTCTCCTGCGGGAGCTGACAGGAAAGGAAAACGTCACGAAAAGCGGCAGGAAAGTGCAGATTTGCGCCAACATCGGCGGCATAGAAGACGTAGACAGCGCGCTGGAAAACGATGCGGGGGGTATAGGGCTGTTTCGCAGCGAATTCCTGTATCTGGGCAGAGACAGCTTCCCCGGGGAGGAAGAGCAGTTTTGGGGCTACAGGCAGGTGCTTGAGGCCATGGGGGAGAAGCCTGTGATCATCCGCACGCTGGATATGGGAGCGGACAAAAAGGCGGCGTATTTTGGCCTGGAGCGGGAGGAGAATCCTGCTCTGGGGTGCCGGGGCATCCGGCTTTGCCTGGAGCGGCCGGGGCTCTTTAAGGCACAGTTAAGAGCGCTGTTTCGTGCCGCTTTATACGGAAATCTGTCCATTATGTATCCCATGATTATCTCCCTGGAAGAGATGGAGAGGATTCAAAAAATCGTGCAGGAGGCGCAGAGGGAGCTGACACAGGAGGGGACTGCTTTCCGGGTTCCCGGGCAGGGTATCATGATAGAGACGCCGGCGGCTGTAATGATCAGCGACAGGCTGGCGCAGAAAGCGGATTTTTTCAGCATCGGAACCAATGACCTGACCCAGTACACCCTGGCTGTTGACAGACAGAACGGGAAGTTGGCGGATCTTTATAATCCCCGTCATGAGGCTGTTCTGCGCCTGATCCGGATGGCAGTGGAAAATGCCCATAAATATGGAAAGCGGGTGGGCATCTGCGGGGAGCTGGCGGCGGATTTGGAGCTGACGGACGAATTTCTGGAAATGGGAGTGGATGAGCTTTCGGTTCCGCCGGCCATGGTACTGCCGCTGCGCAGGCGGGTCCGGGAGTCGGAGTGATTATTTTAAAGTGATCATTTTGGACTATCCGTCCAATGCAAAATATGGCGAAATATGATATGCTCTTCTTGTTACCGCCCTGATACTGGTGACAGGAAGGGGGTGTAATGATGAACATATTCCAGTCCTTTCTTATTTCCGTGTTGGCAGGCATAGTTGCTTAGGAACTGTTTAGAAACAGTTCCTTACTATGGTGTGCAAGTGGCTGGACGGAGATAAGTAGTCGGTGACCTGGCCCATGCGGTTTACTTCTCCGTAAAAAAGAAGAAGAATCCCCGAAAGTACCGCAAATACTTTCGGGGATTCGTTCTTTTTGTGTAACAATGAATATTCCAGTCGTTATTTCCATTTCTACTATAACATATACAGATTCCGATTGCAATATATTTTTTTACCATTCTTTTGTCTTCTTTCTTCTCTCTTTCCCCAGTAGAAATAGCTCAATCTGGTACAAGGCCGGCGGAATCAGGGAGGGCGGTGCGGACAAGGCGGAAGTAATAGCTGTCAAGCCCCAATAGACATTGACGCGGATTTTTTTTTATATTAAAATAAAGAGCGGAACAAGGAACCTATATTCATCACAATAGAATCTTCCCAAAGCAGGAATTCTATTGTCTGCAGCAGAGAGGAACAAAACGACAATGAAGACACAAACGCGGGAGTTTGACACTTTCCCATCTTGAGATAACTTGCAAAGCCAGTAATGGCTT
>CAJTZD010000086.1 GCA_910584235.1 uncultured Acetatifactor sp.
CCGTCGGGTTCGTCGGCGGCTCTGTAGGCTCCGTCGGGTTCGTCGGCGGCTCTGTAGGCTCCGTCGGCGGCTCCGTAGGTTCCGTCGGGTTCGTCGGCGGCTCCGTAGGTTCCGTCGGGTTCGTCGGCGGCTCTGTAGGCTCTGTAGGCTCCGTCGGGTTCGTCGGCGGCTCTGTAGGCTCTGTCGGGTTCGTCGGCGGCTCCGTAGGTTCCGTCGGGTTCGTCGGCGGCTCTGTAGGCTCCGTCGGGTTCGTCGGCGGCTCTGTGGGCTCCGTCGGGTTCGTCGGCGGCTCTGTGGGCTCTGTCGGTTCCACAGGTGCGCCCTCTTTCCATACTGGAATAAGCGTCAGGTCTTTCTCCGGCTCAATTTCCTGACCAGGCTCATACTCTTTACCATCCTGATCCCTCCACTTGTCCAGCTCTTTTCCCTCCGGCGGCATGATACTGTCTTTTCCAGGCAAGGTCACTTTTCCTTCATCAAGTGTCAGCACCTTATCCGCATCAGTACCATCATTCCATGTACCTTTGCCATCTGCCGTTCCGTCACTGTCTTTCACCGTCACTGTAATCTGCTTCCACTGAGCAACATAAATAATTTCATCTTGCTCATTTGCATCTTTTGCACCTACCGTAGGCCGCAGTCCCACAGTTCCATTATACTGAGTGCCTGTAGTCAATTTCCAGCCGATAAAAGTATAGCCTTTTCGATTCACATTACCTGAAAATCCTGGAGTTTTGTCTCCTGCGTTCAGCCCTCCGTGAGACTCATCACCGAAAAATTCCCCATCTGCACCGTCACGATAAATAACTGTATACGTTTTAGCGTAAACATATTTTAACGTAATAACGTTGCTTTCAGGTTCTTTCACCAATACCAATGGCTCCGGATTGCTGTCCGAAAAATTAAATCCATACCTCTCATCATCTACTGTATAAAAGTTCCAGCCGGGATTTTCATCTGCAAGCTTCTGCCCATATACCTGGTCGCCAACAGACCCGTCCCGTGCAGCTCCTGAAACCGTTGCTACTTTAGTGCCATCAATATAATACTCTCGTACTACTTTGTAAGTCGTAGGATCTGCTTTCTTCCATACAGCATAAAGTGTCTTACTGACCGGGTTGGCTACGCTGCCTTTCCCCTCTTCCCAATTTAGACGAATGCTTTCGCCTCCTATATAAGCAGCTTTCTGGGCATTGGGATCTTCACTCCATCCCAGGAACTTGTAACCTTTCCGCTCAGGCTGCTGTCCGGAAACTGTTAATGTTGTCGTTTTGTCGGTTACAGTCCTGGTCGTATTACCAGGCATCTTAACAACATTATCTCCATTCGCTTCATACACCAAAGCATAGTCAGCATTGACATTCACGTCAATAACATCACGATATTTATGCCAAGTATAATCCGCCGGGATTACAGTATACCGTCCGCAATACCTACAATATCCCGTCTCTCTCTGCACCATAAAATTAACATAATACGTCCATGTCAATTTAGTCTTTCCAGGCTGTTTCCCGATAAATGTCATTTGTGGACAGTACCCATAGGTATTATTCCACTTTGCAATCCGGTAAGATACATCACCAATTACACCTTTATTTGATGACTCGACTGTGAAATCAGTAAAGTAATCGGCTGTGTACTCAGCAACTATATGACCACAGTACCCCCCCGAGATTGAGTTTGTCGGGCAGCGCCTATAGAAACCAGACTCACCCACTTTTTTGGTAATACTTCCACCATAATTATTGAGGTTTCCATCTGACCCAATCGTCCCATATGTCCAGCCATTTGGTTTGACACCTGGAGCAATTGTAATATTATGTGATGTTATGGTATCTCCGCCTTCGAAAATCTCTGAATCAGCAGCTGCCGATACTTTCATCTCCGGCATATAGCTCAAAAACATAGCCGCCGCGACAAGCAGTGTAAATACACGTCTGCCGAAACGCTTCATAGATTTTTTCATCATTTCTTCCTCTCTTTGCTAAAAATCACATGGATGCAAAGTATCCGGCGAATGAGCTGGCATAATACCGACATACCTCAATTCCTTTAGCTTTGCGTCCTGTTATTTCTAACGGTTTGCCGAAATTTCCACCGCTTTCCTTTCCGCTCTGCCGCCCGCGATGGCGATGGCCGCAGAGCCTCCTAAACTGGCGGTGCGTTTCCTGCCATAATCGATACACTCATGCTTTCTCTCCTTTCTTTTCTATTATGCAATCACAGTTCCTGCCCCCGGGCTGATTTCCCGCCACCGGATTTTCAATTTCCCAAGTGCCGGAAACCTGTGAAAACATCCCCCTCATTCTTCGCATTCAAAAACCGTACCTGTCATGATAGCATATCCGCTTTCAAAAGCCTGCTTTGTATCATTTCAGCGTACGGTCATTCAAAAGCATCCGGCAAAAGTTATGGTTTTCTTCCGCCTTTCTGCCAAACTATTCATGGCATAAGAGGACACCTGTAGCTTAAATACAGCAAGTTTCCTTGTTCGCAAAGCTGTGTGCCTCTATGTGTCATGCGCTAAATCTACCTGGTAAAAATATCAGGCATATAACCGTCGCATACACAAAGCAGTCAACTTTATTAAAAATCCTATAATGCCTATATAAATATCCGCATTTCCCATTTTTTTAATTAGCGTCAAAGATATTGTATCATAAACCGCTCCATTATTCAATCTTAGATTCTTTTCCCCATTGCCATCCCCGGAACACGGAATGCTTGACAATATCTGGAAAAAATGATATTCTGATTACAACATATCGAAACTTTGCGAAAACAAATTCAGACAGGAGGTTATCAGAAAAGTGAAAGGGAGAACAAATAAGTTTCGGAAATTTTTCGTATTATTGTTGGCGGCTGCGGTGGCGGTCTGCAGCCTGACAGGCTGTGGGAAATCGGACTGGCGCAGCAGGGAAGTGACGGTAATAGACGACAATTATCGCACTTGGTATGAGATTTTTGTCTATTCTTTCTGTGACAGCGACGGGGACCAGGTAGGAGATCTCCAGGGTGTGATCTCGAAACTGGATTACATAGCGGACATGGGCTTTAACGGAATCTGGCTGATGCCCATCATGCCGTCCCCGTCCTATCACAAATACGATGTGAAAGATTATCAGGAAATCGAAGCGGAATACGGCTCCATGGCGGACTTTGAGGAGCTTGTGGCAGAATGCGACAAGAGAGGGATCAAGCTGATCATTGACCTGGTGCTCAATCATACTTCCTCGGAGCATCCCTGGTTTGTTGAAGCCTGCAGTTATCTGGAATCCCTGGAGGCGGGAGAGGAACCCTCTGCCGAAGAATGCCCCTACTATGAATACTATCATTTCGTAAAAGGCAACCCCGGCTCCAATACCTGGTACCAGGTGGGTTCTACGGATTATTACTACGAGGGCGTATTCTGGAGTGGCATGCCCGACGTGAACTTTGAAAGCCAGGCGCTGCGAAAAGAATTTGAGGGAATCGTGGATTTCTGGCTAGCCAAAGGTGTAGGCGGATTCCGCCTGGATGCGGTAAAGGAATTTTACAGCGGAGCCGCCGGTAAGAACGTGGAAGTGCTGACCTGGCTCAACGACTATGTGAAAGCCGCCGCCCCGGACGCTTACATGGTGGGGGAAGCCTGGGACGGCCTCGGCGTCTATGCCCAGTATTATGCCAGCGGTATCGACAGCTTTTTTGATTTTGAGTTCGCAGGCCCTACAGGCGTGGTGACCAAGACCCTGACTTTCAGCGGCGAGACCAACAGCGCTCAGGCTTACGCAAAGGCCCTGACCAGGGTACAGAAATCCATCCGGGAATACCGGGAGGATGCCATTGACGCCCCTTTCTTTGTCAACCACGACATGGCCAGAGCGGCAGGGTATATGCAGTATGATGAGCGGAAAGTCAAAATGGCGGCTCCGCTGAACATTCTCATGAGCGGCAGCGCTTTCGTGTACTACGGGGAAGAGATCGGCATGACCGGCAGCGGAAAGGACGAGAACAAACGGGCGCCCATGTACTGGTCCTCCGACCCCCAGGACAAGGGCATGACCAGAGGTCCCCTGGATATGGAACCCCAGGAAAACCAGTTTGACTGCGCCCAGAAACAGATGAAAGCCAAAGATTCCATCTACAGCTTCTATAAGGATACCATTCTGCTGCGGAACCAGAATCCGGAGATTGCCCGCGGAACCGTGGCCAGGCTGGAGGAGATCACAGATCAGGACATCGCCGCCATTTCCAAGACTTATGACGGCAAGACCATTTACCTGCTCTACAACATCTCGGAGACAGAAGAAAAGCAGGTGGAAATGCCGGCAGCCACGTACGGGGAACTGGAGATCGCCGGATACCTCTCCGTGGACGGCGGGAAAGTGACCATGAAAGACGGTGTGGTTACCCTCCCTTCCTACAGTGTCGTGGTTCTGCGCTAAAGGACTCGGTAAAGGAAACGGACTGATTCGCTGCGAAAAAGCTTGACACCGGCACCAAAATCCTTTATATTAAGCTATAAACACAGTGGCGGATTCATTCCTGGATTTTCTGCTGTCATACATCCCGCAGCAGGAGCCATACGCCGGACAGCGGATCTTTGTCATTTTGATTCTGCTTTGCCGTCAAAGGACTCATTGCGCGGGAATCATTGCTAGGGGAGCACATCGCTGAGATTGAGACGGAGCCAGATCCTCTCTAACCCTCACTACTTGAACCGGATAATACCGGCGTAAGGAAGCATAGCAGCAGACATTGTGTACTTTTCATGTCTCTGGCTGCCGATGTCGTTCCTCCTTAGCTAAAAATAAGGAGGATTTTTTATGTTGTACAATGTCATTCGAGACGGGGATGCCGTGAGCTACATTCCCACCGCTTTAGGAAAGGTTTTACTGACAGTTCTTTTCGCCGCGCTTCTGGCTGCGGCAGTGTTCTTCGCCGGGAAAAAAGCTTCCCGGACCACCCCCCTGCCTGACGGCGCAGCATCCGGCGGCAATGCGGTAAGACGAAAAGGCGCTTCCGCCAGACTCACCGCAAAGCAGCTGGCTTTCTGCGCTATGGCCATCGCCTTGGGCACAGTGCTCTCCAACCTGAAAATCTACGAGTTTCCCTTTGGCGGCTCCGTCACCCTGCTCTCCATGCTGATCATCTGCCTCCCGGGCTATTGGTTCGGACTGCAGGCCGGCCTGATTGCCAGCGTGGCTTACGGTGTGCTGCAGCTGATCATTGACCCCTATGTGATCCACCCGGTGCAGCTTCTCGTGGACTATCCCCTGGCTTTCGGCGCTTTCGGGCTCTCCGGACTGTTCACGGATCAGAAGAACGGACTTTTGAAAGGGTACGCCGCAGGCATCGTCGGACGATGGCTCTTCACCACTGTCTCCGGCTGGATCTTCTTTGCGGAGTACGCCTGGGCAGGCTGGTCTCCCTTTGTCTACTCCCTTACCTACAACGGCATATACATTTTCTCCGAGGCTGCCATCACGTGCCTTGTCCTGGCCATCCCCTATGTGCGGAAAACCTTTGCGAGAATCAGACAGCTGACGGTCCAGGCATAATCTCCCCGGATACTTACTTTCGCCCGGATCCGCCGCCTGTCCGGACAGTTTCCGCAGCAAAAAGCAGCCGCCCATTCGACAGCTGCTTTTTGCTTTCACAGATAATACTGCAAAAGCCTGATTCTTCGGCTCTCGTCCTACTTCCCGGAGACCTTGATACTGCCGCTTCCGGTGCTGGCTTTCACTTTACATGCACTGTTTCCGTAGGTATAGGTGCCGTTTTTGACTTTCACGGCCTCTTCCTCCCCCCACGCGATATGGGCGCTGCCGGATCCGGTTCTCACCGTTGCTTCCATGCCCTCCGTGCCCTCCAGTTCCAGCTTGACGCTGCCGCTTCCGGCGGACATGTTCACGATCTCCGCGGCCCCCACGGCCTTTAGCTTGATATTGCCGCTTCCCGTGTTCATATGGTATTCCGCCACCGCGGCGTCCGCCTTGATGTTGCCGCTTCCGGCGCCGCATCTGAGCTCTCTTCCCTTAATCCGCTCCAGCCTGATATTGCCGCTTCCGGCCTCCAGGCCTGCGGATATGAATTCGGCATGCTCCACGGCCAGGTTCCCGCTGCCGGTATGTCCTTTCACTCTGTCTGCCACCAGCTCCCGGATCTCCACGTTCCCGCTGCCGCTGGAGCACTCCAGCGCCTCCAGCTCAAGCCCGGAGACTTCCACGTTCCCGCTGGCTGTCTTGGCCGTAACCTTTGGAATCCCCCTGGGAATCCGCACGGTCAGCGTGATAGACTGTCCGCCCCCAAAGCTGCCCACCGTCCCGTAGGAAATGATCGTACGGCCAAACAGCGTCACTTTCACCATCTTCTCCTCGCCGTCATCCTCTTCCCTCAGATTCTTTCTGCGCTTAACCCCCGCGTAGAAGACGCCGTCATCTTCGTACTGATAGAACTCGTAATTCAGCTGGCTGTTCACACCCTTTGCCTCATAATTCACGTGAATCTTGTCGTCCTCTGAGCGCTCCACGTGAATATTTGCCACCTTGCCCTCAAGGACCACGGATTTATAGTTGCCGGAATATTGAAAGCACCCTTCCGTTCCCGTCTCCCCGGCACTTTTCTCCTCCCCTGCCGCAGCCGTCTCTTTCCCAGCCGTAGCACCGGACTCCATAGCTCTCTGGGCAAATTCCCCGGGCAGATCCTCCTCGGCCAGCTCCCGGATCATCTCCTCGATATTGCCCAGCTCGTCGATAATCTCCTCCTCGGACTTTCCCTCGTTAGCGCCCTCCGTGAAATGCTGCCTGTAGTCCTCCAGAATCTCCTCCTGCAGCTCTCTGCCGAACCGTTCCAGCTTTTCCTGCAATTTTGCCATATACTCCTGCTTCGTCATCTCGCATCCCTCCTACTCCATAGTCAATTGATTCACTGCTTTTGCAAATGCTTCCCATTCCTGCTTCACATCCGTCTGGTAGCGTTTCCCCTTATCGGTCAGCTTATAGTACTTCCTGGCCGGACCGGATTCAGATTCCACCAGATATGTGGTCACATAGTCGTCCGCTTTCAGTTTCCTTAAGATGGGATACAGGGTGCCGCTGGCAATGGACATCACGCCGGATATCTTTTCCGTCAGTTCATATCCGTACTTATCTCCTCTCACAAGCTGGGACAGTACGCACAACTCCAGGGCGCCTTTTTTAAATTGTGTATTCATGTATATCCTCCTTTCTGTTTCTCAGTACTCATCTTTGACAGGTTCAGTGTATCACATGCTATTATATATTGCAATATACTATTTGAAAATAAATATTAAAAAAATATAAAAAGAGGCCGAAAATCCGAAAACTTTCCGACCTCTCCTGTCAATCAATATCAGGCGGGTTCCCCTGAAAGAATAAATTCCGCATAGCGCCCGCAGATGTATCTGCGGTAATAAACATCCGGATAACTGCTCCCTCTCAGATGGTACCACGTATCTTCCGGAACATTTCTGTATTGCCGCACTTTTTCATCGTTGGCCAATCTGACTTCCAAAAGGGCGCGCTGCGGATCATATCCCACCGTTTGAATCAGACCGCTGTAAAAACTTATGTGTTTGATATTATCATCTTCCTTTCTCATATGTATATTGAAGGACCTTTCCCCTCCTTTCTCAGTTGTGCGTCGCTTAAATTATCCTTCTACTATATATATGACTTCAAAGCCACAGGTTATTACAGCAAAATCTTATTTATTGTCAAAAAATCCAACATTTCATCCTGTCTTCCAGCTTTTTTCTGACGCGGAACAAACGCACGCGCATATTGTTCTCTGTCACCGACTCGGATTCGGCTATCTCCGAAATGGTATTTCCAAATACATGATAAGCCTTGATGACCCGCCATCCATTCTTCCCGATGGCCTCCAACGCAGCCAGATTCAATTCTACCTCTCCGTAATAGCAATCCTGCTCTGCCAGTTCCGGGTGCAGCTCCAGCGGCTCCATTCCCCAGCGCTTCGCTTTCCTGTATACTTCAAGTATCTTATTGTGCGCAGTGCGAAACAGCCACAGCTTCGGTTCCGGATGCCTTAAAAATTCCTCTCCGCGCCTGAAAGCCGCAAAAAAAGTATCCTGTGTAATATCCTCCGCTATCTGTCTGTTGGGAATTCTATGGTAGACAGCTTTAAATATGTCGTCAAAATATGCTTTATACACTTCTGCGAATTCATCCGTCTCTTCCCCCACTGTTTTCTCCTCCTTCTATATTTAGGTTTATATTTACGTTCAATATATAATTTACCATCTATTTCTTTACACATATTTGCTTTTCATGATATACGGAAATATTTTTTTGCTTTTCATCTTCCCTGAACCTCCTGCATTCGGATGGGGGGTTTTCATCAGTAAATCCCTTGCAGGATACAGCCTCATATATTATAATAGAAACGTGATTTTACAGAAAGGATTGCTGCGGCAAAGAAAATACTATGAGCTTTCAATTTGTAACCCATCTGCCCACCCCGGAGCAGATCAGACAGGAGCATCCGCTTCCCGCGCGTTTCGCGGAAATCAAGCGGGAGAGAGATGCCGAAATCAGAGCTGTGATCACCGGTAGAAGCAGTAAGTTTCTCGTCATTATCGGCCCCTGCTCTGCAGACAATGAAGATTCCGTCTGCGATTACATCAGCAGGCTGGCGAAAGTAAATGAAAAAGTAAAGGACAAGCTGATTCTGATTCCCAGAATTTATACCAATAAACCCCGGACTACCGGGGAGGGCTATAAGGGCATCGTCCATCAGCCTGATCCGGAGAAGAAGCCTGACTTCCTGGCCGGACTCATTGCCATGCGCAAAATGCATATCCGGGCCATTGAGGAATCCGGGCTCACCGCTGCGGACGAAATGCTTTATCCCGAGAACTGGGGATACATATCGGACATCCTCTCCTACGTGGCCATAGGCGCCCGCTCTGTGGAGGACCAGCAGCACCGTCTCACCGCCAGCGGTTTCGATGTGGCGGCCGGCATGAAAAATCCCACCAGCGGCGACATGTCCGTGATGCTCAATTCCGTCTATGCGGCCCAGCATCCCCATTCCTTTATCTACAGAGGCTGGGAGGTGTCCACCACGGGAAACGAGCTGACCCACACTGTCCTGCGGGGAGCTGTCAATAAGCACGGCAACAATGTGCCCAATTACCATTATGAGGACCTGAATCTCCTCCTGGAGCTCTATGGCAAAATGGATCTGATGTACCCGGCCTGTGTCATAGACGCCAACCATTCCAACTCAGGCAAACAGTTTGAGCAGCAGATCCGCATCACCAAGGAGGTCATGCACAGCCGCAAGCTTAACCGAGACATTCACAGTCTGGTAAAGGGCGTCATGATCGAGAGCTATATTGAGGAGGGCTGCCAGAAAGTAGGCGGCGGGATCTACGGCAAGTCTATCACGGATCCCTGTCTCGGCTGGGAAGTCTCAGAGAAACTGATCTACGAAATTGCGGAGTACGAGTAAAGCGAATGATACATACAAAAATCCGGGACTGCCCACGACCGCAGTCCCGGATTGTAATCCGGCATCAAAAAATCTTCAGAAATCCCAGTAGCAGATAAGGATTGAGATATCCCTCCAGCAGACATCCCGCCCCGGCCACAGCCAGTATAACCAGAAGCCTCCCCGCTTTTTTCAGCAGAAATCCCCTGTCCTGGGCATTCATTTCCCCCCGCACATAGATTCCCCGGAACAACTCCTCACACCAGATAAGCAGCAGCAATATGGCAGGCACATAGAGAAGATAATGAGGAAACAGGCTGATAACGGCAAGCAGAATTCCTTTCAATCCGTATCGCAGGGAAAGCGCTGCCAGAAAAGTCCCTGCAGACATACCGTACCAAAAAGCCGCCCCCATACAGATAATCAATCCCAGATAGGTACTGGAGAGCACCGCCAATATCAGCATCCTGCTCATCCGTTTCCGGAGAATATAACAGAAAAGAGCATTACTGTCCACAGTCATATATTTCATATGAGACAGGGTATATTCGTCGAACAGCCCTGTCTCCCCCAGCAAAATGCTCTTTCCTATATTGATCAATATAATTCCAAACAGCAGTCCTGCCCCGAAGCAAACCATAAAATTCCGCTGTCTGGGCAGAAATTGTTTTCCCGCAAGCTGCATCCCCTCTACCGCCCTTTTTGAAATAGTGACATTCCAATGCCTTTCTTCCATTGTATGCGGCGAAATTCTTGTCTATGCGCAAGACAGCCTGGGGACTTCTACCTTGGTCTTAACCTGCCTTTTTCTCACAAAAGCCCTCTGTCCGGGCATATTTCTCCACAAGCTTCTCCACACTCACCAGCTTAACGCAGAGCACGAATAAGTCCGTGGCCAGGGCCAGCTCTTCCGGCGAGGGATAGGTGGGCGCAATGCGGATATTGCTGTCTTTTGGGTCTCTGCCATATGGATAAGTGGCTCCTGCTCCGGTCAGAGTAACGCCGGCTTCCTTACATTTCGCCACGATGGCCTTAGCGCAGCCCTCCATGGACTGGAAAGAGATAAAGTAGCCGCCGTTGGGTCTGGTCCATTCCCCAATCCCTGTCCCTGCCAGTTCCTCCTCCAATACTTTCAGCACAGCCTCGAACTTAGGCCGCATCAGAGCGGCATGTTTTCTCATATGGGCTTTGATGCCCTCGAAATCCTTAAAATAACGCACATGGCGGAGCTGGTTTATTTTATCATAGCCAATGGTCTGTATAGTCAGAGTCTTACGAATGCATTCCAGATTTCCCTTGGAGGCCGCGATGGCTGCCACGCCTGCACCGGAAAAGCTGATCTTAGAGGTAGAGGCGAACTCATACGCCATGTCAGGGTTGCCCGCTTTCTCACACTCGCTTAAAATCTCCAGAATCTTATCCTGCCGCTCTTCCTCCTCGTAGAGGTGATGCACAGAATAAGCATTGTCCCAGAAAATGCGGAAATCCTTTGCCGCCGGCTTCAGGTTGGCAAACCGCCTCACGGTCTCGTCGGAATAAGTATACCCCTGGGGGTTGGAGTACTTGGGCACACACCAGATCCCTTTGACGCTTTCGTCCCCGGATACCAGCTTTTCCACCAAATCCATATCCGGTCCCTGGGGGGTCATAGGCACCGTAATCATCTCGATACCGAAATGCTGCGTAATGGCAAAATGCCTGTCGTAACCCGGAACCGGACAGAGGAACTTCACTTTGTCCAGCTTGCACCACGGGGTACATCCCATGACGCCATGGGTCACAGCGCTGGAAACCGCGTCATACATCACATTCAGGCTTGCATTGCCGTATACGATCACATTCTCCGCTTTCACGCCCATAATATCCGCCATCATCTGCTTTGCCTCTCCCAGCCCGTCCAGCACGCCGTAGTTGCGGACATCCACGCCCTCTATACTTGTCATATCGCTCTGGGAATTCAGAACGTCGAAGATATCCATCCCCATATCCAACTGAGCCACAGAGGGCTTTCCTCTGGACATATCCAGCTTCAGTCCTTTTCCTTTCACGTCCTCATATTCTTTTTCCAGCTTTGCTTTTAA
Organism: uncultured Acetatifactor sp.; assembly: GCA_910584235.1. Lineage (GTDB taxonomy): Bacteria > Bacillota > Clostridia > Lachnospirales > Lachnospiraceae > Acetatifactor. Next base: position 11,538 of record CAJTZD010000086.1, read on the forward strand.
TGACAACAGTTCGTCTCTGCTCAGTTCCTGATATGCTTTCATGTCATCCTCCATCCCATGTGTGGCTATGACGCCTTATGTTTATTCCATAATGCGCGCACCCACGTATCATTGTATACAATCACACCTGCATTATCATACTATAATCCATGTAAATACACAAGATGTAATATAACAAATTTGACCAAAAAAATATGCGGCAATTCGTGAAAATGTATAAGAGACGCCGGGCTATGGGCCTGACGTCTCTTTTGTCACATTTTCCCTATTCAATTTTGATGATTATTTGGCATAATCAATGACTCGGCTCTCGCGAATGACATTTACCTTGATCTGTCCGGGATATTCCAATTCAGCTTCGATCTGTTTGGATATATCACGCGCCAACAGAACCATATCGGTATCCGAAATCTGCTCCGGAACTACCATTACACGGACTTCCCGTCCTGCCTGAATAGCAAAAGACTTATCTACACCTTTGAAATTGTTTGTGATTTCTTCCAGCTTTGTCAACCTGCTGGTATAGGTCTCCAATGTCTCCCTTCTTGCCCCCGGTCTTGCGGCGGATATCGTATCTGCAGCCTGCACGATACACGCGATCAGGGTAGTGGGTTCCACGTCGCCGTGATGGGATTCCACGGCATTGATGACTGTGGCATTTTCCTTGTATCTCCGGCAGAGCTCTACGCCCAGCTGGATATGGGAACCTTCCATCTCATGATCCACGGACTTGCCAATGTCATGGAGCAGTCCGGCACGCTTTGCAATCCGGACATCCAATCCAAGTTCCGCTGCCAGCAGTCCTGACAGATGCGCCACTTCGATGGAATGCTTCAATGCATTCTGGCCATAGCTGGTCCTGAACTTCATCTTGCCCAGCAGCCTTACCAGTTCGGGATGAATGCCGTGTACGCCTACCTCCAGCGTGGCAGCCTCTCCCTCTTCCTTAATCATGATCTCCACTTCTTTCTGCGCTTTCTCCACCATCTCTTCGATTCTGGCGGGATGGATACGCCCGTCTACGATGAGCTTTTCCAGCGCAATCCTTGCCACCTCCCGGCGGATAGGATCGAAGCCTGACAAAATCACTGCCTCCGGTGTGTCGTCAATGATCAGATCCACACCTGTCATGGTTTCGAGGGTGCGGATATTGCGTCCCTCCCGTCCGATGATTCTCCCTTTCATTTCATCGTTCGGCAGCTGTACGACGGAAATGGTGGTCTCAGAGACATGGTCTGCAGCACATCTCTGGATTGCCGATACCACATATTCCCTTGCTTTCTTGTCTGCTTCTTCTTTGGCCCGACTCTCCATTTCCTTGATAATCACGGCCGATTCATGCTTCACTTCGTCTTCAACAATTTTCAATAAGTAGTCTTTTGCCTGTTCAGAGGTCA
>CAJTZD010000087.1 GCA_910584235.1 uncultured Acetatifactor sp.
ATAGTTCATCCGGTATCTCCCCCACAAAACGGCTCACGGGATTGTACTGAGTCTCTCCCCGGATCATCCGCATTTTTGCGCAGGTAAGCGTCAGCTCATCCATGGCCCTGGTGATCCCCACATAGGCCAGCCGCCGCTCCTCTTCCAAGTCGGTGGGGTCGTCGGAATTGATGGTCTGATATCCCGGGAACAGTCCGTCCTCCATGCCTGCCAGATACACATAGGGAAATTCCAGTCCCTTGGCGGAATGCAGGGTCATCAACAGTACTCTGTCGTCTTCGCCGTCCACATTGTCGATATCCGCCACCAAAGCCACCTCTTCCAAAAACTCCGTCAGCGTGGGCTCCTCATGGGTTTCCGTATAGTTTACCGCCTTTGTGATCAGTTCGCCCACATTGGCCAGCCTGTCCTCGCCGCCCTCGTCATCATAGTCCGCAAGATATTCCTCATATCCGATTTTATCCACGGTGAACCGTATCAGCTCCGCAATGGTCCTCTGATCGCGCTCTCTGCGCAGGCTCTGTATCAACTGTACGAAAGGACGTATCTTCGCAGCCGCTTTCCCAAGGCTCATAATTTCATCCGCCTGCTCCATGGCCGCATAGAGGCCGATACCGCGCATCCGGGCATAGTCCTCCAGCTTCTCTAAAGTGGCATTGCCGATACCGCGTCTGGGCACATTCAGAATCCGTCTCACCGCCACCTCGTCCCGGCCGCTCTCTATGGTCTTCAGGTAAGCCAGAATGTCCTTGATTTCCATTCTGGAGTAAAAGTTTGTACCTCCTACCACATTATATGGCATCCCCTCCATAATCATGCGTTCCTCTACGAGACGAGCCTGTGCGTTCGTGCGGTACAATACCGCGCAGTCCCTGTATTTCGCCCCCTGCTTTCCCACTTTCCGGGCCACGTCCCCGGCAATGAATTCCGCCTCCTCATAAGCCGTATCGAACTGCCGCAGGCGAACCTTTTCACCGTCCCCTCTGCCGGTCCACAAAGTTTTGGCTTTCCGCCCCGCATTATTGCTGATCACGGCATTGGCCGCATCCAGAATGGGCTGGGTGGAACGGTAGTTCTGCTCCAGCTTGATGGTAACAGCCTCCGGGAAATGCTCCTCAAAATCCAATATGTTGCGGATGTTGGCGCCCCGGAATTTATAGATGGACTGGTCATCATCCCCTACCACGCAAAGATTGCGGTATTTTTTTGCCAGGGCCCCCACCAGCTCGAACTGGGCTGTGTTGGTGTCCTGATACTCGTCCACCATGATGTATTGAAAGCGGTCCTGATAGGATTCCAGTACTTCCGGGCAGCATTTAAACAGCTCCACTGTCTTTACAATGATGTCGTCAAAGTCCAGCGCATTATTCGCCTCCAAAGTCTCCTGGTATTCCCTATAGGCTTTTGCGTAGATTTTCTTCATATAATCATAGTCTCCTGCCGCGTCCGTCTCATACTGGCTGACGCTTATCAGCTCATTCTTGGCAGCGGAGACGGCGCTGAGCATGGCACGCTCCTTGTATGTCTTCGGATCCAGGTTCAAATGCTTTATGACGCCTTTCATTACCGTCTTCTGATCGTCGCTGTCATAAATGGTGAAGCTGTTGTCATAGCCCAGCCTGTCAATATGGCGGCGCAGGATGCGCACACAGGCGGAATGGAAAGTGGAGACCCATATCTGATCCGCGCCGAAGCCCACCAGCTTGTCCACACGCTCCCGCATCTCCCCGGCCGCTTTGTTGGTAAAGGTAATAGCCAGGATATTCCATGGCTTTATCCCTATCTCTTCGATGAGATAGGCGATCCTGTGGGTCAGCACCCTTGTCTTGCCGCTTCCTGCCCCGGCAATCACCAATAAGGGCCCGTCCACTGTGGAAGCGGCCTGCCGCTGCTCCTTATTCAATGTATCCAATAAACCCATTTTCACTCCCTCATTTCCTGATGCAAAAAGAGAACGCCGCCCAAAAGCAGCGTTCCCGAAGTCTTTCGAAGCTAATGTCCTTTATATCCTGTCGTCCTCGTTAAAGACATCTCCGCATTCCGGGCAGAATTTCGGAGGATGCGCAGGGTCTTCGGGTTCCCATCCGCACTTGTCGCACCGGTACACGGGAGCGCCTTCCGGCTTCCTGCTGCCGCAGTTGGTGCAGAACTTTCCCTGATTTACAGTTCCGCAGCTGCAGGTCCAGCCTGCCTCCGCGGGTTTGGGGCTCCCGCATTCCATACAGAACTTGCCTCTGTTATCGGTATGGCCGCATTTGCAGGTCCACCCCGGCACGGCCGCTGCGCCGCCCTGGGCTGCCTGCGCCGCGCCCTGGTTTCCGGCTGCCCGATTTTGGTTCTGAGCCGCTCCCATGGCAAACAGTGCGGAGGCATCCATGCCTCCGGCCGCACCGGCCATATTCATGCCGGCAAATGCCATCATAGGCCCGGTAGCCGTATTGGCAGCCGCAGCCCTCATAGCATCTGCCTGGGCCCCTACCAGTGTGGCAGCCGCCATGTTGGGATTGCGCATCACTGCGCTGCTCTGGAGATCGCTGATCCGCTTTGCCGTCTCCTCTGGCATGGAGGGCGGGTTCATTGTCATGCTGACCACAATGATTCCCCGGGTTCTGGCCCACTTTCCGGACAATTCCGCGTTTACCGCGTCCACAAGCTCCATCACATGGTTCGGGATATCCGACACCCGCACCCGCAGGCTGCTGACCTTGCCCAGCGCCGGCTGCATGGCTGTCATCAGCTCCGCTTTCATCTGGTTTAAGATCTCGCTCCGGTTATATACATCGGACACATTTCCGCAGACATTCTGGTAAAAAAGCAAAGGATCCGCAATCCGGAAAGAATAAGAGCCGTTGCAGCGAATGGTCACGTCCATGTCCAGGCCGATGTTGTCGTCTATGTAACGGAACGGGATGGGCGTCACAGTGCCATACCGATTGTCCATGATCTCCTTGGTATTGAAAAAGTAGACTCTCTGGTCCTTACCTGCGCCGCCCCCAAAGCTGAATCTCTTGCCGATTGCCTTGAAAGTCTCCTTTATATTCTCCCCCAGATCCCCATAGAACAGGCTGGGTTCCGTGGAATTGTCGTAGACAAATTCTCCGGCCTCCGCACAGAATTCAGCAATGCCGCCCTGCTCCACGATCATCATGCACTGCCCCTCGTTCACAGCGATAATAGAGCCGTTGGAAATGATGTTGTCCCCGCCCTTATTGGTGTTACGTCCTCCGCCAGGACGTCTCCTGCCCTTAGCCACCAGGATATCATTGGAAAGGGCGTCGCAGTAGAAATATTCTCTCCACTGATCCGCCAGCATAGAACTGACAGCATCTTTTGCCGCTTTTATCAAACCCATTGTCTCTTCCTCCGCTTCTTAATTTTATTCCCTCATAAATCAATTCTTTCTCTATTTTAGCAAATTTTTCGCATTCTCTCAACCGCTTTCGCGAAATAATCTTTACAAAAAGAAAGTTTTCTAATAAACTATAGGAATACACTTATCATATGACAGAAAGAAGTGAATTGACATGGGTAAAAAAGCTACGAAAGCCGCCGATAACATGTATTACCTGGCACGTTCCGAGGCGGCGGAAGCAAATTCCGACTTTTCCAGTCGTGAGAAAGCGGCTGAGCTCATAGGCATCGACCGCACCAGACTGGCCCGCATCGAACTGGACACCATCCCTCCTTATCCGGAGGAGGTCAAAGCCATGGCGGAGGCCTACAACATGCCGGAGCTTTGCAATGCCTACTGCGCCAGGGAATGTCCCATCGGCCGGGACAGTGTGCCGCAGGTCACTATTGACGATTTCGACAGACTGGCGTTGAAAGTGCTGGGTTCCTTAAAAGACATTGACTCCCTGCGCGCCTCTCTGATCGCCATCTCCGAGGACGGCGTCATTGCGGACAGCGAACGGCCCGCTTTCCAGGAGATCCTGGATTCCCTCCAGAAGATCAGCAACAACGCCAATGCCCTGCGGCTCTGGGCTATGAAGAATATCCGCCTGAAATAAACTTAGGCTGTCACAGTGCTCCCCGTACATCCGACCGCCCCGCTTTCCATGAAATTCCGGGGCGGTGAAGATATAGGGTTAGGGCGACAGCCTTGGTTTTATCTCATAAATACCGACTCCGAGCTTACTCGGCCGCTTTTTTTGCATACTCCTTTGTCACCAGATCTTCATAGGGCACCTGCTGCTCCAGCACGCCCGCGTCTTTTAGGATATTTTGGAGCAGTGAAAACGCATCTTCCTCAAAAATCAGGTTCTCTTTCCAGGTATCCTGCTGGTAATAGCGGTTCACGATGGTGGTAAGGGTCTCCATATCCGTCTCCGCAAACTGGGGCGCAATCACCTTTGCAATCTCCTCCGGCGTATGGCTCTGCACATAGTCCATGCCTTTCTGCAGGGCATCGGTAAATGCCTGGACCGTATCCTTGTTGTTTTCCAGATAGCTCTTCTTGGCGGAGAACGAAGTGTAGGGCACATAGCCGGAATCCTCTCCCAGAGAGGCTACAACATAGCCCTCGCCCTTCTGCTCTAAGGATGTGGCGTGTGGCTCGAATTCTACGGTGAAATCCCCCTGCCCTCCCGAAAAGGCCGCCGCGGTAGAACCGAAGTCAATGCTCTGGTCAATGTTCACATCTGCCCTCGGGTCGATTCCGTTCTTTTCCAAAATATACTCAAACACCATTTCAGGCATGCCGCCTGCCCTGCCGCCCAGCACATCCTGGCCTTTTAGCATATCCCAGGAAAAATCCTCAATGGGTTCCCTGGACACCAGGAAGTTCCCTGCCCTTTGGGTCAACTGGGCGAAATTCACCACATAGTCCTGGGTGCCCCCCGCATAGGTATAAATGGTACTCTCACTTCCCATGAAGCCGATGTCCGCCTCGCCCGTGAGCACCGCCGTCATTGTCTTGTCGGCCCCGAAGCCGGTCACCAGCGTAAGTTCCAGTCCTGCCTCTTCGAAATACCCCTCCTCAATGGCCACATACATGGGCGCATAAAAAATGGAATGGGCTACCTCATTGAGCACCACCTTTGTCTTACTGTCTTTCGCCGTCCCGGCCTCGCCTGCGCCGCAGCCGGCCAGGGCTGCCGCTGCCGTCAAAAGAGCCAGACAGACAGCGCCTGCCTTTTTTATGGATAACTTTCTCATAGCTACCTCCATATGATTTGATAAAGTATCATATGAAGATACGCTTGTCTTTGTTACACTATTCTTCTTCGCCCTGGGCTTTATGGGCTTTCTTTTTTCCCTGTTCCTGTCTGTTTGCCGCCAATTCATCTATCATCTTCTCAATCATGAGCTTTTTCAGATATACGTCAAAGCCCAGCAGACAGATGAACGCAAACATATGGAGAAAGTCCGTATCCTCCTGGGGCGCTCCCTGGAAAGCCTCAGAAGCGACCTTGAATTTCTCCTCTATATCCGCTTTCATGGACTGGAGCATCTTGTCCTCCATGCCAAAGGCTTCCCGGTAGATCCTCTCCATGTCATATGCCTGGCCGTTCTGAAAATAGCGCTCCGTGATAGGCTTTAAAAGGGTCTGTATATCGTTGATAGACAAAATTCCCTTATAATAATAGATAAACACCAGAAGCATCACATGCTCTCTGGAATATTTCTTTTTCACCGGCGGAGGCAGCAGATCATTCTTCGCGTAATTGTTGATCATGGTCTTGGTCAATATCTTATCTTCGCCGGGATATCTGGCAGAGGACTGCAGGCGGCTGTCAATAAAAGTAGTGACCTGGTCCATGTACAAGTCAATATTCGGAATATCCTCGGGGCTAATGTAATTCACTCTGTCCAGGCTTGCCAGTATACTGTTCAATATATCGTCATTATCTATTGTCATACCCGTTCTTCCTCGCTTTGTTAGTGCTTGGGGTGTTGGGGAGATGCTTTCTATTACCCCGCCTTGCACACTGCCTCTACAAAAGAAAGCAAGGAATGCTTTCTTTTGTCTAAGTTCCATTATATAGTATTCATTACTACATGACAACATCTTCTTTCAAAATATTTTCTTAAGCTTTTCTTCCTTTACTTCAGGACTTTAATATGATAAAATACTGGAACAGACAGACATATTTTCAAATTATGATTCCATAAGCTTAAACCCATGTAGTCATAGCGGAACGGAATCAGTAAAAAGCAGTCAAGAGGTGCCTAACCATGAACAAAAAAGTAAAAAGCGATGCCGTGGACTTCCTGTTCGATGCCATTCTGTGTCTGGAAAGCAGGGACGAATGCTACAGCTTCTTCGAAGATTTATGTACGGTCAATGAGCTCATATCCATCTCCCAGCGGTTCGAGGTAGCCGCCATGCTTAAAAATCACAATACCTATCTTGAGATTGCCGAGAAGACGGGAGCATCCACCGCTACGATCAGTCGTGTGAACAGATCGCTGAATTACGGAAATGACGGCTATGAGACGGTATTTGAGCGTATGGGCAGGAAAACGCCCTCGGACAGCGCCGAATCTCCCGCCCCATAATGCTCCGCAGAAAGCGGAAGGGATCAGAAAAGCAGGCATGCGCAAAGGCATCCCTGCTTTCTCTTCTATAAATATGTATGATCGTTCGCCTATATCTGCGCGCTGTTATCCGAAGAAGTCGTCTCCATGCCCTGAAGCGCATCCGATACGGCCGCTTTGGCTTCTTTTTGCATCTCTTTCATCTCCCGGCGGTTGGGTTTCGGTCTCTTGCTGGCATCCTGGTTCATATCGCATCTGCCCTGGAAAATAGCCTGTTCGTCAATCACCAGTCCGTTTGTGGTAATATCGCCGATGACTCTGGCCGTGGATGTCAGCTCCACTTTCTCCGGCACGTTCAGGTTGCCGTACACCTCTCCGCCAATGATGACTTTCTTCGCGTTGATGTCGCCGTTGATACAGCCGGATGCCCCAACGATCACCGTATCCGTCACTGTTACGTTGCCGTTTACCGTTCCGTCGATCCGGATTGTCCCCTCGGCTTTAAAGTCGCCGCCGCACTCCGCATTCATTCCGATAATGGTAGAAATCTGTGTCTCGTTCTTCCTCATTTTCCCTTTCCTCCGCTTTCTGTCAGCCGCTGATCGCCAGCACTTCCATGGGGCTGATATATGCACCGTCCCGGGTCATCTGGTAGCCCAGCTTGCTGTCATCGTCCGTGATCACGAACAAGGTGGCTCCCTGGGTGACCGTCTCTCCCTGCCTTACCTTGACTTCGCCTGCGCATCTGTAGATTGTGGTATATCCATTGCCGTGATCCACCCAGACATTATTCCCATACTCAGGATCCTCGTTCACCACCGTCACAGATCCGCCGGCTGCCGCCACTACCATGGAGCCGTTGGAAGCCGTAAAGATACAGATGGGATTGCCGTTCTCCTCTGTCTTCTCTTCCATACTGGTCTTCCCTGTCAACGGAAATTCCGTCGGCATGGTCTGCTTTTGCAGCTGTTCTGACAGTTGTGTCTCGCTTTGGGTCTTCTGGTTCACGGTCTCGCTGAGAATTCCTATCCGCTGGTTCAGTTCGTCAATCTCGCCGTTGAGCCCGGCTACCTGGCCCTCCAGCGCGGCTTTCTCCTGCTCCAGCTTCGCAATCGCATCATTCTCTGCTTCCGTCTGCAGCGTCTCCCCAGTCCATACGTCTCTCTCATACAAAAAGAACCCGATCAGCGCGCCGATAATGACGCACTGGACAAGGATAATTGTCTGCAGGATCCAGGGACGGACCTTAAACTGTCTCACTTTACCGTCCGTGGCATCGGATGTCACAATCACCACATGGTTATTCTTGCGCTTATGTCCCTTACGTACCATAAAAGTCACCTCCAAATAACCTTTTAGTATTTTACCATAAATGTGGTCACAATTCAACGATAACAACAGCATTTTGTTATGTTTTCACAAACAAAAAAGCCTATTTTATGCACTAAAACATAATTATCGGCTTTTTTATACACATTTTCAACAATTATTTTCTGCTTTCTTGCACATATCCAGCACTTTCTCCCAGGAAAGCTTTCCACCGAACAAATCCAGCGCACTCCCAATGGTGACATTCAGACGGCCCTTTCCCAGCACTTTGAGCAGTTCTAAATCCTCATAACTATGCACGCCGCCTGCGTATGTCACAGTCTTTCCGTCCCATGCCCCCAGGAAAGCCGCCAATTCCCTTTCGATTCCCCCTGCCTTTCCCTCCACATCCACAGCATGAACCAGAAATTCATCGCAATATTCCGAAAGCCGCGCCAGAAGCGCCTGATCAACCCTTTCCTCGGTCACCCTCTGCCACCTGTCCGTGACGATGCGGTATTCCTCCCCTACTTTTTGACAGCTTAAATCCAGCACCAGCTTTTTGCTTCCCACTGCACTCCGCATCCTTTCCAGCCTGTCGTAACAGATTTGCCCGCCCCGGAACACATAGGATGTAACGATTACATGGGAAGCGCCCGCCTCCAGGAACTCCGGCGCAGACTCCGGTGTGATACCGCCGCCGACCTGCAGTCCGCACGGATAAGCCCTTAAAGCCGAGAGCGCCTGCTCTTTCGTGGCAGCATACTGCCCGCTGTCTCTGGCATTGAGCAGAATCACATGGCCGCCGCGAATGCCGGCATCCCGATAGAGCCTTGCGTAATAATCAGCGCCCTGCTCTGCCACAAAGTTCTCTTTCACTGTATTGCCCGCGTCCTGCAGGCTGGCGCCTACGATCTGTTTGACTCTGCCGTTGTGAATATCGATACATGGTCTGAATTCCATCTTCTGTCCGTTTTTCCTTTCTTTTTCATTTTTCATGTATAAAATCAATCATTTGTCACATACTAGTGACATGTCAGTCATTCTGCGCTCACGGTGGAAGGCACGCCTGGCGGATTTCCCACTGTCCTGTAAGATTGCGCAGAATTGTCTGGCTTATCCGATTACCATATGAAAAGTACCAGACAGCAGAATGGAGGAAACTATGAAAAAAGCGAAGAATTTCTCAGGAGCCAAGAAAATTTTGGCATTGGGGCTGGTGCTCGCCTATGTGTGTATGGCTACCGCCTGCACCAACAATGACAAAAAGAACAACAACTCTGACAGCATGGCCGGAACCAGCACGCAGGATTCCGGCTCCGACGCTGTCGGAAGCAGCGGCAGCGTGGATAGCAGCACTTCCGCAGCTGACGATGCAAACGGCACAAACACTGACGGCAGTTCCGTGGAAAGCAGTGTCACCGGAACCGGCGGCGCCACCCAGGGGGACGACGATTCCCTGCTGGATGATGCGGGCGATGCCATCGATAATGCAGTAGATGATGTCACAGACGGCATCGACAATATTACGGATGACCTTACGGGCAATGATAGCGGCACCGCCGACGGCAACAATGATACCGAAAACGGTACTGACAATGACGCTGCCGGAAATACCACAAACGGTAACGGCACCGATGCCGCAAACGGTACGGGCTCGGATGCCGCAGGCGCCCGCAGCAGAATGTACGGTCCCTCCTCGGGCGGAGCCGTCAGATAACGGACCATCTCAGGCGTTTCCCTGCCAGGCAGCCATATTCTGCGCTGCGGGGCATTCGCCTGAGAATGTCTTAAATTCTGCCTATTCTTCTCTGATGGCCCCATCCCGATAAGCTTCCAGCGCTTCGGTACTGTCTTGCCAGGACTCTTAAGACCTGATTGTCCTTTTCGTTCATTGATCTCCTCATTTTCTCCGGAAGCAAAGATAACCGGGTTATCTACAGAGCAGCCTCTATCACATCGCTCATATCGTATCTGCCCGCAGGCTTTCCGGCCAGGAACTTCGCCGCCTGAACCGCACCCTTGCCAAAGACCGCTTTGGAATACGCCCTGTGGGAAAAGGTGATGACTTCGTCCGGGCCGGCGAAAATCACATCATGATCGCCCACAATGGTGCCGCCTCTTACCGCGCTGATGCCGATCTCTTTCTCCGGCCGTTTCTCCCGCCTTGCGCTCCTGTCATAGACATAGGAGTACGTATTGTCTAACTCTTCGTTGATGACATCCGCCAGGGCAATGGCCGTTCCGCTGGGCGCGTCTACCTTTAAGTTGTGATGCTTTTCCACGATCTCCATGTCAAATCCCGCCGGGGCAAGGACGCCCGCCGCATTTTTTAAAAGCTTCAAGAGCAGATTGATACCCAAAGACATATTGGCAGAGCGAAGCAGGGCAATGGATTTTGCGGCCTCATCCACTTTCGACAGTTGCTCCGGGCTTAAGCCTGTGGTACAGAGCACGCAGGGAAGTTTCCTCTCTACGCAGTAATCAAGCATTTTGTCCACTGCCGCCGCCGTGGAGAAATCCACCAGGCAGTCAGCCTCCACATTACATTCCCTGATATCCGTATACACAGGATAGGGGCTTTTTTTGTCATCGGTCATATCAATGCCGGCAACCAGCTTAGCCTCACTATCCCCCTCTAAAAGCCCTCTGATGACTTGTCCCATTTTTCCATTGCATCCGTGCATAATAATCCTGACCATATTTTCTCCTCCTATTTTAAAGTCGCTGCGCGGCGCACTTTTCATCTGCTATACCAAAAAGGGCTCCCGCGTCAAAAAACGACGAAGCAGCCCTGCCTGATCTCAGTATCAAAGTATCCCGTATGTCCGCATAGCCTTTTCCAGACGTTTCACATTTTCGGGCTCCATCTCGGTAAGCGGCCTGCGCAGCCCGCCCTCTATCATCCCCATCAGGCTCAGAGCTTTCTTCACCGGAATCGGGTTGACCTCGCAAAACAGCGCATTGCACAATTCCATGGCCTCCAGCTGACATTTACAGCTGCCTTTTGCGTCCCCGTCCAGATACCTCTGGCAGATTTCATGGGTCTGCGCGGGAGCCACATTGGCCAGCACGGAAATCACCCCGATGCCGCCCAGGGACATGATGGGAACGATCTGATCGTCATTCCCCGAGTAGATATCCACTATGCCCGCCCCAATGGCCGCCAGATGCGCGATCTGATTGATATTACCGCTGGCCTCCTTGACGCCTACAATGTTCTCTACCTCCTTGCACAACCGCACGATGGTCTCCGGCAGGATATTGCAGCTGGTTCTGCCGGGCACATTATAGAGCAGGATAGGAAGCTTTACCGAATCCGCAACCGCCTTAAAATGCGCATACAAGCCGTTCTGGGTGGCCTTGTTATAATAAGGGCTCACCAGCAGCAGTCCGTCCACGCCGAATTTCTCCGCTTCTTTCGACAGGTAGATTGCCGTCTCCGTACAGTTGGAGCCTGTACCCGCCACAACCGGGACGCGCCCTGCCACAACCTCTGTACAGTAGCGGATGGTCTCCAGATGCTCCTCATGGGTCAGCGTGGACGATTCACCCGTAGTACCACAGACTATGATGGCGTCCGTCCCCTTTGCAATCTGAAATTCCAGCAGCTTCGCAAACTCATCATAATTCACTTCACCATTGTCGCGCATGGGCGTAACGATAGCCACACCCGAACCCTTAAAAATAGACATCTTTTTTCCTCCATTATTTTTCATTTCTCTATTGTACGGATCTATTGTCAGATTCTGGCTTTCCCCTCCGGCTCCCAGGTCTCGATCCTGGAGATCTCATCGGCCAGGGCACAGATTTCCCCGTCCGCTTTGCAGCCCGTCAGGATAATGTCCGCCTCCTCCCTGCAGTCCAGCAGCGCCTTTAAATCCTCTGCAGTCACGATCTTCTTCTCCACCAGCCGGAGCACCTCGTCCAGTATAAGCAGATCGCACTCCCTGGTGACCAGCACCTTTTTGGCGAAATTCATCTCGTTTTTGATATTGGCAATCGCCTCCTGCTTCTTCTCCTCTGAGAGGTCCTCGTAGCTCTCCTGGGATTTCTCAAAGCAAAACAGCTTGATCTCCGGCTCCATTCTGCGGAGGAAATCCTTGGACTTCATACCGTTCCCTTTCAGGAACTGGATAATGACGACATTCTTTCCCTCCATGGCAGCCTGAAGCGCCCTGCCCAGGGCCGCCGGGGACTTTCCCCGTCCCTCTCCGGCATATATATATACCAATCCTTTTGCCATACCACACCTCGTTTCACCTGCAAGGGCAATTTTTCGGACGGTTATAGCATACCACACTTTCCTGGTTTTGGCAAATCATTTGAACATCTTCGCTGTTTCTATATTTCATCGTCCTCCAGCAGCTCCAGCTTGCTGACCGACACTTCAAAGGCCACTCTTCTCTCCACATTCTCCTCGTCCAGTTTTTTCATATATTCCCGGCTCTGAATCCGCCCCCATACCGCACAGCGCTCTCCCACCTTGAAATTATTGGCATATCTGGCATTTCTGCCCCAGCAGATACAAGGTATGTAATCCGACTTGCCGTAAGGCCTGTTCACCGCCAGCAAAAGGTCCGCTATCTCTCTTCCAAGGGGCGTCTTCCTGTAGATGGGTTCTTTGCAGATATAGCCGTCTAAGAAGATCTGATTCGTCTTGGAGCTTTCCTCCATCTCGTCCACAAAGCTCACCTCTCTGGCAAATACAGACAACACCAGCCTGTTCTTGCGCTCCTCGTGACGGTTATAGGAGCGAAACTGTCCGTTCACGCAGATCAGTTCCCCCGTATAGTCCGCCGTCACGTCCATCAGCCGCTCCGATACCATGACGGGGATGGTGTCATAGCTTTCGCTGAGCCGTTTACAGCGCACATCCATCATGTAGAAGCCTTCTCCGAAGATTTCATGGCTATAGGTAAATCCGCTGGAAATTTCTCCCATAACCGTCACCTGGTTGTTTTCAATTACCTTATCTGTCATTTTCGTTCTCC
>CAJTZD010000088.1 GCA_910584235.1 uncultured Acetatifactor sp.
TAAAGGTTGGAAAAATAATTCGTCATTTGCGTCTCCCTCAATTCGCCGTCCGACATGTGCTGGAAATCATTTTTAAGTATACTGAAAATACATTTTAAGGAAGATAGGTATAGTATGGGTTCAAAGGTTTTGGCATTGCCCCACTTTTTACAAACCTTGTAGCTAAAGAAACAACACAATTAGCACAGTTAAACAATCGTCCCTCGGAATAAAATACAATATTCCACTACTGGAATCTTCATTGCATTCTTTCCCTGCGAATTATGATAATGTGCCGTACTGTAAAAAAACACATCACAATCACACTGTTTCTTAATACGGTTAACCACTTTCATGATTGAAGCACAGCCATTATCTGAATAGCTCCAGGCACAAATATATCCTTTGCGCAGAACTTCTAGTATAATGTTCTCAAAGCATTCCTCCACCTTTTCGGTATTCCGTGTAGAAAATTCCGTGCTGAATCGTTCCCCGTTTTTCTTGGACCTCATGCGCCCTTTCTTTTCCGACTCAGGATAATCATATTTTACAAGTGTTTCCAGTACATGATAATATCTGCTGTACTCTTCTCTTTTATAAGGTGCGTCCAAATATACAATTACATTTCTGTCAAACAGTCCTTTCATTTCCCTGAGAGCTTTTTCCCATGGTCCGTCTAACAGTGTTACAGGATACCGATATCTTTCGCTGTCTTTTGCGATTGCAGTAAATCTTTTGGAAAATTCGTGCCATACAGATTTCTCCCTTTTTTCAAGAATATATTTTAATGATCTTTGATCGAGATGCCTAGGTTGGGCAAAATGGGCCGAATAAGTGGTTCCTACGCTGCTTACCGTAACAACAAGAGCCCCCAGTGCCCATTCCCGTGTCTCTTCATCTTCGATTTGATCGATGGCATATCGAATACTGTCGATCTGGATGGATTGGGCCAGTCCGAAATAAACATTTGAAAAATAATATGTAAACAGGCAATACGGAGTTAACCTGTGATCCTGCTTCCGCTCCTTAATCAATATCTTCAATTCCTCGGAATTCACGCAATCGGAGGAATATAGTTCAAAACTCTTAATAAAGTCAGAATATTGTTTTAAAACCGTTTCTTTTTCTTTCAGATCCAGATAAAAAATTCGTTCTTCCTCCCACAGAAACTCTGCAAACTTCTGCCTCATAGCCTCCATGTGCTGCTTGTAATTCTGATATATGGATTCTGTCAGCGAAGCGGCAAGGCTTTCCTGATACCCGCTTCCCTGCATTTTGGCAAGTATTCTGCAAAAGCTTTGGGCATCAGAGGCATATACAGGTCCGATTTGGGCAAACGCATTTGAAACGGCGCCGGAACCGCACATGATATCCAGATATTTGCTTTCATCGTTTCCATGTGCAATGATTGATTCTGCAATAAAACCCAGAATTTTCTTTTTGCTTCCCATGAAGGAACTGGTATTTGCAAAAGAAGAAGATTTAATATATTCTAATTTTTCTTTACGGCTGATTACACTTTCTATATAATCGCATACACTCCGGTTCTTTGTCAGAATCGTTACTCCCAGCACATCAAATATTCTGGAACTGCACTCTCCACCCGTTTTACAGCATAATCCCAATACAATATTACGTACAAATACCGGTAGCGCTTTCCGCTCATTGCAATATTCATATAGTAAAATCGTATCGTCGGCTATTTTCAGCATATTTGCAGTGGTGCTTCCGTAATAATCATAAGACTCTGTCTCACATGCGGAAAATCCTTCTTTTAATACCGCCAGCTTTCTGCACACTTCTATGTCCGCATCAAAAAGATACCGATTCGCTCCCTGTTTTATTTCAGCCAGCATAAATATTCTGCATAGCTCATCGATCCATGCGCTTTCTACATCTAGCCCATATTTTTGCTGTAGTATTGGCCTGAATTGTTCAATTGGAATAAAGCATTCATTTTTGATACTCATATACTGCTCCATATCTTTCTTCCTGTATCTCTAATCGTCTCAGCTTACAGCCATATCTTCGGAAAACCGCATTAATATGTTCGAGATTGATATCCTTATAGAAATTGGCCACCCATACAGCGCCTTTTTTCATCCGTCCAAGAACCATCTCTATATCCTCATCCAAAACAGCCATGTGAAATACATAACTTGAAAATACCGCATCAAATACAGGATCCGGCATATTCTTAATCTCTTCTCTTGTCAGCATCTCCAGCCCCCTTTGCCGGGCCTGTTTCCTCATCTCTTCCACCGGTTCATACCCTACGATACTTCCTTGTGCTGTCACCTTTGTGGACAGGCCGCTTCCGCATCCAAAATCCAGAATCTTTTTCGATTGATTCGGGCCTATTTGGATATTAATATGTGATACCAACATGCGTATACACTCGATATTACAATTATCGTCTATCAAATCCTCATAATACGCTCCAAAACATTGATAAAAATCTCTCCACAGCACCGCCTGTTGAAAATAATCAGTCGGTAATACCAGCCAAAAACAATCCATGTAATGAATCATTGTGCCATCATAACAGCTTTGATCCCACAACGATTCTTTCGTAATATAAATATAGAGGCTTTGATACCTAACTAGAAATCGGGTGTTTCGGGATTGAGGGATTTGTTTTTGCGATATGATATAGGAATTCCCACTGTTAAATTGAAACTTCATCTACAATCCCTCGAACAATATTCATGCGTGCTTCTCCTAAAAACATATGCAGACTATGTGCAATATAGGAAACTTGTCCCAGATTGATCGATTCTGATATATCTGTATGTTTCACTTTCTCCCTAATCATTTGAGTTACTTCCTCCGCAAATGTTACCGATGCATACATACTATAGGGAAGGCCTACAATCGCTTCGACAGTGCGCCATGTAAAACTGTAATCTATAGTTATTTTCCCATCTGCAAGTCTGGGCGTCACCCACACCGCAACCAGGCCTAACGGGGAATATCCTTTATCCTCTTCTATTACGTTTGGCACAACCAATATTGCCCTGCGCGTCTCATATTGCCTTTTTGAATCAATGGCTTCAATAATGTGACAAATCATTCCGTCAATCTGTCCACTTTCCTCCAACGGTTTTCTAAACAATCCTTTTCCGTCTCCAAATGTCTCACCATAATAAAGATTCAGTTTTTTCTGGTCATAATAATAATAAATTGGAAGTTTTTTATAAGTAGGCTTCTCCAATACAATCTTAAAATTCGTCAATTCAAATAGTTCTTCTTCGTTTTGATCCAGCATTTTTCGTTCTGGATTATCACGGTATGCATTTCGAAGAATTTCTAGCACCGTAGGGAAAGCTACCTCTATCGATTCTGCCCTGCATCCATCTGTGATATTCAGCTGAATTTTTGTATAAGACAACTTCCGTTCTAAAAAACGACTATTGGGAACTGTATCCTCAGAAAATGACATCGATTTCGCTTTTACCGATAATGCCTTATATGTATGAATAATGATGTCTTCTTCGCTATTGCACCAAACTATATGCTCAGCGAATTTTTCCTGAAACAACATGATATCTTCAACGGTACGGCAAGTCTTTCTCGCAATGTATCTATACTGAAAATCCTGTTCTTTTGAATCACTACTCCACTTTTTTATATTGTTCAGATAAAATAATACTTTCTGAGTATTATCCACATCTCCCCAAATCAGGATATTTACAAGATTGGGTTGATTCTTCATCAGAGATATAAGTTCTGAGATTGCGCCCTCCCAAAAATCAGGGAGACTGCCGCTACTGGTTGGCCGGGTATCCACTTTGACTACTTTGTAAAAAATGTCTATCGGCAAATTCACACTTTTGCTTCCCGCCTGAATTAGTATTGTTTTGCGAATATCCGACTTCTCTTTAGTGGCTTTATCTCGGAATCCTTCCCACTGGAATTCTTCTCCATGATTCTCTCCATGGGTAAAAACAGATTCCCCATCAACTGATACTTTAACACTTTCATTGATTGAGAAACCAATCCTCTTTTCAAGGATTTCCGGCTTATTAAAGATTCCTCTTAATATGGCAAGTCCCAATTCAGCGTCTGAAAATTCTGCCTCGGTATCCCAGTCGCTTTCTTTTGCAGTACAGCGTATATTATTTGTCCAAGTGGGCTTAACCCATTTCAAGAAGTTTTCTACATTCTGTTGAATTTCATCTAATTTTGATTCTTCCGTTAGCTTAACCACATAATCCAAATATGGATTGTGAAAGAGTTGATCATCATGACTGTTCCAGACTCTGACAAATGCCAGTTCCAATGACGGCCACCCATAAGTCACCCCTTTTTGGTTCTTATGTATCCGTATCGAATCCCGATGTTTTTCTACATTTCCTGTCTTGGGCGCATACGCATTTTCTGCCTCCTCGCGCGCCCTGCCAAACTCCATCTCTTCTTCCACAAGGTGAATACCCATAGCCATGGTAAGAAGAATATCTTCTGCATCTTTAAAGATATGCCTCTTTACGCTCTGATACAGCTGTGCCGCAAAGGAAATAACCTCATATGCTTTTTCATAGGGATAAATAATATCAAACTCATCACCATTCTGATGTACCAGAATTCCTTTTCTATTGGTAACCCTGAACAGTAATCTTGAAAATTCAGATAGAACCGCCGTTCCAACCTTGTGGTTGTATTTTGTATTCACCTCTTTAAAGTGATCCAAATCAATCATAAATACTGCTACTTTTCTGCCTTTTTTCAGCCATACCTGCAGAGTGTCATTACATTTCTGAATTAATGATCCTCTGTCTGTTGCAGGTAATCCAGTAACACTGTCACAATACTCTTTATTAATATACAGAGAAAATAACTCTTTTAATTCAGTAACCCATTCATCTCGATTATTTCCCCACGTACGCACTAAAAATTTATAACCATCTTCCAAATCAGTCTTGTTAGAATTACCTGCCTCATCTGTGCCCTCTTTGCCAAAAGAATATTCATATTGTTCCTTATCCACTAGCTTTATTGCAAAAGTCCTGTTGTTGTCCAAATTTTCGATGATTTCCAGAAGACGTTCCTGAAATTGGTCTCCTGTCATAAACCAATTTTTCAGATCATTTTTCAGTTTTTCATTGATTTCCCCCATTTTTTCCCCTTTCAATTCAGCAAAACCTTTTTGCCGACGCCATGACTCGCAACATTTGCAAAAAGCCGGTACCTTTTTCGTATTTGCAGATATAGTCTGCAGCATCGATTGCTGCTTTTGATGAATTCACTACAGCTACACTAATATCAGCTTTTTCAAACAAGTCTATATCATTATTATTATCTCCGATTGCCAGAGTCTTTTTTTCCTCATATTTCTTAAGTCCTTTGAATATTTGGAATATGCTTCCTTTGTTAAATCCCTTTCCTTTAATCTCGATATATCCGTTTCCACTGTTTGTCGCTTCCACCATATCATTTTTGTCCAGGTAGCTCATTACGGCCTCTTTCAATGGTAAATCAATCTGCCTTTCTTCAATTAATATAGCCACGATTCTTTCTGGTATTTGTCTGCTGCTGTTTACCCAAATAATCGGCATGCCGTTAGAATCGTATTTTTTCCCCTTATATCCCATTCCATATACTTTTTCTTGGGTATAGTTTTTTTCCTCGGTGACAAAAGGCATCTCTGATATTTCAAAGGTATATACATAAAGCGAACTCTCAGAATTTATCAAATACTCAAATAGTTCGTCTACAATATACGGCTGGATGACCTGTTTACTAAACACTTTATCTGTTCCATATCCCATGATAACTCCACCGTTGTAAAGAGCGACAGGAATTCCGTCCTTCAAATTCAAATCCTTCATAACCGGTAACGCTCCGATATAAGTCCTGCCCGTTGCAACAGAAAAAGACACATGATAAGAATTTTGAAGATATTTTATCTTTTTTCTGATATTATCCTTTATGGAATCGGTTCCATCGATTAAAGTACCATCCAGATCCGTAACAACAATTTCAACATCCACAAAATCCTCTAGTAATGCCAGATTGCTATCATTATCCGGTAATTTTGCTTTCATATGCTTCCTTTCTTTCAAAATGTCACTTTCATTACATGATGTTGGCTGGGTTTCGAACGATTCGTTGTATGATACCCTTTACAGTCAAAATAAAATTCTTCCAAATCTCCTTTTTTTCGAAGGATTTCTCTTGCGTCTTCCATATCGATAAGACCCTTATCCGTATAATGAAAAATGATACAGCCGGTCCTTGCGTTTGCTATTAATTGTTTGAATGCGTCTACCGCTTTTTCTTTCTGATTGTAATCGGACATCCCTGATTGGGAAGCATCCATTCCTGACTTTCCGGCGGGTTTCGGAATTCGCTGCATGGCTATATTTTGTGGCAAATGGTAATACCTTCCATAGTTCCGTGCGTTATATGGAGGATCCAGATACAATATATCGCACTGATTCGTCCGTACCAATTCGCCTGCATCCATTAACAGAGCCCTGTTCTTTTCAGTTCCTACGATGGGTTCTAATAACTGATATTGAAATTTACATAGTGCTTTTCTATAGTAATGCTTCAAATAAGCGTAATATGTCCCTGCCGTATTCGCCACCTTATCCATACAATGAATAAGAGAAGCGATCATCACGTTGTACTGTTCCTCATCAATGATATGAGTATTTTTCCATTCCCAGATACAGTCTATGCAGGCTTGGATGCAGGCGGCATTTTCAATCGTTAAAAAAAGCCTTTCCCTTGCATATTCCTGAACCAGCCATCCATCTTTTGGTTTCAGCCGATTCAGATACTCGCTCAATTCTTTCCCGGAAGAAATACCGTATTCCTTTTTTAAATTGCCGCAGGAGAAAGCTTGATTTTGAACAATCAGGGCCACCTGAAAGCAATGTGCAAAATATAAGATATCTCCTGATAGAATTTGGTATCCGTTTTTCTTCATATAGCTTCCTACTGTACCGATTCCCCCAAAAGGGTCGCAAAAGACACCACCTTCAGAATAAGAACGTGTTATATTTAAAATACTTTCTAAAAGCAGCGTTTTTGACCCGAGATATCTCATGACTAGTTTTCTCCGATGTTATAAAATTGACAATCCTCTTTCTTCTTATCAAAGAAATTTGCCTTGATAGATTCATTGCTTTCTTTTGCTGCGTCATACCCCCACGATCTTAACAGTTCAAGGCTCTTTTTATCTGCTTTGTCCAAGGCCACCTGTCCTTCGCGTTCCGATGTCTGCGTCATCCGATAGAAATGATCTTTAGGCAGCAATAACTTGCATATATTTTCCGTATAATCTCTTTCAGCCATCATATATAGTTTTTGAATTAGTAATGCATCCACAATGCCAAGCTTTTCTTGGTTTCGTTTTAATTTGGGATCTTCCGCTCCGCCGATATTCAGAATCTTTATTTCATCACGGCTCCATCCGCATCTGGTAATTCCCTCTATCAAGGCTATCAGAGACGGATTATTTGCTCCGATTCCCCCGTCAATATAGATACCACCCTGCATTTTATATGGTTCAAAATAGATTGGAGCTGCGGTAGTTGCTAGCAGGCAGTCTGTAATGAATAAATCCTTATCATATCTTAAATCCGGCGCGTGAGGAGTTTTAAATACGCTTACCTTACCATGGGCAATATTTACAGCGGGAATAAGCAGTCTAGTCTTGCATTCCGCAATCTTTCGTTTTTCAAAAACAGATTCCAATGCCCGTTGCAATGGCTCTCTCTTATATTTTCCATGAAAAAGCCGCAGATATCTTCCGCGCGGAAATATTTTATCTGCATTCTCCATATAAAGGTTTAGGATTTTATCTGCTGAAATTCCCACCGCTAATGCGGCGGCTATAATCCCTCCTGTAGAAGTTCCGGCTATGATATCGAAGTAATCGGATATTTTTATATGGTTTTTGGATTCCAACTCATACAACAGGCTTGCCGCATATACCCCTTTTATTCCTCCCCCGTCAATTGATAAGATTTTTTTCAAATCATGTCCCCCCTTTCGTTCACTTACAACTGTCCTTTCGCTCTGTTTATTGCTTCTTCCATTTTATGATATGGATCTTCCCAGGTGCATGGTTTGATTGTTTTTCCGTCTGCACTATAATGAAGCTTTCCGTCATCCCATAATTTACTCATATTAGCCGTATGGACGATTTTGAATATCTCATCCGGTTCAATTCCCATCTCCACCAATGTTCCCAAGGCAAAATAAATCACATCAATCATCGCATCTGCTTGTTCCACAATATCTTCAGCTTCAATAAATTCATTTACTTCTTCCAATATCCATGCATACCTTTTCTTTACTCTGTCTTCTTTCAGCATAACAGGAGTCTCCGATACGGGATGACCAAATCTCAAATGAAAATCTTTTACACACTTCCACTCTTCTAACATACTCCCAGCTATTCTCCTACACTATCGTTTTCTTTATAGACTTTCTGCTAAATTACTCCTATAATTATTGTAACAGAAATTTCCCCTAATAGCAAAAATATTTTGGAAAAATTGTCAATTTATATTACAGCTACTTTTGGTGCTTATCCATTATTCAGTGAACAGATAGGCATAATGAACCAAACTTCTTGAATACTCAAACTGTTTTTTTCACGCACTTTCTATCTGTTCATTTTTTTAGGGATTCAAGGCTATTTCCTATGCATAACATTATTCCAATTACTACATTTTGACCAACGGCAGGATGCGGACAGCAAAAGAGAGACTTTGTGGGAAATAAGGTCTCTCTTTTGTGGCTCTTAAATATTCTGCTTAATGATTCTTGAGATTAGCCCCACAGCCACGTTACGCTCCGCATCGATCCGCGTGACCACGAAGCTCACATCATCCTTCTTGCCGGGCATCCGGTTGTCGTAGCAGCTGTGGGCCACGGCATTGACGCCGATGTGGAGGCGGACGAAGACGGTGCCTTTGTGGACGTCAGTGACCGTCCCGGCGTACTTGCCCTGGATCTTGCACTTGCTCAGGCTGTCCTTGCTGGTGTTGCCGTTCACGCTTTTGACATCCGCTTTCACGGAGATGTCCTCCAGGGAGCGGATCTTCACGCTCAGGATGCGCACAAGGATCTGCTCGCCCACATGGAAGCGCTCCGAGGCATCCCCCAGCCAGTCCCAGGACAGGTCGCGGGCCAGGATGGAACATTCCGCACCGAAGATCTCCACGCGCACCACCTTTTCTGCCACGGCAATGACCCTCGCCTGCACGATGCGGTCCTCGCATACGCGGGAATTTCCGGCTGCATCCGGCATATAGAAGATCTGGCGCTTCTTATACATGGCGTCTTTCCTGCTGGCCACCACGCTGCGGCTGGCGTTCTCAAGCCCCTTGATGATGAAGTCGATTTCGCATCCCAGCATGTTGCCGAGGATCTTGCTTTGGCGCAGCGCCAGCTCCCCATAGTCATGGGCTTCGTCTTCCACAAGGTTTATCATCATCTCCGCAAGGGGGATCACCACACGCATCTCCTTATAGTAGATGACTGCGATGGTTCCTCCACCGTCCATCTTCTCTATGCCGCCCAGGATGCCTGTCAGGACTTTCCGGGTGCGGTAGGCGTTCTGCAGCTCATGCCAGATGGTGTCCTCCCTGCTTTCAGGTGTCTCCACCTCCGCGTCGGCATTCAGCGTAAGGATGGTGGAAGGGGCAGCTTTCCTTGCTGGCGGCTCCGGTTTTGCTGCAGGTGCAGCCTTTGCTTTCCGCTTTCTGGGAGTGGCTGGAGCCTTAGGGGTGTCTTTCCCTGTACTGCTTTCATCGTTATCCCCGTTCTCAGTGGGGATTTTCGGGGCAGGTCCGTCTGCGCTGGCTGCCGCATCTTTTCCGGTCTCAAGAGAGGCATCCCCTGCATCTTCCGGCTGCAGTTCCACTCCACCAACATTACCGGTTTCTGTTTCTTCCATGAAAAGATGGGCTTCGTCCGGTTCATCCCTATCTATAAACGCATTGTCAGAAGAGGGGTCATCGCTTTCTGCAGCTTCGCCAGAGTTGGGCAGTACCTCTTTTGCTTCAGCTTCGCAGGAGCCGGACAGTTCCTTTGTTACGGAAGCTTCGCCAGAATCGGGCAGTTCTCTATCCATAGCAGTTTCACCAGAATCGGGCAGTTCTCCATCCATAGCAGCTTCACCAGAACCAGTCAGCTCATCGTCCATGAAAGCTTCGCCAGGGTCAGGCAGATCATCATCCATGGCAGCTTCACCAGAATCGGGAAGCTCATCATCCATGAAAGCTTCGCCGGGGTCAGGCAGCCTATCATCTATAGCAGCTTCGCCAGAGTCAGGCAGATCTCCATCCATGGCAGTTTCACCAGAACCGGGCAGCCCGTCATTCATGATGGTTTCACAAGGATTAAGCAGCTCATCATCTATAGGGGATTCCCCGTCCGCAGGTGCGTTCCCATCCGTAAGGGTTCCGTCCTCTACAAGAGAGCCGCTTTTTAAGACATCTCCGGTATCCGTAGCTGCATTTTCCAGGGTGGCGCTTTCTTCCATTACAATAGTTTCTTCCTTTTTTGTTTTTCTGGGCATAGTCTTGTCTCCTTTTCAAGTTTGTTCCGTCTGCCTGTAAGCTCAGGCAGGGTGTCTGGTCTGGCAGTGCAGTTCAGGACATGATGGATTTCTTGTCCGCCATGACGATTCCGCAGTTCCCGCCTGCAGGGATAGATGCCTGCGGTCCGTCCGCCCATCCAGAGGGAGAACCAGCGTGCGCGGCATCTGCAGGTACAGTGTCCTTTCTGGGCGCTTTTGGCCTCTTCTGTTTCGGCTCCGGCTTCACCAGCCGTGAGAAGTCCGGTTCCGGTGACTCGGGGAGCCTGCGCCACTCCGGGATGTGGTCGCTGGCCCGGCTTTCTTTCAGCTTCCGGCTCTCCGGGTGGAGGGTGTAGTCATATTTCCCTACTTTCAGCACCTTCTGTCCCCGGAGGATGATCAGCGCCTCGTCCAGCGGCAGCCGCAGCACCTCGTCCGGCGTCAGGAGCTTGCGCTTCCCGATGGAGTGCGTCTCCCGGTACTCCGGCGTGTAGTCGGATACCCGCCAGGTGTTGAGCTGCTTCGCCTGACTGGACACTGCCACGCTGACCTCGCCGGTGCGGTTGGAGATGAACTCCGCCGTCAGCTCATCGGTGCAGCCCAGGAAGAGCTGGGTGTCGCAGTTGCCGATGATCTCCTGCCACTGGTTCAGCGGGTAGCGGTTCTGCATCTGGGGCAGGTTCTGGAAGATACAGCTGATGGAGAGCTGCCTGGAGCGGATGGTGCTGATCTTCTTTGTCAGGTCTGCGATGGTGCAGCCGCCATTGGCGAACTCGTCCGCCAGGATATGCACCGGGACCGGGAGCTTCCCGCCCTCCCCATATTTATCCGCGTAGCGCACCAGCTTGATGAACACGAAGGACATGAACAGGGAGGAGAGGAAGTCGAAGGTGGAGTCCTGGTCCGAAGTGATGCAGAAGTACGCGCACTTCTCATGGCCCGGCTGCGTCAGGCTGATCTCGTTGTAGCTGGTGATCTGCCGGATCAGCCTGTTCTGGAACACCTGCAGCCTTGTCCCCAGCCCGATGATAACGCCGCTGCGCACCGTGTCGGACGCCTGGCTGAAGATGTTGTAGGGCGCCTTTGCCGGGTGGGTGACCGGGAGCAGGTCGAAGAGGCTGTCCAGCTCCTTTTCACTGCTCATGGTCAGCAGCTTGTAGACCTGCCCGATGTTCTTCCCCTCCGGCGGGAACCCCTGGTCCACATACAGGACGAGGGCCTTCAAAAGGTTCATCTCCGAATTGTCCCAGAACCTGTCACCCTTTGGGGAGCCTGTGTTCCTGATGATGACGTCGCAGAAGAGCTGTGCCATGATCTCCTGCCCTTCGATTTCCGCAAGGCAGTTCCAGCTGTCGGAATTCTCAGGGTTGATCAGGTTAAATACCCGCACAGTGTAGCCGTTCTCCTCAAGGTAGAGGCACAGGTCTGCGTAGAGCTCGGATTTGGGGTCGGTGATGATGAGGCTCTCCCCCCGCTTCACGCACTGGAACACCACGTTCCTTGCATAGGCCCGGCTCTTCATGCTGCCGCTGGCCCCGAACACTGCCACGTTGCGGTTCATCCGGGTCTTTTCCGGCAGGCAGACTGCTTTCCCATACAGTTTCCCCAGGATGACACCCCGGCTTTTAGAGATGTCAGGGACCAGCTCCAGCACTTCGCACATCTCGGCATCCGTCATGAAGCCGGAGGTGCCGTAGGTTCCCAGGTCTGAATAGGTCAGGTTCCGCTCCCTGTCGTAAGTGCCTTTCCTGCCAAAACCCATCCGCATCACCATGAATATCAGCAGACCGGAGACGCCTGCGCACAGGGCAATCCCGTACAGGCTGTAAGGGAAGACGGTGAGCGCCTTAAGGCAGGCGGCCGGCGAGCCCTCCGGAAATGCGGGGGAGGTGCCGTCCCCCGGTGTCCCTCCGGATGAAGCCCAGGCCTGGTAGTTGGCGAGGAACTGGGACACATAGCCGCCTGCATAGGCAAGTGCCAGGAGCAGGATGGGCAGCACGAGGAAGAGCGTCAGTGTCTTCCTTTTGTTCTCTGTCAGTTTCAGCGCAGGAACCTCCTTTCAAATTTGTACAGGTCAATAGGCGATTGCGAAACGCCAGAATCCCGCATAAATACGGGATATTTTTTGT
>CAJTZD010000089.1 GCA_910584235.1 uncultured Acetatifactor sp.
ACATGGCAGACAAGATGAACACGCAGCTCATCTGCTTCTCTGGACTGGGCGGCGACTCGATCTATGGACGGTTTGATAACATTTACGTGCTCAACCTCGTCGCGTCCAACCTGCGCGGCGGCATGCAGTACCTCAGGGGCGAGCACCTGCGCGGCGCGGAGGAGGAGACCATCGTGAGCTCGCAGATCGAGGTGATCGGGCAGGAGAGGCTGGTGTTTTGAGATATATGGGAAAAGGGAGAATTGGATCATGGCAGATACATTAATATAAGATAGGAGAAATGGAGGATAACCTGTGAATAAGCTTGTAAATGTATCTCTAGAAGTGTATGATAGAAAAAAAGGAGATGACGATCATGCCAAACATTAAACCGATATCTGATCTGAGTAATTATACAGATGTATTGAAAGAGGTGGACATCTCAAAACGTGTATATCTGACAAGGGACGGACACGGTGAATATGGTATATTAACAATGGATGAAATAGATGAGCTCGATCGGTATCGTGCAGCATACACACTATTTTCAAATTTGAAAAAGGCAGAGGAGCGTGCAGAGCGTGAAGGATGGATCGATGCTGATGATCTGGAAAAGGAATTGGGGGTATTTGAGGATTGAGGATAAAATACTCTCCTGATGTCCGTGAAAAATTAAGGCAGATGCGAAAATATGTCGGGCAAAACAGATATAGTTTTCATTGCAGATATTTATGATGAGCGCGAAGATTTTATGTGGAAGCTGTTTGGAATAAAACTGAGAACGCAGGAAAGTCAGGACTATTGGGGAGAGTGACTGCATCTCCTCTTCTTTCGCGATAGAATAGAGGAACATATGAATAGGACGATTGTACTGAGCGGGCGAACTCTGAGGAGGAGAGGTCTGAGGCGATTGAGCGTCTTGCGGGAGATGAATGTGAAGATGCGCTGGACTATATCATATCGGTAGACATTTTTTCAGAGGGCGTTGACGTGGTAGAAATCAATCAGGTGATTATGCTCCGCCCGACGCAGTCACCGATTGTATTTATTCAGCAGTTGGGGAGGGGACTTCGCAAGGCTGATGAAAAAGAGTACGTTGTTGTTCTGGATTTTATAGGTAATTACAAAAACAATTTTATGATACCGATCGTACTGTCCGGGGACAGGAGCTATAACAAGGACACGATCAGAAGATATGTTATGGAAGGAAGCCGGGTTCTACCGGGAAGTTCAACCATTCATTTTGATGAGATCAGCAAAATTAAGATCTATGCGGCGATTGACAGATTGTCAACACCGAGAAAAATGCTGATAGAGAAATATAACCTGCTGAAGGACAGGCTTGGAAAAATTCCGTCGATCATTGATTTTTATGAGTACGGCGAGATTGATCCGCTGTTATTTATAAACTATTCAGGAACATATCATTCATTTCTGCAAATGGCAGATAAAGACTATCAGGTACAGCTGACTGAGAATGAGAATGTGTTGTTAGAGTTTATCTCGCAGAATGTGGCGAGTGGAAAAAGAGTATATGAGCTTCTGATGCTGAGGCAGTTCCTGAATTATGTGAACTTCGTAAAAGGAAATAGAAGGTTATAGAATCAGTCAGGGTACTCATTGGCTGAGTTTTTAAATGCTGTACTAGCTAAGGCTGACGGGTGCTCTGCTCGATTGAAAATGAAGTGGGAAAGTGATATAATCAAATCTACAGTTGGTATGTGTTAATTAGCATGGATGAACAAAAAGGAGAAAATATGGCGGGAGTTACGACTTTGGGATTAGGTAAAACAATGGAAAAGAAACTCCATTCAGTTGGTATTCATTCAGCAGAAAAATTGATGGAGATAGGGAGTAAGCGATCGGTCTTTCGACTGAAAGAGAAATATCCGGGTACTTGTGTTGTTATTCTTTATCATTTGGAAGCCGCTATTCGTGGGATTAAAATGAAACAGCTTGAAGATACCTACAAAGCAGAGTTAAAAGCCTATTTTAAGAATATGGTTTCTGGTTTAGAGGAGAATATGATATAGTGGAACAGAAAATATTAGGATGGGAGCTATATTTTTTAGTTTTTGGCTTGTTTCATTTACATAGAATATGGGGACTGATAGATAGAAATCTTTATGCCGACTTTTGGATTGGTGTAATGGTTTGGTGTGAATTCTATGCATTGGAATCTTGTATGGTTGTTTTTATATTGCTTGGTAGTTTTGCTTTTTGTTTGGGTGTTAAATTGCCGGTACAAAGAAACAGAACAATTTAAGAGATTTGCAAATGGAGACAGCAGTATTTTTACGCAATATAAGTTAATATGAAGTGAGCGGATATTGTCATTTGTGATATCATGGCAGCATAGCTGATTCAAGTACAGCCGATTAGCCGGTGAATGAGGTTTTACATATAAGATGAAGGTGATATGTTGGATAGAACGGGAATAAAATGGTCCAAGGAAGAGACGATACTTGCGTTTGATTTGTATTGCAGAACTTCGTTTGGAAAAATTGGTTCATCAAATAAGGATATAGTGGAACTGGCTAGTCTTCTGGGACGGACTCCAGGTGCAGTAGCGCTTAAAATGCAAAATTTGGCTCATTATGATCCAGAACTTAGGAAAAGAAATGTTACTACAATGGCTCATGGCAGTAAACTGGATGCTTTGGTGTGGGAGGAGTTTAGCAGTAACTGGGAGGAGTTATCTTATCAGGCAAGATGTATACTGTCTAATATTAAGAGTGAGAGCATTGATAAGATCATGATTGAGCCAGAAATTGCTATGATCCCAGAGGGCAGAGTCCGGGAGCAGTTGGTAAAAAATCGGATTGGCCAATATTTTTTTAGGATGGCAGTATTAAATTCATATGATAATAAATGTTGCATTACTGGGCTGGCAATGCCTGAACTTCTTATAGCAAGCCATATTAAGCCCTGGAAGGATGCGGACAGCAGGACAGAGCGGACAAATCCGATGAATGGTCTTACGCTGAATGCGCTCCATGATAAAGCGTTTGACAGGGGATTGATAACGGTTACACCTGATTATATTATTAAGGTTTCGTCTGAAATAAGGCCTTCTGTGAAGGGAGATACAGTGGAAGACTGGCTGTTGAGTTTTGCCAATCAGAAAATCAGGATGCCAAACAAGTTTTTTCCAAGGAAAGAGTTTCTGGAATTTCATAATGATGTGATTTTCAAAACATGATTTGGGACTGATGGTATGCACAGAAGGAAAAATAAACTTTGAAAGTACAAGGGAGGAAATGTTATGCCAAGAGCAGGAGATACATTTACAGTTACTTTGAAGCCGTCCCATTTAGGATGGGGTACATATCGTTATACCGATACCCGAGACCCGATTTACGGGGAGGGATATATTAAAATACCGCGGCGGTATGCAGAGAGGTTTGGTATATTTAATGATAATCATCTCACAGCAAATCCCAGATATCGTTGTGTTGCTGTAAACGGATGTTATTCTGGTATTTTACTAGCACAGGGATGCAGCTGTGCAGGGGATGTTTATGCAAAGCAGTTTGCGGAAGAAGGAAACTTAAAGGGTATCGGTAACTGGTACAGAAGTGTTGGCGCAAAAGAGGGAGGAGAAGTCAGGGTGACTTTTACTTCTTCTAACAGCCTTGAGATTGAGTATCTTGGATAGGTGATGGATTAGTCAAAAGTTGTTAACATTGTGTTTGGGGCTGATGAGGTGGACAATCTTACGAAGGAGCAGCGGCATAAGAATATGCGGAATATCAGGTCCAGTGATACCAGTATTGAGTTGATGCTACGGAAGGAGCTGTGGGCAAGAGGATTCCGGTATAGGAAGAATTATGCCGTCCTGCCGGGGAAGCCGGATATTGCGCTGACGAAGTATAAGATAGCGATTTTTTGTGACAGTGAATTTTTTCATGGGAAGGACTGGGAAGTTTTGAAGCCCCGTCTGGAGGCGGGAAACAATCCAGAGTATTGGAAGAAAAAGATATTGAGGAACATGGAGAGGGATGATGAAGTGAATAAGGCTCTCATGTTCATGGGCTGGACGGTGATACGGTTTTGGGGAAAGGATATTTTGAAGAACTGCGGGGAGTGTATACGGGTGATTGAAGAGTGCATTTTTGAGTTGAATATGCAAGGAGACAGGATGTTTTATGGGGCGGATGACGAGTGACGGTAGAAAGTTCTTGGCAGGTTTGGTATAATTGCAGTGACTAATGAGGATGGTGAGAGAAAATGCGGTTATTGTATTCTAATATGCTTCCGTTGAAGCTGGGAGACGGGCAGACGGCTTTTATAGATTATTTTATGGATGCTGTGCGTGAGGCGGATGAGATAGATATTGCAGTGGGGTATGTGTCGAAGGCGGCTTTAAAAGAGCTGCAGGGGCTGGTTAATGGAGTCGGGATAAAGAGGGTCTGTCTGACAATCGGCATGTATTATCATGAGGGTATGCCGGAGGGTACATATAATGTGGCGGCGGCTTTGAATGAGGACTGGACTGGGCGCGGGATTGGCGAAGTGCGTCTGGTGAGGGCGTTTAAATATCATGGGAAAGCGTATGTCTTTTATAAGGAGGGCAAGCCGTTTTCTGCCGTGGTTGGTTCGCATAATCTGGGGGCGATTAAGCTGGAGGCATCCAATCTGCGCCAGTATGAATTGTCAGCGGTGACGGAGGAGCCGGAGGAACTGCAGGAGATTTCGGCTCATGTCAGGGATATTATGCTTCCGAAGTGTTCGGCTAATATAGCTGACCTGCGGGATGTGCCTTTGATCCGTGAGGTGAACCGGGCTCTGGTGGATCAGGAGTTTGTTTCCAAGGTTACGCCGGAGGAGGTGGACGCTTATAAGAAGAGGATGACGGAGGTTTCCTTTGAACTTCCGTTGAAGGTGCCGGAGGATGAAAACGATGATTCTATGAGGGGTTCCAATATCAATGTCTGTTATGCGAGCGGAAGAAAGCGTGTATGGTGGGAGATTGAGATGGTGGTCAGTAAGTCCATCAGGGACCTGCCGGGTTATCCTCTGCATCAGCAGCCGTTCATGGCAGTTACGGATGACGGCTGGAAGTTCCAGGCCTGGACCTGCGGACAGAATAACAAGAATCTGTATTCAAAGGATGATTTGAAGATTATGGGGCGCTGGATTAAAGGGCGCCTTGTGGCGGCCGGACTGGTGGAGCCGGTGAACCGGGTGGAAAGTGACCAGGACGGGAAAGGGGTTATCACACATAAGATGCTGAATAAATACGGGCGTGATACGATTACGCTGACGAAGACGGATATTGTGACGAAGGCGGAAGACGGCACGGAGCTGGAAGTATGGATGCTGTCCTTCCTTCCGGAGAGCAGGCACCAGCAGGAGGCGGCAGATGAAATATCTTGAAACGTACTTGAAGACGATAGAGGGGCGTGGGAATAAGCAGTTAGCTGATTCTATCCGGAAAACGGTGGATAACATTGCACCGAAATATTTAGAGGAATTTTCTTTTTGTGAGCATGAAGTGGGGCTTCTTTTTGGAAATGTGCAGTCCGGAAAAACGGGGCAGATGTTTGGCGTGATTTCCGTGGCGGCGGATTTGGGGTTCTCAGTATTTTTGATTTTGACAACAGATAATGTCATTCTCCAGCAGCAGACGATTGAGCGTGTGCGGGAGGACTTGGATGGTTTCTGTATATGTGACGAATATGATTCGGAGATTTTTGCGGAGAACTGTCTGATGCGGCCGGTTATCGTTGTCTTAAAGAAGAATGTGAGAACTTTGAAGCAGTGGTCTAATATCCTGGGCTCTACGGGCTTTATGAGGGGGAATCCGCTGTTCATTATTGACGATGAGGCAGATGCGGCTTCTTTGAATACGATGATTAACAGAAATAATAAGTCTTCTATAAACAGGTATCTGGATGATATTAAGGCGAGGTCAGCGTGCAGTATTTATCTGCAGGTTACGGGAACGCCGCAGGCGTTGCTGCTACAGTCGATGTCATCAGGGTGGCATCCATATTTTGCGTATTATTTTCAGCCGGGGGATGGGTATCTTGGGGGAGATTTTTTCTTTCCGGCGGAAGGAGCCAGGGAATGTATTTCTTATATAGATTCTTTGAGCGATCCACTGGAAGAGGCGTTAATGTACCATCTGGTGGTATCGGGAATCATGCTGACGGCGGGGAAAAGGGTGTCAAACTTTTTGATTCATCCCAGTGTGCGGAAGGCGGTGCATGGAAAGTACCAGCAGGATGTATTTAAGGTTTTGGAAGATTTTAAGGGGAGATGCAGGGATGAGGGATTTACTGTGCAGGTCAGGCAGAGGTATGAACAGCTGAATCCGGTTAAGTTTGAGAAAAAGCCGTTTGGAGAGGTTCTGGATTTTATACAGAAACTGCTGGAGAATGATGAGATTAAGGTTCTGGTCATGAACGGAAGTTCCGGTGTGGGAAGTGATGATTATGCATCGGGATCTAATGTGATTATTGGCGGGAATACGCTGGGGCGGGGTGTTACTTTTGCGGGGCTCCAGACGATTTATTATACCAGGACGGCGAAAAAGCCGCAGGCGGATACGATGTGGCAGCACAGCCGTATGTTCGGCTATGACAGGGATGCCGGGCTTATGAAGGTGTTTATTGACGAGCATTTATATAAGCTGTTTGCGGATATCAATGCAACGAATAATTCTATTATCTCCCAGGTGGAGAGGGGAACGGCGGATGTGAAGATCTATTATCCGGAGGGGCTGAATCCGACAAGGAAGAATGTTCTGGATAATAAGAAGCTGGCCATGATTTCCGGGGGGACAAATTATTATCCGTATTCGCCGGAAAATGATACGATTGCTGATATTGACCGGCTTCTGGAAGCGTTTGATGAGTCACAGTCCTGCTATCAGGTGAGCCTTCGTCTGATGCAGGAGGTTCTTTCACATATCAAGTCGGAGGATGATTTTAAGGTCAGTGTTTTCCGTTCTATTATTGATATGGTGCTTGCAGAAAAACCGGCAGGCCAGGGAGTTTTGATTGTCAGGAGGAACAGGAATGTGGCAAAGGGGACGGGTGCGCTGCTGTCTCCCAATGACTGGCAGCTGGGCGCATCTGTCACGGATAAGATTGTTCTTACGATGTACCAGATGACAGGAGAAAAGGGCTGGGGCGGAGAGGAGATCTGGGTCCCGAATATCAAACTGCCGGATAAGATGGTTTATTATGATATAACGGATGATAGTGAATAAGGGAGCTGTTTTGTTTGAAAGGAAGGTGTCATGAAGTATTCAGATCTGGCGAGAAGGGTATTGTTTGAACCGCTCCGCACGGGGGCGGACAGGCTGTGTATTTTGTCGGGGTATGCAACGCCGAATATGGCTTCGTGGCTGATAAAGAATTTGAAGGAGTTTAAATCTGGGCCTATTGACATCTCTTTGATTGTAGGGATGGTTCCTTTTGACGGTCTCAGCATTGCCGTTCATGAGGGATTTAAGGAACTGCAGAAGGAGAGGATGCCCCAGGAGGTGGCACATTATCAGTGCAGTTATGTGTATGATTCGGCGCCGGTACATGCGAAGGTGTATGTCTGGCTGAAAGGGGATGAGCCGGTTGCGGCGTTTGCGGGTTCGGCAAATTTTACGCAGAGTGCATTTGGGGAAAAGCGCAGGGAATATATGGTGGAGTGTGATGCGCTGGAAGCGTACCAGTATTACTGCGGTGTAGAAAATGATACGATATTCTGCAATCATGCCGAAGTTGAGGAATATGTTGTGCTGTATCCCACGCACAGCGTTTTGGATATGGAAAATAAGCCGGTCGGCAGCTTGTCGGGTGAAAATATAGAAACGATAACGCTTTCCCTGATTTCGGAGAATGGGGAAGTGGGGACGAAATCGGGGCTGAACTGGGGGCAGAGAAGCAGGCGGAATAAGAATGAGGCGTACATACCGCTCCCTGCGTCGATGGTCCGGACAGGCTTTTTCCCGTTGAACAAACAGCATTTTACGGTGGTTACGGATGACGGACATCAGCTGATATTGAGGGTGGAACAGCAGGGGAATAAGGCGATTACAACGCCGCTTAGTAATGCACAGCTTGGGGAGTATTTCAGGAACCGGCTGGGGCTGGCGAATGGCGCTTATATTTGGAAGAGCGATCTGGAGGCGTATGGACGTACAGATGTTACGTTTTATAAGCTGGATGATGAACAGTATTATATGGATTTTTCTGTATAGCAAAACCGGGGCCGAAGCTCCGGTTTTATTATAAGGTCATTCATTGATGTTTGGTTCGATGCTGGGGTATTCGATGCCGGCGAAACTTTTCAGGATGGCTTCAAATATGATTTTCGCCCCTCTGCATGGAACAGCCATGCCGATCTGTTTTCTGACGCTTTCTTTGCTCCCGATAAATTTATAGGTGTCGGGAAAGGTCTGCAGGCGGGCGCGTTCCCGGTTTGTCAGGGCTCTGGATTCTTTCCAATGGTAAATATGGGTCCCGCCGCCGCCGCTTCCGGTGACGGTATATGCAGGTTTGTCAGGGTCCAGGCGTTTATATATCTGGCTGATTTTTGCGCCGTGGACATTCAGTTTCAGTTTGTCCGGCAGGTCTGCGGTAAAGGCATTCTGGCCGGGAAGGATATGGTCCAGTCTTTCAACGACGGTTTTGGACTGTTTTGTCAGTTCGTTATTAAAGGCATCTGCCGGGATGGGTGGTTCTTCTATTGCTTTCCGGCAGGTATTGTCTATGTCTGCATATGGTTCCGGGGAAGGGACGTGGTATGCGACATCAATGTCTTTCCGGATGCCCACTATGATAATCCTATGGCGGGCCTGGGGAATTCCGTATTCCTCAAATTTATATAAATGTGGAACTACATTGTATCCGCCGTGGGTTCCTGCGTTTTTTAGTTCGTCTATGATTTTGGTAAAGGCTTTTCCGTCATTGGCATTTCGGAGGCCGCCTACATTTTCTGCTACGAACCATATAGGGTTGTATAGGTTTAAAACTTTTACTCCATAAGAATATAGGGGGCCGAAGATGCCGTCCATGCCTTTCTGTTCTCCGACAACACTGTAATCATTACATGGGAAGCCGAAAGCCAGGGCATCGATTTCCGGCAGGTTTTCCAGATTAAATTCACGGATATCTTTGTGGTATACGCTTTTTGGATCGTCACGGCAGATGTTATGCCGGTATGTTTCGCAGGTGTCTTTATCGTAGTCGTTTGCCCATTGGTGGACGATTTTATAGTTATCGTTCCCGATATCGGCGTTAAGGGCTCCCCACGCAATCCCGCCGGGGCCGCAGAATAGTTCTCCTAATCTATATATCATTTCTACCCTCTCTTTCTTTTTGATGCTGAAAAATCAAATAGTCAATTTGGTTCTGTATTTGCTTTTTGTCTTCCTGGTCTAATTTTTCAATGCCTTTGAAGCAGGATTCCATGTAGGAATCCACGTCTTTGGAATCCAGATATCCGGCTTTTTGAAACAGGTCGATTAGTTTTATGTTATAGAATAAGGCCAGCTTTTTTAGAGCGATGGGAGACGGGTTGCGGGTATGGCTGCATTCCAGGCGACTTAGCTGTGAAGTTGTTATGCCGGTTTCTTTTTCCACGTCTCTTGTGCTTAATTTATTTTGTTCTCTTACTGCCCTCAGATATTGTCCAAGCGTTTCTGCCATATCATCACCTCTATTTTGGAAGTATAGCACATCTGCTGCGTAAATGCAACAAAAATATGATATTCGCTGCGATAAAGCAGCAAGTATCATGAAATCTCAGATGAGGCTTATTTTGGGAAGGTGGCGTGGGACCACTGGAGAAATCTATTACCGCGGGAAAGAGGATGCTATTGGTATGACCGTTCGGAGCGGGTGGTGTGGATGGGCAGCATGAGTCGTTGGTGCCGGAAGAATTGTTTGCTTTGGTAAATGAGAGGGCGAAGCCAAAGAAGAGGAACAGGAGCGGCATGGGATATGAACGACTTTAAGCGGGAAGTGCTGTTTGTGTGCGGGTAATGCGGGTGACCTATGGTGAAGAAGAATCATAAGTATTGCTGCCGTTATCGGACTTGCGGGACTGGTACGGAGTGCAGGAAGGCGGTGGAGGATATGGAGAAGCTAAAAGGGAGCAGAGAAACTGGAAGGGAAAATCCGGGAGACGTAAGAAAAGCTGACGGCGGAGATGGCGGATGCCCTGGTGGAGAAGGTCGTGGTGCATGGGAGGGACAGGATTGAGATTGTGTGGAGGTTTTCGGATGAGGTGTACGGGTTCATAATGGGGGAGTGAGGAGGAAGGGCTGTCTGCCGATGGGTGGATGGCTCTTTTTTGTTGTAAAAACGGATGACGGTTAAGTGGTTTTGTGGTATTATAGAGCTGATTTGTATGGGGAACATTTTGGCAAAGAATGAAAATATGGGATTGAGGAGAAAACACAATGTTTTTATCAGATTATTTGGAAATCGGTTCGTATTTTGAGGATAATGGGATATTTGATCCAATAATAGAAACGGATAGTAAGTTTTTTATAAATATACAAAGGTTAAAGAAAGCTGAAACACCAGAGTTTCAGGAATCATATGAAAGCATTAATACGTTTTTTAGAAAAATTATTAAATTGTTAAATAGAGCAACTCAGAATAACATTAATGATATATGTTACCGTCAAGCGTTAAATTTATTTCATTTTCCAGAAAACAAGGATATCAATGGAATTGGCTTAGGCTTTTCAGAAGGAAATAATGGTTCGGCTTTTGGCCCTAAATTATCTGAGAGAGTAATTAATACTGCATATGATATTGTGAAAGCGGGAGTAGATGATCCAGAATTTTTCCAGTTGTTGCCACTGTTTCAGGATGATATTGGGCCGGATCGTCTAAGTGATATGATAGCGACAATTATTCTTCCTGATATTCAGAGGTATACAAGAAGGGTATTTGAGGGTCTTGGAATTAATTCTGAAAATTACCCAGATGAAGTGTTTTGCGATGGGTATATGATGAATCCAGAGAAAAAGTGTGCAGTTTTGTTGGTTCCCATAGAAATACTTCATAAGCTGCCAGTGGCTAAGTCTTGGGAGGACATCGACCATGTGGTATCTGAAAATAATACGATTAGAGCATTGATGAATCAGAAAGTGGCAGAAGAATGGATAAAGTGGGCTTCTTCGTATAGAAAAAATTATTTGCGCGAAGAAATGTTTAAAAAGCCAGATGTGTGGAAGCAGATGCTGGAAGACTATTGTAAAGTGGAACTTAAAAAGTATAATCCGGAAGAGCAGATTGATTACTATTTGGAGAGAATTTGGAAACGAATACAGGAGTTGGATATATCTTGGGAATCTTCTGCTAAGAAAGAAGCCATAAACAGTACAAAAGCGGCTTGGGAGATTTTGGGGATTTTTAAGGAGTGGATTGAAAACCATAAAGGATGGTATGTTATACAGGAGGCAAGTAGCAAGAATAGAGAAAAAATAGTTCAAAGGGTAATTCATCTTTCAGGGTTGAGTTATATACGGACGAATGATTTGGATATGAACTGCGAACCAGATGAAGGGAGGGGACCGGTAGATTTTAAAGTCAGCCGCGGCCAGGATATAACAATCATTGAAGTGAAACTGTCTACCAATTCAGAGTATCGTAATGGATATGAAAATCAGATTGAAGAGTATGGGAAAGCAGAAAATACAAATAACATGATATACGTTTTAATTGATTTGGGGAATTCTGGAAGAGTAAAAACAATAGAAAAACTGTATGCGGAGAATTTGAAAAAAGGAAAGAAAACGCCAGAAATTATGATAATGGATGCTAAAGAAAGGTTGTCAGCAAGCATTACAAAATAAATTTTATAAAATTTGTTGTTCTATATTGACATACGCTGACGAAGCACACCATAGTTCTGCCAACAGTTACAAAAAGATCATGGATTATTTTGAACCGGATTTTTGGCTTGGCATGACTGCGACACCTGATAAAAAAGATGACAATATTGAAGGAAGTAATATATACGAAATTTTTGACCACAACATTGCCTATGAGATCCGATTACAGCAGGCGATGGAGGAGGACTTGCTCTGTCCCTTTCACTATTTCGGAATTACAGATTTGCAGACGATATCGGATACAGGGAATTCCAAAGAAGAGCAGCTTGCAAATTTTCGCTATCTGACGTCTGATGAACGTGTAAACTATGTGATGAATCAGGCAGAGTATTACGGTTTTAGCGGTGATCGCGTAAAGGGTTTGATTTTTTGCAGTCGTATAGATGAAGCTGGAGAATTGTCAAATAAAATGAACCAAAGAGGCTGGAGGACGATCGTACTGAGCGGGGTGAACTCTGAGGAGGAGAGGTCCGAGGCGATTGAGCGTCTTGCAGGAGATGAAAGTGAAGATGCGCTGGACTATATCATATCGGTAGACATTTTTTCGGAGGGCGTTGACGTGGTAGAAATCAATCAGGTGATTATGCTTCGCCCGACGCAGTCGCCGATTGTATTTATTCAGCAGTTGGGGAGGGGGCTTCGCAAGGCTGATGAAAAAGAGTACGTTGTTGTCCTGGATTTTATAGGTAATTACAAAAACAATTTTATGATACCGATCGCACTGTCCGGGGACAGGAGCTATAACAAGGACACGATCAGAAGATATGTTATGGAA
>CAJTZD010000090.1 GCA_910584235.1 uncultured Acetatifactor sp.
CTATACCGACATATAAGAACTTCTAAAGAGATAATCTAAATTCACCAATAATTTTTATGATAAAAATATCACCGAACTCCCGCCCCACAAGCGGGAAGTGAACACGATTTTCCAGAAATATGCCCTGTTTCCCCACCTCAATGTATACGAGAACATCGCGTTCGGCATGCGCTTA
Source organism: uncultured Acetatifactor sp. (assembly GCA_910584235.1). GTDB lineage: Bacteria > Bacillota > Clostridia > Lachnospirales > Lachnospiraceae > Acetatifactor. The sequence goes on from CAJTZD010000090.1 coordinate 176, forward strand.
AAAAGGCGCGGCGAAAAGGAGATCAGGCAGACGGTACAGGAGATGCTGGCCATGGTGAACCTCACCGGCTATGCCCACAGAGGCATAGGACAGCTTTCCGGAGGACAGCAGCAGCGGGTAGCCATCGCCAGGGCCCTGGCCAATGAGCCCAAGGTTCTTCTTCTGGACGAGCCCCTGGGAGCCCTGGATCTGAAACTGCGCAAGGACATGCAGGCAGAACTGAAGAAGATTCAGCAATGCACCGGCATTACCTTTGTGTTTGTCACCCACGACCAGGAGGAGGCTTTGTCCATGTCCGACACTGTGGTGGTGATGGACGGCGGCGTCATCCAGCAGATCGGTTCCCCCACGGACATCTACAATGAGCCGAAGAATGCCTTTGTGGCGGATTTCATAGGGGAGTCCAATATCCTGGACGGGATCATGCTGGAGGACTATTCGGTGAAATTCGCGGGGCATAGTTTCCGCTGCCTGGACGGCGGCTTCGGCAGGAACACGCCGGTGGACGTGGTGATACGACCGGAAGACATCAAGGTAGTAGAACCGGATTCCACCCGGATTGTAGGCGATGTGACGGCAGTGACATTCAAGGGCGTGCACTATGAGATCATCGTGGACGTGGCTGGCTTTAAGTGGATGATACAGTCCACGGAGTGCCGCCAGGTGGGGGATCACATCGGCCTGGCTCTGACTCCCAACGACATCCACGTCATGCACAAGTCCGAATACTCCGGTGTGTTCGGGGATTACAGTACTTTCAGCGATGAGATGGAAGAGGACATCACCGCTTCGGAGGAAGCGAATGTGCGGGAGGAGGGCGATGGGAATGAAATCTGATTCCAAGCTTCTCTCCGCGCCGTATACGGTCTGGATGACGATTTTTATCGTGGTGCCCATGCTGTTGGTGGGATATTTTGCTTTTACGGATAAAGCAGGCTGTTTTACTATGGAAAACATACTGAGCGTGGGACAGTATTCCAATGTATTCCTGCGCTCCATCTGGCTGGGAGCCGTGGCCACCGCCATCTCCCTGGGATTGGGGTATCCTTTTGCCATGATCATCGCAAAGATGAATGCAAAACGCCAGAATGTCATGGTGATGCTGGTGATGCTGCCCATGTGGATGAACTTTCTGCTGCGCACCTATGCATGGATGACACTTTTGGAAGACAGTGGGTTAATCAATTCTGCTCTGGCGGCAATAGGCCTGCCCAGGGTCCATATGATCAATACCGCGGGGGCAGTGGTCTTAGGGATGGTATATAATTATATTCCGTACATGATCCTGCCGCTGTATTCCGTGCTGACCAAAATCGACCGCAGCGTCATTGAGGCGGCTGAGGATCTGGGGGCAGGCAGCATGCAGGTTTTTTTGAAAGTGGTGGTGCCTTTAAGCATGCCCGGGATCATCTCCGGCGTGACCATGGTGTTCGTACCGGCGGTGAGTACTTTCATCATCTCCAAGATGCTGGGCGGGGGCGGAAACCTCCTCATAGGCGACCTCATCGACATGCAGTTTCTGGGAAGCGCCTACAATCCCAACCTGGGCTCCGCCGTATCGCTGGTGCTGATGGTGATTATCCTGATCTGCATGGGTATCATGAACCAGTTTGACGACGGGGAAGCGGGTGAGAAAGGGGGGATGCTGTTATGAAAAAGGCAGGAGGACGTATCTGCACTTTTCTCATTTTCCTCTTTTTATATGCACCGATCCTGGTACTTATCGTGTTCTCTTTTAACGACACCGAGACGGGAAGCCGCGCGGTGTGGGGCGGATTTTCTCTGCGCTGGTACCGGAAATTGTTTGAAGACAGACTTATTCTGGAAGCCCTGCGCAACACTCTGCTGATCGCAGTGGTGGCTGCGGCGGTGTCCACGGTTCTGGGCACGGTGGCTGCCATCGGGATCAACGGCATGAAGCGTCTTCCCAGGCGCATCATGATGAATATCACGAACTTTCCCATGGTCAATCCGGAGATCGTCACAGGAGTATCGCTGATGCTCCTGTTCGTGTCTGCGGTGCGCCTGTTTGGCGGGCGGAGCTTAGGGATGGCATCACTGATTGCGGCCCATATTACGTTCTGCCTGCCCTATGTGATCCTGTCCGTGCTGCCAAAGCTGCGTCAGATGGACCCCAATCTCTATGAGGCGGCCCAGGATCTGGGATGCCCGCCGATGAAAGCCTTTTTTAAGGTGGTGCTGCCGGAGATTATGCCCGGGATCGTCACAGGAATGATTATGGCCTTTACCCTTTCCATCGACGACTTTGTGATCAGCTATTTCACCAGCGGAACGACCCAGACTCTGCCTATCTACATTTACTCCATGACCCGCAAGCGCATCAGTCCGGAGATCAATGCCCTGTCCACGGTGCTGTTCGCGGCAGTGATGGTATTACTGATCATTGTGAATGTCCGCAATCTGAAAGAACAGGGCGGGCAGCAGAAAGAGGAGGTGTAAGGCGGCATGGAAGACCTGTTCCATAAAAGCGGCAATACCCGAAAAGAGACAGCACAGTCAGGTCTGTTCGGACGACTCCGGTGGGCCTTTGCCCTTTTCGCGGCGTCTTTTCCGGCGCTCATGCCGGCGCAGACCGTGGGCGCTGCGGAGACTGCCGGTCAGGGCGTTACCATTAACGTATACAACTGGGGGGAATACATTGCCAACGGCACCGACGGTTCCCTGGACATAAATGCAGAATTTACCAGGCGTACAGGCATCCGCGTCAATTACACCACTTTCGACAGCAATGAAGCCCTGTACTCCAAGCTTGTGGGCGGCGGTGCGGATTATGATATCATTATTCCGTCGGATTATATGGTATCAAGGCTTATCCATGAAAATATGCTGGCGGAGCTGGACTTCTCCAATATTCCCAACTACCAATATATCGACGACAGCTTCCGGAATGCGGATTACGACCCGGAGAACCGCTTTTCCGTGCCCTATACCTGGGGCGTGGTGGGCCTGTTCTACAACACGGATTATATTGAAGAAGAGATTACAAGCTGGTCTTCTCTTTGGGACGACCGCTATGCGGGAAAGATACTGATGTTTGACAATCCCAGGGATTCCTTTGCCATCGCGCAGCTCCTGCTGGGGCAGTCTCTGAACACCGTCGAGGAAAGCGACTGGTTGGAAGCTGCCGCGCTTTTAAAGCAGCAAAAGCCCCTGGTACAGGCCTATGTCATGGACCGTATCTTCGACAAAATGGAGAGCGAGGAAGCCTGGATAGCGCCCTATTATTCCGGGGATGCTGCTATTCTGGTGGACAACAGCGACAACATCCGCTTCGTGGTGCCGAAGGAAGGGACCAATTATTTTGTGGACGCCATGTGCATTCCGGCCACCTCCAGCCACAAGGCCGAGGCGGAGGCCTATATCAATTTCCTCTGCGACCCCGAGATCGCCGGGGCCAACATGGATTACGTAGGCTATTCCACCCCTGAAACGGCGGCTAAGGCCTATATGGATCCGGAGATGGTGGAGAGCCCTGTCCACTATCCGGACGAGGAGATTCTGGCCCGCACCCAGGTATTCGTCAATCTGCCGGAAAATACCGGCAAGCTTATCGATAAACTCTGGGCGGAGGCGAAAATGGGCGGTCCGGGCGAGTCCGCGGTGCTGGTGGCAATTATTCTGGGATTTCTGGCAGTGTATATTGCCATATTGGTGTACAAACGGCGCAAACGAAAGAGAGAACTGGCGTAAAAGTGCGTAAAAAAATAGGCGAAATATAGGCAAAGGTGATATTGAAAAGCTGTAATAGGAATGATAGAATAGGAAAGGCGGTAATTTCGGAAGCGGACTGTAAAAGGAGGAGCATACATGGATAAAGAAGTGGTCATACTTAACAGGGAAAGGAATGTTTCCCTGACGGTATATCTGCTGGATGTGGGCGGGGAATTCCCTGCCATTGCCAAACGGCCCCTGGTTTTGGTGCTGCCCGGAGGCGGATACCAGTTCTGTTCGGACAGAGAAGCGGATCCTGTGGCGCTGTCTTACTTAAAGGCAGGCTACCACGCGGCGATTCTGCGCTATTCCGTGGCCGCTTACGCGGACTGGCCCAACCCCTTGGACGACTATGACCAGGCTATGGAATTCCTGAAAGGAAAATCGGAAGAGTGGAATATCTATGCCGACAGGATCGCTGTTATCGGCTTCTCCGCAGGGGGCCATCTGGCGGCAGCGGCAGCCACCATGGCCAGAAACCGGCCCGCGGCCGCCATCCTTGGCTATGCGGTGGCCGGAGAGGATGTAAAAGGCTGCTCTCCCACAGCGCCGGATACCGTCAGCGCAGTGGACGGACAGACACCGCCCTGCTTCCTGTTCCATACCAGGAACGACAATGTTGTGCCCGTGATGAATTCCGTCAGGTTTATGGAGGCGCTGACAGAGCATGACATCACCTTTGAGAGCCATATTTATTCCTACGGCCCTCACGGCTTCAGCACATGTGATACAAGCGTACAGGGGCCGTCCACCCATATCAGCAGGAGAGTGCCCAACTGGGTGCCGGATTCCATTGGCTGGCTGCGGGAAGTGTTCGGAGAGTTCGACGACAGGAATGGGGGACTTTTAGAGCCGGCGGTAAAGGCCCGTCTGTCCGCTGACGGCGGGGATTTCCTTTCTGTTGACTGTACCATGGGGCATGTCATGAATAATCCCAAAGGAGCGGAGCTTTTGACTGCAGTGACGGCGAAGCTGAAAGAGCAGGCGCCCGACCGCCCGGTCTTGCTGGCGGAAGAGATGCCGCCCGAAATGAAGAAAACGGTAGGCAGGATGCTGGTCCGGGACGCGCTGGGATTTGTTCGGGCAGGCGAGGCTGTGCTCCAAGACCTGGACGCGCAGCTGCGGCAGATTCCGAATCGCTAGAACAGTTCCCGCGGCATTGCCGTCTGTAAAAGACGGAGAATGGAGTTTTCAATATGAAATTAATGGACTGGGATGAAGAGGAAGAAAAGGCAGGGAGAACTGAAAAAGGCAGCCGTTTAAAGTCGGACCCGGATTTCGGGGAGGAAACTTCCCGCAGGGACAGCGGAGAGCATAAGCCGGATTTCCATGAAAGGCTGCGGCGGGGAAGCACGGACCGGGAGGAGGAACTTGCTCCCCTGGCCATGTGGGCCAAGGTACTGATCTTTATCGGCCTGGCAGTGCTGGCTGCCCTTATCTGTGCCGTGCTGTGGAATTTTGTCCATCCGGACAAGCCCGAGGAAAATCAAAACAGTCTGCCGGGAAATATAGAGGCTTCGGGAGACAATTCGGCTCCCGCTCAGGATTTGCCGTCCGGGGCAGAGGATGGGAACGGCGAGTCATCGGCTCCCGACACCGAATATGATCCGAGTCAAAACCCGGAGAACCCCGGGGAGTCCGGCGGTGACACGGCCACGGATCCTGGGACACCGTCCGGCACGGAGACTCCCGACAGCAAGCCGGAAGCTTCCGACGTGCAGGTCCCGGAACAGCCCGAGACTTCCGGCTCCCGGCCTGCCGGAGAGACACAGGCCTCCCAGCCCCCGGCCGGTTCCGCGCCGGATGCGGGCGCGGAGACACCCCCTGCCGGAAACGGTGTCATGACATTTTCGGCCGTACAGGAATCCGTGACGCCCAAGGATGCAGTCAATCTGCGAACTGCTCCCACTACCACGGATGAAAATAATATTGTAGTAAAGATTCAGAACGGAGAGGCCCTTTCCAGAACCGGCATCAACAATGACACAGGCTGGTCCCGAATTGACTATAACGGTCAGACCCTGTATGCTGTAAGCCAGTACCTGACCACGGATCTGAATTATAAGCCCCCGGTGATACCCGCCGACCCCAACAGGGTCGTCACGGCCGGAGGCAGCGTCGTTATTTTTGAAAACTGCGACGACTGGATCACGCCCAAGGAATATGTAAACCTGCGGACGGAACCCAGCACAGTTCAGGACAATGACACAGTCAGCTGCCAGCTGAATTATGGAGAGAAAGCCCATCGCACCGGCTACAGCGAAGACTTCGGCTGGTCCAGAGTGGAGTACAACGGACAGGTGCTCTATGTAGTCACCAGCTTTGTCTATGTGGTTCCGATGGAATAAAGTGTGAAGTGTGTGTGCCAGTTTATTTATTAGTTTGTTTATTAACTCGTTTATTGTCAATAGGACTGGGTTCTGTAGTATGCGTTAAAAACGGCGCTTGTGCCTTGGGAGGCATGAGCGGAAACGCTAGGATTTGAAGATATTCAGCTCACCGCTGAAGATTTTGTCGGTTACAACGGCGATGGAGCCGATCAAGGGCGCCTGACCGCCGAAAGAGGACCTGACGATATCAATGACATGGCCTGTGTTGGACATGGGGCCGCTGTTGAGCTTGGTGGTGAGGGTGTCCTCCACTACGGTGGTCTCCACGAGAGTGTCATAGCCTACGATGATATGGCTGACATCCAGCAGATGGATGGCGTTTCGCACCGCATAGGACAGATATCCGCAGAATTCGTCCAATGCAGCCATGGCCAGGAAGTCCATGGCTGCGGCGGCGGTTATGATATCGTCCCAGCTGTAGGATTCCTGACCTTTGGGCAGCAGGGTGGGGCCTTTGTAGATTGCGCGCAATTCCTGGATGTGCCGGTTCATATTTTCCACATTGGCATAGAGCTCCAGGCAGCCGCGGTTGCCGCAGTTGCAGGATGGACCGGCGAAATTAATGGAGGTATGTCCCAGCTCGCCGCTCTGTCCGAAATCTCCGTCATAAATATTTCCGTGGAAAATATATCCGGCCCCGATGCCATTCATAATATGCAGATACAGCAGATTGTCCGAATGGGTGTGTGTGCCGTAGATTTTCTCTGCCAGTGCGCCTGCGCTGCTGTCATGGATCAGGTATGCGGGCAGACCGGTGCGCTCATGGATGATTTCCGACAGGGCCAGATTATGGATGCCCCAGAAATTCGCCGGTGTGGTCAGCTTCTGGGCATTGGTGTCCACAGGGCCTAAGGAGGAGATGCCGATGGCGACGATCTCTCTGCTCTGGCCTTTGCGCAACTGCTCATAGAGCTGTACCAGGGTTTCGATCAGGGTCTCCTGATCCAGGGAATCATACTTGCAGTCCCGCTGGGCAATGATCCGTCCTTTCAGGTCGGCCAGAATGCCGCTGAGCAGGTTTCTCTTGATCAGCATTCCCATGATGAGCGGGGAATTGGGGGACAGATCAAGGATAATAGGCTTCCTGCCAAGGGAAGAGTCCGCTTCGCTGGAAGAATAGGTGTACTCCTTGATGATATCATTGGCTATCAGATCGGACACGATGTTGCCAAGAGTGGTTTTGGTCAGATGCATGCTTCTGGCAAGGTTTGCCCGGGAGACGGACTGCCCTGTGCTGATCAGACGCAGGGCCAATGCTCGGTTCTTTTCTTTTACATTTGTGAGGTTGGTTCCGTGTAGTGACGGCATATCTCTTCGTCCTTTCTCTGGCGGAGACATGTGGCAAGCTCCCCTTTTTATTACCATAGATTCACATAGTTCTATTATACATAATTTGTCATAAAAATCAATAAAAAGGAATCAAAAAAGTGAAATAATGTTACTAAAAACGAAAAAACGATAATGTGAGACTGATAAACAAGAATTTACATAACGATAATCGTAAAAATAAACGAAATAAAAAGTATTTAAAATTAGTAAAGAATATTGATTTATATAGGAAAAGATGGTATTATCATCTTGAAAAGCACTAAATAAAAGGTACCGAAAAACCGTACATCATACAATAACGATGAGAAAGGGAAACGATATGAAGTATAGTATAGGGATAGACATCGGCGGGACCAAAAGTGCTGTTTTGCTGGGGAATCCCGGGGAAAACGAAAAACAGGACAGATTCATTTTACATAAAGAGGTATTTGAGACAAAAAAAGCCGGAGGTCCCATGGAAGTCGTCCGGAAGATGAAAGCTTTGATCCGCGGGATGCTGGAGGAGAGAGCGCTCGCCACAGAAGACATTGTGGGGATAGGCATCAGCTGCGGAGGGCCGCTGGACAGCAAAAGGGGGTTGATTATGAACCCGCCGAATCTGCTGGGCTGGGACAATGTCCCCATCAAGCAGATGCTGGAGGAGGAATTCGGGCTGCCGGTAGCCCTGGAGAATGACGCCAATGCCTGCGCGGTGGCGGAGTGGAAGTACGGCGCCGGCAGGGGCTATGACAATGTGATTTTCCTGACCTTTGGCACGGGGCTGGGCGCCGGGCTGATTCTGGACGGCAGGCTGTACCGGGGCGGCAGCGACATGGCAGGGGAAGTGGGCCATGTGAGGCTGGAGAGATGGGGCCCCGTGGGCTATGGCAAAATGGGTTCCTTTGAGGGCTTCTGCAGCGGTGCGGGCATCAGCCAGCTGGCCCGCATGAAAGTCCTGGAGAAGATGGAGAACGGTATGAGCCAGGGGCTGTGCCGGGGAATGGAGGATCTGGCCCAGCTCAACGCTAAAGACATCGCCATCGCGGCGGACAGAGGGGATGAGCTGGCTATCGAAATCTATCGCCTGTGCGGCGAGCAGCTGGGGCGCGGGCTGGCTATGCTGGTGGACATCCTGAATCCGGAGATCATTATCATCGGCAGCATCTTCCAGAGGTGCAGACACCTGCTCTGGCCCTACGCGGAACAGGTGATGAAGCGGGAGGCTCTGGAAGCGTCGGCAGCGGTCTGCGAAGTGGTGCCGGCCCAGCTGGGAGAACATATCGGCGATTATGCCGCGCTTTCCCTGGCGGCTTACAATTTTGGGGAGAGAGAAGAATTTGGAAGAGAAGAGTTTGAAGAAGATGAAAGCGCCTGAAGAGATCTGGAAGCAGGCCGCAGAGCGGTATCCTGCCATCAAGGTCTGTGAAGAAGAAATCATGAAAGCCTATTGTGAAATGCGCGAAAGCTTTGAACGGGGCGGGAAGCTTTTGATCTGCGGCAACGGCGGCAGCAATGCGGACGCCCAGCACATCGTCGGGGAACTGATGAAAGAAAACCGACTGCGCCGGCCGGTGTCTGAGGGGTTCGCGGCGGCATGCCGCAGGCTCTACCCCGGGGAAGCGCTGGAGGATCAGGTGCAGGGGGCGCTTCCCGCCATTGCCATCGGGGCCTGCCAGGCGCTTTATTCCGCCTACGCCAATGATGCCGCATCCGACATGGCCTATGCCCAGGAAGTCTTCGGTTATGGACGGCCGGGGGATGTGCTTCTGGCGCTGAGCACTTCAGGAAATTCGCGGAATGTGATAAATGCGGTAAAGGTGGCTGCGGCGGCAGGGCTGCGCTGCATTGGAATGGGCGGCCGGGACGGCGGCAGACTGCGGGAGCTGTGCGACATTTATGTGGCGCTGCCGGAGCGGGAGACTTATCTGGTGCAGGAATTGACGCTGCCTGTGTATCACGCATGGTGCCGCATGCTGGAATGCGCTTTTTGGGGAGCCGATAAGTAAGCCCTGAAAAAGCGTCGGCGGAAGAATGTGACAAAGCCTCTCTTACATATATTGTAGCAAGATTGATCAGCCGTGCAGGACTTGGAAAGGGCGCTTTGGCCCCGGGTTCCTCCATGGCTGATTTCCGAAAGGAAAGAGAGGGATGAAGACAATCTATGTAAAGGATACGGTACAAAAGCTGCTGCGCACTGACAGCATAAAGTGGAGGAAAGTGATCCCGGCATTTGCCCTGTTTGCCGCCATGTTTTTCCTGGGCAGGGAGGCGGCCCGGCTCCATGCCGAGGCCAGACAGACCTCCGGGGAGCTGCTGTCCGAGACTGAGGACTGGGGGCTGGGATTCGGCAAAGAGGGAGAAAAGCCCACCGGCAATGCCACAGCGGCCCAGCTTGCCGGGTACGACGCCTATTACTGCGGGCCGGGGGAGGAGAAAGTGATCTATCTGACCTTTGACTGCGGCTATGAGAACGGGAACACGGAACCTATTTTGGACGCGCTGAAAAAACATAACGCCCAGGCCACCTTTTTCGTGGTGGGACACTTCCTGGAGTCGGCCCCGGAGATCGTAAAGCGCATGGCCGCCGAGGGCCACACCGTGGGCAACCATACATATCATCACCCGGATATGTCCAAGATTTCCGACAAAGCGGCTTTTCAGAAAGAAATGGATGACGTAGCCGCGCTTTTCAAGGAAGTGACCGGAGAGGATCTGGCCATGTACTACAGACCGCCCCAGGGGAAATACAGTACCGCGAACCTGCAGATGGCAAAGGAGCTGGGCTACTCCACCTTTTTCTGGAGCCTGGCTTATGTGGACTGGAACCAGGACTCGCAGCCCAGCCATGAGGAGGCTTTCGAGAAGCTTACCGGCCGGATCCATCCCGGTGCCATCGTTCTGCTCCACAGCACTTCCAAAACAAACGGGGAAATCATGGATGAGCTGCTGACGAAATGGGAGGAGATGGGGTACACGTTCAAACCCCTTTCAGATCTTTTACAGAAATAACAGGAACACCGGCTGTCGCGTGTTCTACGGGATCGTCTCTATGGTTGCACCTAGACACCGACAATACGGCAAAAAGCCGCACTCTTCCCAGAACCGATGTTGGCAGTATTATAATACAAAACGGCCGGAAAGACAAGTTTTTTCTATGGTGGTTTCTATGGTTTCGGACTGACTGCCTTGACTTGCGCCGCTGTCTGCTCTATAATGGAAGTCGGCGAAAAGGACAGAATAAAGCCGCGAAAGCACACGTTAGCTGGGCGGCAGCGCTTTCACTAGGAGGGATTATGGATAAAGAACTGGTAATAGTCATTGACTTTGGCGGTCAATACAACCAATTGGTGGCCAGGCGCGTCAGGGAATGCAATGTGTACTGCGAAATCTATTCTTACAAGACGGATCTGGCGAAGATCATAGAGAAGAAGCCCAGGGGCATCATCCTCACCGGAGGCCCCAGCAGCTGCTATGAAGAGGGCGCGGCTACGTGCCCCGGGGAGCTGTTCGGGCTGGGCATCCCGGTGCTGGGGCTCTGCTATGGGGCACAGTTGATGATGCAGGTGCTGGGGGGAGAGGTGGCCCGGGCCGCAGTGCGGGAGTACGGCAAGACAGAGGTAGAGGTAGATCCCTCGTCCAGGCTGTTTACAAATGTGACGCCTCATACCGTCTGCTGGATGAGCCATTTTGACTATATCGCCCGCATGGCTCCCGGCTTTCGGACAGTGGCGTCTACGGCCAACTGCCCCGTGGCTGCCGCGGAGTGGGAGGAGAAAAAACTCTACGCCATCCAGTTCCATCCGGAGGTGCTCCATACGGCCGAGGGCTCCAAGATGCTCTATAACTTTGTCCGCGGCGTCTGCGGCTGCGGGGGGGACTGGAGAATGGACTCCTTTGTGGAGGACAGCATTCGGGCCATCCGGGAAAAGGTGGGAAAGGGCAGGGTGCTCTGCGCCCTCTCCGGCGGCGTGGACTCCTCTGTGGCGGCAGTGCTGCTGTCCAGGGCAGTAGGCGCCCAGCTGACCTGCGTGTTCGTGGACCATGGACTGTTGCGCAAGAACGAGGGGGACCAGGTGGAACAGGTCTTCGGCCCGGAGGGAAACTATGAGCTGAATTTCGTTCGTGTCAATGCCGCAGAGCGGTTTTACGCAAAGCTGGCAGGCGTATCCGAGCCGGAGCAGAAACGCAAGATCATCGGAGAAGAATTCGTCAGGGTATTCGAGGAAGAGGCAAAAAAGATCGGCAGAGTGGATTTCCTGGTGCAGGGAACCATTTACCCGGATGTGGTGGAGAGCGGCCTGGGCGGGGAATCCGCAGTGATCAAATCCCACCACAATGTGGGCGGTCTGCCGGATTATGTGGATTTCAGGGAGATTCTGGAGCCGTTGCGAAATCTGTTTAAAGACGAGGTGCGAAAAGCCGGGCTGGAATTGGGGATTCCGCAGCACCTGGTATTCCGCCAGCCTTTCCCGGGCCCCGGCCTGGGAGTCCGCATCGTAGGCGAAATCACCGCGGAGAAAGTGAAGATCGTCCAGGAAGCGGACGCCATTTACAGAGAAGAAATCGAGAAAGCCGGCCTGGCAGGCTCCATCGGCCAGTACTTTGCGGCCCTGACCAACATGCGCAGCGTAGGGGTCATGGGGGATGAGAGGACCTATGATTACGCGGTGGCGCTGCGGGCAGTGAACACAGTGGACTTCATGACCGCGGAGGCGGCGGAGATTCCTTTCGCGGTGCTCAAGAACGTGATGAGCCGGATCATCAATGAGGTGAAAGGGGTCAACAGGGTGCTTTACGACCTGACTTCCAAGCCGCCCGGGACCATAGAGTTCGAGTGATGAAATGGACTTTAGAAAGCTAGTGTTTATGCGGGTTGCAAGC
>CAJTZD010000091.1 GCA_910584235.1 uncultured Acetatifactor sp.
CTGACCATAAAAACTATTCCGATATTTCTCAGCAAAGAATCATATATTTCAAGCAGATTTGACATATGTCGGAATAGTCAAAACATCGGTATAGTCAATACTATCACGATATCGTGATAGTGTCGACAATGATGGAGAATGTATGGCGTACTTGCGTAATGCATTACGGCTTAAATTTCTTGAACTTTATCGAAAGAGCAAAAAGCGGCATGAGTTTCAGCTTGTAAAGGAACCTGATGCGACATTGGCTATTATAGAAATGCCATCAGGTCTGCTCGATATTTCTGATGTGATTTTTCGAGAAGATATAAGGGCTTTGCTGAAACAATTTGACGGGAAAGGTCGAGATATATGCTTTCAGATATTGTTGGAGGAAAAGTCTGATTCACAGATAGCCAAGAATTTGGAGGTTTCACGACAATATGTTAACCGACTAAGAAGAAATTTGTTTTCATATTTAAAAACGTATTATTTTAGGTGAGATATAAAGAAGAAGGGAGAAAAAGCCATGGGAGAAAAAAGGTCATTATTGAAAGAAGGGATTGTATTTTTGTGTACATGGGTAACCAATAAATTGGGTCTATTATTGCCAGCAATAGTACTATTAATGATACTGATGATAATTGACTATATATCAGGGATGCTAGCGGCTAAAAAAGAAGCCTTAGAAGACCTCGCTAATTGTAAATATGGGTGGAGCAGCAAAAAGAGCTTGCTGGGCATCTATAAGAAAATAGGGTATATGTTGACTGTTCTGGTGGCAGTATGCATTGATTACATGATATTTAAATTTTCAAATGAATTGGGATTGGATTATACATCTAACACATTTTTTGGATTGATAGTAGCGATATGGTTTGTCATTAATGAAATATTATCTATATTAGAAAACATAGGAAGGATGGGGACTGTATTACCAGATTTTCTAAAAAAAGTGCTTGTTGAATTACGGAAGAAACTAAATGATGAAGATAAATGAATAGATAGTTTGGGTTTACATTTTGGCAGATAATATCTTTATAATATATAGATTTGCAAATCAAAAAAAGTTCAGGAGGATTCAAAATGGCAAATGATGGATGGATGATTAATTTGGGTGATGCGGTAACGGTCTACTCTATGAAGGGTAATGGGGCAAGTACCGGGAACCAGATAGGCAAGATTACGAAAAACGAATGTTTTGCGTATGGTGCGAATATTGGTGCTGGCTGGGAAGGAGTCGATTATCCGGTATGGTTTCTAAATGCGTAGCATGTAGGGACAATCGGCGTTGTACCAAATGATGTATATATAGATAGTGTGGATTTTTCAAAGTATGCATCAAATGGCACATCTTGGGTTAAAGTGGACACCCTGGAGAGGAAGGTGCAGTATGCAACGAATGCCTATTATTCCAATGGAGATTGGCTTTGCGAGTTGCTTCCTGGTTCCCGAGTTTGGTTAACACGAAACGGTACCCATGGTCAAGAGAATTATCACTACATTGCTGTGACGAAAGTGCAGGAGGCGAATGGAGATGTGCATGAGTTTGATGGCAATGGGTTTATCGACCTGGTTGCTGGTAACTGGCTCAATGTTGGAAGCATCTTACTCAGAAAAGTGTAACTTTATTTCATAGCAAAATCTAAAAAGAGAAGTGCCGTAAAATCGTCAATCAGATGGGCTTACGGCACTTTCTGTATGATTCATAGGCTCAGAGATGTCTTAATGAAATGTTGGGTGACATAAGAAGTGGGTGACACTCGAAGCAGACGGCCAGGGTGCTGCTATAATGCAGGGAATTATTCTGGCCTAAGGTTCAAAATAGATTGTATCAACTTCTAATTCCATGTGCGCCGGAGAGACAAAATCATGGTATATTAGAAAAATATATTGACATATGATTCTACAGGCTGTAATATAAAGATACACTATAAATTGTAGAATAGGAGGAGGCGGCAGCATGAGCGAATTAAGAATGGGAACCGCAGAAGCGAGATTTGCGGATATGATTTGGGACAATGAGCCGATCTCATCAGGAGATCTGGCGAAGCTGGCAGGCAGGGAATTCGAATGGAAGAAGACCACCTCGTTTACTGTACTGAAGAGGCTGTGCCAGCGCGGGCTCTTCCAGAACCAGAACGGGACGGTCACTTCCCTGGTATCCAGAAAGGAGTTCTACGCGAGACATAGCCAGCAGTATGTGGAGGATGCGTTCGGCGGCTCCCTGCCCGCTTTCCTGGCAGCGTTCGGAACCAGGAAGAAGCTTTCGGAGCAGGAGATTGAGGAGATCCAGGGCATCATCGATTCCATGAGGGGGGTAGGCCTATGCTGGAGCAGATTTTCCTGAAGGTGCTGGACATGAGCCGGACGGCCGGCATGATTATCGTAATCGTATGCATTGCGCGCATCCTTCTGAAACGGTTCCCCAAGTGCATCTCCTATATGCTCTGGAGCGCTGTCCTGTTCAGGCTCCTCTGCCCAGCGACCTTAGAGCTTGGAATCAGCCTGGTCCCAAGCCTGGAGCCTGTGCTCTATGAGTATGCATCGGAAAAGGAAGAGGCTCCGATGGGAGAGACCCCGGCGGAACAGGCAGGCAAGGCGGCCGTGGCCGATACAGGCAGCGGGGCAAAGGAGAGCCAGGGAAACGCGGAAGAGCAGGAAAGACAGGAACAGCCAGAAAAGCCCGGATTCGGACAGGCCGTCCCCAGGGAGCCCCTGCCAGAGGGAGGTGCCAGGGCCGAGGAGCCTTCCTGGCAGGAGCTGTTCCTCTTATATGGAAAATATGTGTGGATATCCGGGGCCGGCATCATGTTCCTGTATTTTGCGATATCCGTTGCCAGGATCCGCAGCAGGGTAGCGGCATCCATCCCCCTGAAGGAGGAGATCTATATCGTAGACGGAAGGATGTCCCCGTTCGTCATGGGCATCATAAGGCCCAGGATATACCTGCCGGAGGGCCTGGGCGTGAAGGAGCAGGAATACATCGTCCTGCATGAGAGGCTCCATATCAGGCGGCTGGACCATATCGTCAGGCCCGTGGCCTTCGCCGCGCTGTGCGCCCACTGGTTCAACCCGCTGGTATGGGCCGCCTTTGTCCTTTCCGGCAGGGACATGGAGATGAGCTGCGATGAGGCGGTGGTGAGAAGGCTGGGGGAAGGCATCCGGGCGGACTATTCCGCGTCCCTGCTGGCCCTTTCCGCACAGCGTCCTGCCGTTCGGGGGATTCCGGTGGACTTCGGGGAAGGGAACACAAAGGGCAGGATCAGGAACCTGGCGTCTTTCAGGAAGACGAAAAAAGGCGTGTTGGCGGCTCTGGCTGCCGGGGCCGCCATCCTTATCGTATGCCTGGCAACGACCCATAAGACGCTGCTTCCGGATGCGGGCGGTTCGGAGACTAGAACCGAGGTAGCTACAAACGGGGGGATGTCGGACGGACATGAAGCAGATAGGCCGGAACAGGCCGGGATTGGGGCTGATGTCCCCGAATCCGATGGTTCGGACGGATTAGAATCGGATGCGCCAGGGCCTGACAGGCCCAAACCCGGCAAGCCGAATGAGCCGGAGGCCCCAGAGCCGCTGAACGTCTCCCTGAACATCCGGGAGTACTATGCCACGCATAAGGGGGATCCGCATAACCTCTTTTACATTGACGGGGACAACGTGCTATGGGGGAGCGGGTGGAATGAGTACGGGCAGCTGGGGCAGGGGACGCAGGGCTATGAGTTCCACGCTGAGATGGTGAAGATCGCAGAGGGTGCCGTCCATGTAGACTATTCCCAGAAAGGGTTCGCCATCTTCCTGACGGAGAACCATAAGCTCTACGGCATGGGGAATGCCGGGTGCGGGGCCCTGCAGCAGTACGAGGAATTCGACTGGGGGCGGTATACGAACGGAGACCATTATACAGTGACGGAGCCGATTCTCCTTATGGAGGATGTGATTTATGCATGCTGCGGCAGGACGGACGTTGTGTGCCTGACAACGGATGGGACGGTCTGGACTTGGGGGACGGTCTACTTTGAGGGAGGATGGCTATCGCCGGATGTCTGTTTTTACCAGAAGCCCCAAAAGATATTGGAAGACGTAGTCCTGGTCACAGGAGGCTGGTTCAACCATGCGGCTCTGCGCCGGGACGGGACGGTCTGGACATGGGGGTACAACATGTCCGGGAATTGCGGTGTTGAGAATCTGGCCCCAATCGGTGAGCCGATGATGGTGGCGGAGGATGTGGCCATGGTGTGGACGGATCTTGAAGTGGGCTATGATTTAGAGCCAGGCGCAGAAGCGGCGGCAATGGCCTGGGTAGGAAAACTGAAATATAATATGGAATATGACAACATAGCAGAATTTGAGGGTGTCTTTCCAAGACGCTTTAATAATACCGTGATTCAGAAGTCGGACGGCTCATATTGGGTATGTGGCGAGGACGTGGGTACGGAAGAGAAGTCGGTGCGTGGCCAGGAGGGGTACTATACTGCTATCTGCACACATGAGTTCCAGCCCTGCAGATAGCCTGATGGCAGCACGGAGATGCAAGAAGGAATTGGGGTGGCGAAAATGGATAAGCGGACAGGAGTTCATGTATACTGATAGCGCTACTTTTAGGATGCATCGTATTATTGAAGCGGAATGACACAGGAAACCAGGAGAATCCATTCGCCATATCAGTCATGGGTGGGGAGCTGTTGGCGAGCTCAAGGGAGGGATTCGACTCTGTTACGATATATAGGATAGGGGATTTATTGGTCATCAATGCGGAATCGGATGCGGAATTTTTTGATGGCGCACAGTTTACGGTAGAGCCTAAGGGGGAGATAGGGCCTGAGGATATTGAAGTCATATGGACGACCCTGGGCGGCAGGATTAGAAGAGAGGATGCGGGAACAGAGGATCATGACTTTATTATTGCGGAGATTAGAATCACGGAAAATGGAGAACTGATTTTCGATACCAAGGTAAATTTTGCAAAAAAAGCTTTTGAAGCAATTGAAGAGCTTCTTCAAAGGAATAAGAAAAATATAAACTGAACCACTACATCAAAATAAAAGTTCTGTCTGTTAAGGACAGGATTGGAAAATATTATGAAGTAGTAATGGGAAGAGGGAGTGCTATGAAGAAGATTATAGGTATTTATATGGCTATTCTGATAGGTGTTCTATGTACGGGATGTGTCCCCGGACATCGTCAGGAGGTTTCGATTGAGCCGGGTTCCGTGTCAGAAGCTAAGCCTGGGGAGATCCCTGTCAGCATTCAGGTTTTTGAATCAGAAGATGTGAAGGTTACACCGGAAATCGTAGACTATGACTTTGAAAGCGCCTGTGGAAAAGGGGAAAAACAGCAGATATACGGTACGCTGCCGGGAGCGTCTGAAGGCAGATGGTATATCGTGACAGTAGACGGTGTGGAGTATTATTATGGGAGGTATGACTTTTCAGCTGACAGAACGGAATTGCTTGGATATGCCATTGTGAGCGGGGAGCATTCATTGGGAAATGGGATTTCCGTGGGCATGACCAAAGGTGAGGTCATTGAGCTTTACCCTGCCATGGCAATGCTGGATATGGAAAATAATATCCTCAATGGAGTGGTTGGGCATATGGGATGGAACCCGACAGCTTATCCTCGTAGTCCTATAGGCATGGATGAAGAAATGCAATATGCTGATGGAAAAGAATATCGTTGGGATAATCAGTTTGATTATGTCATGATTGCGGAGATAGAGCAGCCGCCAGATGCCATTCCTGTTTATGTGGCATTGATGATGAAAGATGATATTGTTACAGCGATTACCTTTTATCATCCGACTGCAGGTTAAGCGGATAGGGGGATTTAGTCCCCTTTCCACACAATGGAAGAGTCCGCATTTTGGATACTTGAAACAGTCGAGCCATTCCAACTGGTATAATCCCTGCGCACATGATTAAGCAGTGCCGTACTTTGACTGGAACTCAATCAGGCTGTATGTGTTAGCATTAGGGTCAACATATCTGCTCATGGTGAAGCCTCGTTTCTTCATAATGAAGTCATCATACCGCTTATCAAGTCCCATAAAAAACACTTAAAAGATTGGCTGAGCATTATATGATTAGGGAGTCAAAAGGGTATTTGTAGTTAATCCTTTTTACGATAGGAACTTTGAAAACTGAATATATTGCTGTAAATTTTCAGGAATGTAGATTTTGGATGGCTTTTGATGCTTATCGCAGATGGATGTTCCACCATTTTCAGGCCGCTGCCGTTTTTTGGACGCACTTATCCTGGCCCTGCATATATTTGCAGAACTTTTTGATATTTAACGCACCTATTTTGCATCCGAAGAAGAAACGGCTCCGTATCAGTCCGCGTACCGGGATTTTATCGATTCCGTATTTTCGGTGGAGGATGGATGGTATTGTTTCCACCCCGTTGCGAAAACGGCTCGGCTTTTTGAAGTCTTCGGTGCTGCGTTCCCTTTGCTGTTTCGCCCTCTGGTTCGATTTGGAGGATACCGTTTTCCTGCTTACACGTTTGAATATTTTAGGATGGCATTGTTCTTTATGTGGGCAGTCCTGGCACTGGCTCTTTTGGAAGGAAATGGTGCACTGGCCAGTCTCCTGGTTATAGCTGCAGCTTTTCGGTTCATGCCCGCCGGGGCATCTGAGGACATTGCTGCCATCCTCGCTGAATTCAAAATCAGCCAGGATGTCCTCGGCTTCCCGGCCTGTAAGGTCCGTGGTGACAAGGCGCACATTTTTTCGGCAGCCATTTCTTCATTCTGCACACCGCTGTAGGCGCCGTCCGTCACGATCGTTGCTGCTTCAGCCTGCTTTTCCATGCCATCCAGGGTCTCTTTCAGGAACTGGCTGTCACTGTGGACGTTCTGCTCATACTGGTAATCCTCGATGATGCTCCCGTTCCTGCCGGATGCCTCTATGACATTTGCCACGTACCCTCGGTGCTGTCTCCCGGCTTTTTCCCGGTATGTCGCATCCGGGTCGGCAGGGTTCTGCAGGATGGATGCATCCATGCCGCCGTCTTCTTTGGTACGCAGGCGGTAGGTGCCATCTTCCTTTTGCACGGCCTGCTCTTTCAGTACACGCAGAAGAAGCTGGTAGCTGCTGGAATCATCATAATCTGACCCGCAAAGCTCTTTCAATGTAGCCGCATCCTTTAGGACTGTGTCTATCTTTGCGGAAGTCTCCTCACTGTGGTTGTGGTATATGACCCGGTTCCTGTCGTCCGCTTCTGTATAATGCCGTAGATGTTCTGGGATTCCATGCGTTTTTGCCATCTCTTTCGCGAGGTTCGCCACGCAGGTGTAGAGCAGTTCCAGACGCCCCATCCGCTTGATGTTGGAGGCGACCATCAGGCTGTCCATCCGCTTCAGGCTGCTGTCGATCCTCATCAGTTCCGCCATTTCCGATGACAGGGAAGTGATGGTCCCATGAAAGAGGTCCACTCCGTGCTCTGTCTCATATGCGGCGCACCTTGCACGGAAACGGCTGAGCGTCCTGTCGCTGAGCGGCTGTTCCGCAAAAGATGTTGTGTGGAGGGCATACTGGAACCGGATGTCGAACATCAGGGACTCCAGCAGCTCATCATCTGAAAGATTGGTCAGTTCCTTGATCAGCAGCGCACCGATCTGGACATTGACAGGCGTGTTTGGGCGTGAATCCTTATCGCTGTATAGGACGGCATACGGGATTTCATCAATCTTGGGGAAAATAAATTCCGCAAAATATCTCGCCCATGACCTGTCGAGGAATTTCTTTTCCCTTTCAGTCATTGTGGTTAATGGGTCAAAAAGAGATAGCTGCTGTTCTTCCAATCGGTTTGGGACAAACGACATAAAAAGACCTCCAATCATTCTTGCTGTTTCCATTATACCTGAAATGAATGGAAAATGCAGCATTTTACAACAATATATTCAGTTTTCAAAGAACAATTATCATTCAAAAAGGACGTACCTTTTGACACCTAAATCATTATATATAAGCATTAAACAATGATAGTGGGCAGACTTGGATTTCCATCCATGTCAGCCCACTATCTGAAAGTACTTGTAAACTATGGACTATCGAACCGCCTTGGTACTGAGCGGTATTCCATGTCGTGTGGAAGGGGGACTAATGATTCCCCCTATCAGATTACACAAGTTTGCTGATACAATCCAGCTGCAGGGTATAATTATAATAACTCTTGGCAGTTGCATCTGTATAGGCGCTGTCATTCCATGTCTGTGCGGCATCATTCAGATCCTTTGAGGCATCACCGATAGTAATGTTTCCCCAATGAGGACCTTTGGAACCATTGGAGTGTGTATACCAAATGGATTTTATATTGCCTTTTGAATCCCTGAGTATATCATCAACGACAAGGATATGGCCGCCATTATCAAAACGGATGACACATCCGGACTTGACATTTTTGGCTGCTGTAATCTTGGTTCCATATGCAGCGTTTGTCAGATTTTCCGCTGAAATGCCATATGCATAGGATAAGAGCCCAGGTAGATTGAGCTTATTTTCAAAGTAGGTCCGAACTGCGCCATTGGAGGCTTCATTTAAAGCATAGTATACGAGCCCGGAACAGTCAACGCCGGTTGAGGCAGGATTGTTGGTAATATATCTCTGGATTTCATCCTTTGTTTTTTGGGCCGTTCCAGCCCAATTGGAAATCGCTTTTATGATTTGAGCAGGGGTATTCTTCCCTCCCAAATAATAGGGAAGTACAAAGCTATAGCCGCCATAAGAAAGATGGACATATTCCTCACAGTGGGCACTTAATTGTGTTGAAAAAGACATATTTTTTTCTCCTTTTTTGTTTTTTGTAATCGATTACATTTATATATAAAGAAGAAAAAAGGATATGTGTAAACATTAAATATAGAAAAATTATAAAGTGTTCTTTTCTGTATGTTGAACAACCTTGGATTGTCACTGATAAAGATGTACACGATCCTGCCGTACTTGGCTGACAAACAGGGATGCTCGGCGGCCTCATATCCATCCTTGTGCATGCATAGGTTCATCTTAGGGAACCGATTCTTTAGGGAGAGGTTGTCTGAACTGCTTTTATAAAGGAATAAGTAGAAAGATAAAATAATTAAGATTGGATATAAGGGGGCTGTAGTTCCCTTTATGGTGGTTTCCCACTTGTATCCGCTTCTGCCCTTCTGTTTCCTGACCCCGCTGACAGTCAGGCTTTTCCCGTTCTTTCACAGATGTTCATCTTTTTCTTCCCTGTGCTCCATGTTCTGGATTCGTCCCACATCTGTCTTATATTTCCGCGGTTTGGATATCTCGTAGTTTGTGGTCTTGACGAACGGGAACTGCCCATTTCTCATTGTGTCCTCTTTCATCCACATGAAAGTGGCACCTGTGTCCGTCTTTGAATAGCTGTTGCGCTAGGAGCGTGAAACATTTTTTAGAAAAGGAGCTGTTCACTAATTTCTAAGCGAGACTGCCCCTTTAAGCTTCCAGCGTATTGTTTCTGATATGTAAAATGTAGCGCTTGATTCCTAATTGCATACAAAATAGGGAGTATGAACAAACTATAATAAATACAGTAACCGCATTATAGTTCAAAGGACATTCACCTATGAGTAATGATTATAACGAAGTGCTAAGACGGCTAAAAGAAGAGCGAGAGCGAATGTCTTTGTCCCAGAGAGAAATGTACCAGCATGTGGGCATGAGTCAAGGACAATACGGTTCTTTCCGCTGTTAGTTGAATTCAGCGTAAAAAGTACATGAAACAATGCTTTGGCTAGGTAGTGTAAAAAAGTTTGTGTCTTAGGTAAAAAATGGCTCCTTTTTGGTAAGAATCTAGATATGGGAAATCTTATCGAAAAGGAGTATTTATATGCCGGTAGCAAAGGAACAGATTCGACAGATTATTGCAGACAACAACATCAGCAGTGTAACAGATGTCTATACCCTGCTGCGGGATGGCTTCAAGGACATCCTACAGGAGCTCATGGAGGCGGAGCTAGACGCGACCCTGGGCTATGAGAAGAACCAGAAAAGCGACATGGACACCGCCAACAAGCGCAACGGCCATTCCCCCAAGAAGCTCAAGAGCCAGTACGGGGAGTTCCAGATTGACGTCCCCCGGGACAGGAACGGCGAGTTCGAGCCGAAGATTGTCCCCAAGTACCAGAGGGATGTCTCTAGAATTGAAGAAAAGGTCATCTCCCTCTACGGCAGGGGGATGAGCACCAGGGACATCCATGACCAGCTGCAGGACCTCTATGGGATAGAGATGTTAGCCGAAATGGTCAGCAAGATTACGGACAAGATCCTGCCGGAGATCAGGGAATGGCAGTCCCAGCCCCTGAACCCTGTCTATCCGTTCGTGTTCATGGACTGCATACACTACAAGGTCAGGGAGGAGGGGCGGATACTCAGCCGGGCGGCCTATGTGGTGCTGGGAGTCACAACGGAAGGCTATAAGGAAATCCTCAGCATCACGGTAGGCGCCAATGAAAGCTCCAAGTTCTGGATGGGGATGCTGAACGACCTGAAGAACCGCGGCGTGCAGGATGTGGTGTTCTTCTGTGTGGACGGCCTGCCAGGCTTCAAGGAGGCGATTGGCGCCGTGTTCCCCCAGGCCCAGATCCAGAGATGCGTCATCCACATGCTGCGCAACTCGTTCAAATATGTGAACTACAGCGACCTGAAGAAATTCTCTTCTGACTTCAAGGCAGTATACAACGCGCCGAATGAGAAAATAGGCCTGGACGCGCTGGCCGATATCCGCGATAAATGGGGACGGAAATACCCTTATGCTGTCAGCAACTGGGAGAACAACTGGGAGGATGTAAGCTCCTTCTTTCAGTTCCCTGACGAGGTCAGGCGCATAATGTACACGACAAACATAATTGAAGGGCTGAACCGCCAGTACCGGAAAGTGACAAAAACAAAAAGCGTGTTCCCCAGTGACAGCTCACTGGAAAAGATGCTCTATCTGGCAAGCCAGAATGTGGCGAAGAAGTGGACGCAGCGGTACCGCAACTGGGATCAGGTAATCAGCCAGCTGACAGTCCTCTACGGGGAGCGGCTGACACAATATCTGTAGAAAAGGAAAGCCTGGGGCAGGGCGCTATGGAAAAGTGCCGCTGTCCCCAGCCTTATTCCATCGGCATCTATAGTATTGCCGGAAAACCCAATCTTATTCCAGAGGCCGGGTGTGGGCAGAGCCCACAAAAAATCAGACATTCCTGTATAAAACCTTAGAGATTGGCTATACTATAATCAGAAAGATAAATCGACAACAAACTCTATCTTATAATTCGACAGAATATTGTACATATCTGAATTAAAACTTTCCCAATCTGCTGTACTATAGAAATTGCTTTTTGAACCATTAAAA
>CAJTZD010000092.1 GCA_910584235.1 uncultured Acetatifactor sp.
TTGGCTAGAGCGCCTGGTTTGGGACCAGGAAGTCGCAGGTTCGAATCCTGTCACCCCGACTGTACGATGGAAGCCGCAAATCCAAGATTTTTTCAGGGAAATCAAGGGTTTGCGGCTTTTTTGTTCCGCAGCCTCTCCGCAGCCTCCCTCTTGGCTTTCTCCATCATCGAATGCCGGTACACGGACTTCATGACATGATCCGTCTCCCATCCCCCCATCTTTAAGATATCAGCTTCCGGTACTCCCAGGGCTGACATCTCGCTGGCAAAATAATGCCTGAGTTTGTGCGGCAGTTGCAACGTTGCAATAGCTTTCTTATGAAAGCAAGCTGGTGATATTGATTTTCAGGTCTTCGTAAATGCAGGAGGAAATGGTATCATCAAAATCGTATTGGTTTGATTTTTCTTCTTTTTCCATGTCGAATACGGTAACGGTCTTTTTCATGGGGTTCACAATCCAATATTCACGAACACCTGCAGACCGATACTTAAAAAGCTTAACACCATAATCGACCCGGCTGGTGCTGGGGGAAACGACTTCAATCACCCAGTCCGGTGCACCGTTGCACCCCCTGTCATCCAGCTTGTTTTTGTCGCATACCACGGAGATGTCGGGTTCTACATAGTTCCGGTCATCCTTATTTAAGAAGACAGCGAATGGAGCCGGTATCACTTTGCAGCTTCCGCCTTTTGATTTGATGTGGCTTCCGATTGTGATGGTAAATCCGCTGACAAGATTCTGGTGTATGGTGTTTGGCGGGGCCATCATATATATCTTCCCGTCAATCAGCTCCGCCCTCTGGCCCTCAGGCAGGGCGTAGATGTCATCTATCGTATAGATTCTTTCTTGTGCTAATGCCATGGGTGATTCCTCGCTCTCTATTTGATTTTTAGCATGCCGCAGCGCTACGCTCCGGCCTGCCATTTTGTACTCCTCCCTCTGATATTGATTATGCGGTGAAAACGTAATTATTTCAATATGTTTTTAAGAATTTCTATCTGACTTCATGTTTTTTCTCCAATTCATTATTTTCACGCATGGCAATATCATTCAACACCTTGTCCTGATGTGCTTCAATGGCTACTAAGGCTATCAAAGCAGCAAACAGGATTCCTGACAATGACCCCTTTGGTGGCATAATATTCCTCGTTTTTTTGTATAACTAAGTTATATATCATTGTTATTATATGGCAGGCAAGGATTTCTGTCAATTCCTCTGGCTAAGCTTTCCCTTAATTCTCAGGGGAGTGCGTGGGAGTCCGTAGCTCGTTAGTTTCCCTCTTTTACACTGCCGACAGGCGGCTTTTATGCTATACCACAGCCTCTTTCAGGCACGGGAAACGGAAAGTTCGGGTGAGAGACAGGAAGCCCGCGAGCTTCCGGAGTACCTAAAGGAAGAAGCCTATAAATACGATATCCTGTTTAGGCGGATTCAGATGGAGGGCACTGTGGAGGGTACCGAGATGAAATGAAAGCATACCTTTTAGGGCGCGAGGGTATTTCTGAGCAGTACGCTGTTTTGGTGGACGATAGTTCTGTATAGGCTATAGTAGCGTAATTCAACATGTAGGGAGGGATATCTTCGGGTATTCCCTCTTTGCACTGATGACAAAAAGATTCCGGAGACCCGGTAACCTTTCCCCAAAAACGGTGCTTATTAGGGTAGAGGCATTTCGACAGGAAGAGAAAGGGGGCGAGAGCCTTGGAGGACAGTAAGATCATCGACCTGTACCTGAGCCGCGACGAGGCGGCTGTGCGGCATACATCTGAAAAATACGGGAACCGTCTGCGGTCCTTGGCCTTTGGGATCATCAATGACCCACAGACTGCAGAAGAATGCGAAAACGATACTTACATGGAAGCATGGAACGCGATTCCGCCCCATGAACCGCGAGGCTATCTGTACGCCTTTCTGGCGCGGATCACCCGCCATCTTTCTCTGAACTGTTGCCGCAGCCGCAGCCGGTTAAAGCGCAGCGCTTTTCTCTGTGAACTCAGCGCGGAGATGGAGCAGTGTATTCCGGCTCCGGACGATGTGGAGAGCCGCATGGACGATATGGCGCTTCGCGAAGCAATCAACGGATTTCTCGGCACGCTGGGCGAGGAGAAAAGGAATATCTTTATACGACGTTACTGGTATCTGGACTCCATTGCCTGCATTGCCGGACGCTTTGCCATCTCCGAGAGCAAAGTGAAGACCACACTCTTTCGATGCCGCGGCCGGCTTCGGGAGTATCTGGAAAAGGAGGGCTACACCATATGAGAGGAAATGAGCTTTTGGACAAGATGGAGCTTGTGGATGCTGCCTATGTGGAGGCGGCGGACGCTGAGCCGATGAACGTTAAGCTGAAAAAGAACAGGGCAGTCTGGATGAAATGGGGCGCGGCAGCAGCATGTGTCTCCCTCCTGGCCTTTGGGGGAATGATGGCTGACCGAAAGGATGATTCTGCGCGGATTTCGCTGGGAGGGATACTGCGGGAATACAAGAATACCAATATAACGGCAAGCGAACTGGCCATCGAATGGCCATGGGAATATAAAACGATTTCCGAGCAATATACCACCCTCGTCCTGAATGGGGAGGAGTTCAATGCGGGAAGAGCCATTGACGCTTCGTGGATCGGGGATATCCTGGGCAGTTATGATGTGGCTGGCTACGATACTTATACCGGTCAGGAGCATCACATGACGGCAGAGGTGTACCGGATCGCGGGAATTTCTGAAGACAAGATTGTAGCCGTGAAGCTGGACGGAGGCTTTTTTGGATTCCGTCACATGGGATACGCGCCCCCGGCGGATTTTGGGGAGCTGCTGGACGACTACACGCTGGAGGAGACGCTGCCCCTGAAGCAATTTACAGAGTGCGAGGGATATGAAGAAAAAGGCCATTTCAGGCTGGACGATGACGCATATATCTGGGAGGTGCTGACTGCATGCAGAAGCGCCGCATTCATAAATGATGACAGCTTTAGCGAAAACGGCAGGAGTTTAAGCTTTACCGCCACGTCCGAGGCCCTAGGCGTTTACAAAGCAGTGTTTCGTGTCACGGAGGACGGTTATGTCTGGACGAATATATTCGACTATGCCTATATCTTTCAAATCGGCAGGGAAGCCGCGGAAAAGATTTTTTCTTACGCTGCCGAAAAGGGAACCGAATCCGAACCGGAGCCGTACATGTTCTCTCTTGCAGGTACGCTCACCGAAATCACGGAGGAGTATATTTTAGTGGATGATGCCATTCTGTGCGCGGATGAAAAGGATGCCATGACTTTCAAAATCTGTCTGGACGATATACGGATCAGCCGCCATATAGAGTTTGAGGAAATCACGGTCGGCGATGTGGTCGTAGTCTATTTTACGGGCAACATCGACGAGAAAGCGGGAAATGTGGTGAAAGGGGCCTGTTCCCTGTCCAGAGGATACCTGTCCGGGGATGGCATTTCGGTTCCGGAGTAAGCTTTTGCGTTGCAGGCAGTCTGCAGTCGCGACTCGTGGCATGTTTTACTGGCGCGGCTATTTCGTTCTTTCAGTATACCGCAACAGATCTGAGATTCGGATGCGTAAGTCTCCTATAGATTCTTTTCTGAGCGAATGCCATTTGAAGAAAATCATATGAACTCCATTGTCACATCGCCAGCAGTCTGGTACAATAAGGGCATGAAAAAATCGGTGATAGGAGGAAAGACGCATAGAATGGAGAGGTGCAGACTGCTTTTGTTTGATTTGGACGGTACATTGCTTTCCAGTGACAAAAGGATAACGGAGAGGACGCTGCAGGCCCTGGGCAGGTGCAGGGAGAAGGGCATGATGATAGGCGTGTCCACTTCCAGGGGAGAGGGAATCGCTGTGTCGTTCATAGAGGAGTTGCGCCCCGACATCCTGATTGCCAGCGGCGGGGCTGTGATAAAGCATAGGGGCGAATACATATACAAGGCCGAGTTCTCAGCGGAGCGGACGAGGCAGATGATCGCGGCGGCCAGAACCATATGCGGCACGGACTGTGAGATAACCATAGACACGGTGGACTCCCACTATTGGAATTACAAAACCGATCCGAAAGAGCAGGACAGGAGTTGGGGCGAAAGCATCTATACGGATTTCAGGGATTTCGGGCAAAGAGCTCTGAAAATGTGCGTGGAGATTTTCGATGACCGCCAGGCTCAGAGGCTGGCGGAACTGCTGGACGACTGCGACTGCATACGGTTCTCCGATGGCTGCTGGTACAAATTCACCCGAAAAGAAGTCACCAAGGAAGCGGCCATAAGGAAAGCATGTGCCGCCTGTGGGATAGGAATAGAGGAAGTCACAGCCTTTGGGGACGACTATGCGGATATGGGAATGCTTCGGCTGTGTGGCAGGGGAATCGCCATGGGAAATGCTTTAGATGTAGTAAAGGAAGCGGCGGACCTGGTGATCGGCAGCAATGACGAGGAAGGAATCGCGGTGTATCTGGAATCGCTGTTGGAAAGATGGGGAACTGAAAAATAATATAACCCCAGCGTGGGAACGGCAGGGCACATTGACATATGGATAACGGTGTGCTACAGTTGTCTTGTGCAAACACAGAAAGGAAATACTGATTGGCACGCGTGCCGGAGCACGCAGGAGGTATAGAATATGAAACATTCAAAAAAAGCCGTAAAAATTATGTGCACATGCGCGGCAGCAGTCTTTGGACTGGCAGGTTGCGGCAGCAACCCGTTGGATCCCAAAGATCCGGTATCACTGACTATATGGCACTATTACAACGGGTCCCAGCAGTCGGCGTTTGACGCGCTGGTAGAAGAATTTAACGACACGGTGGGTAAGGAAAAAGGAATTTATGTGGAGGGATATAGCCAGGGGTCCGTCTCTGACCTGGAGACGGCGGTGAGAGCTTCCATTAACGGCGAAGTCGGGGCGGACTCCATGCCCGATATCTTTTCTTCCTATGCGGATACCGCTTATGAAATCGAGCAGTCCGGCGCTCTTGCAAATCTGTCGGAGTATTTCAGCGAGGAAGAACTGGAGCGGTACGTGGATTCTTACATAGAGGAAGGCTGTATTGCCTCAGACGGTACGCTTCGGATTTTTCCTGTGGCAAAATCAACGGAGATTATGATGCTGAATAAGACGGACTGGGAGCCGTTTGCCCAGGCCACGGGTGCCGGCTTGGACGATTTGGCAACCATAGAGGGAGTTGCCGCCACTGCAAAGGCTTATTATGAATGGACGGACGGGCAGACACCGGATATTCCCGGGGATGGCCGGGCATTTTACGGCAGGGACGCAATGGCGAACTATTTTATCATCGGAATGCGGCAGCTGGGAGTGGAGATTTTCCAGGTCGAGAATGAGAAGATGACGCTGAATGTGCCCAAAGAAGAATTGCGCAGGCTGTGGGAAAATTACTATGTGCCCATGGTAAAAGGATACTTTGGTGCGTATGGGTCGTTCCGCTCCGATGATGTCAAGACTGGGGATCTTCTTGCTTATACAGGTTCTACCACTTCCGCCATGTACTTCCCGAATCAGGTGGAGCAGGATGACAGCGCTTACGGCATTGAGTACATAGTAATGCAGGCGCCCATATTTGAGGGCGGACAGCACTATGCCGTACAGCAGGGCGCGGGTATGGTGGTCAGCAAGTCGGATAAGCGCCATGAATATGCTGCAGTGGAGTTTTTGAAATGGTTTACCCAGGCGGACAAAAATCTGCAGTTTGGCAGTGTAGCCGGGTATCTTCCGGTACTGAAAGAGGCGAACAGCGTAGAAAAGCTGAATCAGGTGATCGGGGATGTGCAGCTTGAGGTGGCGCCGAAGACCTATGACTGTCTGACTTCAGTGTTTGAGGAAATGGAGCAGATTTCTCTGTACACAAATAAGAGCTTCCGAAGCGGCTCCGCGGCGAGAAAGATACTTGAGTACCATATTTCGGATCAGGCTGCACAGGACAGGGAAAGTGTAGAAAAAGCGGTAAAAGAAGGGCAGGATTTGGAAGAGGCATGCGCGGCCTATGTGTCGGAGGAAGCCTTTGAAAAATGGTATGCCTCATTTTGCGACGCATTAAATGCGGCAGTTGGCGAGCAGGGATAATCATGGAAAGCAAACGTCTAAAAAGGAAAAAAACAACCATATTCAGGATGTTTCTGATTCCTTTAATCATTATCATGCTGGTACAGAGTATGATTACCATCGGCACTTTGGTGGCAAAACGGATCACCGGGACGCTGCAGGAATATTCGGGCAGTATGATGAGCCGTTTAGTGGAAAACAGGAAAGTCATCCTGCAAAATGACATGAATCAGCGGTGGGCCGCTGCCTATGAACAGGAATCGGCCCTGACAAAGGCTCTCCGGGAGTTTTTGGACAAAGAGAGCATGGATTTGGATGCATTTCTGGCTTCTGCCGAGAAGAAAAACGAGTTTTTGGAACAGATTTTTCCGGAATGCCTTGCGGTGCTTCACAATAGCTCCACAACAGGGATTTTCTTTCTGTTTACAAAGGATGAGTGGACGGAGCCGGGCGAGCATGAAGGGTTCTTTGTCCGGGATTCCGATCCGGCTAAAAATCCTGCAAACTATTCTGACCTGCTTCTGGAGCGGGGC
This sequence comes from uncultured Acetatifactor sp., assembly GCA_910584235.1. Classification (GTDB taxonomy): domain Bacteria; phylum Bacillota; class Clostridia; order Lachnospirales; family Lachnospiraceae; genus Acetatifactor. The sequence continues at coordinate 6,588 of CAJTZD010000092.1, forward strand.
AGCAAGAATCTCTCAAGGCAGTGGAATATACCTCTTGACACCAACTGGACGACAAAATTCCATATGGCCGGGGAGGGGATGGACAGCACCGAGCTTTCTTTCTACGAGCCCTGGAGGGCAGGGAGAGAGTATGTGGACGCGGCTACAAAGGATCTGGGCTATTGGTCGCTGCCTTTCTCCCTGGAAAAGGGGGCGGCAGGCTCTTATGAGATGATCACGTACTCGCTGCCGCTTCGGTATGAAGGTAAGGTCTACGGAGTGCTTGGCGTGGAGATTTCCGCCAAAGTTCTGCGGGGGTATTTGCCTGCGGAAGAGCTGAATGCTTCCAGGCAGTCTGGATATATGCTGGCCGTAAAAGAGGCAGACGGCAGTTACAGACCGCTGCTTGGGGAGGGACTTCTCTCAAATACGGTAAAGTCCGCGGGGGACACATTCTTTTTGCAGGAAACGGCATACAGCAGCCTGGCAAAAGTCCGCTCCGCAAAGCAAAACGGACAGGGAATCTATGTCGTCGTCTGTCCGCTGAAGCTGTACAGCAACAATGTGCCATATGACCATACGGAATGGGTGCTTCTGGGACTTGACACGGAGGAAGATTTGTTCGGAATGAGCCGCCGGCTTTACCTTTGGATGCTTGTGGCAGTTTTCTGCGGTCTGGGATTCGGTGTGCTGGGGATTTATTTCCTGGTGCGGTATTTGACGAAGCCGGTGGGACAGCTGATGCATTGTATCAGCAGGGGAAGCGCAGGGCTTTTGGACTACAGACCCTCTAACATCTATGAGATTGACGCTCTCTATGATGTGGTAAAGGATCTGACGAACAGGCAGAAGGAAGCGGAAAATATTCTGCTGGAGGAAAAAGAACGGTACCGGGTTGCCCTGGAATCTTCCAATGATATCTTTTTTTCGTATGACTTGGAAAATCATGTGCTGGATCTTGTAAACCATAAAACCATGAACGGCCGGTGGCAGTGCGGAGAATACGGGGACAGCTTTATCAACCCGGAGGATATCTACGAAATGGACCGTGAGGAGACCATAGCCGCCATGAGGGAGCCTACGGATAAGCTGTTCATGGAGTTCCGGCTGAGGTGGCCCAAAGAGGGAGCTTACAAATGGGTGGCGGTCGCGGGAAACGCGGTTTATGATACAGACGGCAAAAAGCGGAAGCTGGTGGGTAGCATTCGGGATATTCAGGAGCAGAAAGAAAGAGAAGCCAGGAAGCTGCGGGAAAACGAGACAGACAGTGTGACCGGACTGTACATTTTTAATGCCGGACTGAAATATGTATCACAACAGCGCAGTTCTTTTCCGGAAGGCGTTATGGTAAATCTGTTTTTTGACGGGATAAAAGAGTCCAGCACCAAATGCGGCATTGTTTTTTCGGATATGATTTTGGAGGAGATCGGAGGTCTGGTAAAAGACACCTGCGAAAAAGCCTGCTGTGAAACAGGTTCGGAGCCTGTGATATTCCGGCTGAATACGGATGAATTCGTCCTGTGGCTGGGAGGGAGTACAAAGGAGGAGGCCGGACGCCTGGTAAGAGAACTGTCCGGACAGATCGCGGCATGCTTCGGATCGGAGCTTTTCGGTGTGGATACATATGCAGGGCTTGCCTGTGCGGTGGCCGGCCAGGATACGGAGGAGTTGATCCGCAGGGCCAAGCTGGCGCGCAGAATTGCTGTTTCTGACGACAAGATAACAAATCTTTTTTATGCAGATATTCCGGAGGATAAGCGGACCGCACTGCCTGCGCTGCAGGGGCGTGACATCCATTCCGCAGGCTATGGGGAAGAGATGGGACTGGTATCCGTTGCGCTGAATCTGTTCAGCAAAGGAGGCGGATTTGAGGCCCAAATGATGCTTATGATCCGCAAGATAGGCAGGTTTTACCGGGCCCAGGGAGTACTGGTATCTTTACTTCGGGCAGATTTTAATTCCAATTATTTAAGCGGGCAATGGCACAGAGACGGGCATGTCTGCGCAGAAACCGTAAGGAAATACATGGAGGAAGAGAAAGAGGCTTTTTATCAGTGGCTTGGTCAAAAGGAAGTGCGCCATATCTCTTCGGAAGACAGCAAAAAGGAGGTGGTACGGCGCTTTTTGGGCATTGAAGAGGGGGATTTCGGCGTCGTTCTTCCTATGTATGACAGCGGGAACTATGTGGGAAATATCTGCATTCTGGGCATTTCGTCTGATTTTTTGGAGGATTCGGAACAATACCAGGACTTTGCGGAGCTTGGCAGGGTGGTGGAAAGTCAGCTAAACCAGCAGCAGCATGATATTGCCAGCAAGGCGAAATCCGAGTTCTTATCCCGCATGAGCCATGAGATCCGCACGCCTATGAACGGCATTATCGGCATGACCGCAATTGCCCTGCAGCATGATCAGGGTAGGGAGCGGATCATGGATTGCCTGCAGAAAATACAGTCTTCGTCGAATTATCTGCTGGGACTGATCAATGATATTCTGGATATGTCCAAAATCGAGAGCGGCAAGATGAAGCTGGAGCCGTCTAATTTTAATATGCATGAGATGCTGGATACCATAGGCGAGCTGATCGCGCCTCAGGCAGCGGCAAAGCAAATTGAGCTTGTAAATGAGATCCGGATCACTCACAATTGGTTTCTGGCAGACCGGATGCGGATCAGTCAGGTGCTTATCAATTTGCTGGGCAACGCGGTGAAGTTTACCCCTGCAGAGGGGAAAGTGACTCTGGCGGTAGAAGAGCTTGAAAGCTTTGGGGAATGGGCCAGCGTTTCCTTTGCGGTATCCGATACGGGCATTGGGATTGCGAAAGAAGATCAGGAGAGAGTGTTCCGCTCCTTTGAGCAGGCCTCGTCCAATCCGTCGAAGCAGCAGGGGACCGGTCTGGGCCTGTCCATCAGCAGCCGCCTGGTGCAGCTGATGGGAAGCAATATTCAGATTGAAAGTGAACCGGGGGCAGGCAGTACGTTCCGGTTTGTGATTTCCATCCGCCTGGGTGAGGATATGGAGACGGAGGTGCGGGAGGAAGAGGTTTCCTTTGCGGGATGTCGTGTGCTTGTGGTGGAGGACAATGAGCTGAACGCAGAGATTGCCCAGTGTCTGTTGGAGGACCGGGGATTTGCCGTAGACTGCGCGTATAACGGCGCAGAGGCAGTAGAGCGGATAAAGAATACGCCGCCCGGAACCTATGACGTGATTTTGATGGATATCATGATGCCGGTGATGGACGGGCTTGCGGCCACCCGGGCCATCCGGGCCATGGCGCGGGAGGACTGCCATACCATTCCCATTGTGGCAATGTCCGCCAATGCCTTTGACGATGACCTGAAAAAGTCTGTGGAATGCGGGATGAACGGGCATCTGTCCAAGCCGGTGGATGTGGAGAAGCTGTACCAGACGCTGGGGGAGATTGTTCTGAGGAAATGAGGAGCTGCCCGAAAGATGGCTGGGAATTCTGCGCCGGGCTTAACTTTCGCGGGGACGGGACGATATAATGGAAGAAAGGCAGGGGGCGTTATGAAGATAGGGGAAGCGCAGGGAATCTACAGGGATCAGGTGAGGGCATACCAGAAAGAGAAGAACAACATATCAAAACAGCTGCAGAACCTCCGCAAACGGATGGAAAGCCGTCCGGAGGAAAAGGAAGGGTTTCAGTCGGAAGCGGCCATGCTGGAGCTGACCCTGGAAGCTCTGGATGAAAAGCAGGAGGAGTATCAGGACTACTTAAGCCGGCTGTCGGAGACCTACTGCGCCTACTGGAACGCAGCGGTGGCAGACCAGCAGGCGGACGCCTCGGCAGAGTATGCGGCGGACATGGCCAAGATCATGGAGGTGGCCAGACGCATCATGCGTGGGGATATCGTGCCTGCCTGTGATGAGAAGAAGCTGATGGAATACAACCAGGAAATGTACCAGACAGCCAAGAACGTAGGCGCTATGGTGCGCCGCCAGAAGCGGGAGAAGTACGATTCTCTCTGGGGGGACGAGGAGGAGAAAACCTATGCCGATCCCAAGGAGGCAGCCGAGAATGCATCGGCCCCTACAGACGGGCCGGCGGTGGTGGATGCCGCAGCCGTCTCGGCCGGTGTCTCCACTGAGGGCTAGTTTCCATGTTTGACAAAGCAGGTGCTTTTTCCGCATACCAGGCCATGGCAGGGGCCTGTAGAATATACATCGAATCTAAGAAAATCCCCGGAGTACAATTCTCCGGGGATTTCGGCATTTCGTGAGACATTGGGGATTCGAACCCCAGACAACTTGATTAAAAGTCAAGTGCTCTACCGCCTGAGCTAATGTCCCATATAAAAGTAAGCAGAACTAACAGGGCTAGCTGGATTCGAACCAGCGTCTGCAGCAGTCAAAGTGCTGTGCCTTACCGCTTGGCGATAGCCCTATACCGCACCAAGCGCGCCGCCGCGATACATCTGCGAAAAACCAAAGCCCGCTTGCGGTGAACTGTATTTTGTGATAAAAGGTGGATAAAGGGATTCGAACCCTTGGCCTCCAGAGCCACAATCTGGCGCGCTAACCAACTGCGCTATACCCACCATATAAACCGGAACCGTGCAATCCCGAACGTGCCCGAAGGGATTCGAACCCCCGACCCACGGCTTAGAAGGCCGTTGC
>CAJTZD010000093.1 GCA_910584235.1 uncultured Acetatifactor sp.
AACATATATAACTCACAATTTCAAAATTAATTTATTTAAGTCGTTTGCTATAAATCCAGTTTCTATCTGGCTTTTTTTATATCCTACATTTAAAATGGTGCGTTTATCCTAAGATATCAATGGTGGAAACTACGGGGCCGGGTTTTGGAAAAGTGCAGGGAAATTTGGGAAAGAAACAATTAGGTGGAAAAAGAGAGGCGGATATGGTAAAATATCATTGAACTCAAATATCTTTGGAAGGAGGAGTTGGCGTGGGCTTGTTTGACAAGTTTAAGAAAAATACGGTTCCGGAGCGGGTAAAAGGGGCGGGGATGCTCTTCTGCCCGATTCCGGACTGCAAAGAGGTTCTGGACCGAATAGAGGAGCTGTTTCAAATCCGGCATGTGGGCGACGGGAACAATATCACTTTGCGCCAGGGCGATATGGAAATCATTTTCCTGGCTGCCTCGCCGGAGGGGGAGGGAGAGGATGCCCGGTACGCCAAAGAGCAGCTTCAGGGGGTGGCGGGCTATGTCTATCACAACGAGACGCCCCTGCTGGAGATAAAGCGCAACCTGTTCTACCACCTGCGCCAGTGCAAAAGCCTGGTTCAGATTATCTACTCCTTTGACAGCGCCGGCCCCAGGGAGACAAAGGAGAAAGAGGGGCAGATTATGTCACCCGTTCTGGCCGTCACGGAAAAGCTCCTGGGAGTGGTCACGTTCGGGGACGGTATGACCCTGCAAAACGGCAAAGGCCAGGTGATCCTGGACAAGGCGGGCAAAAGCGAACTGGACTTTTATATGCCCGCCGAGCGCCCCGTGCCGGAGGACTGGGCCAAAGACGCGCCCCCGGAGAGCGTGGAGCGGAGAAACAGGTCCATGGAGCTGCTGCAAAAGAAGCATGTCTATGTGACGCCCTGGCTGCCTTTGCTGGCGGAGAGGGCGGAGGAGCCGGGCCGCACTGTGGAGGAGGTCTGCGGCCGGGCAGCGGCGCTATTGATCTTGTCGCTGTACTCCGAGTGCCGGGTGGGAGACCATATGTCCTACCAAGAGGCCAGGGAGTTTGTGGCACCCATCCTTGCGGGGTATGGGGCGGAAGCGTATTTCTCGCCGGCGGAAAAGAAGTACCTGGACAATCCCGATTCCACGGAAAAGGAGCAGATTCAGTTTGCGTGGCAGTACGAGAATCTGTGGGTAATGGAATGGGCCCTGGGGCTTACCGATGATCTGTTCTGGCCCGACCGCATCTGCGATGTCCCCGGTTCGGTACGGCTGATGAAGCGCTGTCCCGACATGGAGTCCCTGCTGGCGGCGGCAAAGCTTCGTTCCCGGAAAGAGCTGCTGGAGCAGGCCGATCTGATTTACCGGCTTCACTGGGCCTGTGTGGACGCCCGGGTAATGGGGATGCCTGCGCCTCAGAAGCTGGAGGCGGGCGTGGTCATGGAGCGCCATCATTCCCTGTTCTGGCTGGCGGGCTGCGACAATATGTGCCCCTGGGATGAGGTGGATCTGTCCACCTGACAAAGCCTGCAGGAGGAGCCGGATAAAAGTATTTGTGTTTTGTACAACAATCCCAAAGAGGATAAAATCCTGGGATGGAAAGGAGAGTTCAGTATGCGTTTTTTCATTGACACGGCAAAGGTGGAGGATATCAGAAAGGCAAATGACATGGGTGTCATCTGCGGCGTCACCACAAATCCCTCCCTGATCGCAAAGGAGGGCAGGGTATTCAGTGAGGTCATTGCGGAGATTGCATCCATTGTGGACGGGCCTATCAGCGGCGAGGTAAAGGCCACTACCGAGGACGCCCAGGGAATGATCCGGGAGGGCAGGGAGATCGCCGCCATTCATCCCAATATGGTGGTAAAGATTCCCATGACCGTGGAGGGCTTAAAGGCCTGCAAGGCGCTGTCCGCAGAGGGCATCAGGGTAAACGTGACCCTGATCTTCACGGCAAACCAGGCGCTGCTGGCCGCAAGGGCCGGAGCCGCTTTCGTCTCCCCTTTCCTGGGACGCCTGGACGACATCAGCCAGAGGGGCGTGGACCTGATCCGGGAGATCGCGGATATCTTTTCCGTCACTGACTTAGAGACCCAGATTATTGCGGCCAGCGTGCGCAACCCGGTTCATGTCACCGACTGCGCTCTGGCCGGGGCGGATATCGCCACGGTGCCCTACGGCGTCATCGAGCAGATGGTGAAGCATCCGCTGACGGACGCAGGAATCGCCAAGTTTCAGGCGGATTACAGAGCTGTATTCGGAGAGTGAGGAACACAAATAGAAAGCTGCCATGGCTTTGCGTTTCGCATTGCCATGGCAGCCTCTTGTCTCTAAGCCATTATCGGCTCAGGGAACCTTATTTCATCTGCTCTTCCTGCTTCTTGATCATACGACGTACCATCTCGCCGCCGATAGAACCGGCCTCGCGGGAAGTCAGGTCGCCGTTGTAACCCTCTTTCAGGTTCACACCCAGCTCGCTGGCAACCTCAGTCTTGAAACGATCCATAGCTGCCTTAGCTTCGGGTACCTCTACTCTGTTTGTCTTAGATCCGGACATGTTTTTCACCTCCAATGTTGTATCTTTTCTTTTATCTATCTTCAAGATAAGTGCCGCCCGCACTTATCCTGAAGTTCAGAAGTAAGTGTTTCGCTGCGACTTATCTTGGTCTTAGTATGACCTGGCGGAAAGAAAATATGTTGGAAAGATTTGGGGATAATGCGGCGGAAAGAACAAAGGCCCAAACAACGCGCAAAGATACCCGAATGGATTGCATTTACCTGAAAGATGTGTTAGAATCGAAATATTCGTACATGCTTATAACAGGCTTATAAAAAGCGGCGCCGGAAACGGGGCGCAGCGAATGACTTAAAATTGTTAAAGAACGAAAAGCGCCGTGCCGCCGGGGTGCGGGGATACGGCCGTATGGGGGTCATATGTTACACAATATTATTTCCGGAGGGCATACCTCTATGCTTGCCTTGTGCGGCATCTTGTTTGCATTTATCGTCACAGTGTTTGCCACGGCAAAGTTTTCCGGGTATCTGCCAAAGGACGCGGGCCGGGAATTTGCCGTTGACGGCAAGCTTTCGGCGGGAAAGCCCAGAGGGGCGGGAATCATCTTTGTCCTGGCCTTTGCGGCCGCGGCGCTTCTCTTTGTCCCTGTGAAAGCGGAGCTTGTCATATACCTGGTCCTGCTGGTCATCAGCATGCTCACGGGCTTTTTGGACGATGCGTCGGACAAGCCCTGGGGGGAGCTGAAAAAAGGCCTGCTGGATCTGTGCGTGTCCGTGCTGGTGGCCATGACGTTTCTTCATTATAATGACAATACCATCCGGCTGGCCCTGTTCCACCAGGAGCTGGTAATTCCAAAAGTTTTATTCGGCATTCTGATCGTGGCGCTGGTATGGACCTCCGTAAACGTGACCAACTGCGCTGACGGTGTGGACGGGCTGTCGGGGACGCTGACCATTATTACCATTATGAGCTTTTACCTGGTGGACCGGATTCTGGGGACGGGGGAGGACTTTTCTTTCCTGATCCTTTTGTTCGCCGCATGCATACTGGGGTATCTGTGGTACAATGCCACGCCCAGCAGGCTTCTGATGGGGGATGCGGGTTCCAGGGCCATGGGCCTGTTTATCAGCATCGCCGCCCTGAAAAGCGGCAGTCCCGTGCTCTATATCCCGGTTGCCTTTGTCCTCATGCTGGACGGCGGGCTGGGACTTGTAAAGGTAGGCCTGATCCGGGTCTTTCACATCCGTATCCTGAAAAAGGTGCGCACGCCCCTCCACGATCAGGTCCGCAAGGTATGGGGCTGGTCCAATACCCAGACCGTATTCCGCTTTGCCATCATCCAGATCATTCTGGCCGTGGCGGTGGTATACGGAATCGGACTGTAGATCCCGGCGGCATTGCGGAAAGGAAGCCAGGAAAAACATGAATGTGTGAATGTCCCTGTCAGCAGGCTGACCGGCTATGACTGAGAAAAGAGAAAGACATGGGATTGAAAGATAGGAAGTATAAGCACATTTCTGCGATACAGATATAGAACCAAAATAGAGGTAAAATTATTATGTACGACCAATTGACACCCAGCGATATCAAGAAAATGGAAGAGGAAATCGAGCACCGCAAGCTTGTGGTGCGGCCCAAGGCTTTGGAGGACGTAAAGGAGGCCAGAGCCCAGGGGGATTTAAGCGAGAACTTCGAGTACTACGCGGCAAAAAAGTACAAGAACCAGAACGAGAGCCGCATCCGCTATCTGGAGCGTATGATCAAGACCGCCAGGGTCATCTCCGAGGATTCCGCCGAGGACGAGGTGGGCATTAACAATACGGTTACCGTGGAGTTCTTAGAGGACGGACTGGAAGAGACATTCAAGATCGTTACCACCGTCAGAGGGAATTCCCTGGAGAACCTGATCAGCAATGAAAGCCCCCTGGGCAAGGCGCTTCTGGGGAAAAAAGAGGGGGACACGGCCCATGTGCAGGTAAACGCTGCCACCGGCTATGATGTAAGAATTGTCAGTATCGAAAAAACCGTCGACGACGGCAGTGATAAGATTAGGAGCTTTTAAATGAATAAAAAATATCTCTTGTTTGACCTGGACGGAACCCTTACAGACCCTAAGATCGGTATCTGCACCTGCGTTCAGTACGCGCTCTCTTCCTTTGGAATCGAAGAGCCTGACTTAGACAAGCTGGAACCCTTTATCGGGCCCCCCTTAAAGGACAGCTTCATGAAGTATTACAACTTTGACGATGCCCGGGCGGAGGAAGCCATTGAAAAGTACAGGGAGCGGTTCCGGGACATCGGCATTTTCGAGAACAAGCTTTATGACGGCATCCCCCAGATGCTGAACGCCCTGAATTCCCAGGGAATGTACATGGCGGTGGCCTCCAGCAAGCCCACGGAATTCGTCCGGCGGATTCTGGAGCATTTCAACATTGCGAAATATTTCAAAGTCGTAGTCGGAAGCGAGATGGACGGCACCAGGGTGAACAAGGATGAGGTCATCCAGGAGGCGTTAAAACAGCTGTTCGGCAACTGGCCCGTGGAGAAGACGAAAGTTTACATGATCGGGGACCGCTGCTATGATGTGGAGGGCGCCCGAAAGGCGGGCGTGGAATGCGTGGGCGTTACATACGGCTACGGCGGCATGGAAGAGCTGCGTGAGGCGAAATGCGACTACATCGTCCGTTCCGTGGAGGAACTGCAGAAATTCCTGCTGCGGGGGACGCAGAAGCCGGAGCGGACCACCATGTCCCAGCGGATCTGGCAGATGGTGCTTCCCTTTTTGATATTCATTCTGGCAAGGAATATTGCCATGAACGTAGGCGCCATTCTGTTAGCCAACATAGGGAACACTCTGCCCAACAGTGACTTCCTCTTCGTGCGAAACGCCCAGGGAGAGCTGGTAAGTCTCACCGGAAACGGCGCTGTGCTGCTCACTGCCTTTTCCTTTTTGGTAGGAGGGTTCTCTGTCTGGAATATAGCGAAAAAGACCCTGGCCAAAACGGCGGAGGACATGAAGCTTCTGCACATTAAGGCGGAACCGCCCCGAAACTACGCTCTCCTGGCAGGCGCTACGGCAGGGCTTGCCCTGGGGCTGAACGTGCTGCTTTTGCTGGTCAGCGTCGTAGAGAATTCGGACAGCTATCAGCAGGTGGCCCAGGACCAGTATGCGGCGTGGTTCCCCTTAGGGCTGATCTGCTTCGGTCTCATTGCGCCCATTGCAGAGGAGCTGGTGTTTAGAGGCGTGGTCTTCGGCTGTGTCAGGCGCTATATGAAATTGTCCGCCGCCATGCTGGTCTCCGCAGTGCTGTTTGCCCTCTACCACGGGAATTCCGTGCAGGGGCTCTATGGGGCTGTGATGGGCTTCCTGATGGCCTATGCATATGAATATTTCGGAGATTTCCGGATGGCTGTGGCAGTGCATATCCTGGCCAATGTGCTGAGCTATGTGCTCAGCTTCATACCTGCGGTCTCCGGGCTGGTGAACTGGCCCGTATGCCTGGTGAGCCTTGCCGTCGGGGGAGCATGCGCGTGGATGCTGCACAAGCAGAAGAAGATTTTCTGAATAATGCGAGACAGATAGAAAACAGAATGCAAAAATGTCGGAAAATTTCGGGGAAAATATAGAATAGACAAATTATCTGACAATTTGTGAAAAAGTCTATATTTACAATTTGCGGAAAATATTGTATAGTAAGAAAAACAAAGACGCAATGGAGCGCGGAAACGGCTTCCTTGCGTCTTTTTCTTGTTATTATGTTTTGAAAGAAACCATAGGGAAAGGAGCACCACTATGTTTGATGTGAAGAGAGAAGTTCCACAGGCGCCCCTCTACAGAGAGACATTCGAGCACGACAACTGCGGCATCGGAGCCTGCGTCAACATCAAAGGGGAAAAAAGCCGAGCTATTGTGGAAAACGCGCTGAAGATCGTGGAGAATTTAGAGCACAGGGCAGGAAAGGACGCGGAGGGCAAGACCGGGGACGGCGTGGGCGTCCTCACCCAGATTCCCCATCCGTTTTTCTCCAGAGTGATGAAAGTTTTGGGGGTGGACCTGGGAGGAGAGAGAGAGTACGGCATTGCCATGATCTTCTTCCCACAGGAGGAACTGCGCCGGAACCAGGCCAAGAAAATGTTCGAGATCATCGTTCAAAAAGAGGGGCTGGAGTTTTTGGGCTGGCGGGAAGTGCCCACCTTTCCGGACGTCCTGGGACAAAAGGCAGTGGAGTGCATGCCCCGGGTTATGCAGGGCTTTGTAAAGAAGCCCGGAAACCTGGAAAAAGGGCTGGAGTTCGACCGAAAGCTTTACATCGCCAGGAGACTGTTCGAGCAGTCTTCCGAAGATACCTATGTAGTATCCTTTTCCGGCCGGACCATTGTGTACAAGGGCATGTTTCTGGTAGGGCAGCTGCGCACCTTTTACGCAGATCTCCAGAGCCCGGACTTTGTGTCTGCCATCGCCATGGTGCATTCCCGCTTCTCCACCAATACCAACCCCAGCTGGGAGCGTGCCCATCCCAACCGCCTTATGGTCCACAACGGCGAGATCAACACCATTCGGGGCAATGCGGACAAGATGCTGGCCAGGGAGGAGAACATGGCCTCGGAGCATTTGAAAGGCCAGATGCACAAGGTATTGCCTGCCATCAACAAGACCGGTTCCGATTCCGCCATGTTGGACAATACATTGGAATTTTTGGTGATGAGCGGTATGGACCTGCCTCTGGCGGTGATGATCGCCATTCCGGAGCCCTGGGCCAACGACAGGGCCATGTCTCAGAACAAACGGGATTTCTACCAGTATTACGCCACCATGATGGAGCCCTGGGACGGTCCGGCTTCCATTCTGTTCTCCGACGGGGATATCATGGGGGCGGTGCTGGACCGCAACGGCCTGCGGCCCTCCCGGTACCTGATTACGGAGGATGATACATTGATTTTGTCCTCCGAGGTGGGGGTGCTGGACATAGACCCGGCGAAAATCTGCCGCAAGGAGAGGCTGCGTCCGGGCAAGATGCTGCTGGTGGATACGGTGCAGGGCAGGGTCATTGCCGACGAGGAGCTGAAAGAGAAGTACGCCTCCAGGCAGCCTTACGGCGAGTGGATTGACAACAATCTCGTCTTCCTGAAAGACCTGACCATACCGAACCAGCGGGTGCCGGAATATGCCGGAGAGGAGCGCCAGCGGATGCAGAAAGCTTTCGGCTACACCTATGATGAGCTAAAGACCAGCATCCTGCCCATGGCAAAGAACGGGGCGGAGGCCATTGCGGCTATGGGTGTGGACACGCCGCTGCCGTGCTTAAGCAAGACCATCCATCCCTTGTTCCACTATTTTAAACAATTGTTCGCCCAGGTGACCAATCCCCCCATCGACGCCATCAGGGAAGAGATCGTCACCTCCACTACCGTATACATAGGCACCGAGGGCAATATCCTAAAGGAGACACCAAAGAACTGCAATGTGCTTAGGGTGAACAATCCCATCCTGACCAACACGGATTTGCTCAAGATCAAGAATATGAAGGCCGAGGGCTTTAAAGTAGAGGTGGTGCCCATCACCTATTATAAAAACACCAGTTTGGAGCGCGCCATTGACAGGCTCTTCGTGGAGGTGGACAGAGCCTACCGGGACGGGGTGAACATCCTGATCCTCTCGGACAGAGGCGTGGACGAGAACCATGTGCCCATGCCCTCCCTCTTAGCGGTGTCCGCCCTGAATCAATACCTGGTAAGGACGAAAAAGCGCACGAGAGTGGCGCTGATCCTGGAATCCGGGGAGCCCAGGGAGGTGCACCATTTTGCCACCCTCTTAGGGTACGGCGCCTGCGCCGTCAACCCTTACCTGGCCCAGGAGACCATCCGGGAACTGATAGAGAACCACATGCTGGACAAGGATTACTACGCTGCTGTGGATGACTACAATAACGCGGTGCTCCACGGCATTGTAAAAATCGCCTCCAAAATGGGCATCAGCACCATACAGTCCTACCAGGGCTCCCAGATTTTCGAGGCCATCGGCATTGCGCCGGAGGTCATAAACAAATACTTCAGCAACACCGTATGCCGGGTGGGAGGCCTGACCCTGAAAGACATCGAGGCCCAGGTAGACGAACTCCACTCAAAAGCCTTTGACCCCCTGGGCCTTGGAAGCGACCTGACCCTGGACAGCCCGGGCCATCACAAGATGCGAAGCGGCGGGGACGAACATCTCTACAACCCGGCCACCATCCACATGCTCCAGGAGTCCGCCAGACGGGGGGACTATGAGATGTTTCGAAAGTACACCGCCATGGTAAACGCGGAAGAAGCGCATTCCGGCGAGACCTCCGTGAAAAACCTCAGAGGCCTTTTGGACTTCCGGTATCCGGAGAAAGCCCTGCCATTGGAGGAGGTGGAGCCGGTGGAGACTATCGTCACCCGGTTCAAGACAGGAGCCATGTCCTACGGCTCCATCTCCAAGGAGGCCCACGAGACCCTGGCCATTGCCATGAACCGCCTCCACGGCAAGAGCAATTCCGGCGAGGGCGGGGAGGACGCGGAGCGGCTGACCATCGGACCGGACGGCCTGGACAGGTGCTCCGCCATCAAGCAGGTGGCCAGCGGACGCTTCGGCGTCACCAGCCGCTACCTGGTCAGCGCAAAGGAGATCCAGATCAAGATGGCCCAGGGCGCGAAGCCCGGCGAGGGCGGCCATCTGCCCGGGGGCAAGGTGTATCCCTGGATTGCCAAAACCAGACATTCCACCCCGGGTGTCTCCCTGATCTCCCCGCCGCCCCACCACGACATCTATTCCATCGAGGATCTGGCCCAGTTGATCTACGATTTGAAAAACGCCAATAAAGATGCACGGATTTCCGTGAAATTAGTGTCGGAGGCCGGCGTGGGAACCGTTGCGGCGGGCGTGGCAAAGGCAGGAGCCCAGGTGATCCTTGTCAGCGGCTATGACGGCGGCACCGGGGCTGCCCCCAGAAGCTCCATCCACAACGCAGGCCTCCCCTGGGAACTGGGGCTGGCGGAGACCCATCAGACTTTGATTCAAAACGGCCTGCGGGGCAAGGTGCGCATCGAGACCGACGGCAAGCTCATGAGCGGCCGGGACGTGGCCATTGCGGCCATTTTGGGAGCCGAGGAGTTCGGATTCGCCACCGCGCCCCTGGTGACCATGGGCTGCGTCATGATGCGGGTGTGCAATCTGGACACCTGCCCGGTGGGCGTGGCCACCCAGAATCCGGAACTGCGGAAGAATTTCAAGGGAAAGCCGGAGTATGTGGAGAATTTCATGCGGTTCATTGCCCGGGAGCTGCGGGAATACATGGCTGCTTTGGGCGTGCGCAGCGTGGATGAGCTGGTGGGGCGCACGGATCTTTTGAAAGTCCGGGAGGGCTTAAACAGAAAGCAGTCCCAGATCGACCTGACCCAGATTTTGTCAAATCCCTATGAGGGCACAAAGCAGAGGGTGACCTTTGACCCCGGGCAGGTGTACGACTTCGAGTTAGAGAAGACCATGGACGAGAGGGTGCTTCTAAAGCAGCTTAAGAAAGCCATTGACACAGGCCGGAAAAGGAGCCTGGAGGTGGACGTGTCCAACACGGACCGGACTTTCGGCACGATTCTGGGAAGCGAGATCACAAAGCGCCTGGGGGACGATCTGGAGGAGGATTCCTACCGGGTGCTGTGCAGAGGCGCAGGCGGGCAGTCCTTTGGAGCCTTTATTCCGAAAGGGCTGACGCTGGAGCTGGTGGGAGACAGCAACGACTACTTCGGCAAGGGCCTCTCCGGCGGGAAGCTCATCGTGTACCCGCCCAAGGCCAGCAAATTCAAAGCCTGCGAGAACATTATCATCGGAAACGTGGCCCTCTATGGGGCTACCAGCGGCAAGGCCTTTATAAACGGCGTAGCGGGAGAGCGGTTCTGCGTGCGCAATTCCGGTGCCACGGCGGTGGTGGAGGGCGTGGGTGACCATGGCTGTGAATACATGACCGGCGGGCGTGTGGTGGTGCTGGGAGGCACCGGCAAGAACTTTGCCGCGGGCATGAGCGGCGGCATCGCATATGTGCTGGATGAGGGGAACGATTTGTATAAACGGCTGAACAAGGAGATGGTGTCCTCCGGGGAACTGACCGGCAAGTATGACGTGCTGGAGCTGAAAGGCATGATACAGGAGCATGTGGCGGCTACCAACTCGGCCAGGGGCAAGGAGATACTGGAGCATTTTGAGGCGTATCTGCCGAAGTTTAAGAAGATCATTCCCCATGATTATGAGAGGGTGATGAAGACCATTGTGCAGATGGAGGAAAAGGGGCTGAGCGCGGAGCAGGCGCAGATCGAGGCTTTTTATGCGAATACCAAAAGGTGACGGCTTCCGGGAGGGAGTCGGAACAGGCTAAGAAGCAGGGTTTCAATAGGAGGAACAAAAAGAATGGGAAAGCCGACAGGATTTATGGAATATAGCAGAGAAGTGAGTAAGGCCCGGGAGCCGTTGGAGCGGATAAAGCATTTCAATGAGTTCCTGGAGCATCTGCCACAGGAGCGGCAGCAGCTCCAGGGGGCCAGGTGTATGGAGTGCGGGGTGCCGTTTTGCCAGGCGGGGATGATGATCTGCGGCATGGCCAGCGGGT
>CAJTZD010000094.1 GCA_910584235.1 uncultured Acetatifactor sp.
AAAAGAATAAGTCTATAGCCTGTTCTGACTGGCTATAAACTTATTATACGAGGAGGGCTGGCCAATGGAGGGGAAATATTTCGGGGAAGTCTGCTGTTGCGGAGACGACATCAGCAGCGTCCTGGAGACAGATGGTGCAGAGGAGGCTGATGGACTTGCCAGCCAGCCGCGCGGGATATGTGGGTGCTATGGCCCAGCCGTGCGCCAGGCAGAAGAGATGGGGAAAAGCGGCTGCATGGAAAGGGCTGGCCCGATGGAGGGGCATATGGGAACCATGAACCTACGGGCTGAATACGATTACCTCCTGCGCTTTGCGGAGGGTAGCTGCTTCCATGACAGCCATACGCAGGACCAGCTAAGGGCGCTATGGACGGCATTCTGCTTCCATGCAGGCTGGGAGGCGGACACAGAACCGTATGACAGCACGATGATGGAACTCTGGAAGCGGGTCGGTGGAAGACCGGACGGCTGGCCGGACTTCGGCAGCTTTGACGGCTATATGTGTGAATTTTTGGCTTGAAGCCGCGATGTGCGGTTTCAAGGCCGGCCCGCAATGGGAGAAGGAGGGACGATGGAAGAAAGGTCGGGGAGAATGGGGAAAGGCCTTCGGCATAGGGACGGGCGTGACAGTGCAGCCCAGGGATTCAGGGAAGGACATCTGGATGCCAGCCGCTGTACCTTTGGCTACAGTCCATGCTGCAGTGAAAAGGAATGGGAACAGGCCACGAGGTTCCGCATAGGCTACAGCCCTGCAGAGGGCGCCTGGACAGAGGCATGCTCTGGAAAGGGGCCGGAAGGGTACGGCGACCTTTTCCTATATGTCCCGGAGGCGCGCCAGATCGTCCGGATTGCGGAAGGGACCAGCGACAATCTCCTTGAAGAAGATGCAAATGCGGGATATGTGGACTATATCTATTACGACCAGTATATGCTGGATGCCGATATGCCGGATGCAGACGGTGGCATGGTCCTGCTGGAAGAGATGCTGAGGGAGAAGTATGGATGCTTAGCGGACTGCATACCGGATGTCCTTGAAATGGCATATGGCAGCAGCCTGGTCAGATGCACGGTTTTAGGATGAAGGGGCAGGGCAGGCTTAGAGGTTTCGGGAGGATATCTTGAAGAGAGGAGGGCACAGGATCATGGTCAGATTGGACGATGGGAAGTGCATCATAGGGTTCGGCAACGGCTACCAGTTCGGAAAGACGGCACGGACGCTGTTCGGCAACGGGATACATGCGATGGGGAAGGTGGAGCCGTCAGTCAGGGAGCATTCCCTGAAATATGGAAGGAAGTTCTACAAGGTCGGCGAGGGGAGGGCCGCCATCACGGAGGACAAGGTCTCGGACGAGGACGCGAGGCTGCTGACCATGGCGGCGGTGGCGAAGGAGCTTTCCATGGAAGGACTCCGGAAAGCGGAGGTCATCCTGGCGGTAGGCCTGCCGTTCTCGGACTATGGGAGGGAGAAAGGGCGGCTCCTGGAATACTACAGCCAGAAGCCGGGGCTGAGGTATGAATATGAGGGGACACGGTATGACGTGGACATCTGCAGGGTCTTTGTGTTCCCCCAATGCTATTCGGCAGTGGCGCCGCGCCTGGGGAACATGGAGGGCAGCTACCTGATTGTGGACATCGGGAGCAAGACGACAGACGTGGTCTACCTGGAGGACGGAATCCCGATTGAGCGGAGGTCCGTGACGGTCGAAAGGGCCATGGTGAAATGGCTGCGGCAGATACAGAGGGACCTACAGGTGCAGCATGGGAAGGACGTCCCGGAGGAAGAGATACTGAAGGTCATTCTGAGGCAGGAGAGCCTCCTGCCCAAGGCATATGTGACCCTCATCAAAGAAAGCATCAGGGAGCAGGTACATATGCTGGAGTTGGAGCTGAGGGAGCGGGGCTACGACCTCGACTTCTGCAGGGTCATCTATGTGGGAGGCGGCGCTGTGGCGGTAAGGAACTTCTCCGAGCGTAAACAAAATATCGCATATGACTGTGACATCCATGCCAACGCGATAGGGTATGAATACCTGGCTCTACAGATACTGAGGAGCCAGGGGGCGGTATGAGATGGCGGACGAAAGGGTGGTGACGCTCCGGTTCAAGCCTGAGTGCGTGCCGGACATGGAGCTGTACAGTAGGCTGGAGGCGGAGAAGAGGAGGATCGGCTTGTCCATGCCTGTCTATGTGAAGGGCATCCTCCGGCGGCACTTTGAGGATTCGGGGAAGGTGTGTGAACATGCGGAGGCAGGCATATGCATGGAGCAGGTGCGCGGGATTGTGCATGAGGAGCTGGCATCCCAAAGCGCCGCGCTTGCCGGGATGATTGAAAGGATGGCGGAAAGCCTCCCGGGCGGACTACAGAAGGAAAGGAAGCCATCAGGCGAGGCCCTGCCGGGATATAGCGACAGGTTCCCGGAAGGGCTGAACGGTGTGCTGGAGAAGTTCATGTAGGGGATTAGGAGATATGGGGGATTGCACGCAGATATATGCCGTGTTGTGGTATGCTGGCATACGCCACTTGAAGATTTAGCTACAAATATTTGGCAAGGACATAACGTTTTGGTGCAAATTTGTTGCGGAATGGACGAAGTAGCGGTGTAATCGAAGGGGGCAGGGTAGATTGGGGATTGCGTGATATATAAAAACAGTAAGAAAAAGCTGCAAAGGAGCGATGCATTATCTTGCAATCCCTTTGCAGCTTAGAAAGTCTTATGGAACCACCCTTTAAACAATCAAGTATGAGGAAGGATGTCGTTTATATAAATACTTATGTGTCTGACTGTAGGAAGCGGCCACGCTTATTCATATCTGGTTCCCTGAGGATGAAATTTCGCTGATGAAACGCATTTGAGGTAAAATGAATTTTACTTTTAATTCGAGCTTGCCGCTTCTGGAGTGGCTTGTTTTTTCTTTTCGCTACGATGTCTGCGCATACTATTTCGATTTGCTGTTCTATGTGCACAATCGGAATCACAATACATTTTTTTGTGGGTTGCACGCGCAATGAATGGTTTTTTGCAGGTTGGATCAGCGCAATATCTTAATTCTAGCCCTCCTTTTCCGATGTAATAAACAACATCATATAATGCAAATACTAAGGAAGGGTATCGATCATTTACGGTGTTGACAGCATTATTGTTGAGCGAATATAGTGGAAGAGATTTATTCTGATCCAAATAGTATGATAGAAAATCGTTGATAATCTTTTGGGCCAATTCTATCATGTTCTTGCAGGTTATATAATCACAAATGGAAGATGATTTATCCAGAAGATTTCTAAGCTGTCCTATCCAGCTTTTAATCTCTGGGATACAAAGAGAGGTAAACCTATCTAAATTTGCATCAGGGAAAATGCCACCGTCAATAAAACGATAGCAATAAAACGGATATGAAACAAAAGGAGTCAGGGCCAATTCATCATTAGAATAAGAGTTGTATAGATATTTTGGAAAAGCATCTATGTTTGGACTTGAATAAAGAGATAAAATATTTTCTTGTATGCTCTTCATCGGAGCTGTTGAGGTGCGGCCAGACGTCTCCCCTAAAACGGATATCAATTTGCTGATATAGAATAAATCATATCTGAAATACTCAAATAGCTCAAATGGAAATATCTCATAAGTCATGTCGGGTTTGCTGTCAGGTGCTTTTGGTGGAATATTAAATTCTTCGCAAGTCTGCTCATAAAGGCCATCAAAGGAAAGATAGTCCTTCATCTGAGGGTAAAACTTTAGGTATTTGTGAAAGTCAAAGATGTTGCCATACTTTCCATAGAAAGCCATTGCTTTCTCTTTTGAGTCAGAATCTAGAAATTCATTCAAAATAGGACACCCCAATTTGGAGGAGGTATCATATTTGATGATATTATTGCTTGTAAAGGTTGAGCCAATTAATATGGCATCATAGTCTGGTATAGTATACTGAATCGGTTTTTTTCGCTGTGTAGGAATAGATGCGGTGTACTCGATTATCATAAGTGTCCCCCTGTCTATGTTTGATGTATGGAAATTTTTTTTATAATGGTACAAGAACCAAAGTTAAAGTTGGTATCCTTGTGTACATGTTATAAATACACCTATGTGATATTCTATACCTAGAGCAAAGCAAATGCAAGTGCTTCCGCATGACAGATGAAGCTATATTACAATGATTTTTCTTTTTTGAAAGGAGGAGATGAATGAAAAGGCCAGCCGGGTGATTGAGTGGTTAATTTGCATTTGATTTGCAAGCTTATAGTACTTTGCTGGCATTGGTATTTCTTCAATATTCTGTTTTTGTGGTGATAGTAGTGCTGAAAAGCACGACAACTACCACAAAATTGGGAATATTTTAAAACAGAAGAAATTACGATGTAAGCCTATTACCTGAGTGGTATCGGTGAATGACATACCTGTCAATTTTCGTACTTAAACTCATAATACAGGAGGGAAATTATATGTCTAAAGTTGACACAGATTTATTGAATATAGTACTGAGGGGCTTATCTGAGGGCAACGTTCCAATAGGAAGCATGTCAAAAGACGATAATCTGGATGCCGCGGTTGATATCGTAGATGCCCAGCGGAAAGGAGAGCAGTATAGCCAGAGGATGCAGATTTTTGCAGAGAGGGATGCTGCGACGCTTGCCCGCTATGTAATTCAGCTCGGCGATAATGTGGAGAACTTACAGAATCTGCTGCGTGAAACTTCGGAGCGACTCGGTGAAATGGAGACACATGATTGCCGGAAGACTCGCGAAATTAAGAAACTAAAAAAGCGGGTTAAGAAAGTTGAGAAAAGAACGTGCTCCAACAAGGCAAAGATTTTGAAGCAACAGAAGAAGAGCAAGGAGCAGGCGAAGGAATTGTCTGAAAACAGATCAGCCATTCAACATGTAGGCTGGCATCTGGGGGTGTGCAATATTGATGATTCGCCCAAGAAGATGAAGAGGAATATGGCGCGGGTTGGCTCTTGTTCCGGCAAGGGGAACAGAGGTAGACAGTTTCCTGCCATAGATGGTGTTATCGATGGCAGTTATAGGGAGGTGCAGTGATGGAATATAAAGTTGCTTCAGATTGTAGTCAGGTACAGAAACCAGAAATGCAGAAACAAAAGCAGCTCCGGGGGCCGGTTCGGATAGAGCACTTCAAGTTTGATGAAGAGGTTGGGTTGAGCTACGATGGGGTGTTCATAGCGGACTTTGACGCTGCCGCCATTGAGGTGAGGGTCAGCCTGGAAGATGAAGCAGATAGACGAATTCTTATAGAAGTCAGATATTCAGATGGTCGGCCGCCTAAGAGACGGTGGATAAAGGATCTTAAGAGAATTGATTTCTTTTCAGAGTTCCAAGCCAATGATACCTTTCTATTAGGTGATGCCCGGATGCTTCTTCTGTATAAGCTCATGCATGAAGCGGCAATGCTTCCAAATAATATTGACCTGACTGGGGCATCCGGATTATATAAGCTCACAGACGGACGAAAGGTATTCGTCATTGGGGATAATGTAATCGGTGAACCGAATTTGTCAGATAGTGGTATTGATGGCAAGACAAGCATACCTATAATAATACCGATTACAAGAAAGGAAGAGGGTAATGAAGGAGACAAGCTAAGGAGATTTGCGACATTGATTCCAGAAGCTACAGTCATATTATTTTTCTTTTCCATGTATGCTGTAGTCAGACCTTTTGTTGAGAATGTGTGCAACAGAGGGGGATGTGTATTAGCTTTGATTGCGCCATCGGGCCATCTTAAAACGACACTCGCAAGGTTATATTGCCTATCTCCGGATCAGGCCGAGAATGAAATAAGTTTTACATCGACTGTGAGAACGCAAAACTTTCTTGCCAGAATTCAAAGAAAATCCGGCCAGATTGTACTTTATGATGATTTGCACAAAGTCAAATCTTCGGAGATTAACAGGAAGCAGGAAGAACGTCTTGATGCGGTAGTGCGCTGTGTCTGTGATACAGGCAGCGGAAGTGCAAATGGTATAATTACTGGAGAATCCATAAGAGATATGGGAATATTCAGCGCCCTTGATCGCTTGCTGTTTGTAGAAATCCCCACCATGAACGGGGAGCAGATAGAGAAATTAAAGGAGAAAATAACAGGGTTCGACCAGGATTTGATGGCGCGCACGAAAATTGGTTTTGTAACCGCATTGATGGAGCATTATGACGATGTGTTACAGGATATTGATCGCTTCTTCAGGGATGTCCAGCATAGCCATGAGGTTACAAAGGAGGGCAATGCGGTGCGTACATATGGCTATGCTTTGCTTATCCAGCTTGCAGAATATCTGTTCAGTAGATACTACATGCCCCTTGGCATAAAAGAGATATTAAATACGGCATTGAAGGCTCAGAATGAATCATATGAGAAAGTGCTTCGGGCAAAGTATGAGTCAGAAAAACAGAGAGACTATGTTGTTGATTTTTTTGAGACAATCTGCAAGGGCGGGAGTAATATAAGGTTTTTTAGCAATTACACATCCTATGATAGCGCAGAAAAGGACAAGGCATGTTTTGTCCGGGATAATATGCTCTATATTACTTCAGGAGCAGTAGAAACCGCTTTCTTTGAGCGCTATAAGAGGCCCATATCCGCAAAGCAGATAATGAAGGAGCTTCATGAACAGAGGATTCTTATGGAAGAAGACTCAGCAAGGGGATTTCAGAAGAACTATCGACGCAAGAAGTATTATGTGGTGAATATCCCCACCCTTTTATCAAGGCTGGTTGATTCCGGCTACGATGTTCCTGAACGATTTGCAGAAGAATGGTTGATGCAAACTGACAGAGCACAGTAGTATATCATTGATTTAGGGTTACTGAAATTCCGCCTATATGGCTGAAATTTTTAACAGTTTCAACCATATAGGCAGCGAAAGTAAGGGCGGTAACAGAAATGCTTTTAAGTATAAGGGAGTTGCAACAGAGAGTATTCATTTCAAAAAAGGAGGCTGTTGAGCATGAGTGAAGCAAAAGCAATAGGGAGCGAAGAAAGGCAGGTCTATTTTGCAAGCGATATCCAGAAGATATTAGGAATCGGCAGGTCAAAGTGTTATTATTTCCTTTCTGAGGTTTACCAGTCAGATACCCCTATTTTTCGGGTAATAAAAGTCGGCAAGCTATTCAGAGTGCCTAAAGATTCTTTCAACGCATGGATAAACGGGGAGTGAGGTGTATCTTATATGAGTAGAGAAAAAAAGAGTGTTGCCTTTTATCAGGGCAGCTCATGGTTTCACCGGACCAAGGTGCTTCAGGAGAACGGGGAAATTAAATATGGTAGACGAGGCGGTTTTGCGACCGCCTCGGAAGCAGAAGAAAGCTATAGGAAGTGTGAGGAGGAATTTCAGAAAGCCTATCGCAGCTATCAGATGACACATAAGCTAAATATGGATATCAGTTTTAAAGATTATCTAATCCATTGGTTTGAAGAAATCTATTCCGCAAGAATTGAAAATACGACCAGAATGGTAGGGGCCTACACTTTATACAATCTGCTTTTGCCGCATATGGAGCAGGACATCAAGTTACGGTATGTCAATGTGGAGTATCTGAACCGGCTTCTGGAACGGGCTGCAAAGGCTACCGAATCGGCAGGAAATAAATGCAGGGAAATGCTGAATCTTTCATTGAAAGAAGCTGTGACGCAAGGCTTTCTCAAGAACAACCCGGTTCCCGGAACAAAGCCATATAGGAGAAAAACACCTACGGTCGCCGTGTTAAGTAAGGAAAAGATGAAAGTGTTTCTTGCGGCAGCATCTAAGAATGGGTGGTATTTGGAAATATTGCTTGCTTTGTTCTGTGGATTGAGGAAAGGCGAAATTCAAGGACTAAAGATGGAGGATTTCTGCATAGAGAGCCATTCCGTACATATCAAAAGGCAGATTACCTCTAATCCGATTGTACCAAAAGGCGATTGTAAGATTGCGGATTATCAAATAATCGAGAAACAGCCGAAAACTGTCAATAGCGATAGGATTTTGAATGTGCCGGACGTGATTTGGAAAGAACTTGAAAGGCGGAAGACACAGATAATGATATATAAGGATGCAAAGGGGGAATCATTTTGCGATAAAGGATATATATCTTGTCGGGAGAATGGACTGCCCCACTCAGTTACAGCGCTAAACAACGCACTCACAAAAATTTGTGAGAAGAATGGACTGCCTCATGTTACTGTCCATGGGCTGAGACACATGTATGCTTCAATTTTATTGGCACAAGGAACTCCGCTCATCAAAATTTCGGCATGTCTGGGGCATGCCTCTGTCAACACGACCTATGAATACTATTGTGAGGTAGCGGACGATGATGAAATTATTGGCTTTATGAACTCGACTTTTATACCAGGGGAGGATGAAGAATAGGCATGCTTGACATGGGATTACAGAATTATGTTGACTGGCATGTGAAACCTGTTATGCGGATTAGGGACGGCTATGGTTACAGAGTCGTCCTGAAGTATTTGGATGGCACGGAAAAAACACAGCAAAGAGCGGGCTTCCATACAAAAAGGGAAGCCAATGCTGCCAGGGACAAAACGATAGCAGAATTATACAGCGGAAGCTATGTGACTTATGCGAATGTAACTGTGAAAGAATTTTTGGATTACTGGCTGGAGGAAGATATCGCTAAAAGGGTAGGGAGCGACAGCACCCTTTATAATTTCAGGGGGATTGCAAAAAATCATATTATCCCTATGATTGGAAAGAAAAAAATGGTGGAGGTCACAAGAGGGGATGTCCAGAAGCTGTACAATGCCAAAGCGGAGTATTCGGTATCTGTTGCCCGAGTATTGAAGACCGTAATGAATCTCTCTTTTCAGTATGCCGTTACAATGAAAGTGATTACTACAAATCCTGCCGCAGGAATCAATCTGCCTAAAACTGTGGAGAAGAAAAAGTATCATCAAAGGACAATCAATACGCAGAAAACGCTTACGCTGGAACAAATCTTCCTTATTCTGGAAAAAAGCAAGGATTCGCCCATTCACATGCAGGTCTTATTTAATGTGCTGATGGGGCTCCGGAGAAGCGAAATTATCGGGCTGAAATATGAAGATATCGATTATTTCAATCGCACAATGACGATACAAAGGCAGCTTGGCAAGCCTTTGGGGGCGAAAAAGGAGGATTATGCAGCGAAGACCCTGACCAAGCAGGAGATTAAAGTCAAGACCGAATCCAGCAATCGAGTTGTACCGATTCCGGATTATGTGTTTGAAGCAATACTGAAAGAAAAGGAACAGTATGAAAAACATAAGAACCGGAGGAAGCGGGAGTTTCAGGATTTAGGTTATATCTGCTGCTCTACATATGGAAGGCCGCGAAGCAAAGGATATCATGTGCAGCATTATAAGAAGCTGCTTCGGGAGAATAATCTGCCGGACATACGTTGGCATGACTTGAGAGCGACCTTTTGTACGCTCCTCTTGAAGAATAATTTTAATCCCAAAGCTGTCTCAAAATTGATGGGGCACACGAAAGAGATTATTACCCTTGACGTGTATGGGGATAATAAGGGGCTGGCAGGGGAGGAGTTCCCTGAGCTGTTGGAGTATATGGAGGAGGTTTTGCCCGAAAAACAGGAGGAAGAAGATAAAGCAATGGGATTGGCGGATGTTGTAATTGATGTTTTGGAATATTACGGAGAAGCGGCAGAAAATGACAAAAAGGAACGGAATTGAAAAGCATACCCGAATCTGAACAAATGTTCCGGTTTGGGTATTTGCTTTTTTGAGAAGATGTGTTACACTATAACTAACCTTGAAATAGTTGATTTTATCATTTATATTGCATATAATGAAGAGGGAGTGCCGATGATAGAGACAAATTTAGCGCAGACGGTCAAGGCTACAAATGACTCTGGTTCTGAATATGATACAAATGTAAAATATTTGCTTTCGGACAAGCAGATATTGTCACGTATTTTGAAGTATGCGGTTGATGAGTTTCAGGAGATGGATATTGAAGACATCCTTGGCTGCATTGGTGACGATATTGAAATAGGAGCGAGACCGGTTGATGCAGGACTTTCTAATCTTGGGCGGGTAAGAGGAACAGCAACGGAAGATAATATTCCGGGAGAGGGAATCATCTATTATGATATTCGCTTCACTGCATACCTCAAGGAAAAAGAGATGAAGATTCTTATCAACATTGAGGCGCAGAAGTCAACGGATTCCGGTAAACTGGGATACCACTTGGAGAATAGGATTGTATTCTATCTTGCAAGGATGATTTCAGCACAGAAACAGACAGAATTTTTTCACAGTGACTTTGACAATTTGAAAAAAGTCCGAAGTATCTGGATATGTATGGACAGCGAGGAAACAGAAGATTCTATCGAGGAAATCTGTTTTGACAGAAAAACGGTTTACGGGAATAAGAGAAATTCATATCATACGGATCTGATGAAAGGCATTATTGTCAATATCAGGGGAGAAGCAGATAGTTCTCCCGGAAAAGCTATAAAGAAATCGCAGAATGTGTTGATTGCTATGTTGGAAGAGCTGGTTTCCAGGAAAGATGCGTCAGAAAAGAAACGTATATTGGAAGATGAATATGGAATGACAATGACGGCTGAATTGGAAAGGAGAATCCAGATTATGTGCAATTGGTCAGAGAGTATTGAAGAGAGAAGTATAAGGCGTGAACGCCTGAATGCTATCGAGAGAATGATTAAGATTAATATTACAAAAGAGCAAATATTATCTATGGGATATACAGAAGCTGAATATAAAAAAGCAGAGAGTGCACTATACGCGAATGCTTAGACATAAGTCATCATCGTCATGGTGGCAAGCCACTGTAGTAATAGTGGCTTAAAGACCGCGAATCATTGAAAGACATACCCAAATCTGAACAAATGTTCTGATTTGGGTATGTACTTTTTTGAGAAGATATGTTATACTATAACCTGCTGTGTTCGAGAATTCCATATAGTTTTATGCTGTATTCATATGTTAACAAAATCGATTTAGGTGACTTTCATTCGTCACGGTACTTTTTTATAGTGAAAAGAAGACGCACCGTGACGAATTTCGGGCGGATAGTGCCCCTTTTTTACT
>CAJTZD010000095.1 GCA_910584235.1 uncultured Acetatifactor sp.
ACTGCAGCTGATTGCAGCCCTTGAGAAAGAGGTTCTTCAGGCTTATTATACGGTTCCTATGTATAACCAGTTTGACGCTTCCCTGCTGTCTTACAAGGTTGACTATGTGACTTATGAATACAATACATTCATGGGATACGGTGGCGTGAGATATATGACCTACAACTATAACGATGAGGAGTGGGCAGCGGCAGTGGCTGAACAGAACGGAGAACTGAATTACAAGTAATCCGTATCGCCTTATGGTTTATGCAAGCGAGGGATGATCATTACCATCCCTCGCTTATATGTATATTTTTATGGATCTGTAAGCGGCCAAACGGCCATCCTATGTACTGAATTTCCAAAGAAAGGAGGCCTTTGGTTCAAGGGCTTGTGTGATTGCTATGTATATGTTCAAATATGTCTGTAAAAGAATAGGTCTTATGCTTATTACTTTTACGATTATTATTATCACATGCTTTGTCCTGGTGAAGCTTCTGCCGGTGGATGTTTCCACCGTAGGTATAGGGGAAGATGCGGATAAGATCATTGCCCAGATGGTGTCCCGCGGATATATGAAAATGGATAGTTCCGGCAAGTATGTCAACACACCTATTATTGAGCAGCTGGGCAGATATTTAAAGAATATATTTTTTTATCATGATTTCGGGATCGGCTTCAACATGCCCGAGTACCGGGGACGTGCGGTCTGGAGCGTGTTTATCGAAAAACTCCCGCCTACAATACTCATCAATGTATATTCGGCGATTCTGGCGATACCGATGGGAATTGCTCTTGGTATTTTTGCCGCTTTGAAGAAGAATAAATGGCAGGATCATTTGATCAGTACGGTTGTAATGGTCTTTATTTCGGTACCTGCTTTTGTATATGCCTCTCTGTTACTGTACCTGATATGCTTTAAACTCAGCATATTGCCTTTGGGCGTTGTGTCTCTTCCGGACATTGTAACGACCTATCCGGAAAAGGGATACGTGTATCAGCCCGGCGCCTTTAACTGGCCGCTCTATTTTAATAAGAAAATGTTCCTCTCTATGCTTCCCGCGGTATTCAGCATGTCCTTTGGCTCCATAGCCGGATATGCCCGTTATACCCGTGCGGAGCTTACGGAGGTTTTGACAAGTGAGTTCATGCTCCTGGCAAGGACAAAGGGACTTACAAAATCCCAGGCAACAGTGCGCCATGCGCTCCGAAATGCCATGGTTCCGATTTTCCCTATGATCATCGGTGAATTTGTAAGCGTTCTTTCCGGCTCCCTTGTGATAGAGAAAATATTCCAGATCCCCGGCGTGGGAGGTCTGTATCTGGCATCCATTAACTCAACGGACTATGACTTCTTTATGATGCTTTCCGGCTTTTATCTCCTTGTGGGACTGCTGGCAGGACTTGTAGTGGATCTGTCATACGGTGTTATTGATCCTAGAATCAGAATGGGGGCGAAATAATGAGAGCAGAAGAGTATAAGATTTCAAGTGAAAAATTTGTTCTCCATTCGGCCGGAGAACAGCTGCATGATGAAAAACTGGAGACAAAGCCCGTTTCCTATCTGAAAGACGCCCTCCACCGCTTTACGAAAAATAAGGCGTCCATAGCAGCGGCATTTATCATTGGCATTTTGTTTGTTTTTTCCATGATAGGTCCCATTGTCTCTCCCTACAAGGTTGCGGACGAGGACATAAACTATGCTTATGTTCTCCCCAAAAACGAATTCTTTTATGAGCATGAACTGGGTTTTTGGGACGGCGGCCGCCAGATGGGTGTCACGGAGGCTACTTACAATCTCTACAGGGGAATTGAGCAGGAGACGGGCAGGACTGTCATTATGACAGAGCCGGAAGTCCGCCAGGAAGAATACATGGGCAAGGCCGTTTCCTATTATGATTTCAGGCTTGATACCTATAATGTGGTGGGCGTAAAATTTGTACTTCTGAAACATCATGAATACGTCGCGCTTCAGGAGTATCAGGACGAGTACAATGTCCAGGTCATTTTCCCTATTACCGATCCTGCCTTAAGGCCGGAGGCGGAGCAGGACAAGACCAACGCCAATATCTGGTACCGGACAAAGGCAGGCGCGGGAAGAAAGACAGCCACCGTTTTTGACGAGAACGGAGATTTCATTCCCATCTATCAGCCGGACAATGGCATGGACGAATATACCAGCAAGATGTACTATGAGGGCGATGAAAAGCTTTACAATTATGCTGAGCCTAAGGACGGCGGTATGTGGAATGTGCGCGTGGATTACCGCGAGTACTACAAATATCTCCACCATAAGGCGGGGGACGGCATAGAGTACCCCAGCTTTTTGCTTGGCACAAACAATGCGGGTAAGGATTTGCTGATCTGTCTTGCCAGCGGCGCCAGGTTTTCTTTCATCCTTTCCATTATAGTGGCATCCGTGAACCTGTTTGTAGGCGCCATTTACGGCTCCATTGAGGGATATTACGGCGGAATAATTGACCTGATCATGGAGAGAATTGTGGATATTATGGCATCCATTCCAATGATGGTTGTTATAACACTCCTTAAGTATCATTTGAACGTTTCACATATCGTGATTTTGTTTGTGGCATTCTTTATCACGGGCTGGACCGGAATGGCCGGGCGTACCAGAATGCAGTTCTACCGTTTTAAAAACCAGGAGTATGTGCTGGTGGCCAAGACCCTTGGAGCAAAGGACTCGCGGATTATGTTTAAGCATATTTTCCCCAATGCCATCGGAACGCTGATTACAAGCTGCGTGCTGGTCATTCCCAGCGTTATATTCTCAGAGACCACCTTAAGCTATCTGGGAATCGTGAACTTAAATACGGGAAGCCTTACAAGCGTGGGCAGTCTGCTTGCCACGGGGCAGAACTTCCTGTTTACGTATCCCCATATGATTTTATATCCTTCCATATTCATAAGCCTGCTGATGCTGAGCTTTAATCTGTTCGGAAACGGACTTCGGGATGCGTTTAACCCGTCCTTGAGAGGAACGGATGAATAAAGGGAAACGGTCGGTTAAAAACGTTTGATTGATACGAAAGGAATGCCTGTATTTATGGATAAAAAATTAGAAGTGAAAAATCTGCAAATATCATTCCGTACACAGGGGGGAACCTTAAAGGCTGTCCGAAATATCTCCTATGATCTGTACAAGGGAGAAACCCTTGCCATCGTAGGGGAATCCGGTTCCGGCAAATCAGTGACAAGCAAGGCCATCATGGGAATCCTGGCCGGCAACTCCATCGTGGAGGGCGGCGAGATCCTGTACGACGGACAGGATTTACTGAAAATATCGGAGGATGAATACCACAAGATCCGCGGCGACAAGATCGCTATGATCTTCCAGGATCCTATGTCCAGCCTGAACCCCATTATGCGTGTGGGACAGCAGCTTACGGAAGCAATGATCCTGAAAGCCAAAAAAGGGAAGAAAAATGCGAAAAATTCATTCAATTCGCTTTTGAAGCTTCTGGGCGAGAATATGAAAGCCGCAGGCGCCGGCGCGGATGTGGACGAAAAGACCGATACCTTTGACAAATTCTGTATCTCTGCCATCAAGTATGAGAGCGAATTTAACGAAGCTTACGGAAATGTGACCCAATTGGACGTGGATTCGGAAAATGCCGCCGTGAAATTTGAAAAGCAGGCGAAATTTAACGAAAAAGCGGAATTAAAGCACATACTTAAGCTTTTGAAGCTTTCCGTAAACCCTTATGTGATTGCAGAGAACGAGAAGTCGGATTCCTGCATTAACAGCATTTCCTCCATGATTTCGCAGAAAAAGGTAAATGCCGGGGAAGCAGCCCGCGTCCTGAAAGAGGTTCATGCCCTTGCGGAGGACGCGCTGGCCCAAACCCATCCGAACTTTTTCAGCATGGGTTATTATATGATGAAGAAGCCGGGGGAGGACCTGGCAGCCATGCCTGTGGAAGAGATGAACGAACTTACCGGGCGTTATATGGACGAGGACTTCATGATCGACTTTATCAGGATGGCGGAATTGGGCGTGCAGCATTCGGAGAACCGGTCCCTCCTGTCAAAAAAGGAATGTCTGCCAAAGCTAAAGGAAGCCCTGGATTATTTCAAGGCCGGAAAGCCGGAGGAACATAAATCCCATGAATATCTGAAAGCCCTGGCGCCGGAGGTGGAGAAAGCCATTGACAGGCTGAGCGTGAAGAAGAACAGTACGGAGTATGTGTTCGCAAGCGCGCTGAAATCCGCACTGGACGCGTACTTTGACGGAATCCGCAGAAATCCGGTGGAAGAGAAGAAGTACCTGAGAAATAAGGCCAAATATGACAAAATCGTTCAAAAGGGACAGACGCCGGATTGGGAGCTGAGTCCCCAGGTAGTCGTAGACTTGGAGCTGCAGCAGGAGAATATCTGCAGAGTCATCGAAAATCTGATTGCCTATTATCAGGATTGCATTGAGGACGAAAAGCAGTTCGATGCCCGTGCCCGGGTCCTTGAGATCATCGATTACCTCAAAGATCAGGCCTCCCGGGTGGTGGTGAAAATGAACAAGTCCATCGCAAAGGCAAAGGCCATCAAACTCATGGAGGAGGTGGGCATTCCGGAACCTGCCACACGTTTCCGCCAGTATCCCTTTGAGTTCTCCGGCGGTATGCGGCAGAGGATCGTCATTGCCATCGCTCTGTCGGCCAATCCGGATATCCTGATCTGCGACGAGCCCACCACGGCCCTGGATGTGACCATTCAGGCCCAGATCCTGGAGCTGATCAATGAGATCAAGGAGAAGCGGCATCTTTCCGTTATCTTCATCACCCACAATCTGGGCGTTGTGGCCAACATGGCGGATCGGATCGCGGTTATGTATGCGGGTAAGATTGTGGAGTACGGCACATCGGAGGAGATTTTCTACGAGCCTGCCCACCCCTATACCTGGGCGCTGCTGTCCAGTATGCCGGATCTGGAAACCTCGGAGCGGCTGGAGTCCATACCGGGCACCCCGCCCAACATGATCTATCCGCCCAAGGGCGATGCCTTTGCGGCCAGAAATGTATATGCGCTGGATATTGACTTTGAGCTGGAGCCGCCTCTCTTTGAGATTACGCCCACTCACAGCGCAGCCACATGGCTGCTTCACCCCAACGCGCCGGCGGTTGAGATGCCGAAAGTCATTAAAGCCCGTATAGAGCGTACACGGAAAGAGAGAGAATAATATGGATGAGAAAAAAGAAGTATTATTGAAAGTAGAAAATCTCCGCCAGTATTTTAAAATGGGCAAAAAGGAGCTGAAAGCCGTTGACGATGTGAGCTTTGAAATCTACAAGGGCGAGGTATTCGGACTGGTGGGAGAGTCGGGCTGCGGCAAGACCACCACAGGCCGCTCTATTATCAGGCTTTACGACATTACCGGCGGTTCCGTATACTACAAAGGCGAGAGAATCTGCGCAGGGACCAGAAGCTACAAAGACAATATCAAACAGGCCCGCAAGGATTTTGACGATAAAAAAATCAGAAAAGAACAGTTGGACGACATAATCGCCAAAAACAAAGCGGAGATCAAATCGGCCCAGGAGGATCACAAAAAATGGGCCCGCACCAGAAAGGGCCAGAACCTTATCACCAATGAGATCCAGATGATCTTTCAGGATCCGATTGCGTCCCTGGATCCCCGTATGACAGTCCATGACATAATCGCGGAGGGACTGGTCATCCATGGGGAAAAGAACAAAGAATACATTGAAAAGCAGGTATACAAAATGCTGGAGACCGTAGGCCTGGTCAGGGAGCATGCGTCCCGGTATCCCCATGAATTTTCCGGAGGTCAGCGTCAGCGTATCGGTATTGCGCGTGCGGTCATCATGAAGCCGGAATTGATCATTGCGGACGAACCTATCTCCGCCCTGGACGTGTCCATTCAGGCCCAGGTCATCAATCTGCTCAATGAGCTGAGCCGGAAAATGGGCCTGACTATCATGTTCATCGCCCATGACCTGGCCGTTGTAAAGTATTTTTCCAACCGGATCGCGGTAATGTACTTTGGTAAGATCGTGGAACTGGGGGCCAGCGACGAACTTTTTGCTCATCCTCTCCACCCTTATACCAGATCCCTGCTTTCCGCCATTCCGCTTCCCGACCCCATTACGGAGCGGAAGAGAAAGAGAGTGCTGTACAATCCCGTGCTGGATCACGACTATTCCAAGGAAGAGCCCGTGATGCGGGAGGTTTATCCGGGGCATTTCGTCAGATGCAACACGGAAGAATTTGACAGATATGTAAAGGAATACCAGGGGCAGGCATGAAAAACAGCAAAAAATTCTGGATTTCCTTATGTATCTGCAGTGTGTGCACTTTTTTGACGGCATGGCTGATGGGGGTTTTCGGGCAGACGGATGCGGAGTCCGTGTTTCGGATTCTGTCCGACAGCTTTCTGGTGGTGGGGATGGTGGCGACCTGTATCGCGCTGCTCCTCTTTGCCAGCAATGAGGGAACCTTTGACATGATCGCCTACGGCTTGCAGACGTTCTGGGGCGTTTTTCGGAAAGACATGTCGAGAAAGTACGACACCTTTTATGACTACAGGGTGGCAAGGCAGGAGAAGAAAGCCCCTTTCCTGTTTCTGCTGGCATGCGGGGGGGTCTTTCTGCTTGTGTCAGTGGCTATGTATGCGGCCTATAGCCGCTGCTGAAGTTGTGCCGGGAATTTAAGATCATCATAATTTGCCCACGGGAGGCTTTGCGCTTTCCGTGGGCAGTTTAGAAATCGGATGTCACAGAATCATTTGGGAAAAATCAATTTCCAGATCCTGGTAAATGTTGGTTTTTACCTTGTCTTTCAGAGTATAATCCTTCATCTCGTCATGCTCAAAATCATAGACCATGATCAGATTGCGTTCATAGTCAAGGATCCAGTATTCCCGGACTCCCGCCATCCTGTATTTGAACAGCTTCTTATTGTAATCCATGGGACGGCTTGTGGGGGAGACAATTTCAATGATCCAGTCCGGCGCTCCCTTGCAGCCTTCCTCTGTGAGTTTTTCCCTGTCACAGATAACGGAGATGTCGGGTTCCAGGTAAATCCGGTCGTCTGCGTTTAGGAATACGGCAAATGGAGCGGGAAAGACTTCGCAGTCCCCCTTGTTCTTTCCTATATAATCCCTTATGCGGAAAGCCAATTCCATGAGAATTCTTTGATGCATCAAACCGGGCGCCGCCATCATATACAGCTCGCCGTCAATCAATTCAGCCCGTTTCCCCTCCGGCAGATTATTGATATCGTCCATCGTGTAATAATATTCCAAGGGTCTTGCTGCTGCAGAACTCATTTTGCCACCTTTCTTTCAGCCAGCCGGGCAGGTTTTTTACATAGTTCCCAAGGGAACTGTCCGAATATCCTGCCGAGTTGAACACAAATTGTCCCTGTATGTTCTTTACAAGATTGATTATATCAGAAGAAATCAATAACTACAATAGAACTTTGATAATAGAATACTCCCTTGGATTCTATTATAGAACTTTGATAATAGAATCTGGAAAAAGTAGTTGCTTTTTTGTGCGGACTATGCTAAGATAAATAAAGTTTGTACGCAAGATCTTAGGAGGTGTGGGACAGTTGGGAGTCTTAAAGATTATTTTGACAGTTTTATTTATCCTTATATGTATAGCGCTTGTTGTGTTGGTATTGATGCAGGAGGGCAAGTCCGCGGGACTGGGAGCCATCAGCGGAGCCGCTGAGACTTATTGGGGCAAGAACAAGGGACGCTCCATGGAGGGGCTTTTGGTGAAGCTGACCAAATTGCTGGCTGCATTGTTCATGATTCTTGCAGTGGTATTGAATCTGAACGTATTTTAAGATACGAAATGGAGACACTCTTGCGGAAAAGGCAAGAGTGTTTTTTTATCCGCTCCGGGGCGTGCAAGGGGATGCGCGCCGGATGGACAGCGGGGTGTGGGAGAGGGTATATGAGTAATTTGAATCAGAAAGCGTCATGGGAAGCCAGGAAGAAAATCATCTGCGAACTGGTGAAAGATCCCATCTATGTGCCCATGAAAGAGAAAGAACTGGCCGCTTTCATGCAGGTGGCAAAAGAGGATCGGGAGGAGTTTCGGGCAATTCTGCGGGAGCTTCTGGAAGAGGGGAAGCTGATGCTGACCCCCAGGGCGAAGTACGTGAAAGGGAACGGCAGAGCCCTTACGGGCACCTTTATCAGCCACGCCAAGGGCTTTGGCTTTGTGGAGATAGAGGGGAGAGAGGAGGATCTCTATATCCCTGAGGGAAAGACCGGCGGCGCGTTCCACAAGGACACCGTGGAGGTGGCCCTGCTGCCGGAGACAGAGGGAAAGCGGCAGGAGGCCCAGGTGGTCCGTATCCTGTCCAGAGGCATTACGCAGTTAGTCGGCACTTACGACCGGGGTTCGGAGAATTACGGCTTCGTAGTGCCGGACAACAATAAGCTGGCCAGGGATATCTTCGTTCCCAAGGAGTTTTCCAAGGGAGCCATGAACGGCCATAAAGTGGTGGTGGACATCACGGATTACGGGAACGACAGAAAGAGTCCTGAGGGCAGGATAGTGGAGATCCTTGGCCATATCAATGATCCCGGCGTGGACATTATGTCCATTGTCCGGGGGTACGAGCTGCCGGTGGAGTTCTCGGTAAAGATCATGAACCAGGCGGAGCGGGTGTCCCAGGAGGTGTCTCAGGCGGACATGGCAGGCCGCAGGGATCTGCGGGATGTGGTGATGGTAACCATAGACGGAGAGGACGCCAAGGACTTGGACGATGCGGTCAGTGTCACCTATGACGGGGAGCGGTATCATCTGGGGGTGCACATTGCGGATGTGACCAATTATGTACAGGAGAATTCAGCCCTGGACAGGGAGGCCTTAAAGCGGGGCACCAGCGTCTACCTGGTGGACAGAGTGATCCCCATGCTGCCCCACGCGCTGTCCAACGGCATCTGCTCTTTGAATGCAGGCGTGGACAGGCTGGCGCTAAGCTGCCTGATGACCGTGGAGCCGGACGGGGAGATCTCGGACTATGAGATATGCGAGTCCGTGATCCGGGTGAATAAGCGCATGAGCTATACCGTAGTGAAAGAACTGCTGGAGGACGAAAGCCTTGTGGAGCGGGACGAGGGGTACAGGCAGTATAAGGAACTGCTTCCCATGTTCCGGGAGATGGCATCCCTGTCCGGACGTCTGCGGGAGAAGCGCCGTAAGCGCGGCTCTATCGACTTCGACTTCCCGGAGTGCAAGATCCTGTTGGACAAGGACGGGCATCCTACGGAAATCAGGCCCTATGAGCGCAACACTGCCACGGATATCATCGAGGATTTTATGCTGGCTGCAAACGAGACAGTGGCGCAGCATTTCTACTGGATGGAAATGCCCTTTGTATACCGAATCCATGATGTACCGGACGGGGAGCGCATCCGGAAGCTGGCCGCATTCATCAATAATTTCGGACTTTACATGAAAGCCGTGGGAAGAGCGGGCCAGAAGACCTCAGGGGAGGAGGTGCACCCCAAGGAGATTCAGAAGCTCCTTTCCAAAATCGCGGGGACTCCGGAGGAACCCATGATCAGCCGTCTGGCCCTGCGCAGCATGAAGCAGGCAAAGTACAGTACGGAATGTACCGGGCACTTTGGGCTGGCCTGCCAGTATTACTGCCATTTTACTTCCCCTATCCGCAGATATCCGGATCTTCAGATACACCGGATCATCAAGGAGCAGCTGCGGGGGCGGCTTGGTGAGGAGCGCGTCGCGCATTACCGGGAGATTCTGCCCGAGGTGGCAAAGCATAGTTCCGAGACCGAGCGCCGCGCCGATGAAGCGGAGCGGGAGACTGACAAGCTGAAGAAAGTGGAGTACATGGAGGAGCGTATCGGCGAGGAATACGAGGGCGTCATCTCCGGCATCACAAGCTACGGTATCTACGTGGAACTGCCCAACACCGTGGAGGGGCTGGTACATGTGTCCAAGCTTCCCGGGGACTATTTCCGCTATGACGAGAATAGGTATGAAATGGTGGGGGATGCTACGGGAGAGAGCTACAAGCTGGGCATGCCCGTAAAAGTGCGGGTGGAGGACTGCGATCGCTTCAACCGGACCATAGACTTTGGCATCGTTTAAGCGAAAGGAGTTGGAGCTGTGTATGGAAATTGGCCTGCCGCATCGGAAGAATGGGAATTTCTGCCAGCCCCGCCCCGGAGAAAACAGTAAAAGCATAGCGGATGGCTGGAACAGGCAGAGACTGCCAAGAGCAGCAGTTGAATGGAGAGGAGGATTATGGCAAAGGAAAAGGAAACACAGAAGCTGATTGCCAACAACAAAAAGGCGTATCACGAATATTTTATAGAGGAGACCTATGAGGCGGGCATATCCCTCCACGGCACGGAGGTAAAGTCCATGCGCATGGGCAAGTGCAGCATCAAGGAATCCTTTATCCGCATAGAGAACGGGGAGGTCTTTGTCTACGGTATGCATGTAAGCCCCTATGAAAAAGGGAATATCTTCAACAAAGATCCCCTGCGGGTAAAAAAACTCCTGCTGCACAAGTCCGAGATCAACAAGCTGGCGGGGAAAGTGGCGGAGAAAGGCTACACCCTGGTTCCCCTTCAGGTTTATTTTAAGAACGGAAAGGTCAAGACCCAGGTGGGTTTAGCCCGGGGCAAGAAGCTCTACGACAAGCGGGAGGCCATTGCCAAAAAGGATCAGCGCAGGGAGATGGAGCGGGATTTTAAGATAAAAAATATTTAAAGGCTTTACACCGTTCTGAAAGATTGTTATAATAAAAGTGCAGAAAATGGAATTGTAGACATGGCATAGTGAGAGAGTAGGTGGCTGCATGTCCGAGAAAGAACTTTTGCAGAAAAACGTGGAGGAATTTGCGAGACTACAGGGATATATGGTTCTGGTGGAAAAAGAGTCCGATGCGTACAGAGCCATGAAAGGCCGTTATGTAGAATTGAAAGTGATATTGACTGCTTCAGGTATCAATCTTGCCGAGCTGGATATCATAAAAGAATGAAAGTCAAAAATTGAATAAGGGGTAGTAAAGGTTTCGACAGGGGTCTTGCAGCTGGAGAAGC
>CAJTZD010000096.1 GCA_910584235.1 uncultured Acetatifactor sp.
AGCAGAGGACTGAAAATCCTCGTGTCACTGGTTCGATTCCGGTTCTGGGCATTTTTTGGTGGATAAAAAGCATGAAAGGGCATAATTTCAGCCTTTTGATGCTATTTTTTTACGAAAATCTATGCTATAATAGATAAAATGTATGTATGAATAATCATTCATTCAGGGAGTAGGACTATGGAAGAGAGACAGTCTGGGGAAATGACAGAGACAGAAAAGAGTCCGGAGGCAAAAAAGCCGAAATCAAAGAAAAAATATGTTCTAATGGTATTTCTCCTGATGTTTGTAGCGACATTGGCGGCAGCGGCATATCTTTATTACAGAGGAATAGTTTATTATCGGACTCATTTTTTCCCCAATACGAGTATAAACGGAATGGACTGCAGTGATATGGAGACTGGACCTATCATAGACGCTTTGGAGAGGCGGATTGACAGCTACGGACTGGAAGTGCTGGGCAGAGACTACAAGACAGGGGAGTCCGATGCCGTTCTCGGCAATATTGTGCCGGAGGATATTCAACTGCGGTATGTGGGTACCAGGGAAGCTGTGGAGTCTCTACTTCAGCAGCAGAATGAAATTTTTTGGTTTGAGGCGCATCTGAACAAGAAATTTCAATATTTTTTAGAGCAAGAGATGACTTTTGAAGAGGAACTATTAGACAGTACCGTGAGATCATGGGATGCCTGCAAGCGAAAGAATATGCAGAGGCCTGAGGATGCCTATATAGGGGAATATTCGGAGGAGCTGGGCGGCTATGAAATTATACCCGAGACAAAAGGAACCAATCTGGATTTAGAGAAAGCTATTACTCTGATTACGGAGGCAGTCAGCGCGCAGGATGTTTCCATTGATCTGGAAGAATTGGGCTGCTATGGAGATGCGGCTGTCAAAAGCGACGATAGGCAGATGAATCGTATCGTGGACAATGCTAATAAATGGCTGGGTACAAAGATCGTGTATGATTGGAACGGCACGAAGGTAACGCTGGATAATGAGATTCTAAAGGACTGGGTTACTATCGGGGGCGGAAAGGCAGTTTTGGACGAGGAGGCGGTAGGGGCTTTTGTAAAAGAACAGGCCGCTGCCTATGACACCTATGGCAGAAGAAAGAACTTTATGACAACAGACGGATATGAGATATCTCTGCCCGGCCGCAATTATGGCTGGAAGACGGATGTAGAGGGCGAGACAGAAGAACTGATCGCACTGATCTATCAGGGAAGTCAGATAGAAAAGGAGCCTATATACAGCATCAGTGCCGGACAGAAAGGCAGCAATGATATCGGAGACTCTTACGTGGAAGCGGATATGAACAATCAGCATCTGTACCTGTATCAGGACGGGAATCTTGTATTGGAGACGGACTTTGTATCCGGAACCATGGTTTCTTCCTGGGACTGTGTTACACCCGAGGGCGTATTCGGTCTGCTGTATAAGACTACGGACGCTGTGCTTAGGGGTGAGACTTATACTACACCCGTGAAGTACTGGATGCCTTTCTATGGGAACTATGGCATGCATGACGCCAATTGGCGAGGCGCGTTCGGCGGCGATATTTTTATCACCAACGGATCTCACGGATGCATAAATTTGCCGCCCAGTATGGCAGCGCAGATTTATCAGTATGTTTCCAAAGGATTTCCGGTGGTGTGCTACTATTCCCAGGGAATTCCTTACATAGGCCCGCCTGCAGAACCGGAACCGGATCCGGAGGGGCAGGAGAATCCCGATAACCCGGAGAACCAGGCGAATCAGGAAGCGGTTACAGAATAAACAGAGAAGTGCAGGGAAAATGAAAAGAAGACATTTGAGTAAACGAACACAAAGACAGGCCAGAAAATGGCGGCAAAAGCTGGAGCGATATCGGAGAGAAGAGAGACAGATCAGGGAAATGGCCCCGGATATTTTAAGATCCCGTAATTTTAACCGGATGAAAGAGTTTATTCAGCATGGGGACGTGACAGTGAATGCGCATGTGCTGAGAGTGGCCAGATGCAGTATTGCGCTCAGCGAATATCTGCATATTTCCTGCAGCAGGAGGGAACTGATTAGAGGCGCGCTGCTCCACGACTATTTCCTCTATGACTGGCATATCCCTGATGCGGAGAATCCCCACAGGCTCCACGGTTTCTATCATCCCGGGCTGGCATTGCAGAATGCCGCAAAGGAGTACCCGCTGACCAACCGGGAGAAAAATATCATAAAGCGGCATATGTGGCCGCTGACCATGGTACCGCCGGCATGCAGAGAGGCGTGGATTGTCACGGCGGCAGATAAGTGGTGCTCGCTGCTGGAAACACTATATATCTATAAGGGGCACGGTGCGGTGCATGCCAAATGGAGGAACGGTTGAACGAAGTGGAGCATCTGTTTGAAAAGCTGACGAGATATGCGGAAAGCGATTTTTATCCCTATCATATGCCGGGACATAAGCGCCGGGGCTTCGGAATGCTTCCGGAAGAATTGTATAAACTAGACATTACAGAGATAGACGGCTTTGATAATCTGCATAAGCCGGAAGATATTCTGCGCTGTCTCCAGGACCGGGCCGCCGCGCTCTATGGGGCGGAGGAAAGCTTTTATCTGGTGAACGGAAGCACCTGCGGGATATTGAGCGCGGTCAGCTGTGCCCTGCCCGCGGGCGGACATATTCTCATGGCCCGCAACTGTCATAAATCGGCATATCATGCGGCCTATCTAAGGGGGCTGTCCGTCACTTATCTGTATCCGCCTTATCTGGAGGAATATGATATTTATGACGGGATTGAGCCATGGCAGGTGCGACAGGCCCTGGAGAGAGAGCCGGATATCAAAGCTGTTTTGATCGTGTCTCCTACCTATGAGGGAAGAATATCGGATATCCGGGCTATTGCCCACATTGCTCATGAAAAGAGGATTCCCCTGATTGTAGACGAAGCGCACGGAGCGCATCTGGGACTGAGCAAGCGGTCTGTGCGCAACAGCTGCCAGCTTGGGGCGGACCTGGTTATCCACAGCGTACACAAGACACTTCCGGCGCTGACACAGTCAGCTCTGCTGCATGTAAACGGAAATCTGATTGACAGAGGCCTTGCGAGGCGTTTCCTGGGAATTTACCAGTCCAGCAGCCCCTCTTATCTTCTCATGGCGGGGATTGACAATGCGGTGGAATACATTGGGCCTGGGGCAGAGAGGCTGTTCGGGTATTTTAGGGAGCAGTATGATACCATGCTGGAGCAATTGGCAGCATGCAGGCACCTGAGAATTCTGAGGGATATACCGGAAAGGCAGGATACGGGAAAACTTCTGATCTCTGTAAAACAGTCGGAGATCACGGGAAAGCAAATGTATGACATGTTACATGACAAATACCATCTGCAGTTGGAAATGGCGTCCGAAAGCTTTGTGCTGGCTATGTTCACGGTAAATGATGGCCGGGATGCCTACTGGCGTATGACAGAGGCCCTGCTTGCCATAGACAGCTGGCTGGAAGAGCAGGCCCGCAGGCTTCGGACCAAGACGCCGTGTAAGGAGAGGACTGCCCGGGGATGTGCCGGTACAAAAGCCGTGGCGGGCAAGGGGAAGGATGCGGTTCCGCTTGCGGCGGCATGGGACATGTCTTCGGAGTGGATAGGGCTTACGGAGAGCGTGGGCAGACATATTGGGGAGTTCATCAATCTGTATCCGCCCGGTGTCCCTCTGCTGGTGCCGGGAGAGGTCATGACAGAGCCGCTGTGTGGCAGGATTCGGAACGCAATAGAGCAGGGGCTTGAGGTACAGGGGATACAGGCCGGGGCAGAAAGGGATGAGCAACATTTTTTTATTCCGGTAATCAGAGAAGAACAGATAAAGGAATTCAAATTAGTTAATAAAGAAGAGATAGAGAGAAAGCAGAGGTTGCGTATATGAGAAGAACAAAGATTATTTGTACAATCGGGCCGGCCAGTGAAAGTGTGGAGCGGCTGAGGGAGCTGATGCAGGCAGGAATGAATGTGGCCAGATTCAATTTTTCCCATGGTACACATGAGGAGCAGCGGGAGAAGTTTCAGAGAGTGGTGCAGGCCAGGGAGGAGCTGGGGCTTCCGGTGGCTACGATGCTGGACACAAAGGGGCCGGAAATCCGCTTGCGGGATTTTGAGGGAGGCAGGGCGGAACTGGTAAGCGGCCAGCAGTTCATACTGACCACAGAGGAAATCCTGGGCACCTCAAAACGGGCGGCGATTTCTTACAAGAATCTGAAAAGCGATATCGAAAAGGGAACCACGATTCTCATCGACGACGGATTAATCGAGATGACAGTAGAGGAAATCCGGGGGGAGGAGATCATATGCCGCGTGGAAAACGGCGGCTTTGTCTCCAACCACAAGGGTGTCAATGTGCCGGGGGCGGTTCTGTCCATGCCTTATATCAGCGAAGTAGACAGAGCGGATATCCTGTTCGGCATTGAGATGGGGTATGACATTCTGGCGGCATCCTTTGTCAGATGCAGGGAGGATATCCTTGAAGTCAGAAAGATCTTGGAAGAGCATGCCTGCAATATGAAAATCATAGCCAAAATAGAGAACATGCAGGGCATCCAGAATCTGGAGGAGATCTTAAACGTTTCCGACGGCATTATGGTGGCTAGGGGAGATATGGGGGTGGAGATTCCCTTTGAGGAAGTGCCGATCCTCCAGAAGAAGATGATCAAGCTGGCCAATGAGCAGGGAAAACATGTCATCACGGCTACACAGATGCTGGAATCCATGATCAAGAACCCCAGGCCTACCAGGGCGGAGACCACGGATATTGCCAATGCCATTTACGACGGCACCACGGGGATCATGCTTTCCGGCGAGAGTGCAGCAGGAAAATATCCGGTGGAAGCGGTAAAAACCATGGCGAAAATCGCGGAATGTGCCGAAAAAGATATTGACTACGGTGCGCGCATGCGCTGCGACAAATGCGGCCAGGAGACGGATATTACTACGGCTCTGGCTTATGCCACCTGCACGGCTGCCATGGATCTGAACGCAGCGGCGATTATTACGGTGACCATGTCCGGTTTTACCGCGGCGGCCATTTCCAGGTTCAAACCCAAGAGCCATATCATAGGCTGCGCGGTGCAGGAAAAGGTTTGCAGGCAGCTGAACCTCTTATGGGGTGTGACCCCCCTGATGATCCGGGAGGAGAAGAACGCGGAGACATTGTTTGCCAATGCGGTGGAGGAGGCAAAGCAGGCAGGGTATGTGAAGAAAGACGATGTAGTGGTGATCACCGCAGGCGTGCCTTTAGGAATGGCAGGCACCACAAACATGATTCACGTAGTCCGGGTCAGATAGACCGGCATCCCAGGCAGGACAGCGAAAAAGGCAGAAAGGAGGCAGGCATATGGATATCAAGGTGACGCAGGTGGGACAGAGCACACCCGTGGAGCAGGTGCAGAGCACGCCGCCTGCGGACGGCAGTTTTAAATTTATGCTTGCCAGCCATGTGGAGGGCGCTGAGCTCCAGGCCAGGCTGCAGACCCTCATGGAAGAAATCACCATGCAGGGGGATAAGCTGGCCAAGCGCCGGGATGTAAAGGACATGAAGCATTACCGGAGGCTGGTAAAGGAGTTTATGAACGAGGTAGTGACCCATTCCCATGCCTTTTCCAGAGAAAACTTTCTGGACAGGAGAGGACGGCACAGAGTCTATGGCATCATCCGGCTGGTAGATGAGAACCTGGACCATTTGGCCCAGGAACTGATGAAAGATGAGCAGGATCACCTGGCAATTCTGAATACGATTGGGGAGATACGGGGATTGCTTCTGGATATATTCACATGAGGCAAGGGTAACAGAAGGTACGTAAAACAGGAGGGGTATTATGGCGGGATTTCAGGATATCATCGGGCAGCAGCAGATAAAGGAGCATTTGCAGAACGCGATTTCCACAGGAAAAATTTCCCATGCGTATATTATCAATGGGGAGAAATCCTCCGGAAAAGAATTCATTGCGAAAGTCTTCGCCATGGCGCTGCAGTGTGAAAGGGGCGGGACAGAGCCCTGCCAGGAATGCCGTTCCTGCAAGCAGGCCCTGTCCGGAAACCATCCGGATATCATAAAGGTTGTGCATGAGAAGCCCAATACCATCAGCGTAGACGATATTCGCACCCAGGTCAACGGGGACATAGCGGTAAAGCCATACAGCAGTGCCTATAAGGTGTACGTCATAAATGAGGCGGAGAAAATGACGCCCCAGGCTCAGAACGCCATCTTAAAGACCCTGGAGGAACCGCCGGAGTATGCCGTGCTCCTGTTGCTGACCGCCAATGTGAACAGTCTGTTGCCCACCATCCGCAGCCGCTGCGTGGTGTTGGATATGAAACCGGTGGCGGACAGTCTGGTAAAGGAATATTTGTGCAGGCAGCTTGCGGTGCCGGATTATAAGGCCGAGGTGTGCGCGGCCTTTGCCAGGGGAAATGTGGGAAAAGCCAAGAT
This sequence comes from uncultured Acetatifactor sp., assembly GCA_910584235.1. Taxonomy (GTDB): domain Bacteria; phylum Bacillota; class Clostridia; order Lachnospirales; family Lachnospiraceae; genus Acetatifactor. The sequence continues at coordinate 6,448 of CAJTZD010000096.1, forward strand.
GCTGGCCACCAGCGAAGAGTTCGAGAATGTAAAAGCGGAAGCTCTGGCGCTGTTAAAATACATACAGGACATGGACCTGAACGAGATCGTGGCTGCAGTGAAGAAAATCATGCAGTATAAACTGGAGATTCAGGATTATCTGGATATCTGCGCGATCTGGTACCGGGACGCGCTGCTGTTCAAGGCTACCAGCGACATGAATCATCTGATTTTCAGGGAAGAGATACAGGCGCTCAGGCGGACTGCCCAGCGCAGCAGCTACGAGGGCATTGAGAACATTATAAAGGCGCTGGACACTGCAAAGAGACGTCTGGATGCCAATGTAAATTTTGAATTGGTCATGCAGCTTCTGATGATGACCATTCAGGAGAACAGTTAGATAAATGGGATTTCCATTATTAACTATGGCCAATCGCGGCGGAATGTGTTAGAATAGCACTGCATCCGTTGATGAAGAGGGCATTTGTGTCACAGTGAGGTAGATAGATGATTAGAGTAATCGGCGTGAGATTTCGGACGGCGGGCAAGGTATATTTTTTTGACCCGCTGCAGTTTGACATAAAAAAGGGCGATCATGTCATTGTGGAAACCGCCAGAGGCATTGAGTTCGGAACGGTGATGGCAGGGAGCATGGATGTGGCGGAGGAAAAGGTGGTACAGCCCTTAAAGCCTGTGATCCGCATAGCGAATCAGCGGGATATAGAGCAGGAAGCGGCCAACCGGGACAAGGAGAAAGAGGCTTTCCGGATATGCCTGGAAAAAATCCGGGAGCATGGGCTGGAAATGAAGCTCATTGATGCGGAATACACCTTTGACAATAATAAAGTACTTTTTTATTTCACAGCAGACGGAAGAATCGACTTCCGCGAGTTGGTCAAGGACCTGGCCAGTATCTTCAAGACAAGGATTGAACTGCGCCAGATCGGCGTCAGGGATGAGACAAAGATCGTGGGAGGGATCGGCATCTGTGGACGGCCGCTGTGCTGTCACAGCTATCTTTCCGACTTTATTCCGGTATCCATCAAGATGGCCAAGGAACAGAATCTTTCTTTAAATCCGGCAAAGATATCCGGTGTGTGCGGAAGATTAATGTGCTGTCTTAAAAATGAGGAAGAGACATACGAGGAGCTCAACAGGCGGCTTCCCGGCATCGGGGATGCCGTCACCACGGAAGAGGGCCTTAAGGGTGAGGTGCATAGTGTCAATGTGCTGCGTCAGCTGGTGAAAGTGGTCATCAATGCAGGGGATGAGAAAGAGATCAAGGAATACCCTGTGGAAAAGCTGCACTTCAGACGCAGGCACAGCAAAAAAGAGAATATGGAGCTCTCCAAAGAAGAACTTCAGGAGCTGGAGCGTTTAGAGGAAGAAGAGTGGCAGAGGCAGGAACAGGAGCTGGCAAGCAGGGCGGAGGAGGCACAGAGACAAAACGCCAAAGGCAAGCAGGGAAACCGCAGGCAGCCCGGCCAACATTCCCCGGAGACGGCCAAGGCTTCCGGCGGAAGACAGGAGGCGGAGCGCAGATCCGGTCAGCGCGCCGAAGGGGGCCAGAAGCAGCCCGGCCAGCGCACAGCCGGTCAGCAGCGCCAGAACAGCCGGCAGCAGCATTCCGATCAAAGGCTGTTCCAGGAAGAGCATTACAGCAACAGGCGCCGGCATGACAACAGAAAACGACAGGACAGGAGTCATCAAAACGGCCAGAATCAGGAAAGACATGACAATGACCAGAATGGAAAGAACCGTTATGACAACAGAAACAGACGCGGCACAAGATCCGCAGAGGGACAGAGAGAGTCCGGAGACGGTCAGTCTTAAGAACCACGAGCGCGTGGATAATCTGGAGCGGAACGGGTACCGTATTATTCAGAATCCGAAGAAATTCTGTTTTGGAATGGACGCGGTGCTGCTGACAGGTTTTGCCCATGCGAGGCCGTCGGACAGGCTGCTGGACCTGGGGACCGGAACCGGCATCATCCCGCTTCTCATGGAGGCCAAATATCGTTGCGCGCATCTGACAGGTCTGGAGATTCAGGCTGACAGCGCCGATATGGCTGCAAGAAGCGTGAAATTAAACGGTCTTTCGAACAAAATAGACATTATTACAGGAGATATCAGAGAAGCAGACCATATATTCCCGTCTGCTTCTTTTGACTGTATCACATGCAATCCGCCCTATATGATAGGACAGCATGGACTGGCCAATCCGGATGCTCCTAAGGCCATCGCACGGCATGAAATACTCTGTACTTTTGAGGATGTGGCCAGACAGACGGAGAGACTGTTGAAGCCGGGGGGTCATTTTTTCCTGGTGCACAGACCATTTCGGCTGGCTGAGATCATTGTGACTCTGGCGCGGTATCATCTGGAGCCAAAGCGTATGCAGCTGGTGCATCCCTATGTGGACAGGGAGCCCAACATGGTACTGTTGGAGGCAGTTAGGGGCGGACGGCCCAGGATGAAAGTGGAGAAGCCTCTGATCGTATTCCGCAGGCCAGGGGAATATATGCCCCAGATCAGAGAGATTTACGGATATTAGAGACGGATTTACAGGCAGGAGGGCATTATGGCAGGGACTTTATATTTGTGCGCGACACCCATTGGAAATCTGCAGGACATGACGCCGCGGGTCATTGAAACTCTGCGGACAGTGGATATTATTGCAGCCGAGGATACGCGCAACAGCATGAAGCTGCTGAATCTATTTGACATTCATACGCCTATGACCAGTTACCATGAGTACAATAAGGCGGAAAAGGGCAGACAGCTGGTGGCTAAGCTGGCAGCAGGGCAGGACATTGCGTTGATCACGGACGCGGGGACGCCGGGAATCTCGGATCCGGGAGAAGTGCTGGTGCAGCTGTGCCATGAGAGCAATGTGACTGTGACCAGCCTGCCGGGGCCGTCCGCATGTATCGTCGCCCTGACGCTGTCAGGATTGTCTGCCAGAAGGTTTTGCTTTGAGGGCTTTTTGCCCAGGGAGAAAAAAGAAAGACGTGCGATTCTGGAAGAGCTTACCAAAGAAACCCGCACTGTGGTTCTCTATGAGGCGCCACACCACCTGAAAGGGACCCTGGAGGACTTAATGGAAAGTCTGGGAGATCGGCGCGTTACCCTCTGCAGGGAACTGACCAAAAAATTTGAGACCGTGATGCCGACTACGCTTTTACAGGCGCTGACTTTCTACGAAAAGGAAGAAGCCAGGGGAGAATATGTGCTGGTGGTAGAGGGAAGAAGCCTGAAAGAGCTGCGTCGGGAGGAAATCGCCTCCTGGCAATCCATGACGATAGGGGAACATATGGAGCATTATGAGCGGCAGGGGATGGAGCGCAAGGAGGCCATGAAGCAGGTGGCGAAGGACAGGGGAGTGGGGAAGCGGGAGATCTATGCTTATCTGAACCGGGAAAGCGGAGATTGAGGAAGCATTTTTCGGAAAAGGATTAGGATGTGTATAGAAGAATGGCGGGAGAGAAAACATGTCGGTAAATAATTGTGACATATGTGTCAATTATGCGTATGACGAAGACTCTGATTACTATTATTGTCTGGTGAATCTGGATGAGGACGAAATGTATCGGTTTTTGACAAGGAATCAGAAAGAATGTCCCTATTACAGACTGGATGACGAATACGGGGTGGTAAGACATCAGATTTAATGTCTTGCACCGCGAGCCCGAAAGCTGACGGAAATGTCGGTTTTCGGGCTTTTGATTTCCAGCTTTTGCGCAGTATATAATTTTTGCGGAGAGACAATAATAAGCTTGTATTCATGGAATACAGTTTTTGATTTCAGAAAAGTCGAATACAAGGTTCAGGGCAGCAGGCGCTTTGACAGCAGTCCTGCCGCCGGGAAGAGAGGTAAGGAAATGAGCAATATTTCAGAACTTGATCTGCAGAATCTGCGTCATCTCATAGGCGGATTCGATACCACACATTGTAAGATGCAGGCTTATGCGAAAGAGGCGGAGGACCCTCAGATCAGGCAGTTCTTTGAGAAAGGCGCCCGGTCCGCCATGGACAACAAGGAACAGCTGATGAAGTTTTTAAACTAATTTACCAAGTTGAATGAATTTTAGAATGAGAGGTAGAGACATGCAGGAAAAGACAATGGTAGCAGATACACTGGCAGGCATCAACGGTGAGCTGACCCGTTATGCAGGCATGATCGCGCAGTCCGAGAATAAGGAGCTAAAGCAGACCCTGAAGCAGATCCGCAACGCCTGCGAGCAGTCCCAGGAGGAGCTTTACCAGATTGCAAGGGAAAAGTCTTATTATGTGCCCGCCAGCAAAGCTACGGCGGAAGAGGTGGCTCATGTGAAGAGTCTGTTTACACAGGGGACCCTGTGAGTGTGTAAAGAAGCATAGTTACACACTGAGAATTGCCATACAATATGATAAAGGAAAAGACGGCATCCCACAGATCAAAAGTCTGCGCGCTGCCGTCTTTTATACTTTCCCATAACTTCCAAACGGCATGAAAGCA
>CAJTZD010000097.1 GCA_910584235.1 uncultured Acetatifactor sp.
TGATATTAAATTGTTTTGCTGATTACGCCAACTGCATAACCTCGGCTTCAATCTTTTTTAATTCTTCCAAAGATAATGTCGGAACACAATCCGCAATATCTTCCAGTGACATCTTGCCTTTTTTTATCATTCTTTCTGCTGTTGCCCTGTCTGCTTCATAAGCAGCAGTATTTGCGGCATCTTTCAGATATGTCCTCATAATCTGCTCATCATCAAATAAACTCATCATTATCGTTACTACCTCCACTTCTCGGCTAATCAAATATTCTCTTAGGATGTTCCTATCTTTGCAAATACGGATTGTTTCTTTAACAGTCTGTTCTGTCATTCCATACAGCTTTCTCTGTTCATCAAAAACTTTACAGAAAATGATGTATTGATTGATAATGTCCTCTGTATCGCTCTCATAAATGACCTTTGCTCTTACCTCAATATCTATATCTGCTCCGTCAAAAAACTCTTGCGACAAAGATATGATATCGGGTTTTTTACCTTTATTTCCCGTATAGATAATATACAATTCGGGTTTAGGCATTTTGACCTTTGTACTCTTATATAGACTCTGAGATGTCCTCTCAAAATATTCATGGTAACTCTGTGCTAAATACAGCAGTATTCTGATTAAAATATTTACCGTCCAACTCGATTGCGCTTCCAACAACAAAAGCAATCTGTTGTTACCTGCCATTATGCCCAGATCATTATAGAGATTATCTGTCAAAACATTGTCGATCGTTACAATATCCAATGTGTCCTCTGTTGCGTCTGTATCCTCTGGATGTAATGTTTGATACAGTTTCAACAAATTCTTTTTATCTTGAAAAAGGTCTAAAAACACACTGTTCTTTGCGGTACGTTTTGCCTTAGCTTCCTGTGTCTGCTTTGTATCGTCTGACACCTTACCACCTCGGTTTCTAAAAATTTGTGGTACAAGATACGATATATCCTGCGCCGTCACACTTCAATTATACAAAAAAACGCCTGTCTTTACAATAAAATTCACATTAAATTTCCTCTTCCCTCCGTTTCGTTGCTCTGTTGCCTGTTTTGCTGCCGGCTCTCGTTCTGAAGCTCCCTCTCAAGGTTCTTTTTATTGTAGCTGATTACCTCCGCATACGCTAATCGATTGATGTTGCCCCTCTCAGTCTGTATGCCCTTACGCTCTAAAGCGTTGGCAACCGCCCCGATATGGATTGTCGGCTCTCGGTCAATTCCCTGTTCCAATGCCTGCAATGCTTTTTCTAAGTTTTTACTTGTGTCATTCTTGCTCTCAATCATTTCCGAGCGCTGCAGAACACACCGATCAAAGCTTCGCCGAATATCTTTTTAAAACTGTAATAGGAAATGAGAACCGTAGACTGAATAGAGATGCCCCGGCAGACAATCCCCTGAAAATATTAACTTCCCCATTCCCATCCCCAAAAATCTGTGATAAAATAAAAAAGTATTTTTGAAAAAATCAGGAGGCGGCACAGACTATGAAAATCGGTTTTGACAATGACAAATATCTGAAGATGCAGTCAGAGCACATCAAGGAGCGCATCGCCGCGTTCGGGGACAAGCTCTATCTGGAATTCGGCGGCAAACTCTTCGACGATTACCACGCGTCCAGAGTCCTGCCCGGATTTGCCCCGGACTCTAAGCTGCGGATGCTGATGCAGCTGTCAGACTATGCAGAGATAGTCATCGTCATCAGCGCCGCCGATATTGAGAAGAACAAGATTCGCGGAGACTTGGGGATCACTTATGACGTGGATGTGCTGCGGCTGCGGGACGAATTCCAGAGCAGGGGGCTGTACGTGGGCAGCGTAGTCATCACCCATTACGCCGGACAGCACAGCGCGGAGCAGTTCAAGGCGAAGCTGGAGAAGAAGGACATCAAAGTCTACCTCCACTATACCATTGAGGGATACCCTGCAAATGTGCCGCTGATCGTCAGCGAGAACGGCTATGGGAAGAACGACTATATTGAGACTTCCAGGCCTTTGGTGGTGATCACGGCTCCGGGGCCGGGCAGCGGAAAGATGGCCACCTGCCTCTCCCAGCTTTACCACGAGAATCTCAGGGGGACCAAGGCCGGATACGCCAAGTTCGAGACTTTCCCCATCTGGAACATACCGCTGAAGCACCCCATCAACCTGGCCTACGAGGCTGCCACGGCGGACTTAAACGATGTAAACATGATTGATCCTTTCCACCTGGAGGCCTATGGCAAGACGACGGTAAATTATAATCGGGATATCGAAATCTTCCCCGTGCTGAACGCCATCTTTGAGGGCATCTATGGGGAAAATCCTTATAAATCCCCCACGGACATGGGGGTGAACATGGCCGGAAACTGCATCATTGACGACGAGGCCTGCTGCGAAGCCTCCCGGATGGAGATCATCCGACGCTATTACGCCGCTTTGAATAAGGTGGTGCGGGACGGGGCTTCCGAGACGGAAGTCTACAAGATAGAGCTGCTGATGAAGCAGGCGAAGATCACCGCCGCAGACAGAAAAGTGACGGTATCCGCAAAGAAGCGGGCCGAAGTCCTGGGCGTCCCCACAGCAGCCATCGAGCTGGCGGACGGACATATCATCACCTCCAAAACCTCGGATTTCCTGGGAGCCTCCGCCGCGCTGCTTTTAAACGCTTTAAAATATCTGGCAGGGGTGGAGCATGACACGAAGCTGATCAAGCCCGAGGCCATTGAGCCTATCCAGAACCTGAAAGTCCGCTACCTGGGCGGCAGAAATCCCAGGCTCCACACGGATGAGGTGCTCATCGCCCTGGCGCTGGAGGCCTGTCACGACGAAAATGCCAGACGCTCCCTGGAGCAGCTGCCGAATCTCCAGGGCTGCCAGGTCCATACCTCCGTCATGCTCTCCGAGGTAGACATCAAGATCTATAAGAAACTGGGCACGGACCTCACCAGCGAACCTGTCCAGACGGTCAGAAAAAACTATTAGAAGCAAAAACGGATTGCAGGGCGAATTCATTCGCGTGCAATCCGTTCTCTCATTTATAGTTTTTTCAGGAAATTCCCGTCCACGGTGACACCCTCATTGATCACAATGAAAGCATTGGGATCGTACTGGCGGACTACGGCCTTGAGCCTGGACACCTCATACTTGGAGAGGGTGATATAGAGCATATGGGACTGCTCATAGGTATAGGCGCCCAGGGTAGTCCATTTGGTGATACCCCTGCCCATCTCCTCCATGATGGCTTTCTCCAGAGCCACATTGTTGGACTTAGTGATGATATTGGCTTCCACATTGATGTTCTGGGTATGTACCTTGTCAATGGCCAGGGAATGCACGGCGGCAAATATCACAGAATACACCACGATTTCCATATCGAAGAGAAAGAGACATACCAGGTACAGGGTCATATTCACGATGAGGTACACCTTTCCCACGCTGAAATCACGCTTCCACTTCGTCAGCAGCACGCCCACAACATCCAGTCCTCCGCCGGAGGAAGCCATCCGCAGCACAATGCCGATACCTGCGCCGGATATAATGCCGCCTACCACACAGGCGGCCATATTGTCCTTCACCACCTGCGCCGTGGGGACAACGGACAGAAACAGAGTCATGGCCGTGACCGTAACCATGGTCTTCGCAAAAAACTTCCTGCCCATTCGGGCAAAGGCAATGATGAAAATCGGTATATTGATAATATAGTAAATGATACCGGCAATATCAAAGCTCTGGAAATTCATGTGCAGATAGTCCACAAGAAGCGTCCTGATCACCTGGCAGACACCCATGAGCCCGCCGGAGTACAGCTGCGCCGGAACCACAAAAAGGTTCAGGCCCACGGCGTACATCAGCGCCGCCAGAATGCAGGTAACCGTCCGCTTTCCCTCATATAGCAGCTCCTCTTTGTTCATCTTATGCCAGCACCTGCTCTATTTTCTTTCTGAATTCCGCCTCGGACATAGCGCCCACATAATTAGCTGCAGGCTTGCCGTCCTTGAAGACCACAAAAGCCGGGATGCTGGAAATGTGATAGTTTTGCACCAACTGCATATTCTCGTCAATGTTGCACTTGCCTACCTTGACCTTTCCCTCAAAGCTCTCCGCCATTTTGGCCACCACAGGCCCCATCATTCTGCAGGGATTGCACCAGTCCGCATAAAAGTCCACCAGCACGGGCATGGATGCCTGCAATACCTCTTGGTCGAAATTGTCCGCTGTAAATTTGTATTCCATCTTTTCCCTCTTTTCTGCACCCCTCGGTGCGCTATGATTATCTGTTCTCATACATTTCGGACCCCGGGTGAATAATGTACTTACAGATCGGAGCTCCCCGGGAGGAGAACTTCTCCTCATACTCTGTCATCACATTGCCCTCCATCAGACGCGGATCCCCATGGAGATCGTAGGTGACTTCCTCCGCCTCCCAGCCTGCGGGCCCCAGCTCGTCCAGGGCAAAATCAAACAGCGCCCTGTTGTCCGTCTTAAATTCCAGCCTGCCCCCCTGCTTTAAGATCACGCCGTAGCGGGCCAGAAATTCCCTGGAGGGGAGCCTGCGCCTGGCATGTCTGTCCTTGGGCCAGGGATCGGAGAAATTCAGATAAATCCGGTCCACCTCTCCTGCCCCGAAGACTTTCGCAATGTCCTCCGCGTCCATGCGCAGGAACTTTAGATTGGGAAGCGCCTCTGCCTCCATTTTCCGGACCGCCCGGATGAGCACGCTGGAATATTTCTCTATCCCGACATAATTGATATCTGTATGCTCCTTAGCCATAGTATGGATGAATTTCCCCTTTCCCATACCGATTTCGATGTGGATAGAATTTCCATTTCCGAACATCTCCCTCCACCTGCCGGGACACCGGGGCGCAAGTTCTTCCTGCACCACATACGGGCTCTCGGCAATCACCTCCCTGGAGCCTGTGACATTACGCAATCTCATCGTATACTCTCCCTGTCCGCCTGACGGACATTGTATTATCCTTTTATTAATGTACTGTATATTTGAATTCTTGTCAATCCATGAATTGTCCCTTTGGTTTTTCCCGAATGTGGTGTATAATAAAAAAAGATTTTGTGACAAAGATTGATTGTGAGGTTACTTTATGTCCGGTTTCAGAAAACGATCCGTTTCAAAATATATCCGGCTGTTTGCCGCTGCCTTTTGCGCCTGCAGTCTGCTTGCCGGCCCTGCCATCCCCGCCCGGGCCGCCGCCCCGTCCGCCGCGGAACTTTTGCTGGAGGCCAACCGCGCCCTGCCCGTCCAGTCTGACGAAATCCCCGGCTGGCCCGCCGGTCCCGTGATCGGGGCGGAGTCCGCCATTTTGATGGAGGCCCGCACAGGCACCATACTCTATTCCAAGAACATACACATGCGGGAGTACCCTGCCAGCACCACCAAAATCCTCACCGCCCTCATTGCCGCGGAGCGGTGTCAGATGGATGAAATCGTCACTTTTTCCCACGACGCCGTCTTCGATACTCCCTGGGACAGCAGCCATATCGCCATGGACGTGGGACAGGAGCTTACCATGGAGCAGTGCCTGAACGCCATCCTGATCCGCTCCGCCAACGAGGTGTGCTACGCTGTGGCGGAGCATATCACAAGCACCACGGACTGGCAGGTGTTCTCAGGGATCATGAATGACCGTGCCGCTCAGCTGGGATGCCTGAATACCCATTTCGTGAATCCCAATGGTCTGCCGGACGACGACCACTATACCACGGCCTATGACCTGGCCATGATCGGCAGGGCTTTTTTCGCCAATGAGATGCTCTGTAAGATCACTCTGTCGCCGCGGATTGACTTTCCCCCCACGGACAAGCTGCCCCAGGGAAAGCTGGAAAATAATCACATGGAGATCATCCCCGGCGGTACCTATGCCTATGAACACATCGTAGGCTGCAAAACCGGCTACACGGAGGATGCCAGAAGCTGCCTGGTATCCTGTGCGGAAAAGAACGGTTTGAAGCTAATCTGCGTGGTAATGCGGGATGAATCTCCCTATCATTACGAGGATACCATTACTCTCTTTGAGTACGGCTTCTCTAATTTCGATAAGGTGTACGTGTCTCAGGCAGAGACCAAATACAATATCGACAATACGGGCCTGTTCTACGGCGGCGGCGACATTTTCGGCAGCACAAAGCCTTTCCTTTCCTTAAATAAAGACGACTTCATCGTCCTGCCCCGGTCCGTTCCCTTTGCCGAGACACAGTCTTCCATTTCCTATGAGACCGGCGACGAGAGTCAGGCCGCTGTCATCGCCTATACCTATCAGGGCGTGGCCCTTGGCACCGTGCGGGTGGATTTCACGGCCAGTAATGAGAATACCAGTATCTTTGATACGGAAGAGGAAAGCCCTGATGCGGAAGCAGATAAAGACAATCCCATAATCTTCATAAATGTGGCTGTGCTTTTCACCGGCTGCGGGATTCTTGCCGTATTGTTGATTATCTGGCTTATTGTCCGCCTGATTTTGAAAAATTATAATATTTCCCCCCGAAACGGCCGCAGGAGCTGGCGGAAGAAAAACCGCCGCAGACGCCGAAACTCCAGAAAGCACAGAGGCTATGATTTTTAAGTCATAGCCCCTGTGCTCATTTCTTACTTATCTTTCCCTTTTTCCTGCCGTCACGGTCCCTGTGCAGGTCGCTTACATGCTTCTTGCGCATTTTCAGCGCCTGGGCGTCCTCAGGCGAAATCAGTTTCGTAGTCTTTACAACATAAACTCTCCCCGCCGGCGATTTGCGGATGCGGATCTTTCCTTTCAGATACCCATGCTTCTCGCAATAGGCCAGACAGACATAATTTCTTCCGTTGGGGGAAAACCAGCGGATTTTCTTGCGCAGATTTCTGTGGCAGAGATAGCATTTGCTGGACGCCACCTCCCTGTCCCCAAAGGCCTCCTCCTTGCTGTCAAACTCCCTGGAGATATATTTTGCATAATTGTCGAACTGTACTTTCAGCTCCGACTTTCTGTCCCTGGGAGGATGAAATACATCGTAAGACAGATTCCTGAGCACCTGCGGCTTCTCGTCCAGGATCCTTGTCAGAATTTTCGCCGTGTAATGGGCATCGCTGAAAGCTCTGTGGAAAGGAATGTCCTTTTCCAGCTCCAAAAAGTCCACGGCGTACTCCAGGGACTTCCTGCTTTTTCCGTCCTCAAAGGCGATGCTGAAGAGCTTCTGGACGTCCCAGAACGCAAGGGGTCCATCCGCCAGAGGCTCCATATGGTAGAATTCCATGTTCCGCTGAAGCTCTGTCAAGTCGGAGCTGCCCCAGCTGCAAAAGCGGTATTCCTCTTCCCCGCACCAATTCAGGAAAGCTTCGGCCACCTCCGGGAAAGGGCTTCCTTTCTTCAGCTCTTTCATCCGCAGATGGATGAGTTTGCCGGTAATCTGGTTCATTTCGTGGTACACGGACGGCCTGATCAGACGGCTGAACCCATCCCTTTTCCCCATGGCCCCAGTCCCGCCGCCGGCAGTCTGCCTGCGGGAAAGCGTATCCATGCCGCCCGGAGGGCTTTCCGTCCCGGCGCCTTTCAGCTTCACGGCTCCGATTTCGACGATTTCAAAAGGAATGGCCGGCACCTCCTGCTCAGAGGTGCCGTTGGCCTGATTCCATTCCAGATCCAGTACAATTAGGTTCATTCAGATTCCTCCCTTCGCTCACAAAAAGCCCCTGCTGCGGGCTCCGGCAGGTCTTCCAACATCCCATACACGCAATCCGGCTCTACCGTTCCACAAACTGCCCCTCAATCCAGGTATGCGCCAGCGAAATCCAGGAAGTGCACTCACTCTGGCGGGCGCTGCCTCCCTGCCCCTGGGTCAGACGGTTTGCAAGGGACAGCCCATGGCCTCCCACAGGGTACATATGAAGCTCTGCAGACACCTTGGCTCTGCGCATAGCGTTTACGAACATCAGTGAATTCTCCACCGGCACAGCGTCATCCGTATACGTATGCCAGAGGAACGCAGGCGGTGTATCGCCGCTGACCTGGGTTTCCAGGGACAGCGCTTCTATGGCCGGGGCGTCCAGCATAGCGGAAATCTCCGCCTCCCTGTCCCCGACGACATTGTCAAAAGATCCTCTGTGGGCAAATTCGCCGGAGGTGATAACAGGATAGCACAGTATCATGCCGTCCGGTTTCCACAGGTTATGGTTCTCATTCTCCGCGTTCAGCGCCTTTGCCAGGAAATCCCGGTTCCAGAACACACCAATGGAGGCAGCCAGATGCCCTCCCGCGGAACAGCCCAGCACAATGATCTGCGCGGGATTCACATGCCATTCTCCGGCGTGCTCCCTGATCATGCGAATGCTCCAGGCCAGCTCGCACAGGGACGTGGGAAACGTGGCCGGGGCCACGGAATACCGCAGCACGGCCGCATGATATCCCATGGCCAGAAACTGGAAAGCCAGGGGTTCCGCCTCCCTGTCGGAGGTAAAGCCATAGGCTCCGCCCGGGCAGACCAGCACCAGCGGCCTGTCCGGAATATCGATTTCCACGGATTCGTCCTGGATATAGGTGACCAGCTTTGCATAGGGCCGGGAACCTGCCAGCGCAATCGGATACGTCTCGTTTTTCATATTATATTATCTCCTTTTTCCTGTCGCCATAACCGGCCAAAATGGTTCTGCGCACACTTCCCGCCATACAGCTTCGGCGGCACGCTTTGACTTTCCTGAAATCAATATGCCCGGCCCCAGTACACCATCTTCTTCGCAGGCTTCCCGCAGCACACGCAAGTGTCTGCGATGTGCTCCTGCTCAAAAGGCATGCAGCGGCTGGTGACGCTTAGCTTTTCCTTGATTACATTCTCGCATTCTTCCTCCCCGCACCACATGGCTTTGACGAAGCCGGATTTCTCGTTGAAAATCTTCTCGAATTCCTCCATGTTTGCGGCGTTGAATGTGTTCTCGTCCCTGTGAGCCCTGGCACGCTCCAGCATTTCCCGTTGGATGGTGTCAAGCAGCTCTTTTGCCTTTGCCTCCAGTTCGTCCAAATTTACCTCGATCTTCTCCCTGGTGTCCCTGCGGCAGAGAACGCACTTTCCGGCCTCCATGTCCTTGGGGCCGATCTCGATGCGTAAAGGATAGCCCCGCATCTCCGCCTCCGCGAACTTCCAGCCCGGGCTCTTGTCCGTATCGTCCACTTTCACCCGGAAATTCCCTTTCAGCCTGTCTCTGAGTTCGTAAGCTTTGTCCAGCACGCCCTCTTTCTTCTGCTGGATAGGCACGATGCACACCTGGATGGGCGCCACTTTGGGAGGCAGCACCAGTCCCTCATTGTCGCCGTGTACCATGATGATGCCGCCGATGAGGCGGGTGCTCAGTCCCCAGGAGGTCTGGTGTACATATTTCAATGTATTGTCCTTGTCCGCGTACTGGATTTCAAAGGCTTTCGCAAAGCCGTCGCCGAAATTATGGCTGGTGCCGGACTGCAGAGCCTTGCCGTCGTGCATCAGGGCTTCGATGGTGTAGGTGGCAACGGCCCCGGCGAACTTCTCCTTATCGGTCTTGCGCCCTTTTATCACCGGTATTGCAAGCACTTCCTCGCAGAAGTTCGCATAAACGTTCAGCATCTGAATGGTCCTCTCCCGGGCCTCTTCTTCGGTGGCATGGGCTGTATGGCCCTCCTGCCAGAGGAATTCTCTGGAGCGCAGGAAAGGCCTGGTCTCTTTCTCCCATCTCACCACAGAGCACCACTGGTTATAGACCCTGGGCAGGTCTCTGTAGGAATGCACATCGTTTTTATAGAAGTCGCAGAAAAGCGTCTCCGAGGTAGGCCGCACACAGAGTCTCTCCGCCAGGGGCTGCAAGCCGCCGTGGGTCACCCAGGCCACCTCCGGCGCAAAGCCCTCCACATGGTCTTTCTCTTTCTGCAGCAGGGATTCCGGGATGAACATGGGGAGGTATACGTTCTCCACCCCCGCTGCCTTGAACCGCTGATTCAGCTGCTCCTGGATCAGCTCCCAGATCGCATAGCCTGCGGGCTTGATCACCATGCACCCCTTTACGGAGGTATAGTCGATCAACTCCGCTTTTTTTACTACATCCGTGTACCATTGGGCGAAATCCACGTCCATGGATGTGATCTCTTCCACCATTTTCTTGTCTGCCATTTTCTCTCCTCCTGTTTTGATTCTGTCTCCGGTCTCCCCATGCGCATACCTTTGCGCCCTCTGCCCTTTCGGGCTGCCGTTTCCGGTTCCGTCCCGCCGGGTTGCCCGCAGCGCTTTCTGTCCGGAACCGTCCGGGATGCAGCCGCATAGAAAAAGCCGGACTTCCATCCCCAAGGGACCGAAAATCCGGCGGTACCACCCTAATTGGCGCAAACGCGCCCATCTCTTACGCCCTTAACGCAGGCCTGCGCCACGCTTCCGCCTACAGCAGACATCCTCCCTCCCGCAGGCCTCGCGCAAAAGCTCCAAGGCAGGTTCCAGACCTTACGCATGAGAGCCTCCCAGCCGCATCTGCCGCCGCCTTCTCCGGACGGCCTATGCCACGCCCTCTCTCTGGAATGCTTCCGAATCTGTACTAGTCCTCTTCACAGCCATACTATATGGATAGGATTATAGTGCAGGATACGGGGGTTTGTCAAGGGGAAAACCACGAAAACATGC
>CAJTZD010000098.1 GCA_910584235.1 uncultured Acetatifactor sp.
CCCAGGACCGACCGGTTATGAGCCGGTTGCTCTAACCAACTGAGCTAAAGGTCCGCATACCCTTTCGGGAATGAAAATATATATGAATCTCAATGACTCCAACGGGAATCGAACCCGTGTTACCGCCGTGAAAGGGCGATGTCTTAACCGCTTGACCATGGAGCCGTAATAGCCATGCCTTTCCGGCTGTGCTCTGCAATTCCGAACCGCCTCTGCATGACGGCCTGACATTTATAATATCATAGTCGTCCTTATTTGACAAGAGGGATTTTAAAGTTTTTTACAAATTTGGGTGGAAAGTGGAGAATTTGGGCGGGGTGAAAGCCCCGCCCAGAAATCAGTCGGCGTTTGTCTTCAGGAACTCCAGAGCCTGTTCCCGCATCTTGGCATACACGGTCTCCGCCCCTGCCGCAGTCATCTTCTCTTTCAGCTTTGCGATATCGCCGGCAGGGTCGTCCGTAAAGCCCAGACCCAGCAGCTTGTAGTCCGAGTTAAAGATTTCCGTGATGGCGGCAATCTCATTTTTCACTTCAGAGTCGTCGAATACGAATGTCTGGTAGCGTCTGCTGCGCGCATTCTCTTTCCATACAGCGTTCAGCTCTTCCAGCCCGGGTATGCCGCCTTCCACCACGCGCCAGATGGCGTCGTTGCGCACGCCCCAGTTGCAGTTTCCGTCATAGGCATAATTGGAGCTGTCAGGCAGGGAAACCAGCGCATTGTCCCCTGAGGCCTCCCAGTGCTTTCCCTCTATTCCATAGCAGAACAGATTGTTGATCTCCACATCGTTGCGCAGAAAGTCAAGAGCCATAAGCGCGCGCTCCGGATGTTTGGATTTGGAGAAAATGCTCATGCCGTTGGCCAGATAGGAATTCAGCACAGGCGGCACGCCCTCCTGGGCATCGAATACGCGCACGTCCCATTCCGGATGCTCAGCCGACATCTGGGCATAGAGACTCTTTGCCGTGTTTGCGTTGCACAGCGCCAATGCAGACTTTCCCGCCTGGAAGCTCTCTGTGTTGTTCTGGGTATTTACCACCGCGTTCTTGCTCCAGAATCCCCGGTCTCTCCAGTCTTTCAGACGCTCGATGACGCCCTGGAACAGAGCCTGGTCATAATTTCCCTTTACCTCAGCATTGTCGTCAAGTTCGCTTACGCTGCCCATTAACTGCCAGTTGCCGATGCCGGCTACCTTTTCCTCGGACTCCCAGTTGGCCTTTTCCCACATACGGTCAAAGACGAACAGCTTATCGTAATCGGAACCCACATCCAAAGGGATCAGGGTAGGCTCATTTGCCACGATGGCGTCCATATAGGCCTGGGCCTCGTCCAGAGAGGCAACGGATTTGATTTCGTATTTGTCCATCAGATCGCCTCTTGCCATATACACATAGGAAGTGATCTCCTTGTAGTTCATGGGCAGCATGTACACCTGCCCGTTTACCTTTGCCTGCTCCCATGCTTCCGGGTACATGGTCTGAGCCGTCATGGGCGCGTAGGTGTCCAGCGCTTCTTGGGTGATCTCCCAGAAGCCCTGTTTGGTGGCCTGCGCATTGTAGAAGCACCAGTCAGCCGTGTAGATGATGTCCCAGTCTTCGCCGGAGGCAAAGATCAGGGGGTATTTCTGTTCGTACTCGCCCCAGCTCATGAATTTCACTTCAATGGTGGCATTGATTTCCGCTTTCAGCTTTTCGTTGATCTTTGCAAATACTTCATCATTGTCCGCGGGGCGGTCTCCGATGAGATACATGACCAAGGTCACTTCCTCAGATGTGTCAGGGACGCCCGCTTCCGCCTGGGACCCGGCTGCCGATTCGGATTCCTGGGCCGTGTCGGATTCCTGGGCATCTGATTCCTGTGCCGCGGATCCTGTGGAAGACTCCGGCGTATCCGATACCTTTGAGTCCGCAGGTTTGCTGCCGCACCCGCCCAGCATGCTGATCCCAAGCAGCAATGCCAGAAGCAGGCCGGTGATTCTCGTTCTCTTTCTCATAAACAGTTCCTCCTTTTTCAGGTTTAAAAAAATGTGGTTTTCGTATAAAAAAGTCTTGCGAACTTTTTATCGACTGTCAGCCTTTTACGGCTCCGATGGTAACGCCTTTTACAAAGTATTTCTGCAAAAAAGGGTACAGCAATATGATGGGTCCTGTGGCCACCACGGTCATAGCCAGCTTCATGGGCTCGCTGGGCACATCGCTGGCAGGAATGCCGCTTCTCGCCGCCGCTGCGTTCATGGCCTGGGCTTTGGTGAGGATATTGTTCAGGAAATACTGCAGCGGATACATGTCCCGCCTGCCCTCGTCCAAAAAAAGCATGGCATTGTACCAGTCATTCCAGTAGTTCAGGGCAATGAACAGTCCCACCGTGGCAAGTCCCGCTTTCGACAGGGGCAGCGCGATATTCAGATACGTTCTCAGATCCCCGGCCCCGTCCAGCTTCGCCGATTCGTACAAAGCTTCCGGAATGCTCATCATGTAGCTTTTCAGAATCAGCAGATAAGTCACATTGACCAGTATCGGAAGAATCAGCGCTATCACACTATTGTGAAAGTGGAGATACTTTGTGTTAAAAATGTACCATGGCACCAGGCCTCCTCCGAAAATGGAGGTAAAGTAGAAGAAAAACGAAACCTGGTACCGATACCGGAAGTCCCGGCTGGAAAGCACATAAGCCGCCATGCTGGTGAGCCACAGCCCCAGAAACGTCCCCGTCACCGTCACAAAAATCGTGACGCCGTAGGCCTGCAGCAATTCCTCCGGAATCCGAAACAGCATCTTATACGCCTCAAAGGAGATGGTCTTTGGGATCAGCCTGTAGCCGTGGAGCTGGATGGCGTACTGTTCCGACACGGAGCCGCTCAGCACCAGCAAAAAGGGCAGCAGGCATGCGGCTGAAAGGACCGTCAGTATCACATAGGAAAGTATATTGAATACGATGCGGTCCCTCCCAATGGGCTTCCCGCTGCGCCGTTTGCTTCCTGTCATAGATATGTTCTCCTCTCCGCCGCCTCTTTCTTTTCATCAGGCTCTTCTTCGAGCCTGCCGCTGTTTAGAACAGCGCATAATCAGGCTCCACCTTTTTCACCGCATAATTTGCAATCAGAACCAGGATAAAGGACAGCCCTGACTGGTAGAGCCCTGCCGCACTGGTCATGCCGAATTCCTGGAGGTTCAGCAGGGAACGGGTCACATAGGTGTCAATCACGTCCGTCACGTCCAAAACCATGGGATTGTTGCCGGTGACCTGCCAGAACATCTGGAAGTCTCCTTTCATGATGGTGCCTATGGCCATCAGGAACAGAATCACTACGGTTGGCCTTATGCAGGGCAGCGTGATATACCTGATCTTCTGCCACATGGTGGCGCCGTCCAAATCCGCCGCCTCAAACATCTCCCCGTCAATGCCCACGATACTGGCCAGGTACATTACCGTGCCATACCCCACATTCTTAAAGGCGCTGACCACGATCAGGATCAGAGGCCACGCGGCCTTGTTGGAGTATATGTCCACAGGTTCCATTCCCAGGGACTTCAAAAAGCCGTTCACCGCGCCGAATTCATAGTTGAACAGATTGTAGATGAACGCGCCTACCACCACCCAGGAAATAAAGTAGGGCAGGAACATGACGGACTGGGTAATCCGCTTAAAATATTTCCCCGCAAGCTCGCTGAGCAGTATGGCGCAAGTGATCTGGAGCAATGTGTTCACGCACAGAAACGCCATGTTGTAAAGGATGGTGTTCCGGGTGGTGGTCCATGCCTTTCCGGACTGAAAAAAATAGGTGAAGTTCTTAAGTCCCACCCAGGGGCTTCCAAAAATCCCTCCGTGATAGTTGAACTCCTTAAATGCCAACACGATTCCGGCCATGGGAATATAGCACATCAAAATCACAACGATGGCAGCGGGCAGGATCATTAGCCACTTTGTGCGGTTCTTTTTCAGGTCTTTCAAGAACGGGTGCGTCTTCTTTTTCATTGCGGTACCTCCCCGGTGTCTGGGCTATGGCTTTTTGTGTCCGGTGCAAATCTGATGGTTCTATCCTAACAGAGGAATGTCCCCGGGACAATGGGACAGAATTTCGAAAAGAGGGTATTTTTATGTTCTTTATTCACTTTTATCTTTTGGCGTTGGAATCCGCTTGCTTTTTTGTAATATTTTATATATGATTGAATCAAGGAACAGAAACTATGAGGTGAATATGATGAATTTTACTGTACTGATTGCCGATGACGAGCCAATGCCCCGCAGGGTTTTACAGGCTTATATTCCCTGGGATGAGCTGTCCGTATCACAGGTGTATCTTGCCACCGACGGGGAAGAGGCCCTGGCGCAAGCCCGGAAATTCCGGCCGGATATTATCGTCAGCGATATCAAAATGCCTCATTTAAACGGCCTGGAGATGGCTGCCGCCGTGCGGGAGTTTCTGCCGGATTGTCAGTTTATCTTCCTAAGCGGCTATTCCGATAAAGAATATCTCAAAGGCGCCATTCGGCTAAAGGCGGCAAGCTATGTGGAGAAGCCCCTGAATCTGGAGGAGATCACGGAAGCCCTCCGGGAGATCACCACACAGCTAAAGCGTCAGGCAAAGCCTACGGCAGAGGAATTGTTTTTTCAGGGCGGGCATTTCCCTGACAAGCCTCTGAACACAGATGTATTCCGGGACGGGGAAGCCGTCCTGAATCAGCTGGATGCCCTGATCCGCCAGGATAAGAAAGAGGAGGCTTTCTTTGCCCTGCGCAGGCTGGGCGACAGGACCAGCCGCTGCCAGGGAACCCCTCCCCAGGATTTGCGTCATTTATACTGTCAGATTCTGCTGGTGTTTTTGCACGCTGCAGAAATCCGCAATATCCGTGTTGTCACCGGGCAGACCGATCATCTCTTATATACCATGTCCCGGCAGGAAACCCTGGCGGGGGTGCAGGAGGTACTGCTGCAGACGGCGGAGGCGTATTTTGACGCCCTGCATCCCTCCTGTCCGGATATCGCTTCCCAGGTGGAGGGCTATCTTAAGAGCCATTATCAGGACTGTGCCCTTACGGTGCAGACCATCGCCGCAGATCTGGGCTTTACCAACTCTTATCTGTGTGCCGCCTACAAAAAATGCAGCGGCAAAACCGTGAATCAGCGGCTCACCGAAATCCGCCTTTTCCACGCAAAGCAGCTGCTTTCCTGCGCCGGCCCAAAGCTCTATGAGGTGGCCAACGCCGTGGGCTATGGAGACGCCAAATATTTCGTAAAGTTATTCACCCGGGAAATGGGCCTTTCCCCCAAAGAGTACCAGAAGAGGCATGCCTATGAAGAATAAGTTCCTGCAGTGGTTCGCCGTCTGCGGCAGGCTTGGCAGCAAGCTCATGTGCATTTATTTCCTGCTGATCGTCTTCCCCCTTGGGATGTTTTCTTTCTATGCCTATCTGCGGGTTAAGGACATGGTACAGGAGCAGACCTTTTCCGCCGCGCAGACCGCTTTCGACGATACCTGCCTGTCTCTGGAACGTCTCTTAGGGCGGCTGGACGGCGTGGTGGACATTCTGTCCACGGATCCTTTGATCTATATGATGGCCTCCAATGACCCCCGGGACTACAGCTATATTCACCGGCTGGAGGACTCGGCCCAGCTTGCCACCACCTTTGAGCATCTGTGCATGCTGGCGGACATCGACCTGATAAGGCTCTATGTGAACAATGATTATTCTTATTCCAATACCATGACCAATATCATCCAGATCAGCCAAGTGGAGCACAGCGGATGGTACCAGACCGCCCTAAAGAGCAGCGACCGTCTCTGGTGCGCCCCCGCCGATTTTGAGGAAGCCTCCCCGGACGGGCAGCAGCAGTGTTTTTCGTCCGTGCAGATCCTATATAATCCCAACCACGTAAAGGAGCCTCTGGCTTTTCTGCGGGCCGATATCGATGCCGGACGAGTGGAGCAGCTTGTGCAGGGCGCCTCCATCACGGAGAACGGTATGCTGCTGCTTTTACGGGGAGATCAGATCCTGCTCTCCTCCGACTCCGAAGCTCTCCTGCCCCATCCGGACAGTCTGGTAGAGCAGGTACAGAATCTGTCTGTGGGCACTTGGGAGACCATTCAGGCCCAGGGAAAAGAATACTATGCCCGCTGCGAGACAATCGGCCCCTCCGGCTGGCTGATTGTCAGCATTCTGCCCCACAGGGATGTGTTCCGGTTAAGCCGTGAAATGAGTCTGGAGATGTTTCTGATCGTGGTCCTCGTCTCCCTGGCCGCCTATCTGCTGGCCTACCTGATCAGTCAATCCACCCTGAAGCGCATCGGCCAGCTTGCAGGGACCATGCAGGCCGTGGAAAAAGGCAATGTGGCGGTGCGCCTGGAATCCTCAGGCAACGACGAGATCGCCCAGCTTATGAGAGGCTTCAACCAGATGATGGACCGGGTGGACGCCCTGATGGAAGAAAGGGAGGCAAACGGCCGCCAGATCAAGAATCTGGAGCTGAAAGCGCTTCAGGCCCAGATCAATCCCCACTTTCTATATAATTCCCTGGACCTGATCAACTGCACCGCCATCAGCCGCAATGTGCCCGAAATCAGCCGTATGGTCAATTCCCTGGGGCAGTTTTACCGCCTGTCTCTAAACAGGGGCCGGGAAGTGGTTTCCCTGGCCGAGGAAATAAAACACGCCAGACTCTATGTGGAGATCCAGAATCTGCGTTTTGAAGACAAGGTATTCGCCGAATGGGACACGGACGCTTCCGCGGAGGGCTGCCAGATCATCAAAATCGTCCTGCAGCCCCTGATTGAAAATGCCATTGTGCACGGTATCTTCGAAAAACCGTCAAAATCCGGATGTTTGAAAGTCACCTCCAGACGCTCGGCGGACGGTATCCGCATCACCGTGGAAGACGACGGCATGGGAATGGACCAGGATACGGTTCTGAACAACTTTTCCAGTAAGGAGTCGCCTGCACATACAGTCACCTCCAGCGGTTACGGCATACGCAATGTCCAGGAGCGCCTGCGTCTGGCCTATGGGGCCCCCTACGGTCTGACCTGTGTGAGCCGCCCCGGAAAGGGGACCGTGGTGACGGTATATATTCCGGCCGTCATGCCCTGATTTGCTCCGCTGCCGCATCTCCATCCCCCCTTTTGATCAGCAGCACCGCAACATCGTTTACATTGGTGCCGGTGGGGCCTGTCTTTATGAGGCCCCCTGCCTCCTCCAGGGCCATATAGGCATTGTTGTCCCGAAGCACCTGGTAGAGATCGATGCCTTTGGAAAGGAGCCTGTCTTTCGTGGAGCCGTCGCAGTATCCCCCGGCAGCGTCCGTGGGGCCGTCGGTGCCGTCGCTTCCGATGCTGAATACGGCTGTGTCCCTTAGTCCCCGGATGCCCTCCGCCGCAGCCAGGGCCAGTTCTTGGTTCCGGCCGCCCTTTCCGGTTCCGGTCAGGTGCACCACGGTCTCGCCCCCTGCCAGAAAGGCCAGGCTCCTTTCCGTATCCTGATGGGTTCTTGCAATGGACGCCAGAAAGCTGCCCGCCTCCCTGGCCTCGCAGCAGAGTCCGTCCGTGAGGAGAATGGGCTCATACCCCAGCTCCCGGCAGGCCCTTGCCGCCCCCCGGCACAGATTTCTCACGCTCCCTGTCACAATGGTTTCCACATTGTCCAGTTCCTTTGGCGTCTCCTCCCTTAGCAGCTCCATGGCCCCGGGGCTTAGCCGGAGCCTGTATTTCTCCGCCACCGCCAGGGCCTGTCCGCAGGTACTGCTGTCCGGATAGGCGGGGCCCGAGGCAATCATGTCCAGAGGATCCCCCAGAATATCGCTGAGCACAATGCCGTACACCCTGGCAGGGGCGCAGAACTTTGCAAACCGCCCTCCCTTTACCCCGGACAGCCGCTTGCGTATCACGTTCATCTCCGTAATGTCCGCCCCGCAGGCCAAAAGCTGCGCCGTGATATCCGCAAGCTCCTGCCTGGGAAGCAAAGGCTTCTCAAAAAGCGCCGACCCTCCCCCGGACAGCAGGAAAACCACCGTATCCTTTTCCTTTAAACCGCTCACCAGGTCCAAAGCCGCCTGGGTGCCCCGAAAGGAATTCTCGTCCGGCACGGGATGTCCGGCTTCATGGCATGTGATCTTCGGTATTTCTCCTTTCACATGTCCGTACTTTGTCACGCACACGCCTGCCTGGAGCCTCTCCCCCAGCATGGCTGCCGCCGTTTTCGCCATCTGCCATGCCGCTTTTCCCGCCGCCACCAAATATACCCTGCCCTCTCCGAAGCATTTTCCGGACAGTGCCTGAATCACCGCCTGATCCGGCATCACGCTCTGCAGCGCGGCTTCTATGATCCTGTCAGCGTCTTTTCTCATATCCATGGGCTGTCTCCTGTTCTTTGGAATCTTTACATAATGATAACTTATTATCATTGTAACATATTCTTGATAATTTACCATAAGGGTAAAGTCAAAGACTTTTTTCCAGGCCATGCCGCCTAAGCCGCTTTGTCTTTGCTACGACCAGGATATTCGGATTCGCCGGCCGGGGACACCCGGTGCCTACAATTACTGCGCATCCCTCAACTGCTCCACAATGCTGTATCCGGCGGCGTAGTCATACGTGACACAGGGAACCAGCCATGAAGCGTTTTGTCAAGTGCTTTTTAAGTTATTGACGCAAGCCCTTGTTAGTGCGGCGGGAAACGGGGCAGGAAAAGAGGCGCAAAACGCGCCTGTGGACGTTTAGAAGTCGTTTTCGCGGGTGGGTAGTATAAAACCCTTACCCGGTGGTTTTCGTGTCTGAAACGCCTTAAAAATCAAGCCTTTTCAAGCCCTATTGTGTAACATTCCCTTCTGTTCCTTGGGAGAGGTCGGGGGCGCGGGGGGCAGGATTTTTTATCCTGTTCCCCGTTTTCGGCGGCGTAATGGCAACGGCAAAAATCCAGTCGGTCAAGGGTTTAAGAAAATACTACTCGTCCATTGACGGTCTGGATAGTCGGAACGCACGTAGGACGGAGATTGTTTTTTGTAATTGGGTATGGTATAATTTTCCCCAGTACAAACCGATAAATCGATATTTATGGAGGGACTAATGTCTAAGGTTTTTATTATGTGTGGCAAGCTTTGTAGCGGAAAAAGTACTTATGCCAATAAAATCAGATCAACACACAAAGCAGTGATTCTTTCAATTGATGAAATAATGTTGTCGGTGTTTGGACAGGATGCCGGCGAAAAACATGATTACTATGTTGAAAGAATAAAGGCATACCAATATGCAAAATCTGTTGAGATTGCAGAATCAGGAATTAACGTGGTTTTAGACTGGGGGTTCTGGACCAGGAAAGAACGTGAATACGCGAAAGAGTATTACACATCAAGACATATTGATTATGAATTCTATTATTTGGATGTTGATTCGGTTGAGTGGAACAGAAGAATTCAAAAAAGAAATCAGGATGTTTTAAATCACGAATCTGATGCGTATTATGTTGATGAAGGACTTGCTGATAAATTTGAATCTATCTTTGAAGTCCCAACGAAAGACGAAATAGATGTATGGGTAAATTCCTAAAATTCCAGTTTATCGCTCTCATAAAAGTCTAAAAGAAGCGACGGGGCAAGGATTTTATATGTCTGCCCTCAAAAACAGCGTTCTATTGCGTAACAGAAAAGCAGAGAACTAACCACTAATATTTGCCTTTGTCTGATTTTCACAAAATATTTTCAAACAGCAAAAATCCCGCAAACGCTGAGTCTGCAGGATTAGTAGCTGCCGCCTTTTGGTAGCTTGCGCTCCCCGAGTAGGGCTCGAACCTACAACAACTCGGTTAACAGCCGAGTGCTCTACCCGCTCTACCATCCGTGGAACCGTCCCGAAAGCCAGCCCTCCTTCCTCCACATTCGGACAGGAGATGTTCAGCTC
>CAJTZD010000099.1 GCA_910584235.1 uncultured Acetatifactor sp.
AAATTTGGAAAAGTCCCACAGACCAGTAAATTCAAGGTCTCTGGGACTTTTTAGCTCTATTAGGTGTCAAACTCAGGATTATAAAAAAACACAGCAGAAGAAGATAGATTCTTTCTGCTGTTTATACATACGATTTTGCTATTTATTTATCTTTTTTACCAAGTCCTACTTCTTCAGAATCTCCGACGGGGTACAGCCGTAATACCGCCTGAACTGCCTGCCGAAGTGGTTGTAATCCGTAAACCCCACACTGTCCGCAATCTCCACCACAGTACCCTCTTTCCTTTTGAGCAGATTCATGGCTTTCTTCATGCGGATCTCGTTAATGTACTGAAGCGGCGGGATTCCCATGCTTTCCTTGAAGAGATGATTGAACCTGTCCTCACTGAGATGGATGATATCTGCCAGTTCCCGGTTGCTGATCTGCCTGGTGTAATTGGTCTGAATATAATCCAGCACGGTATTGAGCCGCTCCAGACGTCTCTTTCTGCTATCGCTCTCCCGCTCTGTCAGTACCTCAGCGGCGTACTCCCGGGCCAGATGCACGATTAAATGCAGCAGCTCCCCCTTGCAGATCAGCCGGTATCCGATCTTCTGCTCATTGTATTCTTTCTGAATGGCGGACATAATCGCATCTATATCCTCATCCTTTTCCACCAGGGACTGAAAGATCACATTTCTGTCAGCCAGCTCCCGATAGAAATCTACCATGTCAAATATGATTACTAATACCCTCATATGGGTCCCGTCACAATAGCCCGCATGAAGCTCATTGCTGTTGACAATGACCAGATTCCCTTCCCTGGCCAGAATCTCCCTCTGCCCCAGGCGCAAAATGGTCCTGCCCTCCAGCACATAGTGAAGCTCAATGTGCTCATGCCAGTGCTGTGTGAAATACCAGATTTTCTTGTCCACGTCGTTGACAAACATCTGCACCGGAAATTCCGAATCGCTGATGATCTTCTGTTCGTAAAATTCTAAAGACTGCATATTTTCCCCTTGTCATTCCTGCGTTTGCCGTAAAAGCACTCTCCCCCCTGAAATCCTGTTTATCCATGCTGCCCGGAGATTAGTTATATTATATTACAAATTTGTAAATTTTGCAAATCTTTCCGATAACGCGAAGAGAAGCAGGCGGAATACTAAAAATTTCTTATAAAAAACCCAGCACCAGGAGTTCTCCGCTGCTATATCTCACCGTAACCGCCCCTGAAACCGCGGTCTGGACCACCACAGTGCCGGCTTCCTCCAGCCGTTTTAGAAGCTCTGCATGAGGGTGCCCATACCGGTTATTTCTGCCGCTGGAAATCACGGTGAGCACCGGGGAAAGCCTCTGCAGCAGCTCTTTTGGGGTGGAATTCTTAGAGCCGTGGTGGGCGGCCTTTAACAGCGTAATGTCTTTAATATCCCTAAGCCGCAGCTCCTCCTGCAGGGCATCCTCCCCCTTGTTCTGCACATCCCCTGTCAGAAGCATGGTCCAGCCCGGGCTCCCACTGCCGGATGCCGCGGAAGATTCCGCAAATTCTACATAAAAGCACAGGGAGCAGGCATTGATATCCTCCGCTCCGAAATCTTCTCCCGGGTGGAGGCAGAGGAACCGGGCGCTGCCGCACTCCCATTCATCGCCGGCTTTCAGATAGCCTACAGGAACGGGGCTGTCCTGGGAAGCTTCTTCGGCTGCCGCCTCCAACTCTCCCAGCTTCTCCTGCCTGTCCGCTTTTCGAATGGCCGGCAGCAGCAATTGCCCCACTGTGATGTTGTTGCCGCCCCCGATCTCCAGCAGTTCCACCGCGCCGTTTATATGATCCGCATCCGGGTGGGACAAAAATATGGCATCTATATTATGTATGCCCTCATGCTTCAGATAAGGAAGCAGCAAATATCTTCCTACACTGCTGCGGCTGCTGCTTCCGCAGTCAAACAGATAATTTTCGCCGGATGCCGTGCGCACCAGGATACAGTCTCCCTGTCCCACATCCAGGAAAGTAACGGTGTTTGCGCGAAAAGGGCGGATGGCAAAGAGCAGGACTGCCCCCGCCAAAGCGCATGCTTCTGCCCAGGTTCCCAAATATCTGCCGAACACTCCTGTACGCTTCCGGAACTGCCCATTTTCCCGGGAATTCCCTTGCCCTGCCGCAGCCCGCCTCTTCTGCCGCACCCGGTCGCGCGGCAATACCGCATCCGTAGCCGGGCCGGCATCCGCCGTAAGCCCTGCACTTCCGCTTTCCTGCGCTTTCTTTTTCCTGCGGCTTTTTGCGAGAACCACCCCGGCCAACAGCAGATAATACGCTACAATCTGCCACGGCTTGGGACAGCCAGGATTCCAGGTATGAAAGGGCAGTCTGTCAAAACAGCCGCACAGAATTTCATAGGTTTTGAGAATAAAATAGTCCACAGTCCCCAATATTCCGAGTCCGGGCACCAGCATGGCCAGCAGCCCTGTGATCATCATGGGTTTCATCAGAGGTAAGACAAACAGATTCAAGAAAACAGAATAAATAGGAATTTCATAATAGAACCAAAGCTGAACCGGCAAAGTCGTCAGGGTGATGGAAAGGCTGGCCATGGCAGACTGCAGCAGGAATTTCCCCGCTTCGGCGCCCCGTCCTGCCAGGGCTCTGCCCATATTCCCCACTGCCTCTCCCAGGGAAAGAGCCTGCCCCCGTGCAGAGCCTTTTTTGCCGCTGTCCCGATTCCCCGGCGCCCCCCGGGGCAGTTTCGGTGTCAAGACCGGGCTCACCACCCCGATTCCCAGCACGGAGGAAAAGGACAGCAGGAAGCCGCTGTTTTGAAGATACCAGGGATTTACCGCCGCCATTCCGGCTCCCATCACCCCCAGCGCCGTGAGCATGTCATAGGTTCTGCCTGCGATCTCTCCCGTCATCCGGATCAGATACATACCGATGGCCCGGCAGGCTGACACACTGAAACCCGTCATGCCGCCATACAGAAGTAAAAGGACACTGCCGCCCACAGCAGACGGACCGACGGGCAGGCCCATTCTCCTCAGCAGTTTATAGATACTCACGCCGATGATAGTGATGTGCAGGGAAGAGATGGAGAGGATGTGTAAAATACCGTTCCTTTTGTACAGCTCCTTCAGCTCGCTGTCCAGGTCTTTCTTGTCCCCCAAAAGCAGCGCGCTCATCACTGCCGCCTCTTTCTCCGGAAACATACCGTACAGCCTTTCTTTGAAATAGCACTTCAGCTCATACAACCCGTTCCGCACAGGCCAGGTATCTTCCCCGAAAGCCAGAACCCGGGCCTTTCGCAGTTTCCCGCCGATTCCTAAAGTCCGGTAATATACGGCGGAATCGAATTCCCCGGGATTGGTGGCATGGGAATAGGGATAGAAAATCCCCTCCAGCGCCACGGTCCTCCCCAGGGGGAGATCCGTCTCCTCCGTCAGTTCGCATATAAAATTTTCTCCACATGAAAGTCCCTGCCGCGAGTCCGCGGCGGATTGCCCTAAGGCATCGGATTTTAAAATGACTACAGATTTCAGATAAACAGACGTCTCATCCTTTTGGTACACCTGTCCCGCTATGGACAGCTCTTCCCCTGTCTTTAGCTGCGCCGTGCTCACCGCCCCCGGCGGCGCCGCTCCCCCGGCAAGGAGCCTGAGGGCAGCGACCATTACCAAAAACAGGGAAGCCAGAAATAACGGCCTCTTCATAGGCTTCCCTCCTATATTTTCCAATATTTTAATGTAGTTTTCTTGACATGCGCTTTAAGGCAAAGAACATTAAAATCCCCGCCACAGCCCCCAGCAGCAGATAGGACTGCAGCATAGGCGCAAAATTATAGCGTTCTCCGTTCCACACCGTATAAAAATCCCGGTTGATATAGGTCACCGGCAGAAGCTTTGCCGCTGCCTGCACAGGTCCCGGCATATTGTCGAAGCTGATTCCCATCATACCGCCCAGAATCATCATGGCAAAATACACGATCATGGTCACGCAGTAGGTCAGTGAGAATTTCCGCAGCAAAGAGGATATGGCATAGGCCAGACAGAACAAAATCACGCTTAAGGCCAGAATGCAGACCGCATACAGCACGGCTCCCACGGGCTTCGGCCCCCTCAAATCCACAAACAGATAGCCGGCAGTAAAATAGATCAGGAAAGCGATGGCCATAAACAGGATTTCCGACAGAATCCGGTTGCAGATAGACACCCTGGGGCGGATGCCGAAGAGCTCCATCCGCTGGGGAATCCCTTTCTCCATCTCCTGGGCATTGGATACCCCATAGCCCATAAAGATGGTAGCCATGGGAATCAACGCTCCGATTCCCAGAAACACGGAGGTATTGGCCTGGGCCCGTATAGCCTGGTCCGCCACCTGGCTCATTACCGCCCGGGTGATAATGATCATCATCAGCACCGGCATACCCACTCCGAAGATATGCACATAGGGATTTCCTATGGTCTTGCGGAATTCAAAGCGCAGCATCTGCAGTGATACGTTTTTTTGAATACTCTTATTTTGCATGGAAGCCTCCCCCTTTCACAGCCTTTGCATTGGTGTACAGGATCTCGATGTCATTGTTGCTGCGTTTGTAATTCACGTCATGGTTTCGGAGCAGCTCTGTGACGGATTTTTCCGTCTCCTGGCTGTCACAGGCCACGGCGATGAGGTGGGCCGGTGCGGACAGTCTTTTGTATGCCCCAAGCAGAGAATCGTTCTCCTCGGAATGATTTACCACAATCACTGCCCTGCCGCAATATTTCCTAAACAGCGCATCCTTTCTGCCGTAATCCACCACCTGACCCTGATCCAGTATCAGCAGCTTATCGGCCAACTGGTCCAGTTCCTCGTAATAATGGGACACCACCACCAGGCTCTCCCGCTTTCCCCGGTACCACTCCGCCAGCTTCTCCACCAGCTTCTGTCTGGTCTCAAAGTCCAGCCCAGAAGTGACTTCGTCGTAAAAGGTCAGGGCCGCCTCCTGCATCATCACCATGATAATGGTAAACCGCTGCTTCTGGCCTCCGGACAGCTTTGTGTATTTTTTGCGCAGACAGTCTCCAAACTCGAAAAAATCAATGAGCTCCCGAAGCTTTTTGTTCCGGGCGATTTTGGTCCCCAAAACGGCTTCCATGACATACTTTACGGAACAGGCATCCGTATATTCATTGAATTGCATGTGCACAGCCATCTGCTCGGGCCTTAGGTCTGTGCGGATCACGCCCTCATAGGACACAAGACCCAGGATACTTTTGAGCAATGTAGTCTTCCCCGCGCCGTTGGAACCGATGACGCCCACCCGGTCCCCCTCTTCAATGTCTATGGGCGAGGCCACGGTCAGGACCGTATCCGTTCCATAGCGCACGGTCAGATTTTGAATGGATAACAGCATAGCAGACTCCTTTCCAGAACTTTTATCAGTCATGTGACTATGGCTATCCTACCAGATGCGGATGAATTTCAGATGAAGACAGGATGAAACTTTAGCTCCGCCACCACACTGTCCCCCGCCTCGCCGTTTCGCACTTCCAGGCGGACTCCCAGCTTCCTGGCATAATAAGAAGCAATGTACAGTCCCATCCCATGGCTCCGGATTCCGGAAGCATCCGCCTGATGACTGCCGCTGACAAAGGGCTCCAGGATATGGGGCGCAAGCTCCTCCGGAATGACCACGCCGAAATTCTCAATCCTCAGTTCCTGCTTTTTTGTATCCAGCAAAATCCTGATATATCCTTTTACAGGCGTATACCGCACGGCATTGGACAGCAGATTGTCCAGTATCTGGCAAATCATCCTCTCGTCTGTAAGAACCATGCACGTCATATTCTCCGGCACCTCCACCCTGATCTCCTGATCCGTCAGCGCCACCTGATAGGATTTCATGCATTCCGCCAACACCTCCCCTATGTCTGTCCTGCAGAGCTTCATATCCTCCGCGCAATGATTCAGGTACAGAATATCCTCCACCATCTTACGCATGGAGAGAAGCTGTTCCTTTACCTTAGGCAGATAGGCTTTCGTATCCCGGTATCTGCCGATTTCGTTCATCATGCCGTCCACCAGAAGAAGCGCCGCCGCAATGGGGGTTTTCAGCTGATGGGACGAGGCCCGCAGGAAAATCTCCTGGCGCTTGTTCTCCTCCTCCAGCTCCCGGTTCTTCTCCTCCAGCTGTCTGTAGCTCTCCCAAATCTCCCGGTACAGATCGTCCAGAACATTTCCCAGCTTCTGTATCTCGTCCTCCGTATCCCGTCTTTTATGCCGCTTTCCGGAGAATTCCTTTGTGTGTTTCATCTCTTCCGCGTGCTGTGCCAGCTCCACAATGGGACGCACGATACCCCTGGAATACATCTGCGAAAACAGCAGCACCAAAAGCAATATCACCGCCCCCAGCATGGGCAGGCTCTGCACCACCACAGGGCGGATTTCGTCCGTGTCCGGCGCCACCACCGGCAGAAAGGACAGAATCAGGCGGTCATTCTTCTTTTCTATGGCGATATAGTTAAAGTATCGGTTGTTGGCATCTTCTATGCCTAACTCCAGAATGAACAGATGATCGGAATAGGTATGGATTTTTATGGATTCGTTAAAGAACTCTCCCTCTATGTCCTGAAGATACCGCCAGTTCAGGCTTATGGGCAGGGCGGCATTGTCCCGGGCCAGTGCCTTAAGGAGTTCCAGCAGTTCGTCAAGCTCCAGGCGCAGATTGTCCACGCTTTGCTCGGGCGCCTCTCTGTCCCAGATTTTAAAAAGCCACTCTCTGCAGCTGTCCAGGATCCGGGTGAGCCTTTCATCTCCGGACTTAAGCTCCACACAAAAAGCTTTCCCGGTGACCAGAATATAGTCCCCCTCCCCGGGAATCTCCAGGGAAATACAGGCCGTGGAATTTCTGACGCTGACCCCCTGGTAGGAGCCCTGTTCCACATAGGCCTCATGCTGCCTGCGGATGGATTTCAGATTCTGCTCCATCACATAATCCACATAGAGGGAGGGCAGCATATAGATGAAATAGCCTACCAGAAACAGCAGCATAAAACCGGCCAGAGTCATGCTGTACCATAGATTCTTTTGTCCCAGACGCATAAACGCTCCTGTCTACCCTGCATCCGTGCCGAATTGATAGCCTACGCCGATGACTGTCCTGATGCAGGGGAAGGGCAGTTTTTTGCGCAGATTCTTCACATGTGCGTCAATGATCCTGTCGTTTCCGATATAGTCTTCATTAAAGATACTCAAGATCAGCTGCTCCCTGGTAAAGACCCGGTTCGGCTGCTGCATCAGCGTCTGCAGCAGCAGATATTCGCTGAGGGTAAGCGGCAGCTTTCTGCCCTGATAATAGGCGCAGTACGCCTCTTCCCGCAGCACAAGGCCCTGGTCAGAGTTCTGCTCTCCCCCGCAGCCCCCGATGCGCCGCAGAATCGTCTCCATGCGCTTTAACAGGATAATGGGGGAAACCGGTTTGATGACATAATCATCCGCGTACAGATTAAAAGCTTTCACCTGGGTCTGTTCGTCCTCCAGCGCCGTAAGCATGATTACACCCGTGTCTTTTCCGCTGGTCCGGACGGCTTTCAGCACCTGGAAGCCGTCTGCCCCCGGCACACAGATGTCCAGCACCGCCAGATCAAAATCCTGCTCACGCACCAGACGGATGGCCGCATCCCCCCGGTCCGCGCCGGTCACCCGGTATCCGGAGATCGTCATATATTCTGTCAGGACCTCGCGGATCGTGGGCTCGTCCTCCAGAAACAGAACGCTGTATTCTCTTTCTTTTCCCATATAGACACCTTTCCGGCAGTTCCTTTCCCTTCAAGTTATTTAGAATTATCTTATCACTTCGATGTGAATTTCGTATGAAGATTGTATGACAGAGATTCTCTTTCGTGAAAAAAGATCAGTTCTCCGGAGTCGTCACGATATCCAGATTCCGCTCATAGGCTACAGAAGAAAAGGAGGACGGCACTTCTCCGTTGATCAGGATCTGTACTTTGTTGATATTGCTCAGCTCCACCAGGGAATTGACAATAGAGTAGACAGAGACATCCGTGGAGACATTATTCACCACTGTCAGGAAATTCTCGTCCAGATTCACATAGCAGATACCGTCTTTGGTCATGACATTGACGATCTTCGTATTGGGGTTAATGGAAGGGTACAGCCCCTCTACCTGGCCGCTGGGTCCCGCGATCAATTCCTCCACCACAAAGCGTTCCATAGGTGTATTGGTGGAATAATGCTTCTCCCTGTAAGCGGCGATGAGATTAGTGCCGCTTTCGCCTGCAAAGTACAGCTTTATCTTTGCCAGGTCATAGGTATTGATCTCATTTCCGTCATTGTCAATAAACTGATCCGCGTTCATCCAGCTGATGACATTGCCTTTCTTGTCCGTAAGCTGATTCCCTTCCACGGTGATCATCACCAGCTTTACGTCCGGCAGCTGCGTAAGAGTACGCACCACGGCTGCCCGCACCAGCACCTCGGTCATGGGCGGCAGTTCGTTGTAAGCGGCATCCACGTCAATGGAAAAATTGCCCTCCTCCAGCTTGGCGCCAAGCACTTGGAATCCCATAGCCAGAGGCGCTTTATATTCCAGCTTCTCCGGGCTGGTGGAGAGACATTCTATCAGCTCCTTAAGCTTCTCCTCCTCTGTGACTGCTTCCATCTCATGCTCGTGCATCTCCACCTTGGTCTCGGAATTGCTCACATAATAAACCTGATACAGATTCTCTGTCTCCGCGCTCTCCTGTCCGCAAGCCGCCAATAGCAGCATACAGATACAGGTTAACAGCATTCCGTATATTTTCTTCATCCTGCCACTTCCTTTATCCTCTCAAACCGTCATACCTTTTCCGCCGAAGTCCAATTGCCGGCCGTATAGGTCAGGGGAATCCTGACCGTAAACGTAGTCCCTTCCCCCTCGGCGCTGACTACGGTGATCATACCTCTGTGCATCAGCACAGAGTTCTTCGTAATAGCCAGACCTAAGCCCGTGCCTCCGATTTCCCTGGAGTGGGATTTATCCACCCGGTAGAATCTCTCATAGATATGCGCCAGGGAATCCTCCGGAATCCCCAGGCCGGAATCGCTGACCCGAAAGGTAAAATATTGATGGTCCGCGTCCAATACCACTTTCACCCAGCCGTGCTCTTTATTGTATTTGATGGCATTCTCCACCAGGTTGGTCATGATCAGGGACATCTTCACCTCATCCACCTCTGCTGTC
Organism: uncultured Acetatifactor sp.; assembly: GCA_910584235.1. Lineage (GTDB taxonomy): Bacteria > Bacillota > Clostridia > Lachnospirales > Lachnospiraceae > Acetatifactor. The sequence continues at coordinate 9,187 of CAJTZD010000099.1, forward strand.
ACCAGACGCATGCTCTCAAAGACTACCTCTACATCTTTCTTTCTGGCAAGCGGGCGGAGCCGCTTCAGGATCAGCTCCACCAGGTCGTTTACGTTCAGGGAAATGATGTTCAGCTCCTGGGCCTTTTTATCCATCTTCACCAATGCCAGCAAGTCCGTGATGATCTGGTTCTCTCTGTCAATCTCCGAGGCAATGTCCTCCAGAAATTCCTGATACAGCTCCGCCGGGGCATCCCCCTGGGCAAGCAGGGAATCCGCCAGCACCTTGATGGCCGCCATGGGAGTCTTCAGTTCATGGGACACATTCTCCACAAATTCCTGTCTGGAATTGTCCAGTACGCGCATCCGTTTCAAAAGCTGGTTAAACGCATCCACGATATGGTTGGTCTCCGCATAGCCCTGGACGGAAATACCCTCGTCCCGGTAGCCGGCTTTCACCTCATTGATGGCCTCTGTGATCCGGTTGAAAGGTCTTGTCATCACCACCGACAGCACCAGGGCCATGGCTACCACCACCACGATGATCAGACATTCCAAAATCAGGGCTTTCTGCCCCAGCACCTCCAGATTGGCGGCAATGGATTCATTGGAAATACTGGTCAGCATCACGGCGATGATTTCTCCTTTATCGCTGCCTGCAT
>CAJTZD010000100.1 GCA_910584235.1 uncultured Acetatifactor sp.
AAAGCCATTACTGGCTTTGCAAGTTATCTCAAGATGGGAAAGTGTCAAACTCCCGTGTGGTGGAGATTGCGGACAGTGTGGGGTTTACGGATTACAACCACTTCGGCAGGCAGTTCAGGCGGTATTACGGCTGTACCCCGTCGGAGATTCTGAAGAAGTAGGACTTGGTAAAAAAGATAAATAAATAGCAAAATCGTATGTATAAACAGCAGAAAGAATCTATCTTCTTCTGCTGTGTTTTTTTATAATCAGTACAATGGAAAAAATGTATAAAAAGAATGGAGGAGATATCATGAAATTAGGAACATTGACGGCGGCATTGGGAGACCTGCCTTTCGAGGAGGCGTGCAAATTCCTCTCCGAGAGAGGCGTGCAGATGGTGGAGATCGGATGCGGCGGTTTCCCGGGGAAGGCACACTGTGATGCGGCGGAGCTTTTGGCCGACCAGGGAAAAAGGGACAAGTTCATGGAGACACTGGACAAGTACCACCTGGAGATCAGCGCTTTAAGCAGCCATGGGAACATGGTGCATCCCAATCCTGCGGTGGCGGAGAGCTTCGAGAGGGATTTCGACAATGCCATTCTGCTGGCAGAGAAGCTGAACGTGCCGGTGGTAAACACATTCTCCGGCTGTCCGGGAGGAAGCAGAGGCGACAAGACCCCCAACTGGGTTACCTGTCCCTGGCCGGACGACTTCGGCGGGATCCTGGAGTATCAGTGGAATGAAGTGCTGATCCCCTACTGGAAGAAGAAAGCGGCCTTTGCCGAGGCACATGGGGTTTCCAAGATCGCCTTTGAGCTGCATCCCGGCTTCTGTGTCTACAATACCAAGACCATGCTGCGCATCCGCAGGGAAGTGGGGCCCCAGATCGGCGCCAATTTCGACCCCAGCCATCTGATCTGGCAGGGGATGGATCCCTGCGCAGCCATCAGGGAGCTTGGAAAGGAGAATGCCATTTTCCATTTCCACGCAAAGGACACCCGCATCGACGCCAGGAATACGGCGGTCAACGGGGTACTGGATACGGATCATTACGGCAAGGAGCTTGACAGATCCTGGATCTTCCGCACAGTAGGCTATGGCAACGGCGAGGCTTACTGGAGGGACATCATCTCCCAGCTGCGCATGGTGGGGTATGACTACGCTATCAGCATCGAGCATGAGGACGGTCTGATGTCCGGCAAAGAGGGGCTGGAGAAAGCCATCAGCTTCTTAAAGAATGTACTTATTTATGAAGACAGAGGTGCAATGTACTGGGCCTAGTGCGAGAAGAAGTTCTAAGGCAGCAAAGAGGGTGCAAGGCACACCTCTTTAGGACGCTGCCTAAGAACTTCCCGGCAGCAATTGCTCTGCGGAAAAAAGGATAGGATGCCTTAACGGGCAGGAGGTATTGATATGACGCATAAGATGGCCATTGTGGGATTCGGTGGAATGGCGGGCTGGCATTACAATGAGATCCAGACCATTGAGGGGCTGGAGATTGCCGGCATCTGGGACATCAAGGAAGAGAGGAGAATTTATGCCGCACAGGAGAAAGGGCTTCATGTCTATGGGAGCCTGGAGGAGCTGCTGGCGGATCCGGAGACGGATTTGGTGCTGATCGCTACGCCTAATGATGTGCATAAGCCCGTTGCTATTGCTGCTATGGAGGCCGGCAAAAATGTTATCAGCGAGAAGCCGATTACCCTAAGCTCAGAGGATCTGCAGGAGATGATAGATGCATCCGAAAGGACGGGGAAGTTTTTGACCGTTCATCAGAACAGACGATGGGACGAGGATTTCCTGACGGTGAAGAAGATTCTGGAGGAGGGAAAGCTGGGAGAGCTTTTTCGTATCGAGTCCAGAGTCCATGGTTCCAGGGGGATTCCCGGGGACTGGCGCCAGGAAAAAGAACATGGCGGCGGTATGATTCTGGACTGGGGCGTGCATCTTCTGGATCAGATGCTGCAGATGTTTGCAAATGTGCCTGTTAAGAGCGTCTATGGAGTGGAAACCCATGTGACCAATCAGCTGGTAGACGACGGATTCTATACGGAGATTACGTTTGAGAACGGTGTCACCGCATTGGTGGAAGTGGGCACCAGCAATTTCATCGCGCTTCCCAGATGGTATGTGATGGGAGCGGACGGAACCGCTGTCATTGAGGATTGGGCTCTGAACGGAAAAATCGTCCGTGCCTCCGGTGTGGACGAAAAGGATGTGGCGCCTGTCATCACCGCGGCAGGCCTGACCAAGACCATGGCGCCCAGGAGAGACGACAGTATCTTTACCGAGGAACTGCCCAAGGTGAAGAGCGACGTTAGGGAATTTTATTTAAATGTAATGGCTGTGATGGAGGGCAGGGAAGAGAGCCTGATCCGTCTGCCGGAAGTGATGCGTGTCATGAAGCTGATGGAGGCCGTTCACCGATCGGCGGAGACGGGAGAGATCATCAAAGAGGCCATATAAATGCGGGATAGGGATGGTGACTGAGTATGGGAAAGATGGGAATCGCCGCGCAGGTATATTCCGTGAGGGAAGCGGCGGAAAAAGATTTTGCAGGAACCATGAAAGCGCTGAAAGCATGCGGCTATGAGGGCGTGGAACTGGCAGGATTGTATGGTTTGAGCCCGGAGACGGTCCGCGACTGCCTGAGAGAGACAGGGCTTGAGGCGGTCAGCGCCCATGTGGGCCTGGAGCCTTTCCAGGAGGACATGGAGGGCACGGTGAAAGCCTACAAGACCATAGGCTGCTCCTATATCGGCATTCCCGGGATGGGTATGGATCGCCACTACAGCGGAGAGAAGTTTGAGGAGACCTGCAGTTTCATAGAGAAGCTGGGCGCCTGCTGTGCAGAACAGGGAATTGTCCTTATGTACCACAACCACGACTTTGAATTTAAGAGGACGGATAAGGGGACTTACTTCCTGGACGAACTCTTTGCCGCCGTGGACGCGAAATGGCTGCAGACAGAGCAGGATACCTGCTGGGTAAACGTAGGCGGGGAAGATCCGGTGGCCTATCTGGAGAAATACAAAGGCCGCTGTCCTGTGGTACATATGAAAGACTTCCAAAGGAACGCAGGCAGAGTGGAGCAGGTGGCCCTGAACGAGGGCGAACAGGACAATGCCGCCATCGTAAGGAAAGCCGAAGAGTGCGGCACCAGATGGCTGGTGGTGGAGCAGGACGACCACCCCTATGGAGATCCTATGGAAAACATGAAGACGAGCGCCCGGTATCTACAGGAAATCCTGGGATAAGAGGCATTGTGGCGCCGGAAAAATCCGGCCGCTGCAAGCGCCGGGGCAGCGGTGGAGCAATAGAGACAGTCGTCCGGATGTCTTGTGGTGCCCAGTGGACAAAACCAATAAGCGCCCAGACAGGACAAAGATATAACAGGAGGTCAAAATGAGAAAATTAAGAGTAGGAATCGTAGGCTGCGGCGGAATCGCCAACGCAAAGCATCTTCCCGCCATGAAGAAGAACGGGAACTTTGAGATCGTGGCGTTCTGCGACCTGATCGAGGAGAGAGCCCGGAAAGCAAAGGAAGAGTATGGCACAGAGGACGCAAGGGTGTACACGGACTACAATGAACTCGTCAAAGAGGATGTGGAGGCTGTCTATGTACTGACCCCCAACAGCGTCCATGCGCCCGTGAGCATTGCCGCCATGGAAGCCGGCAAGAATGTTATGTGCGAGAAGCCCATGGCGAAGACCTTTGCCGAGGCAAAGAAAATGGTGGAGACCGCAGAGCGCACCGGCAAAATCCTTACCATCGGATATCAGAGCCGTTACCGCGGGGATTCCGCTTATCTGAAGAGAGCCTGCATGAACGGAGATCTGGGAGAGATCTATTACGCAAAGGCCCATGCCATCCGCAGGAGAGCGGTTCCCACCTGGGGCGTGTTCCTGGATGCGGAGAAGCAGGGCGGCGGTCCCCTTATCGACATCGGAACCCATGCCCTGGATCTGACCCTGTGGATGATGGACAATTACGAGCCTGAAATGGTGGTAGGCTCCGTATACCGCAAGCTTGCGGATCAGAAAGGGGACACCGGCAATGCCTGGGGCGACTGGGATCCGGAGACTTATACGGTAGAGGATTCCGCTTTTGGATTCGTCCGGATGAAGAACGGCGCCACCATCGTCCTGGAGTCCTCCTGGGCCCTGAATACCCTGGATGTGAATGAGGCCAAAACCTCCCTGTGCGGCACCAAGGCGGGAGCGGATATGCTGGACGGACTCCGCATCAACCGTGTAAACTACGGCAGACAGTGCGTGGAGAAGCCCGAGTTGGCAGCAGGCGGCGCGGCATTCTTTGACGGAAAGACGGAGAACGCTGAGGATATCGAGCAGAGAGTATTCTATAATGCCATAGTAAACGGTGAGCCTCTGACTGTGGAGCCCAGACAGGCCATGGTCGTGACCCAGATCCTGGAGGCCATCTACGAGTCCGGAAAGACCGGGAAACCTGTATTTTTTGACTAATTTGCATCCGGAGAAAGGATAGCATAGGAAGACAGCGGCCAGCCTGGAAGCGCTCATCATAGGATACCGTTTTGCCGGTGATGGATGCTGAAAGGCTGGCTGTTTTGTCAGAAAGAGAAAGGATAAGAAAGGAGCAGAAAGATGAAGCTTGGAAGAATCGCATGGTTTGAAGAGAATGATTTCCGGAGCGCAAAGGAGCGGGGCATGGCTTTCATCGAAATAGATGTCAATGACAGAGCCCAGGAGTTTCTGGACAATGTGGAGACCATCCGGGAGAGAAGCTTAAGATATGAGATGCCCGTGGGCGCTGTAGGCAGATGGGGAAGCGACCGGATCTGCAAGGACGGCATCCGGGAAGAAGAGCTGGAGCTGGAATATAAGCTTATCGATGCGGCATCCCTGCTGGAGTGCGGCGTGTATATCACAGGCTGTAATAAGGTGGAGGAGTTGTCTTATTATGAGAACTGCACTTTGGCCATATCCTATTTCGAGAAGCTGACCGCCTACGGAAAGGAAAAGGGCGTGAAGATTGCGGTGTATAACTGCAGATGGAACAATTTCGTCTGCGACCCTATGGCATACACCCTGATCATGGGATACTTAAAGGAGCTCTACATTAAATATGATCCCTCCCACTGCATTTGCGCAGGAGGAGACTATCTCCAGGAGGCCAGGGATTGGGGAGACCGTTTCCTGCATGTGCATCTGAAAGGCACTCTGATCATAAACGGGGAGCACTACGACGACCCGCCCGCAGGCATGGACCAGACCAACTGGGGCGCTTTTCTGGCCATCCTGTACGCCAAGGGATATGACAAGGGCTTAAGCATCGAGCCCCATTCCGCCAACTGGACAGGAGAGCTGGGCGAAAAGGGCATCGACTATACCATTCAGTATTTCCGCAATCTGATGCTGAAAGACGAAAGGGCTGAAAGATGAAAGGCAAGGGCTGAAAGGCCGAAAGACTGAATATTGAGGCTGCATACAGCACAGGATGGGTGAACGGAAAAATCCGGGGCTTGCGCTAGTTGGCAAAGCCCCGGGAAAGTTCTGTCGCCTGTCCTTTTTTAATCTCATAGATCACGTCCGCATATTTCAGAAATTCCATGCGGTGGCTGATGGAAATGATGGTATATCCACGCTCTGCAAGGGAATGGAAATGCTCTGCCAGGATATCCTCCACTTTCGGATCCAGATTGGAACTCACTTCGTCCAGCAGCAGGACTTTATTGTCCCGCAGGATGCCCATGGCAATGCTCAGCCGCTGTTTTTCGCCGCCGCTCATCAGCTTCCCTGCTTCTCCCACATCTGTCCGGATCCCCTCCGGCAGGGTGCTTACGTAGTCGCTCAGGCAGGCAAAGTCCAGGGCCCGGCGGATGTCCTCCTGGGTGGCGTCAGGGCGCACCAGCCTTAGATTGTCCTCCAGCGTCCCGGGGAACAGGAAGACATTCTGGGATATCTTCGTGACCTGGCCGCGGACGGAAAAGCAGTCGATCTGGTTGATGTCCGTACCGTCCACATACACTTCCCCATCCGATACGCCGTACAGCTTCATGATGATGTCGAACATGGTACTTTTGCCGCTTCCGGAAGCCCCCACGATTCCTGTCCACTTTCCCTTTTCCAAGGAAATGTTAAGGCCCTGCAGGATAGGTTCTGTCTCATTATACCCGAATGTACAGTTCCGGAATTCGATTTTTGCTGCCAGTTCAAAAGGCCTCTTGCCTTTTTCCTTTTCCCGCTCCCCTTCCAGTTCCAGGTATGAGAAGACATTCTTGTATTCGTTCTCTTTCTTCTTTTTATCCACCACTGTACGCAGGATGAAATTCACCTTTGCATAGAAAATGCCGCAGTAGGAGATCACGGAGACCAGTTGGCCTACCTGCAGGCCCCTCTCTCCAAGCAGGATAAGCATCGCTCCGGCTCCGAAAGTAAGCCCGGTGAACAGCACCGTGGCAAATCCGCTGGTCCAGATGCCGCACAGGGTGTCCAGGGCGGAAATCTTTCCCCAGATGCCGTTGACGGACTGGTTCTTCCGGTCCACTTCCGCCAGCTTCCTCTGTTCAAGCCTGGAAAGCTTGATGAATTCGATGGCCTGGAAGATATCCCCTTTCACCTGATTGATCTTTGCGTTCTCCGCCACCACGGCCTGAATCTCCCGATCCACGTTCTTCATAATCAGGCGCACCGGGAAATAGGCTATGGGCAGATACAAAAGCTGAAGTCCCCCCAGGGCAGGGTGGAGAAAGCAGAGAATGAGGAAGACAATTGCCGCAATCACTATGCTCACGTAGTACTGGCTCATCTCGGCCACATAGAAATTGATATACCCCACCGTCTCCTTGCTGGCATAGGAAAGGAGCTCCAGGGAGTTCTCCCTGTCAAAATAGGATTTCTCCTGATACACCAGCCGCTCCATGATCTGCAGGGCTATCTCATTGCCTTTTTTCCGCACATATTTAATGGTGAGGTAATTGTATAAAGTCTGAAGCAGGATCGTGACAAAGGGGATCAGCACAAAAAAGAAAATCCCCGCTGCGATTTGCCCGGTCTTCCTGCCGGGAATGTAATCATCTATGATGGCTCCCATCAGGTAGGGCGAGACCAGCGTAAGGGCTTGTATCAATGCGAATACCACAATTGATACAAGCCGGCGTTTGCGGATGTCTTTGGACATGGGTTTCATGTTTATGGAGTTCCTTTCTTATTGGTTATATGATATTTTCCCCAAGTGCAGAATCATCGACCCCAGGTCCTCCACATGTTGAAATTCCAGGTTCAGGCGTAATGACTTCAATTACTGGTGCTTCCCACATTTTATAATCCTCCTTTCTGACTTTTTAATACAAAGCGCTCTGTATTTCATCCTTTATGATATGCCTGTTTCAACCAGAGCTCAATACCCAAACCTGTCAAATTTCGTACCTCTATTTTTGACAGGTTTGGGTATTGCTGTCAAATAATATTCTATGTATAATCTAAGACAATAAAAATATAAAGAGGAGAAACGACTATGAAAAACAAGCTTTTGAAATTCCTTACCATTTTATTATTCGTGCTGAATGTTTCAGCGAACAACACAACGATTGTTGTATCAGATATAGACCAAGAAGAAATAAATGATATCCAATCTATAAATGTTTTACCTGATTTTTCGGGGGAGAAAAGTGATTCTCCTCTCAAGCATTAGTTGTTTTTTCTAATTCAACTAATCTTTTTTTCAGGCTATTGACATGGTGGATGTCTTTACAGAATTCGCTGATGGTAAGGCACCTTTCCAAATCTTCCTTTCTGTTGAAATGGCCTTCTACGGGGAGTCTCTTTTTCTGCCGTTGGAGGTTATTCCATGAAAGGCTGCTTAAATTACGCGAGACTTCATATAGTCTTCCGCATCTAAGACTCCAGCTGATAGTTTTTGCTACAAGAGAATCTGATTCCCCATATAGCCCCATGTTTCCAAGGGCATCTGCTACAGATGTTGTAATCAGTTCATAAATTCCTATATGCTCTTCTATCTCATCATACTCCTCATACTTTTTGCACATATTCCATACAATATTAAGATAAGTTGATATTGTATCTTTCCCTGCATAAGTTCCCATATTATATAAGCATTGGATTTCATTATTTGTCAAATATAGGTTATCGCTTTTTTCTATAATCTCGAAATTAATTGTGTATTCCAGAGCATTCTGGGCCATCGTAAGAACTTTCGCACGATCCGTACTGTCTTCTGCCCATTGAATAATCGCCTGTTGTTTTTTGATAAACTGCCGATTCATGGGGATGTCCATATCCAGGTACTCTTCCAGTTGCTGTAGAGTTTCTTTTTCTTTTTCTACCTGAAAGGTGTTGGAATATTTTACCAGCGATTCCAGCAGTTCCAAGCTTTTTCTATCCGCAGTAACGATATCGGTCTGCCAAATTTCCCCTGATAGATTCATCTTTTCCAGCAGCTCGCGCACAATGGACATATGCGTCTTCCGATTCTCGTTTTCCAGGCGTACCAAAGCTTTTTCCTCGCAGATGCCCTCTGCCAGCTGTTTTCTGGTCATGCCCAGCATTTTGCGCCGTCGGCGGATAACTTCGTTGATACAGTAAATCTCCTGCTGCAGGTACAGATTGCAGAAATTTTCTGTAAACAAGGGAATTGCATACTTTTCACAGAGTTCTTTGAACATTTCTTTCCACTTCCGGGTCTCCTGCAGCATCCCTGACAGAGCATCGCCCTTTTTCCCATTCATCTCTGCCTGCAGCTTCTCTATCCATTGCTCCAGAGCCTTTTCTTTGGCACAGAGCAGTTCCCAGAGGTAATAGGTTCTCTGTGTGTCCCGCAAAAGTTCGATTCCGCTGTTCAGTCTCCTTATCAGGTGAGCGTAGTCAATTTCTCCCTCCCGCTTCCTGGCCTCCCATAGATAGAATACAGCTTTTGGATAAACCGTAGCTTTCGTACGTTGATCCATGGCAGAGCGGCTGATGTATTCCAGGAGTTCCTCACAGCGCCAGGCCAGCTGTTGGGGATGGGCACATTTTTCATATTCTAAAATCAGATTGATCTCCTCCGGGGCTAAAAGCAGTTCACTGACTCTTTTCGTATCTATATAGGGAACCGTGAGTTTCAGCGCCTGCTCCAGCTGCCCGGCAATTTCTTGCGTATTCTCGTTCCGGTACTGCATTAACTGTATTTCCATGGCATAATAAAATTGTTTTCCGAGGGGAGTAGAAAAGTCCTTTTCGCAAGTATATTCCGCCAGCAGCTCTTCTGCCCGCTTCGTCTCCTTTCGCTGGACGCTTTTCACAATGTCTCGCCGTTTTTCCCATTGGGCGTAATCTTCCGGGTTCAGGAGATGCTCGTTCCGCTCACCGGAGACTCCGAGTCTGGCGATCATTCGGTCCCTCATCATTTTGTTTGGAAGACGTTCGCCGCTTCGGATTCTGGCCATCATAGATGCCGTGCAAAGGCCTTCCCGCAGTCTTTCCGCCTGGATATTCTGTTCCGCGATCAATCGTTCCAGCAGGACGCTGAACAGTTTTTCCGCCATAATCTCACTGCCTTTCGTTCATCCTGACCCGGCGGTCTTTTTTTCTGTCTGGCCGTTTTATCGTCTTTTTATAATAGATTATACGATATTTCTGCTGCCGGCGCAACAGGATTTTGGCTGATCTCTCGGAAGATGCCGCGTTTTTATTTCGTTTGTAACGAAACCTCTCTGAATCGGATATATCAAACAGGAGAATCCGCAAGAGGGAGGTGCGGGAGTTTGACACTTTCCCATCTTGAGATAACTTGCAAAGCCAGTAATGGCTT
>CAJTZD010000101.1 GCA_910584235.1 uncultured Acetatifactor sp.
TGCCGACTTCCTGTTACGCTGTTGTCACTCCACTTTGATACCCGTAAAACTTCTTGTCCCAATATGCTCTGGGAATCTTGCCTGACACGACAATATAGCCGCTATCTTCCAGTTCTTTGTTCAACTGTCTGATAATCTTATATGCGTGTCCCTTAGAAACGCCAAGCATATCAACGACATCCTGTGCCGTTACCATATAATTGTTATTCATCTACCTCCCTCCTCCCGCACTGACGCTGTATATTGTCAAGTTTTCATTTTTGTATTAATTTTATCTTGACTTGTTCTCTATGATAAAACAACACAGGATATTTGTCAAGATAATTTTATTGATTTCCTTTTTATCTTGTGATAGTATTGTATCTATAAGAAAAGAAATGCATTTCAGAGAGGCTATTTTACGCCGTTCATCTGATAGAAAGGAATTTTAAGTATGAATTTATATTCGCCGAACATCATCAAAAATGATTTTCACTTTAATGTTGCAACCTACAGTATTAACCGCCATACTCACGAAGAAACTCTTTCTACCATTTATGATGATGAGAATACTCACAAAAGCGGGACTGCCAGCTTTATAAAAAAAGCGGCTATCCACACCGGCATTATGGAAATTCTCAATTATGATATGCCGGAAAAAGAATCCGCTGTTGTGGCATTTCAGAAATTGAAGTCTGTTTTGCCGTTACTTGGCATTAACTGCACCTTTGACGAAGAAGCCTTCAATGTATATTGCTGCGAACACACACCAAAAGATATTGAAGCTTCTGCCGAGCAAATCATGCCAATATTACAGTCCTGCTTTGAAAAACACCCGGCACTGTCTTATCTGTATCCTTTATTTCATATGGTAATGCGCACTTGCTATCAGCAAGCCGGAAAACCAGCCGATACGGAGCTGCTTCAAGCCGCCAAACTATTATCCAAAGAAGTTGGCAGTCTTGAACCTTTATATACGCAAGCAAGAGATTATTTAGATGCGGTTATCATAGCGCCGTCAAGACAAGGCTTACAGTTGCCTAGCAGTGCAATAGCTGAAATATACCATTCTTATTGCCTGTATGCTAGTGAACAGGATTTTCAATCGGATGCATTATCCGCTATGGAAATAAAAGAAACTTTTCTGCCTGACATTCATACCCATACAGATACTCATTCCAATACACAAGATTGGATAGAGTATTTAAACCATGCCTCTAACCTTATTACAGATAATGCAATCGGAAAATACCCCATTATATCATTCAAACAGTTCTTATGTATAGGCATTAGACTACTTCTTGAAGATGAACTCGTTATCAAAAAATGCAAACTATGTAATGGATATTTTCGTGTGAAGTATACTTCCAACCAAGAATACTGCACAAGAATATACAGAGACACTTCCACTACCTGTAATGAGTACGCCAGCCGGAAATCTTATAAGGAAAAGTTATTCAGCCATCCGATTCATACGGAATTCACAAAATCATATAACAGGCTATATGCCCGTATCCGCAGAGGGAAACTGCCTGCTGACACGCCACTTATGGATCAGCTAAAAGCGCTCCATGACGAGTATACCGAAAAATATGAGAACACACATCAGAAAGACCGAGAAGCTATATGGAAAGAATATATAGAAAGAAATAAGGAACTGCTCAATTAGCGAAATTTTGTTATCATTCTGTTATCACGACTTATCAATCCCACCAAACATCGAAAAAAGGACTTTCCGAGAAACCTCGGAAAGTCCCATAAATTCAATGAATTTTCGATTACTCAATAATCGTAGCTACACGACCAGAACCTACTGTACGTCCGCCCTCACGAATAGCGAACGTAAGACCCTGCTCCATAGCGATGGGATGAATCAGCTCGATAGTCATCTCAACGTTGTCGCCAGGCATGCACATCTCGGTACCGGCAGGCAGATTGCAGACACCGGTAACATCAGTTGTTCTGAAGTAGAACTGAGGACGATAGTTGTTGAAGAAAGGCGTATGACGGCCACCCTCGTCCTTGGTCAGAACGTACACCTGAGCGGTGAACTTCTTGTGGCAGGTAACGCTGCCGGGCTTGGAAAGAACCTGTCCTCTTTCGATTTCGGTTCTCTGAACGCCACGCAGCAGAGCGCCGATGTTGTCGCCGGCTTGAGCCTGATCCAGCATCTTGCGGAACATCTCGATACCGGTTACAACGGTCTTCCTGGACTCTTCCTTGATACCAACGATTTCAACTTCCTCGTTGATCTTCAGAGTACCACGCTCCACACGGCCGGTAGCAACAGTACCACGACCTGTGATGGTGAATACATCCTCCACAGGCATCAGGAAAGGCTTGTCTGTGTCACGCTGAGGATCAGGGATATACTCGTCAACAGTGTGCATTAACTCAAGCACCTTGTCGCCCCACTCGCTGTTGGGATCCTCAAGAGCCTTCAGAGCGGAACCCTGAATAATAGGGCAGCCCTCGAACTCATACTCTTCCAGCTGCTCGGTGATTTCCATCTCAACCAGCTCCAGAAGCTCAGGATCGTCAACCATATCGCACTTGTTCATGAACACTACGATATAGGGAACGCCTACCTGACGGGACAGCAGGATGTGCTCCTTGGTCTGAGCCATCACGCCGTCGGTAGCGGCTACCACCAGGATAGCACCGTCCATCTGAGCAGCACCGGTGATCATGTTCTTTACATAGTCAGCATGTCCAGGACAGTCAACGTGCGCATAGTGTCTCTTCTCGGTCTCATACTCTACGTGTGCGGTAGAGATAGTGATTCCACGCTCTCTCTCTTCGGGAGCCTTGTCGATCATGTCGAATGCAACAGCCTCGCCGGTGCCAAGTCTTGCATTCAGGGTCTTGGTGATAGCAGCGGTCAGAGTGGTTTTACCATGGTCAACGTGGCCAATGGTACCAATGTTACAATGGGGCTTAGTTCTTTCAAATTTAGCTTTTGCCATTATTAAAGTCCTCCTTCAATTAATAAATCTTTTCCTTTTTCCTACCCGCCGAAGCGCATTCCGCACACTCGGCGCTTTTCTCTCGGCTACCTCTGATTATATCTCTTGGATAATAGGAAACTGAATCTGTTTCCTATTATAGTAAATAACCAGCGGTTTTTCAAGCTATTTTTAAAGATTCCTGGCATATTTTCTCAAAAAAATATTATTTTTTGGCAGCCAGAACTTTCTCCTGTACGTTCTTGGGCACCTGCTCGTATTTCTCGAAAAACATGGAGTAGTTTCCACGGCCCTGAGTTCTGGAACGCAGATCTGTAGCATACCCGAACATCTCGGCAAGGGGCACGAAAGCCTTTACTATTTTGCCACCGCCGATATCATCCATACCCTCAACGCGGCCGCGGCGGGAGTTCAGATCGCCGATAACATCGCCCATATATTCTTCCGGCATGGTGACTTCCACTTTCATGATGGGTTCAAGCAGCACAGGGCTTGCTTTCTGCATAGCCTCTTTGAATGCCATGGATCCGGCGATGTGGAACGCCATCTCAGAAGAGTCCACCTCATGGTAGGAACCGTCATATACATTCGCATGGACGCCCAGCACCGGGAATCCGCCCAGAATACCTGCCTGTGCAGCCTCTTGGATACCCTCGCCCACTGCGGGGATATACTCCTTGGGAATGGAGCCGCCCACTACAGTGCTCTCGAACAACAGCGTGGGGGGATCGTTGATCAGGATATTGGCCTTGGGATCGAATTCAAACTTCACGCAGTTAGCCTCCATGGGCTCGAATTTCACCTTACAATGACCGTACTGACCGCGGCCGCCGGACTGTTTCGCATACTTGGAATCCACTTCCACAGCCTTGGTAAACGCTTCCTTGTAAGCAACCTGAGGGGCGCCTACATTGGCCTCTACCTTAAACTCACGCAGCAGTCTGTCCACAATGATATCCAGATGGAGCTCTCCCATACCTGCGATGATAGTCTGTCCTGTTTCCGCATTGGTATGCGCACGGAATGTGGGGTCTTCCTCTGCAAGCTTTGCTAGGGCCTCGCCCATCTTGCCCTGACCGGCTTTTGTCTTGGGCTCGATAGCCAGCTCGATAACGGGCTCCGGGAACTCCATGGACTCCAGGATAACCGGATGCTGCTCGTCACAGAGAGTGTCGCCGGTGGTAGTAAGCTTGAAGCCTACCGCTGCGGCAATGTCACCTGAGTAAACCTTATCCAGCTCCGCACGCTTGTTGGCATGCATCTGCAGAATACGTCCCACACGCTCTTTTTTATCTTTTGTGGCATTCAATACGTAAGAACCGGAATTCATGGTACCGGAATATACGCGGAAGAATGCAAGCTTTCCTACAAAAGGATCTGTCATGATCTTAAATGCCAGCGCAGAGAAAGGTTCCTCATCGGAGGAATGTCTCTCCACCTCATTGCCCTCTAAGTCAACACCCTTGATGGCAGGGATGTCAGTAGGCGCAGGCATATACTCCACAACAGCATCCAGGAGCTTCTGAACACCCTTGTTGCGGTAAGCGGATCCGCAGCATACCGGAATCGCGGCACACTCACAGGTAGCCTTGCGCAAAGTCTTCTTCATCTCCTCCACAGACGGCTCCTCGCCCTCCAGGTACATCATGGTCAGGTCATCGTCCAGTTCGCAGATTTTCTCTATCATCTCGGAGCGATACAGCTCAGCATCGTCTTTCATATCTCCAAGATCATCAGTCACTGTGATGTCGTCGCCCTTATCATCATTATAGATATAGGCTTTCATCTCGAACAGATCGATGATTCCCTTAAATTCATCCTCCTTGCCAATGGGCAGTTGGATCATGATGGCGTTCTTGCCTAGTCTTGTCTTAATCTGCTCCACGGCTCCGTAGAAATTCGCACCCAGAATGTCCATCTTGTTGATGAACGCTATACGGGGTACATTGTAGGTGTCGGCTTGCCGCCATACGTTTTCGGACTGGGGCTCAACGCCGCCCTTCGCACAGAAAACGCCGACTGCACCGTCCAGCACACGCAGGGAACGCTCCACCTCAACGGTAAAGTCCACGTGTCCCGGTGTATCAATGATATTGATACGATGCTCCAGGGCATCCGGCATAGGTTTGGTTTCCTTTTCCAGTGTCCAATGGCAGGTCGTAGCCGCAGAAGTAATAGTGATGCCTCTTTCCTGCTCTTGCTCCATCCAGTCCATGGTGGCAGTGCCTTCATGAGTATCGCCTATCTTGTAGTTCACACCAGTGTAATACAGAATACGCTCAGTCAATGTGGTCTTACCAGCATCGATATGAGCCATAATTCCGATATTTCTGGTTCTCTCTAACGGATATTCTCTTCCAGCCAAGATTTTTTCCTCCTAACTTATTTTCAGTACAAAAGAAGCGATGCACTTAGAATTTGTATTGAGCGAACGCTGAAGCGTTCCGCTTGCATCCTGCTAAAATCTGTAATGTGCGAACGCTTTGTTGGCCTCCGCCATCTTGTGCATGTCTTCTTTCCTCTTGACAGCGGATCCTGTATTGTTGGATGCGTCAAGAATCTCATTCGCCAGTCTGTCCTCCATGGTCTTCTCGCTTCTCTTGCGGGAGAACATGGTGAGCCACCTAAGTCCTAAGGACTGGCGTCTCTCCGCCCTTACCTCGATAGGCACCTGATAGGTGGCGCCGCCGATACGTCTGGCCTTTACTTCCAGAACAGGCATGATATTGTTCATAGCCGCTTCGAATACTTCCAGAGCAGGCTTGCCGGATTTCTCCTCTACCTTGGCAAACGCACCGTATACAATCTTCTGGGCGACGCTCTTCTTGCCGTCAAGCATGATGTTGTTGATCAGCTTGGTCACTACCTTATTATTGTATAAAGGATCTGCCAATACGTCTCTTTTTTGAATATGTCCTTTACGTGGCACGGTTCTTCCCTCCTTATCAATGAAATGCAGGCTGCGCTTTACATAAATGATACACGCGCTTCCCGCACCCTGTGCGGCTCACCGCACGAAATAAATCATCGGTACTCACAAGTGTTTCCCCAAGTGTTCGCGCTGTCTATCTGTATGATATCTTTCTATTTCACAGAATTCCAACACTCTCTTAGTTTCGTTTTGTGGACCAAAGATGGCGCTTTTATCTTACTTCTAAGAAGTATGCCTTACTTCTTTGCTGCCTTAGGCCTCTTAGCGCCGTACTTAGAGCGAGCCTGCTTCCTGTTGGCAACGCCTGCAGTATCAAGGGTACCACGGATGATATGATATCTTGTACCGGGCAAGTCCTTTACCCTGCCCCCGCGGACCAGAACAACGCTGTGCTCCTGCAGATTGTGTCCTTCACCGGGAATATAGCTGGTAACCTCAATTCCGTTGGAAAGACGTACCCTGGCCACCTTTCTCAGCGCCGAGTTCGGCTTCTTAGGGGTCAGTGTCTTCACCACAGTGCACACGCCGCGCTTCTGAGGAGCAGGAGCGTCCGTGGCTTTCTTGTGAAGAGAGTTGTAGCCTTTCTGCAGAGCCGGTGCCGTAGACTTCTTTACGGAAGTCTTGCGTCCCTTTCTTACTAACTGGTTAAATGTTGGCATTCTGTTTCACCTCTTTCTGAAATTGGTATGAATTGTCTGCTGTGCGCTATGATACATCTGCACGCACGCTATATTATTATAGCTATTTGCAGATGTGTTGTCAACATATTTTTGATATTACTTTAAATTATGACTTTATCGGGAAGTAACTGACCGCCTATTGCCGAGAAAGCCAGCAGTATGGACTGTCGCCTAAAAAGTATGCGAACTTAAGCATCCGCCGAGACCTGTCTCCGCTCAGCTCAAAACAGCCGCTCTGCGTATCTGTTCCCGCAGCCAGATTCCTCCTGCCGTCAGGAAAGCCGCTGCTCCGAGCAGCCAGGGCCAGGTTCCTTCGTCGCCTCTGCAGACAGGAAACAATCCAAACTTCCCCAAACGGTTTGCTATACCTATATTAACGGCATAGTACAAAACCGACACCATATACCCCAGAACCACCTGATTGGTGACTGCCGCCGCAAAACAACCGATTCCTCCCAGAAACAAAGCCTCGCAGAACGCTCCCCGCCACAGAAGCCACACCGGAAACACAGAGCCGCCGGCCAGAAGCCGCAGAATGAGAATGCTCACCACTGCTGCCAGCATGCACACCGCCGGAAACAGTCTGCCCAGATACAGCTTCCACATAGGCAAATACCTGGAGGCCTCCAGCTGCCAGATTTCCATGTCGCTCTCCGGCAAAAACAGAGGCGTAAACAACAGGATCCCGGCGAGAACACCGTAGCGCTCCATCACCTTCGCCGCTCCGGCAGTGTCCAGATTGCAAAAGCTCAGCACTGCCCCGGCACACAGCACCAAAAGCGCCGCCCCGCACAAATGGGGAAGATAATGGTATCGGATAAAATTAAGAATTGTTTTTACGTAATTTCCCATACAACATTTCCCCTTTCCGCCTCTTTTTTTCATAGACTGCCACCGTAAGCAGAACCAGTATAACTGCCAGTGCCATATACATTCCCTTATTCCGGTACAGCTGTTCCAGTTCCTCCGCATACCTGCCGTAGCTGCCGAAAGTGTTCCAGCGCGTCACCAGTTTCCAGCCGAAATCTCCCGTCAGTGTAGCGGCGGAAAACACCGAGCCGAATGCCCATGCCAGCAGGACCGGTATCGCCAGAATTGTCTCCGTCGCCTCCGTAAGGAAAAAAGCAGCGCCAAGCACCACCATGATCACCGGCAGCAGCCACAGAAAACTGTACTTGGCAAACGCCAGGACATCCGCCTTGATCCCTGCCTGGCCCGCGGCATACACACAGGGCATCTGCATCAGCAGCGCACACAGAAGCACCGGTACAAAACACATCACCACATTGGCCAGATAGCGGCACCCAATCAGAGCGGCGCCGGAAACGGAACGGCTGCGGATAAGCTCCGCCGCTTTCGCCCTCTTATCCTTCAGACAGGCGGAAACTCCCACAAATATAGGCAGTATGGCAAGAAAAATGCACGCATAATCGCAGAACAGCCGCATCTGCGCGCCGCTGACCCTGTCTTCTTCACACAGTTCCCGGTAATGTTCCAGAGCATCCTCATAGGTCAGGGCCGCAATGCCTCTTTTTTCATAGGATGACTTCTCATAATAGCTTCCGGAGCCTACGATTTCATAAGCTTTTTCCATCACCTGTTCAAATTCTTCGTAGCTTAAGTTTTCCCTGAGGGGAAGGTGCCACATTTCCGCTTCCGAATACTCCGCGGCGCTTTCCTCTGTTCCCATCCGGTAAACCTCCGTCCAGTACGCCACATTCTCCTCTGCCATCTGCTCAAATTCCATACCCGTGCACTGCTGCATTGCGCGCTTAAGTACTTCCTGTTCTTCCTCATTCAGGGTCACTTCCTTGTAAAAACCGAAAGGATAGGTGGCAAACCGATTTGACAACAGTTCCTGAAACAGTGTCTCCAACCCGCTTTGCATGATCATTCTCTCATCACTGGAATATCCGTACCCATAGCTTTCCTGACCGGGCTCCGGCTCAGACAGCCGATCCGTCCATTCCACATCGCTCATCTGGCCGGTGATAAACAACACGAATGTAGCCAGATAGACATAATACACCAGACTTTTTGCAATCTTCCTGCACTCCTTCAGAAACAATGCTCCCATCATGCCTGCTCACCGCCTTTCTGCACAGGCGTCGCGGATATGCTGTGCATCAGAAACATATAGGCATCCTCCACATCTGCGCCGCAGGACTTCGCTTCCGCCAACGGCATACTCTCCGCAATGATTCTGACAGTGGCAGTGCTTCCTCTGTTCAATATACCGGTTACAATAAAACGTTCTTTTAATCCATCCAGTTCTCTCGCCGAGACCTCCGCCGAGTAAACCTTGTTCTCTACCAGTTTCAGAAGAGACTCCACCGTTCCACGGAAAACTACCTCCCCATGATTCAGTACCGCAATCTCTTCACAGGTAGCCTCGATATCTCCCACAATGTGCGTGGAAAGCAGCACGATCCGCTCTCTGGCAATTTCGCACAGCAGGTTGCGGAAACGCACCCGCTCCTCCGGATCCAGCCCAGCCGTAGGCTCATCCACAATGATCACCCTGGGATCATGGATGATGGCCTGGGCAATTCCCAACCGGCGCTTCATTCCGCCCGACATTGCTTTCACCCGGATATTTTTCTGTTCCAGGAGATTTACCTTTTCCAGCATTTCCGGCACCTTCTTTTTCCGCTCCGCCTTCGGAATCCCGGAGAGTACCGCCAGATAATCCAGCGCCTCACAGGCAGACATATTTCCGTACATGGAAAAATCCTGAGGCAGATACCCCGTCATCTTTCTGATCTCCGCGGCATGTTCCACCGGCACCCCGCACACACGCACCTCCCCGGCAGACTTCGGCAGCAGTGTGGCAAGCACTCTCATAAGCGTTGTCTTTCCTGCCCCGTTGGGTCCAAGCAGACCGAACATCCCCGGCCCAATGGTCAGATCAACGGATTGTAACGCCTGTTTTTTCCCGAAGTTTTTGCATAACCCTTTGATTTGAATTTCCGTTTCCATAAAATAGATCTCTCTTTCTTTTTCCGTAAAAAGCATTGAACAGCCCCTGACACCTGCACCTTTTCCCTGTCGGGCAGCGGAGGGCTGTTCAACCCTTTTCCATACTGTAGGAAGCAAATGCTGCTCCCGATAAGCTATACTATACAAGAGAAATCTCTACAAACACTCTACATTTTCTAAATA
>CAJTZD010000102.1 GCA_910584235.1 uncultured Acetatifactor sp.
AACTCTGTCAGCATTTTTTCATCATCAACAATGAGTATTTTGTATGCCATAGTAATAACCTCCTCTCCCAGAATATCATAAAACATAAAAGTCAAAAAGTGGTCAACGAACTCCAAGCCATCACACCGATCTTGCGAACGATACACCCTTGAGGGGGTAATCAATATAATCAGGGAAAGATTTCAAAGGAAGAATTTCTGTGAGATACCCGGAGTTCGGATGTTCGCTCAGATACTCGGCTCTCTTCCATTGCGTAGATCTCACGCATTTGATCTTTCTTGGGAATGAGCCTTTTTACTGAATCCCACGTTTCATCCATACCGGCACCGGCAACACGCAATTCTTCGTCTGCCTTAATGCGCAACCATGTCGCTTTAACCCGATCATCGTCTCGGATCATAGCTTGAAACGCTGCATCAGTAATCAAATGACATTAGCAACCGAGCAGAAACGTATATTCTTCTGCAGATTTGATTTTGCCTTTACGCTTCAGGATGTACTCGTTGCAGAAAGCATCACAATCCGAAGCAATATTGCCCACACAGAAGCCGTGTCTATGGAAATTGGGAAAGTGTTTAAGAACGCCATCCGCAATCATTAAATGCGTAATTCATGTAGCCATCTATTTACCCCTTTCTTAAAATGTGCCAAACATCAGAACCAGTAAATCCACATTTGCAATACAATGCCTCTGGATTTGTTGGGTTATTACATTGACCGGATACCGTAGCGAACTTGGCATTGTCTTTTATTCTCCATAGCAGCTCTAAAACAACATATTTCCCCAATCCACATCCACGATGTTGTTCTGATACTTGAATCCACTCTAAAACGCCCTCACCAATCTCTTTGTCAAGTTCGGCAATTCCCGTTGCAACTACTTTATCGGTTTGGTTATCTTTTATTGCCAACCATAAAGCGGAATCATATACTGGGCGAGTTGTGTAGTCTCGTAGGTCGGCTTCTGTTACACCGATCTTACTATAGCAGCTATTGATGTGTTCTGCAAAGTCTTTCAAAGTGGCTTTACGAAGCGAATATCCCTGCGGAAGCACTTGAACAGACAAGCCTTGCAGACTATGTATTAAGCGAAAATAAGGCTCGTCAATGTAATGCTGATATTCCAGTTTATTGAAATTGTCCTGGTGCACAATGCTCATACCATCCGGTACAGTTATAGATTTTGCTTTCCAGTATGGTATAGATGAAGCTTTACAAGGACAAATTAAGTATTCGTTTTTGCTAATCGTCATTTTGCTTTATTCTCCAGTTGATTGCACTTATTTACATATTTTTGTTGATAGTCCGAAATCTCTTTGCAAGGGTATTCCGAGCATTTACCACAAGCATCTATACCCCGTTCAATGCAACACTTTTTGAAAGAACATTCCTTACACAGCTCAAACACGTTCTTTGATCTACCGCCGTCGCAATAGAATTTTTCAAGAGGAATATCAAGTCCAAATGTCTCTTTATAAAAACTCTGAGCCTGTCTGCGCAGGTCATCATTATTGGTTTGAGTAGCAATATAGGTAACACACTTTGAGCAATCATGACCACAGTAACACGGCAGACCGAACAGCTTATTTCCTGTCTTAATCATTTCAATGATTTCTTCCTCGGTCTGGCACTTGTCATAGTCGCCAGTAAGCTGACCTTCATAGTGATACACAATGCCTTTTTCCTTGTTCCTAAGGAGGCATTTTTCAAGTTCCACTACACCGTATCTTCTTGCAAACTCTGCAAAAGCACGAATACGAGGCTTATCAAGCATACATCCGGTGCAAGGAAATTCAGAACATTCCCAACAGCCGTTCAGCCCTTTTTCTTTACAACAGTTATAGTTTTTGCACCATCCGTGGCTTTCACAGCCTCCGTCTTGGCAACCTACACAGCCTTTATTTTCGGAGCAAACGCAACACGCAAGTCCGCAAAATGCGATAGCTTTCATTATTGTGCCACCTCCCATTCTGCTCTGAATTTTGAATTGCTAATCTTCTAATAATACACGTTTTCTTTCTATCATTTCCCCGATTCTTTCGATATATTGGGAAACGTCTTTCACATTTTCGCTTCGCTTGATCAGCCCGTCCGGATATACTCTTTTGGTGATCGACCCTGCCCCCAATGCCACGATGGTCTGCACTTCCTCCATAATCAATATATTATACAGCCCAAACTTCCCCTCTCTGGCATACCCAACATTCTCAAAGTTCCCGGACATATTCTTCTGCCGGTAGAGGTAATAGGGCACCAGGCCCAGGCGCTCCGCCCCCTGTGCCGCTATCTCCATGGTCTCGTCCGTATTGTGCAGGATGGGCATCCCGTTCTCCTGAATCCAGCGGTTCAGCCCGGAGGCCCGCTTGATGGCCAGGGAGTGCACCGTGAGGCTGTCCGGCGCCAGCTCCACCACCCGGTCTATGGTACCCTGCACGTCCGCCTCCAGCTCTCCCGGCAGGCCCAGTATCAAATCCATGTTGATATTGTCGAAGCCCAGCCTGCGGGCCAGCGCATAAGCCTCCTCCACCTGGGCTACGGAGGCTTTCCTGCCGATGATATCCAAGGTTTCCTGCTTCATGGTCTGGGGATTCACGGATATCCTGTCCACGCCGTATTTGCGGAGCACACGGAGCTTGTCCTCCGTGATGCTGTCTGCCCGTCCTGCCTCCACGGTAAACTCCCTGACAGAGGAGAAATCGAACAGAGCTTTCAGCTTCCCTAGCAGCCGCTCCAGCTGTTCCGCCTCCAGGGTGGTAGGCGTACCGCCGCCTATGTAGACACAGTCCAGCCGCCTGTTCCGATAGATCTGCGCTGTGAATTCCATTTCTTTCACCAGACAATCTATGTAGCGGTCTACATCCTTTCGATATGCCCCAATCGGAAAAGAGGTGAAAGAACAATACAGGCAGGTGCTGGGGCAGAAAGGGATGCCGATATAAAGGCTGTAGCCTAAGCTGTAGCCGCGGTCATAATCCTGTCCGCCGTCGTTGCCGCCCTCTTTCCAGAGAACATTTTGAGGACTGTCCATCCGCTCCTGTCCCGGGGTATCCTCTTGGCGGCACAGACCGGAAAGCAGCTCCCGCTCTCTTCTGGCAATGTCCACGGAAAGCTTTGCTTTCTCCCGGTTAACATAGTATCTTTGCATATAATGCTCTATGATTTCCCGCTGGCCCACCCCCTGCTCCAGTAGCTGATAGGCGATCTTGGTAGGACGTATTCCCGTCAGATTCCCCCAGGGCAGGCTCTTTCCCGTCTCCTGAGACAAGGTACGGTACAGGAAACATTTAAAACCGTATTTATATGTTTTTTCGTCCATTGTTTCATCTGTCTTCTTTTCTTCATCTGCTTTATCTTCGTCGTCGGTGTATTCCGCTTTCACTGCCTGTTCCGCTGCTCTTTTCTCCTTATCCTCCCGCCAATCCCAGCGGTATTCCTTTCCGTCCGCGGTCAGCAATGCCCCGTCCTCCCGCAGCTCTATACGGATACGCACGCTCCCCTGCAGCTGCTCCCATTTCTCCTCCCTGCACTCCGGGGTCAGCACATACACCTGATCCTCAGGATAAAAAGCCCTCACGATGGAATTCACGTCATATTCAAAGTTTGCCCTATTCAGCTCCACTGCCAGCATTTTCTGTCTCCTCCGGAATCTTTCCGTTCTGCCACTCTTCTTCGGACTTTTCCCAATCCGGCGTCTCTCTGTGCCCGGATTTGAAAATCATCCATCTCATTTATTTCCGGCCATACGCGTCATCCATGCCGCGCCGCAGTACACAAAGAGCGATGGCCCTTTTGCTCCCGCCTCTGGCATCTGCCTCAAAAAGCACATCGCCCCGGTCAAAAATCACAGCCACCGCCCTGCCCCTGCGGCCTTAGCCGCCCAAAATCCTATCCTGCCCTTACTATACGCAGAACGGATTGTTTTTCTTCTCATAACCGATAGTGGTGCTCTCCCCATGCCCGGCATACACCCGTGTATCCTCCGGCAGCACGAACAGCTTCTCCTTGATGGAGCGCACCAGCGTCCCCATGCTGCCCGTAGGGAAGTCCGTCCGCCCCACGGACTCGGCAAACAGCGTATCTCCGCTGACCAAAATGCCCGCTTCCGCAAAAAAATAGCAGCAGCCTCCCGCCGTGTGCCCGGGCGTGGCAATCACCTTACAGGTCATGCCTGCCAGCGAAATCTCCTCGCCATCCTTTACGTACACATCCGCATAGGTGGCACAGGCCCTGCCAGCCTGCTCCGACACATTCAGCCGCGGGCTCTTCAAAAGCTCCCGCTCCGCCTCACATGCATACGCTTTCACGGGCTCCTTTCCGTCCGCCTCTGCCGCGGCGTTAGCCGCGTCCCGCAAAGCATCCAACCCCCAGATATGATCAAAATGCCCATGGGTCAGCAGAATCCCTGCTACCCGAAATCCGTTCTTCTGCAGGGCAGCATAAATATTCCCGCCCTGATCCGCCGGATCCACCACAATGGCCTCATGCTCCCCATCCCGATACAAAAAATAGCAATTCGTCTGGCAAACCCCCAGCACCATCCGCCCAATTTTAATATCACCCATCCTATTTTCCTCCCCAAAATCTCCATTAACAAAAAAATCAACAAATCTGTGCAAGACCGGAAGAATGCTCGCACTTTGGGCATTCTTCCGCGTGAGACCGGCTCATAAAGCGAACCTGTTCGCTTATGAGCCTAGAAGTTCTTAGCCTGTGTCCAAAGAGGGGGCCATGCCCCCTCTTTGGACACAGGCTAAGAACTTCTTCTCACGCTTAGCCCGTGGCCCGCTCGATATCCACCACACTCTCAATACTCCGGATCTTCTCAATTACCCGGTTCAGTTCCTCCCGGCTCTCCACCTCAAAGGATGTCTGCATAGTAGCCAGGCCCTGTCTGCTGACTCTTGTATTCAGGGAGAGGATACTGATATTCTTTTCCGTCAGCGCCTTGGTGATATCCGCCAACAGTCCGTTGCGGTTGTTGGCGTAGATGTCGATCTCCGCCACATACTTCTCCGTCACATCCTCCGGCGCCTGCCATTCCGCGTCAATGATCCGGGCCCGCTCCATTTCCGGCAGATTCATCATGTTCACACAATCCGTTCGATGGATGGAAATGCCCCGCCCCCTTGTGACAAAGCCCACGATCTCGTCCCCGGGCACCGGAGAACAGCATTTGGAAAACCGCACCGACAGATCCGCAATTCCCCGCACCACGATTCCGCTCTTGGCTTTCATGGTGGCTGGCTTTGTCGCGGACAGCGCCCCATTCTCCGCGATGCTTGCCAGAACCTCCTCATTGCTCAGTTCCCGCTTATGATCCCTGTCGTAGAGATCCTGCATCTTATTGACCACCTGTCCCTCTTTCAGGGCGCCGTGACCAATGGCAGCCAGCACGGAGTCCCAGTCCCGGAATCCGTACTTGCGCATGACCGCATTCATATACTCGGTTTTCAGCAAATCCGAAAGGACTACGCCTCTGGCCTTACAATAATTGGACAGCAGATCCTTTCCCTTTATGATATTGTCTTCTTTCAGTTCATTTTTGAACCATTGATTGATTTTATTCTTGGCCTGGGTACTCTTTACCACATTCAGCCAGTCACGGCTGGGTCCTTTGGAATTCTGGGAAGTAATGATTTCGATCCGGTCGCCGTTATTGATCTCATAGTCAATGGTCACCAGTTTGTCATTCACCCTGGCCCCCACCATGCGGTTTCCCACCGCGGAATGGATGCTGTATGCAAAATCAATGGTGGTAGATCCGGCAGGGAGGTTTTTCACCTCGCCGGTGGGCGTAAAGCAGTACACATTGTCGGAGAACAAATCCAGGTCATTCTTTAAAAGCTTCATGAATTCCCTGTTATCCGACATGTCTCTCTGCCATTCCAGGATCTGGCGCAGCCACACCAGCTTCTCCTCCTCCTGGGCAGCCACTTTCTTACCGTCCGAGGCCTCCTTGTACTTCCAGTGGGCCGCAATGCCGTACTCCGCAGCCTTATGCATCTCAAAGGTACGGATCTGTATCTCAAAGGGCTGGCCGGAGCTGCCGATCAAAGTAGTGTGCAGGGACTGATACATATTCGCCTTGGGCATGGCAATATAATCCTTAAACCGCCCCGGAATGGGCTTATACATCTCATGTATGACACCGAGGGCCGCATAACAATCCCTTACGCTGTCCACAATAATGCGCACCGCAAACAGGTCATATATCTGGTCCAGAGTTTTGTCCTGGTTCTTCATCTTTTTGTATATGCTGAAGAAATGCTTTACCCGGCCGTCAATCTTTGCCTTGATGCCGGCGTTGCTGATATGCTCGCTGACCTCGTCCACAATACTCTGGATATACTTCTCACGGACACTCTTGCGCACGGAGATTTTGTCTACTAAATCGTAGTACACCTCCGGCTCCAGATATTTTAAGGACAGATCATCCAGCTCTATCTTTACCTTACTAATGCCCAGCCTCTGGGCGATGGGACAATAGATTTCCAGAGTTTCTTTGGCAATGCGCTGCCTGCTCTCCGGCTTCTTGTACTGGAGAGTGCGCATGTTGTGGAGGCGGTCCGCCAGCTTGATCAGGATCACGCGGATGTCCTTTGCCATGGCAAGGAACATCTTGCGCAGATTTTCCGCCTGCATCTCCAGCTTCTCGTCCGGCTGATCGCCCCCGGCGGACAGCGGAATCTTCTCCAGCTTAGTGACGCCGTCCACCAAAAGCGCCACATCGTCCCCGAATTCCCGCTTTAGATCCTCTTCTGTCATGATGGTATCCTCCACCACGTCATGGAGGAGTCCTGCTACAATGGTCTCCTTATCCAGCTCCAGCTCTGCCAGAATAATAGCTACGTTCAGCGGATGGATGATATAAGGCTCCCCGGACTTGCGCAGCTGATCCTTATGGGCCTCCGCCGCAATCTGGTAAGCTTTCTGAATCATGGAAATGTCGTCGCTGGGATGATATTTTTGGACGCGCTGAACTAGCTCCTGATACAGATCATCAGGATTCACGAATTCATGATATTCGCTCATCTTTCCATCGTCAAAAATCTCGTCAAATTTTTCTTCTGCCATAGATAACCACGCTTTCTATCATGTCTTCGCCCCATTCCCTGCGGCCCTGCTCCTCCCAAATCCCCATACGGCCTGCTTCACCGGCCCTGCGCTTTGGCATTCTTCTGTGCGCAATTTATTCGCAGTTGCTTAAATCTGCCATCGGAATGCCTTTCAGGAGTTATCGCGCACTATTTGCCCGGATAGCAGATAGCAGAGTCCAGACGGTATCCCGCGATCTTCTCCCGGCCTTTCAGTCCCGCCAGCTCCATCAGGACCACCACACCTACCACCTGGCCGCCCAGACTCTCCACCAGCTTAATCATGGCCTCCGTGGTACCGCCTGTGGCGATGAGATCATCCACGATCAGTACCCTCTGTCCCGGCCTGATGCTGTCCTTGTGCATCTCGATGGTAGCCTGCCCATATTCCAGGTCATAGGAAATAGAAACTGTCTCCCTGGGCAGCTTCCCCGCCTTGCGGATCAGCACAAAGGGCTTTTTATTATTATAGGCAATGGGGGTTCCAAATATAAATCCTCTGGATTCCGGCCCTGCCACCACATCATATTCCAAATCCTTTACCAGCTCCTGCATGGTATTCACCGCCAGCTGCAGTCCTTCCGCGTCCTGCAGAACACTGGTTACGTCACGGAAAATAATTCCCTCTTCGGGAAAATCAGGTATACTGACTACATATTCCTCCAGTTTCTTCATCTTCGTCTCCCTCTCTTCTATAAGTATCTTTCTATAAGTATCTTTCTACGTATTCTTTACATATCTTCTATGTGTCCCGAACCGGCCGATAGTCCGCCTGTCCCGGATCCGCCGGATTGTTTCTTTCCGTCTTCCCTGTTGTTTTATCTACAAAGTACTTGATAATATCGCTGCGGGTGACGATTCCGATAAATACATTTCTGTCATCAATCACCGGTACAAAATTCTGGTTCTTGGCCCGCTCCAGCAGATTCTCCATCGTGGTGTCAATGCAGGCAGGCTTCACCTTGCCGCTTTGCAGGAAGTCCCGCACGCATGACTGCTCCAGATTTTTAAACGTGATATTTTCCAGGCTCTGGTTATAAGCCAGTATATTCCAGAGGAAATCCGCCACACCTACCACGCCTACGTATCTGTCTTCCATATCAATGACCGGTATGGCGGAAAAGCCGCTCCTGCGCAGCTTCTCCAAGCCCTGCCGTAACGTCATATCGTCCCGCAGATAAGCCACCTCTGCCTTGGGCAATAAAAATGATGCTATATTCATTGTCCTGCTCCTTAGCCTTTCTGCCCGTCCTCATCGGCGTCCACCACCTCTGCAAAAGTGCTGTCCACAGCATTCAGATCGTCAAAATAGCCCTTTGCTTTCTTTGCCAGATAAAAACAGGTAATACAGTCCGTGACTCCGCTGAAGATCAGCCCTGCCCCCACAAGCTGCAGGAAAAACAGCGCTGCGTCCAGAGAATTGACGATAAGAGCTGCCCCCAGTACCACATTCACTGCGGCCAGAATCAGCATGTATACCCAGTTACCATACCCCATCCGCTTCATGTCGATGACATTCTGAAGCTTCCTGCAGCCGCTGGCCACCACCAGAATGCCCAGGATCAACGGCACCAGAGAAATGATCCATTCCACCTTATAGAGAAAGAGAATGCCCACCGCTATGCTCACCAGGCCGTATCCAAAGTCATTTCTGTAATAATTCTGGCTGGCCTCCCGCAGCAGATAGCAGATCATGGAAACCGCTCCCCCTACGATCAGAAGAATACCGATCAGATACCCCATAGTCTTCACCATGGTGCCCGGAATCACCAGCGCTACAATCCCCAGCACAATATACAGCGCCGAAGACAAAAGAGTCTCCAACTTTATCTGTTTTAAGAGTTTTTTCATAGGATCCCTCTATTTTCTGCCGCAGCACTTTTTATATTTCTTACCGCTCCCGCAGGGGCAGGGATCGTTGGGATAGACCTTTGCTTCTTTCACGATGGTGGTGGAGGATTTCTGCTCCTTGTAAAGAGTCTTTCTGGTCTCCTCGTCAAAGATGTCGTTCCACTCCTCCAGATTGTAAAGCCAGTCTGCCTCCGCAGCCACCATGTTCTTGTACAGCAATGCCTTGTCGAATCCTAAATTCACTACAGTATCTTCTTCCATCTCTTCGATAGGATTAGGCTCCTTTAAGCTGTCATTGATGCCGTCTAAAAAGCCTGTCATGGTCTTTATGGATACCTGATACTTCTCGGCAAGCTCTTTCACCGTACCCTGTACCACTTCGTCCGGTTTTTTCAAAAGCTGGGCATAGATCTCTTTCTCTTCCTGAAAATACGCGGCCCAAAGCTTCTGAAGCTTGTCCTGTCCCATAGACTCGTTATATGCCTCTTCTCTCCACTTTTCCAATAATGCCATATCTACCACCTTTTTAATCCCGCCGGACATATGCCGGCTGTATTTCGGACGGATATTCCGAATCCGCCGCTTTTATCAGTATATAACAGATTGGCTTTTTAGACAATAAAAATATTTTCAAAAATTTCCCTTGCCGTGTATAAATCCCGTGTTTAGAAGTTAGCACCATAATCTTTAGGAGCAGACCGACCCCCAAA
>CAJTZD010000103.1 GCA_910584235.1 uncultured Acetatifactor sp.
TAAGTCGGGAACTCGTGGAGGGATTGCGTTAAAAAAATCATAACCTTCCTGGGGGCGTCCTGCGCCCAACATGGTAGTCTTATACGCTACTTTTTGGAGGAAGGAAAAGATTTATGGGAAAAGAGCATCTATCTGCGCTTTCGGGCGGATAAATGCTCTTTTATTTTTGCGACTGTAACCTATATAGATCATTTTATCAGAGGGCCTCCGGTCCTGCGGTTCACAGGGAAACGTGGAACAAAGACTGGAGGCGAAAGGATGAAAGAAAAACATACAGATTCCGTGCAGAACCGTTTTATGGCATACCTGATGGCGGCGGTTGATAATACGCGGAAGAAATACTGGGAGCGGAAGCGCCGGCTGCAGGGCAGGGAATTTATCCAGGAGGATAACCTGGAGCGCAACTATACGGACTTTGAGGAGCAGTACCGCGCCTACATAGGGGAGCATACGGATTTTATCTTCAGGGACTGGCAGAGATACGGCGAGCTGCTGGACCTTTTGGAGAGCGACCGGCTGGCAAAGGCCATAAGCAGGCTGAAGGACAGGGACAGGGAGATCCTGTTTGCCAGGATTTATGGGGAGCTTACCTTTGCGGAACTGGGGGAGCGGTTCCAGATGGAGCCGAAACAGGCGGAGATGGCATATTACTATGTGCTCAGGAAACTGAGGAAGGAGATGAATGGGAATGACGGATTTTGAGAAGCTGCTGGAGCGTGCGAAGGCGGGGGATAAGGAGGCGCAGGAGGCGGTCTTCCGGATGTACCGCCCGCTCCTTATCAAGAACGCCATGGAGCAGAATGTGTTCGAGGAGGACCTGTACCAGGAGTTCTCTGCAACCCTGTTAAGCTGCATCCGGAAGTCAGGGTTTAGCCGGTGAGGGCATTATAATCCGGCTTCGGGATTTTTAAGGTGATTGCGCAGGGGATTGTTGCGTTTCGGGCATCTCCTGCGTATAAAATGATGTGTCGCAAAAGGTATCAAGCACATCTACGACATCGCAAAACGCAAAAAGGGCTTTTTGCGACAGAAAAACAGGGGTGTATGCCTGCCGGAATAGATATCTCCAAAGGTATACCTTTTGCGATACGGATTTTTACGGAAGGAGGGCTGTCATGGCAACAAAGAAGTTCGGATATGTGCGCGTATCCACCCGTGAGCAGAACCCGGAGCGGCAGATTCATATCCTGCGGGACGAGGAGGGCATCGATGAGCGCGACATCTATGTGGAGAAGGAATCGGGAAGGAATTTCGAGCGCCCGGTGTATCGCTCCCTGGTGGACAACATCCTGCGGGAAGGCGACCTGCTGGTGGTGACGGAGCTGAAGCGGTTCGGGCGGAATTATGGCGAGATTTACAAAGAATGGTTCCACATCACAAAAGAGATTGGGGCGGACATCAAAGTGACTTCCATGCCAATCCTGGACACCACCCAGTCGAAGGAACTGGTGGGGCAGCTGATTACGGATGTGGTGCTTGCGGTGTTTGCTTATGTAGCGGACGAAGACTGGACGGAGCGCCATGAGCTGCAGCGCCAGGGCATCGAGGTGGCGAAAGCGGAGGGGAGGCATCTGGGCAGGCCACGTGTGGAGTATCCGGAGAATTGGGAGGACTGCTATGGGAGATGGAAGTCCGGCGTAATCACGGCAAAGGAGGCCATGACGCTCACTGGACTCAAGAAGGACAGCTTCTACCGGCTGGCAAAGAAATATGAGTCGGAGCGCTGTTTATGAAAAGTTTATAAATGAATTTGAGGAAATTTTCAAGAAAACGGAAAGAAGGCTCTCCTTATTATATGAGAAACCAATTTTAGAGGAGGACTGTTTATGAAGCAGGGTACATTATTTTACGACAGGAAAAGCGGCAGGTACAATTTCCATTACGTTGACGAGGACGGGGACAGGCGGGATTACGGCGGCATCCACTGCGGGGAGGTCTTTGAGTAAAACGAAAAGAAAATCTAAGATGTCAAAATACGCCATCTAAGATTTTCTATGTTTCGTTTGGCTGAATGATGTCTGGGTTCCCGCCCGCGTGGAGATGGGCATGGACGACAAGTGGTATCTGGTGGGGCTGCCGGGGCTTACGCTGGACGGGCTGGAGGTGAGGCAGGGCTAGAATACAATATTACATTTTCGGCAAAAATATTAAAAATTGCCGGAATTGTAATATTGACTTATTTTTGTATATAGCATATACTCGTATTATAAGTTCGGCAAAAATAACAGAAATTGCCGAATCTATAATAGGGGTGAAATTATGGACATGAAGGACATCATCAAACACATGCCTGTAGATGAAAGCTTTACAAAACAGCAGTTCAGTAACAAGGTAAGGGAAACAAACGCAAACTATTCAGACAGCTCTGTTTCCTGGCTGCTGTCAGAACTGAAGAGGGAGCAGAGGATTGCCAGCATTGGACGGGGCGTATATATCCGTGTTACGGAGGAAAGCGGAAAAAGGGAATATAACTATGACCACCTTGAAGCATATCTGGAGATTGAGCAGGCAGTCAGCCGTGAATTCCCGCTGATTGAATTCCAGATGTGGGAGATGTACCAGATGAATGAATTTGTAAACCATTTATTTGGAAGAAACACTATATTTGTGGAAGTAGAAAACATGTGCGAGGCTTCGGTATTCGAAATGCTGCATGAAAGATTCCCGGATGTGCTGTTCTGCCCCAGCAAGGACATGTACTACAGGCAGCGGGGAAATGACGATACTATCGTAGTGCAGAAACTGGTTTCAGAAGCCCCAAAACCTGTCATAGGGCATTCTGCCCCTCTGGAGAAGCTGCTTGTGGATCTATTCTCAAAAAAGCTGACGGGCAGACTGGTCAGCAGAAGTGAGTACCAGGGAATTTATGAAGATGCGTTTTCCAGATACAGCATTGATGAGACGAAGTTGTTCCGGTATGCAAGGCGGAGACATCTGGAAACAGAGATAAAGACATTCCTGAAGGAAAAAACAAATGTGGAATTAAGATACAGTCAGCAGGAGGATGGGCATGCTTTCAAGGGAGATATTTACGCTAGAGTACATCAAAGGGTTACAGAAAAAGTATAAAAAGGATCCGGGGCTGCTGGAAAGGGTCATGTATGCTTTTGGACTGCTGGAGGCACTGGTGCAGGTGGGCATGGATTTTGTCTTTAAGGGAGGCACCAGCCTTCTCCTGCTTACGGAGCATCCGCTGAGGCTGTCCACGGATATCGATATCATAGTGGAACCTGGGACTGACGTGGAGAAGTTTGTGATGGAGGCAGCAAGGATTTTCCCATTCAAGCACCATGAAAAACAGAGCCGGAAAGGAAAGAACAGGATAGAGAAGGCGCATTATAAATTTATGTATGCCTCGCCAATCCTGAAAAAGGATTTCTATATTCTGCTGGACATCGTATTTATGGAAAGTCCCTATGCTGCTCTGGTAGAGCGGGAAATACAGAACGATATCCTGCTCACCACAGGGGAATCATCGAAGATAGTGATGCCAAGTGCAAACTGTATTTTAGGCGACAAGATGACGGCATTTGCACCCCACACGACGGGCATCCCGCTCGGGACAAAGAAAGAACTGGAAATCATGAAGCAGCTGTATGATGTGGCCACCCTGTCGGAGATTTTTACAGACCAGCGGGAACTGTGGGAGACGTATGACAGGGTGGTGGCGGAAGAAATCGCTTTCCGGGATATTGCAGAAGACAGGGAAAGCGTATTGCGGGACACGATTCGTACAGCGGCCTGCATTATCGGAAGGGGCTGTACAGACCCGGAGGAATACCCGATGTATGTAGAGGGAGCAAACGCCCTCGACAGCCATATCCTGCAGGGCAAGTATAATGGGGAAAGAGCTGCCATAGACGCCTGCCAGGTGATGTACCTTGCGGCCTGTGTTTTGAAAAGACGGCCATTTGTAAAAATAGGAAATCCCGAGAGATACATAGCCGAGACCATGGCAAAGAGCAGATATAAGAAACTGTCCTATATAAAAAAGCATAAGCTGGAGGCCTATGGCTATCTCGTAGAAGCAGTGCGCATTCTGGAGGAGTAGGGGTGTTTAGTGATGCCCAGAGTCACATGTCCCTTATAGAAATAGCGGCCGTTATGATATTTTTCCAGAATTATGCTGAAGGTTGAAAAATGTTGATACTCTGGGATTCATACGGAAATACATAGAAACGTATGCTATTATATTATTTGAAATGTTGCGAATATCAGGGAGGAGGTATTCGATGAGTAAGAACCTTTTTAGATATATAAGTTTTGAAGACTTTATAAACCTCATCATAAATAACAAAGATAGATATGTACGCCCATCTTCATGGGAGGATAAATATGAAGGGTATTTATTTTCCCATATGGAAACCCCTGGGGATGTACGGAAAATAGTAAGGGAAATGTATTACAATCTGTGCCCAAGGAATTATTATGCGATTCCTGACAATTATTTTAGAATGTGGCACAGTAAGTGGTTCACCTATGCTCAATGTTGGTCAAAACACCCCGAAACTGATGCCATGTGGAGATGTTATTCGTATGGAAATAGAGCGGTCAGAATAAGGACAAAAGACGATAAGTTATTAGTTCATACGCAAAAGATTTTTCCGGAAAAAGAACAGCTTAGTGTCTATCTTGAGAAAGTAAATTATGACTTAAACAAAAAATCCATAATGGAGCAACAGCTCGACCAAATGAAAAGTAGTTTGCTGACACATGAAACATATTTTCACAAAAGACCTGCATTTAAACATGAAGGAGAATATCGCCTGTTAATTGCGGATAACAGCTTAGGCAGTGCAGAGGGACTATCTAGTTTTGGTGTGAAATTCAAAATTGAAGAGCAGATAAAAGGTAAAACGGATGAGGAAATCATAGATTACTTGACTGAGAAAATTTGTGTCCAGAGACCTGACTGGGACAAGGTTGGCGATAATAATGTTAGAATAGAGGATGCTGGAGATATATCTGATTTCTTAGAAGGTGTCATGGTACATCCAGTAGCACCACAGTGGTATGTGGATATTGTTCAAGACATATGTCGATTAAGGAATATAAACTTTGAAGGACAGTCAGAAATATACAAGTTAAAATAGTCTTGCCCTATCGGCATTCCTCTGAAAATCAGCGGTCTGTATATCATGGGGGCAGTACTGTAGATATACTGTATTGCAGAGGGCAACATAGTCAGTGCTGTTATAAGTGTAGCTACAAAACATCTGTTTCCGAATAGAGATACCAGAAATGAGGTGTAGATAGTGTGGATAAGAAAAATAATGAGTTATTCTGTTTAGATAGAGTGATAAAAGAAAAGCATTCATTACATGAGGAAAGCAAACAAATCATCAATAAAATATGTGGAAAAGAGTTTGACAGGATGGATAAGGAGCGTCCCGATTTTGTAAGATACTGCCCGCCAGTATCGGAACATGAAAACGGTATCTTAATAGGGATTGAACATTTTCGTGTTGACCGTCTTTCGCTGCAAAAGAGAGATGGAAAAGTCGCATCGACAGGAATTGGAACCGAAAAAGCAATCCATAGAGTATACACACAATGGCATGAGAAAGTTACAGCATCGGAGGTAGTGCCTGAGGGAGCGATTAGTGACATTGCTGATTTAGTTGGGGAGCAAATGCAAAAGCTGGAAAAATCATCATATAATACATTTTTTAGGTCCTTTGAATATTCCTTGAATAATCATCTTGAGAATGTTGATGTGTATAGGGCTAATCTTCAGGAATTATCTGAAGGAAAATACGACACAGAGTTGGCGCTGTTAATTGAAATTCATTCGGAATTTAGAAATTTATTCGTAAACAATCAGAGGGGGACATATAGAGAGAAGGAAAACTTTCCCCCAATATTTGAAGACATAGTTCGTTTGTTGGAGGAAAAAGTTGATTGTAATAAAGTAGGCTATATTATCTTTTGCATGGGTGGAACGATATATACTGATAATCTTGAAGTGATAGCTATACGGACTGAAAATATAAGAAAAGAGTTAGAAAGGCAAAATATAGCTATTTATGAGTATGCAGGTGAAGATTTGTTTTTTGCTGATTTTGAGGCTACCCAAAGGAAAGTAAGAAATGAACCAGGTTACAAGATTGATGGCGATAAGATATCGCTCTTCATAGAACATATGGATGAAGAGAGAAATGAACAGATTAAGCTTGATGCCTTGTTCTATTCTTTAAAAAAAGCACTTGGATATCGAAAACGGGGTAAGAACTTTGTTGCATCATATGGAACACAAATGATGTTGGATGTTTTGGGGGATTATGTGATAGGTTGGCAGGAAGATAAGCAGAGAGTCCGACCTGCTTTAAGACCTATTTTGGGTGAAGAGTTAGAATATAGGGTGAATGCATTTGATAAAAAGTGGCATGAAAATTGATTATAGACGGTTTTTCCTCGTTGTTTAGTATTTATGTAGTTTCGGCATTTTCATGCAAGAGCCGCTAAAAAGAAAAGGACCGGCTGCTGCCATTCCAGTTTCATTATATTATCAGTATAATGACAAATGGGCAGATTGGTGCTATAGTGGATACAGTAGAAAACAAAGCGGACCGATAAGGCCCAGAAAGGAAACAGCCATGACAACAGCTAATCTCGCCATAAATGGATTTGCAGCAACTTCCGTTGCCTATTATCTGCATAGCGAACATTATGAGGCACTGTTCAGTAAAGAAAAAGAACAGAGTCTGGTTAAGATGCGCTCATGTAAGATAAGAAAAAGGCGAAAAGCTGTGTGATGCCCGGAGCAGTCCTTTGGAAAGCTGTCCGGAATAGACCATAGATTTCAAGTACCGCTTATCTTAATGAGGTAGGCGGTATTTTTTATGCTCCATTAGCTCAGATGGGATGAGCACAAGGGATAAAGGGCATCCCTAACTTTTAATCGAGGAGTCATGGGTTCGAGCCCCATGGGGATCATTAAGGCTCCTTAGTCTAAAGGTCAGGACGCCGGCCCCTCAAGCCGGAGATGATGGGTTCAAGGTCTACGCTCCGCTTCGGTCGGTGCTGGACGTGGTCCACCGGACCACAGCACCCCGCAGGAGCTACTGTGGCTATAGGATAACGGAAGTAAAGCGAACGCAGTTCGCTATGCAGATATGTGGTTCTGCTTATGGGGGTTCGACTCCCCCTGGTCACATTATGGATGGGTATGCCTAGTGGCGAGGTTGCTATGGTCCGGTGGACCATGTCCAGCAACGACCGAAGCGGAGCGTAGACCAGCGGACTGTAAATCCGTCACACAGAAACACCGCAGGTTCGAGTCCTGCCCCATCCACTTTCCGTTTGCGTGTCCGAGAGGTCTATGGTGCCTCTCCGTTCCACTCCGGTCGTCGCAAAGCGGATGTCCCCCGGACATCCTGCGACCTGCTAAGGTGGCGTGCGGCAACGCACCGAAGGTTCGAATCCTTCCGCAAACGCTCCAGGGCCGGGATAGGATTCCTGGCATTTTCATGCAGGAGCCGCCAAAAAGAAAAGGACCGGCGGCTGCCAGTCCAGTTCCCTTTCATCTGTTTATATATTTTTCAGTGGCAAGTGCCATGGCGGCGGGGACGAAGGTACGCTGCCCCTCATCCGGAATCCCTTCTGCCATGGCCAGGATCCTGTCAAATAACTGTGCCTTCCCTTCAGGAGCAGGAACGGCCAGCGGCAGGACAACCAGCTTCATCAGGTCATCATCCGTGAGCGGAAGCCCGGAACGGATTTTCTGCCCTATGGCCTCAGCTTCGGCTTCCCCATCCATGCGGGACAGGAAGACCTGCTCCGGGTGTAAGGCCAGGCATCCGAAATCAAAAACTGATTCAGCCTTTTCCACATCACCGGTATAGATAATGATGAGATGCGGGTTAAAACTGCCATCCTCTCTGTCATACCGCTTCATGATTTCCGCAATGTGTTCCGGATATCTAATCATATCTGCTTTATGGCATCCTGATGTGTATTCCACAACTGCATAGCTTCCGTCTTCTAGCAGGAACAGGCTGTCAACAAAGCCGCCACCCACCGGGACTGCAGGGAGCAGCTCACGGATTGGCGGGAGCGCAATCCCGTATGCAGCAAAGCTTTTTCCTTTGTATGCCTGGGCAAGGACCTTATGTAAAGCATCCCTGTCAGGACTGTTTTTTCTTTTTGGCATTGTATCCTCCATTTTTCCGATCTTCGTTACACAAAATCAGGGAAAGTGCATGCTTTCCCTGATAATAGTGTGTCTGCCGTTATAAAATGTCATGTTCCTCAAAAAGTTTGTTTAATCGTTTTCATAATCAGATATAACAGAATTGACATATTCAAGATCAAGCTGCAAAGAAGAGGCAATGTCTTCATTGCTGATGCCTTTGTGATACAGCTTAATGATTTTTGTGGCAAGTGTTGTGCCTAATTCAAGATTTTCTCTATCCCTCTGCAATAAAGTCATATACTCGACCTCCATTTCCTTGCTCTCTTTTACCTCGGTAACCTTTTTGTGGATTTCTTTTATGAGCGGGCTCCTGGCCTGCGATGCAAAGTCATCCGTTGTGTTCTCCACATAAGAGAGGAATTCATGCATTTCCGGATCGACATCGTGCATGCTGCCTTTGGTATTCGGGAAAATCTTAGTGGTTTCATCTCCCAGTGTAAGGGAAGGA
Organism: uncultured Acetatifactor sp.; assembly: GCA_910584235.1. Lineage (GTDB taxonomy): Bacteria > Bacillota > Clostridia > Lachnospirales > Lachnospiraceae > Acetatifactor. Next base: position 8,643 of record CAJTZD010000103.1, read on the forward strand.
TTCTCCGCGCACCTGTTCTCAAAAGTGTATAAATGGCGCCGGTCCCCAAACGGATCAAAGGTGCAGATGAAGATGACAAAGGATTTTTTCAGTTTCCTGTAATCTTCCCCTGCTGAAATGATGTCAAGATCGATGTTTCCCTGATAGTACCTCGATCTCTTAGGCAGGGTAGCCTTTCTGTGCTTTCCGCGCTCCATTTCAACATTATATACCGTTCCCTCGTTGTCGTTCAGGTATACATCGAGCCGGATGCCTTTTCCGTCATAGAGCATATTGATGGTTTTCTGCGTGGCAGGCACGGAAACCTCCCGTATGGAAACGCCCAGTATTTTTTCTAATACTTTTCTGCAGACCTCCTTATCGCTCATTACCTTTGCGAAAAGGAAATCGTCCTCCAGGTTTAGCTGCTGGATGGTTTTGTTCATATTCGGCATAAATGTACCTCTCTTTCTCTTATTATAGCATGCCGTCTCCGTTTTGTCAGTTGCGATTTAATTGTTTTACGGATTGTGAACGGAACCCGTATATAGAATAAGGATCCTGCGGCTGCCAGGATACTTGAAAAAAGCTGCCGTTTCCAGACAGCCTTTTTCGTGGCATGGGATATGCCGGTATCCTTTCCGCCTCTTCCCTTATGGCTTCTGCCCGGGATAGATCTCCGCTATTGCCTTTGCGACCTGGAACTCAACCGTCAGCCGGTCGCATTTCCATACCTTCATG
>CAJTZD010000104.1 GCA_910584235.1 uncultured Acetatifactor sp.
ACAATAAATATATTGGAGGTTTTGGGATGAATGTTTTGATTGTAGAAGATGATGAGGCAATCGCCAATCTGTTATATATGGATCTGAGTGATGAAGGGTATCAGTGCGTATGTGCCTATGACGGAAAGACTGCGGCAGATTTGCTGGAAGAAAAACAAGACTTTGATCTCATATTGTTGGACATCATGCTTCCGGAAATAGACGGTTATGAACTACTGGAATATATCAAACCAATAGATATCCCTGTCATCTTCCTGACAGCGAAAGGCTCGGTAGGTGACCGCATACACGGGTTGAAAATGGGGGCGGATGATTATATTGTGAAGCCTTTCCAGAGTGGGGAAGTGCTTGCTCGTATGGAAGCTGTGCTACGGCGGTATGGGAAAAACCGAAAAGAGCTTTCCTTTGCGGATGTCACAGTAGATCTGGAGTGCAGAAAGGTATTCCAGAATGGGAAAGAAGTGGAACTGACAGTAAAGGAATATGACCTGCTGGTGGAGCTGATGCAGAATAAGAATGTGGCACAGCACAGGGACAGGCTGTATGAGAAGGTGTGGAAAGAGCCTTTCCTGGGGGATACCAGGACGCTGGATACACATATCCAGAGGCTGAGGAAAAAGCTGGGATGGGAGGAGCACATAAAGACCATATTCAGGATAGGGTACCGTCTGGAGGACTGATTTTATGAAATTAGGCGCAAAGATCATAGTTTCCATTATGATATTTTTCAGTGTCATATTTCTTTTTGGCGGATATGTTCTGATTTCCTACTTTTATGAAGTTACCATGGAAAGGGAAGTTGAGGGAGCCATAGAGCAGTATCAGTATAATAAATTTGTGGTGCAGGCCAACCTGATCACCAGGGGGGAGAATTGGTTTGCCGGCGCAGCGGACGGACAGTATGACATCAGCAGCATGGCTTCGGATATGAATGGCACAGTGGCTTTTTTGGCAGCGGACGGCTCCGTACTGTTTTCCGGTTTTCCGTCTAAGACAGAGTTTTCCGGACTGTTTGCAGATGTAGAACAGGATATGGTTAACTACCGGTTTATGAAGATAAATAACAGGACATTCCTTTTGACCATGGGTATAGTTGTCCATGGAGATGCCGGCGTATATCTCATAACAGGAGTAGACGTGGAAAGAATCCAGGAGCAGCAGGCACAGATTATAAGGAAATTTGGAGTTGTATATGCGATGGCAGTGGGTATAGGTATCATCCTGATTTTTGGCATTTCTTTTTTCATAACCAGACCGATCAAGCAGCTGACGGCGGCTACTAAGAAAATAGCAGGGGGGAATTACGGGGAACGTGTCACAGAGGGCGGCAGTGATGAGGTAAGCCAGCTTGCGAGGAACTTTAACCGTATGGCACAGGCTGTCGATGAAAAGGTACAGGAGCTTTCGGATAGTGCAAGGCAGAAAGAAGATTTCGTTGCGAATTTTGCACATGAGTTAAAGACACCCCTTACATCCATTATCGGCTATGCAGACCGGATATACAAAAAGGAGCTTTCCAGGGAGGAACAGAAGAAAGCGGCATTGTATATCTGGAATGAGGGGATGCGTTTGGAGGCCCTGTCGCTGAAGCTGATGGATTTGACCATATTGAACCATAAGGAGTTCTGTCTGCAGGAAGTAAAGACAGACATTTTGTTTCAGGAGCTTACAGCTGATGTGGAGTATCTTATGGATGCAAAAGGGACCTCGCTGGATTGCACTGTTGAGCCTGCTTATATCGAGGTGGAATATGACCTGTTCAAAACACTGTTCCTGAATCTTTTGGATAATGCCATAAAAGCAGGCGCAAAACATATTCAGGTAACAGGGGTTGTGGAAAAAATGGCAGAAGGAACTTATTTTACCATGCTGGTGAAAGATGATGGAAACGGCATACCGAAGCAGGAGATAAAGAGAATCACGGAAGCGTTTTACATGGTGGACAAGTCACGTTCCAGAAAGCAGCATGGTGCAGGAATCGGTCTTGCCTTATCGGATAAAATAGCTCAGATACATGGAAGCAGACTGGAATTTGAAAGTGACGGTAGGAACGGGACGAGTGTGAGGCTTTGCCTGAAATGCAGAGGAGATTAAATTTTGTTTAGTATGCGTATTCCAGGTATGCAAAGAGGTATAAACATGAATAAAAGCAAACTATATGCCGTGGTTGTATTTCTGCTGTCGTTTGGAGTCGTGATTGGCGGATGGTTTCTGACAGGAACGCTGCTTCGTCAGAAACAGGAAGAATTTCTTGACAGAACCGGGCGGATTGCCTTACAGCCAGCGGAAAACTCACTTTTTTCATCGAATCAGCCGGGGGACACGGAAGGGGATTTGGCGGATGACACCTTATTTGAAGGGCAGCTGCTATCCGAAGGGATGATGGCGGAAGTGCTGGCCGTCTGGGAAAGCGGAGGAAATGAACTGCCCCATGAACCACAAAAAGGACAGATGAATATGGAACAGGCGATTGAAACGGGGAAAGAGTGGATCGCAGACATGGCGGGATGCGGCATTGTCCCGGAGGAATTGGCAGAGTGTGACTTTGACAAAGTTACTGCAAGGCTGTGTAGTCTGGATGCTCAGGTTGATTTTGCCGACAGCCTGCTCAGTTACTGGCTGGTTCAGTTCACGGAAAACGATGTGGTGGTCAGCCTTACGGTTCATGCTTCAAGCGGAAAAGTGTGGAAGGCCGGTCTTTCAATGAAGGCAAGTGACAGATTATCAAATGAATACAGCCATGAAGAAATGCTGGAGATCGCATTTCCATTCATTAACAGAGGCAGCACGGAAACCGCAAATCTGATAGATAATACCACTTGTGAAATCATGCCAGGAGGGCTTGTCTACGCAGCGGTAAAAGAACGGCAGATTGCCGTAAATAATCAGGAGACGGTTATAATGATTGATTTTTGGCTGGGTACGGTATAAAGGATAGAGATAAGTTTGGCAGTTTTGAAACATCTCAGACGAATGTACGAGACATCTCCCTGCTATGATTGTTTTACAAACATTTGCAAAGCAATCATGGCAAGGAGGTTTTTATTTTATGAGAAAAGAAAGAAGTCTGCTGGCGGTTCTGCTCATTGTGGTGTCTGTTTTGTGTGGATGCGCTAATGGAACTGTACCGGAAGACAATGGGGGACAAAGTAATGCTCCAATGCAGGAATCAAGCGGAGCATCAGGAACAGAGGAGCATCCAGAAACCGAAGTGAAAACACCGGATGTACAGGAAGCAGTACCGTATGTGCAGCCGGAAATGAAGGGGGAGATAACCATATCCTGCCTGTATGCGGAAGAATTTCTGAATACTGCTGCAGAGCAGTTTATGAAGCTGTATCCGGATGTAAAGGTGACCGTTAACAGTTATAAGGAATCCGCCAGCGAGAGCACCGTGGAAGATTACCGGACATACCTGAATACAAAGATTATGACGGGAAAGGCAGAAGACATTTTGTTTACCAGCTTCCTTCCCATTACAAAATACAGTGAAATGGGCGTGTTTGAAGATCTGAGCGGATATATCCAAAAAACACCGGAACTGAATGATGAAAATTATTTCATGAACGTACTGCAGGCAGCGAAAGAGGATAGTGGGGAAATTTATATCGTTCCTTATATGGCAAGATTTGACACCTTTGCGTTTTCGGCAGAGCTCTTACAAAAGTATGGCGGCAATGAAAGTGATTTACAGGGCATCCATTTTGGGAAAGCAATGGATCTGGCAAAACAGTTGGTGGATGAAACGGATAAAAACAATGTGTTCCTGATACAGATGAACGAGGTGTCCTACGCACATTATCTGATTAAAGATTCCATTGGACAGTTTATAGATGGAAGCACCAAAAAAGTGAGCCTGGATTCACCAGAATATATTGCACTTTTGGAGTCGGTGAGGGCTCTTTCTGAAAATGGTTATTTTGGTTCGGATGTTGATTTTTATAATATGGAATATTATTTTGCCGCAGAATGTGATTATGATGTGCAGGCCGCTTATTACAGCATGGATACGAAAAACGGAACGAACCATTGCATGCCTCTTACAGATGCGGAAGGCAGAACGCTTATTAAATCAAATTCCTGTGTGGCCATAAACAGTGCATCGGCCAGTAAGGATCTGGCATGGGAATTTATCAGATACCTGCTGTCTGATGAAGTGCAGATATTTCCTTCCTTTCATGGCCCCACAGTGAGCCGGAAAGGACTGGAAGCAGTGGCAGAGCGTTACTATGCTTTTTACAAAGAAGGCAATGGCGGAGCCGGGTTTGGAAGCGAGGCGGAATACAAGGCAATACTGGAAAGCTGGATGGAACAGATCAATGGCTGTGACACTCTGGATGGGGCTATCATGGATTTAGTAGATGAGGAAAACAGTAAATATTTTTCGGGCCAGCAGACAGCGGAGGACACGGCCAAGAGGCTTAAACGGCAGCTGGAACAATATTTTAATGAATAAGGAGAAGAGTCAGTATGAAGAAAAAAATGGCGACCGGATTTATCGGTTTAAACATATGTATGTTGTTAATGGCTTGTGGTGATAAGGAGACTCCCAAAACATTGGAAGTAAGCCCGATTCAGCTTGAAACGCAGCAGGTACCGCCGGCTAATGAAAGCGAGGGGACACAGTCTGAAGGAAACAGCAGTGGCGAAAAGCCTGAAATGACACAATTGAACGAGGACATTCCAGAGGAAAACGACTCGGTATTAGATGAAAGGCCGAAAGGGGATGACAATTATAATGAGAACATCAGTGATGATAAGAAGCCGGATAATACTGCACCACCAGAGACGAAAGAAAACACTGACAATGTACAGGATAATCCGGCTGAGAAAGTGGAAGAAGGGACTCAGGACAATAGCGTCAATCCTGAATCGGAACAGTCTATGCCGACAGTTACATTGTCAGGAACAATCAAGTCTGTAGAAAGTGGGAGTTTTACCATATCCAGAGCGGACGTGAATGGTAACGTGATGGTCAGCACAGATGAGGCAGTCAATATTATATATACGGATAATACGGAATTTGTATTATGCACTTCCTCAGACGGAGGCATAACGGCGAACTATGCAGATGGAACGCCTGCAGATTTATGCAGTGGTAAAATTGCTAATATTATAGGGGCGTATGAAGGATCTGACTTTGTGGCACAGAGTGTCAAGATCAGTAGTTTTAACTGATTAGGAGTCTGTATATGAGAAGAAAAAACGAATGGAAACTAAATAAAATGCTGCCATGCATTATGCTGCTTATCAGTCTGGCAGGGTTTTGTTTCTTTTACCTGATTCCGTTTCTGCTGTCCTTTTTCTATTCTGTCGTGGATAATCCGGTGAACGGAAAGTTTTGCGGGCTGCAGAATTATAAGGCATTGTTCCAAAACATCTATTTCTTGAGAGGGCTGAAGAATACAGCATGGTTTATGGCAGTCAGCATTCCGTTGAATGTGGTTCTTTCCCTGTGTGTTGCTTTTGTTGTCAGGAAAATGAAGGCATATTCCAATTATTTCAGTCTGTTTTTTCTGATACCTCTGGCGATTCCCTCTGCCACATCCGCGTTTTTCTGGGAAAATTTCTTTGGGCTTCATGGAACGCTGAACAGATTTCTGTCAGTTTTCCATGTGGAGAGTATAGACTGGCTGGAGGGCAGTTATGGAATGATGGTAATGGTCATCATATTCATCTGGAAAAATATTGGATATAACATGGCGCTGTTCATAAGCGGATTAAGCAGCATCCCGGAAGAATATTATGAGTGCGCTGATGTGGAAGGGGCGGGGAGGTTCTGGAAGTTCAGAAATATCACTTATGTATACCTGGCGCCGACTACGTTTCTGGTGCTGATCATGACATTTGTGAATTCATTTAAGGTTTTTAAGGAGATTTATATTATTACAGGAGAGTACCCTCCGGACAGCCTGTATGTCCTGCAGCATTATATGAATAATATGTTCCTCTCCCTGAATTACTCAAAGCTGGTCAGTGCGACTTATATCCTTACGATAGTCATTGTATTGTTTGTGGTTTGCATATTCCGGGCAGAGAGGAAGTTTTCGGAGAATCTGCATTATTAGTGTGAGAAAGTTTTCTTCGTCTGGCACAGCAGAAAGGAAATAACATGAAAAAAATCGGGACAATGAAAAGAAAAATTTTATATGTATTATTTATTGTAATTGTAGTATTTTACATGATGCCGCTGGTCATCACTTTTACTAATTCTCTCATGGGAAGCAGAGAAGTAGAAAACAATTACTCTACAGGCAGCCTGGCAGCAGATGAATATGTTGATATGGATGTCGTGCCCAAAAAGGCAACGTTGTCACAATATGCCGCCCTGTTATTTGACAGCCCGGTGTATCTGCATATGCTCTGGAATTCTGTGAAGATTGTGGTGCCGATTGTACTTGGACAGATATTGGTGTCGGCTCCTGTAGCATATGCATTCACTGTTTTGAAGTTCCGGGGGAAGGAGGGCCTGTTCTTTCTGTACATTATCGTTATGCTTTTGCCGCTGCAGGTAACTTTGATGCCTAATTATATGGTAGCGGACTGGATGGGCATTACGGACAGCTACCTTGCCGTTATCCTGCCCGGTATCTTCAATCCGCTGGGGGTATTCCTTTTACGGCAGTTTATGAAAAGTATGCCGGATGCTTATATTGAGGCGGCAAAGGTGGATGGGGCAGGGCATGGAAAAATATTTTTATGGGTGGTGCTGCCAATGGTAAAGCATGGGATTGCGGCAGTGGCAATGCTTACCCTTTTAGACTACTGGAATCTGGTGGATCAGGCAGTCATATTCATACAGAACTCAGAAGCCCAGCCGTTATCCATTTTTCTTGCAAAGATTAACAGCGGCGAATTAGGAATTGCATTTGCCGGCTCTTGTTTCTATGCGCTGCCGGTACTTTTGGTGTTGCTTTATGGGCAGGAGTATCTAAAAAACGGAATTGCCATTACGGGGCTGAAAGGGTGATAAGAATTTTAAGGCATCACCGGAATCTTTGCGCCGTGGGAATATGATAGAAAGACGAAAGGAATGGAAAATGGATAAGGCAGAAAATGAAAAAAGAGCATATCAAAAGAAAAAAAGATTTAAGAAAATATTTGTAGTTTTAGCCGTTGTTTTATTGGCACTGACGTTTTTTTCAAAATCCTTTTATAACTACCGGCTTCCAGTGGTAACGGCAGCATTGCCCAGACAGGGCAGGCTTAGCTTTACGGTGGAAGGAACTTCGGAATTTACCTATGCGTACACAGAATCTATCTATGCAGACATCGATGGCAAGATAAGGGAGATACTGGTGGATGTGGGGGATGAGGTAAAGGCGGGCCAGACCCTGATGAGGGTTGAACGGAGCGGGACAGGGGAAATGTATGATGTCAGGTCGGATAAAGACGGGATTATCTCATGGATTGGCGTAAGCAAAGGGATATATGTGTCCTCCATGCAGAATACGGTTTTGTATGAGATTGCTGAAAAGTCGGAAGAATGGGTATGCAGCCTGATCATCAGCGAGGAACAGTTTGAACATATTAGCATGGAAAGTGTGCCGGTGCTGGAACTTGTGGATCAGAACGAATTGGTGGAGGGGGAAATCAGCTCCATCTTTGGCTATGACAGCCAGAATCTGCAAGGTTATAAAGTAAATATCACAGTGAGGAGTGCTGATGCATCTCTGGCAGGGGAGCGGGTGAAAATAGCCATCAGGGAAGACGGCGAGCTGTATGATACGCTTATTCCGGCAACGGCACTGTGCAAAGATGCAACAGGCTATTATGTCCTGGTGGTACAGGAGAATAACAGTGTACTGGGGGAAGGATACAAGGCCCACAGGATGTCCGTGGATTTACTGGGTTCAGATGAAGCCTACTGTGCAGTAAGGGGGCTGCTGACAGATGAGCTTGTCATCATAGCATCTACAAGTGAAATTGCGGATGGGAGCAACGTATTTTACGAGGGAGATGGCACACGATGAAAAGAATATTCGGAAGGAAATGGCTGGTGTTGCTTATTCTAGTGGGAGCAGCAGGAATCTGCCTGTTGTCCTGGCTGAAAATGCAGAGTGCGGTATGCGATGGGGTATATGCATTATCATCCCAACGTGATGACAGGATTTTTACGGAAACCGACATTGCCAATATTGAGAAGGAGGGTATTGACCTGACCTATACGCAGCAGGTTTACCCTGATGTGTCAAATGGTTTTCGCAGGGAGGAAATTCCTGTCTTCCTGACCAACGAAAACTACGCATTCTTTACAAATACCCACATGCAGGAAGGAGCCTTTTTTAACGGTATGCAGATAGACAGGAAGCTGGCGTTAATGGTGCTCAATGAGGCGGCGGCAATTCAACTATTTGGGAACCGGGAATGTGTGGGAGAAACAGTTTTTCTCAATGAGGTGCCCTATCAGATAATAGGAATCATGGCGGGGAGGGAAGAGGAAGAATCAGGAATATATATACCATATTCCACAAAGGATCTTTTGGGTATATCGAGTTTGGAAATCAGCCAGATATGGTGCAGGTTCCCTAACCTGGCTGATGCGGCATTAGTGATGAAGAAAGTGGGGTATCCCATAGAAACGCTTAAGCTCATGCAGATAGATCTGATAAAGGGTGTTTTTGAGCAGAGGTTCTTTTCTCTGCTGATAATAGCAGGGGGATATGCAGTATTTCTTGCCTGCAGGTCGGTATGGAAATGGAAGAAGTGCATTCCACGAATAAAGGCATTTAGGCAGGATGGGAATATGGACACGAAATGGATCAGCATCAGTGTGTTACAGGTTCTGGGAACTTGCATAGGGATAGTTCTGTTATGGAAAGCTGTGGAAATTGCATGGTGTGTGCCGCCGAGCTATGAATTGCTGGGAGGCAGTTGGAGAGAAATATTTTATGGTATGATGGATTTTTATCTGCTTATTGGTGCAGGATTAGATAATATGCCGCTATTGCCACATTGGAATTTGGTTTCTATCCTTTCTGCAGCAGTGTATTTTTATTTCTTTTCGTTATGTATATTTGCCCGAAAGCCTGATAGGGAAATAAAGTGTTAGCACGATAGGTTTCGATTATTTTAGGGAGAAGCGGAAATGAGGAACAGCGGAAGAAACCAGGAGATGAAAAGGAGGCGGGTGGAATATAGGAAAAAAGGGCAGACAGGAAACCGGCTGCTTCTCCTTGCAACGATGGCCGCTATTGTTGTACTTG
>CAJTZD010000105.1 GCA_910584235.1 uncultured Acetatifactor sp.
TGTGTCTTTGTTTTCCTGTTCATGGTTCCTCGAATCCTCCTGTTCCGGGAACCTCCTCCGACCTGATATTTATTTACTATTATTTGTAAGAAAAGCACTGCCCGTTGTGCTTTCTTCGGCAAAGCCTTATCTATCCGGAAGTGTCTCGGTACTGCTCCCGGATTCTGGCCGCCAGCGCAGTGTATCTGCGGTTCTCGCTGACATTGTCTATCATGCCCCGAACGGCGGCGCTGCTTCCCAGAATCGTGACGCAGTTTCTGGCCCTGGTGATGGCTGTATAAAGGAGATTCCGGTTAAACAGCATCTTAGGACCGCTTAACAGCGGCATGATCACCGCCGGGTACTCGCTGCCCTGGGATTTGTGTATGGTAATGGCATAGCACAGGTCCAACTCTTCCAACAGGGTAAAAGGGTAGGTGACCCTTTTCTGCTCGTCATACTCCACCACCAGACAGGAGGCTGTCTCCTGTATCTCCACGATCCGGCCCATGTCGCCGTTGAAGACTCCCGTCCCCTGGTCCACGGGAATGCCGTACTTACTGACAACCTCCCATTCCAGCTGATAATTGTTCCTGATCTGCATTACCTTATCCCCCTCACGGTATATGCAGTCCCCGCTCGCATGCTCTTTCTTTCGCGGATCCGGCGGGTTCAGGTACCTCTGCAGGATACCGTTGAGCGTCTCGCAGCCCAGCGGGCCTTTGCGCATGGGCGTAAGCACCTGTATGTCAAAAGGCGTGGCATTTACATACCGGGGGAGTTTTTCCCGGATCAACTGAATCATATGCTTATATATGACATTTATGTCAGTTCTCTCCAGGAGAAAGAAGTCTTTTGACTTGTTGTCCAGGGCAATCTGCTCTCCATTGTTGATCCGGTGAGCATTTACGATGATGTCGCTTTCCTCCGCCTGCCGGAAGATCTTCTTCAGCTCCACCATGGGAAAACATCCGCTGAAAATCAGATCCCGCAGCACCTGTCCCGGCCCCACGCTGGGCAGCTGGTTCACATCCCCCACCAGCACCAGCCTGGTCCCCGGAGCCACCGCCCTCAAGAGCGCCTGAAACAGCTGTATGTCCACCATGGACATTTCGTCTATAATAACCACATCCGCCTCCAGCGGATTCTCTTCGTTTCTCTCGAACCTTACTTTTTTCGTATCCTCATCCGACAGCGCGCTGTTCAGCTCCAGCATGCGGTGAATTGTCCTGGCCTCAAATCCGGTGGCTTCGGTCATGCGCTTTGCGGCCCGGCCCGTGGGCGCCGCCAGGAAGATGTCCAGCCCCTGGGCTTCGAAGTAGCGGATCAGCATATTGATGGTTGTGGTCTTCCCAGTTCCGGGGCCGCCGGATAAAATGAAAAGCCCGTTGCGGATGGCTTCCGTCACAGCCTGAAACTGCAGTTCGTCCAGTTCCATCTCCAGTTTTTTTGCCAGTTTCGTCAGCTCCTCTGTCTCGGCATTTTGCCTGTCCGCACCGGCTATCCCCGCCGCTTCCCCTGTTCTCCCGCAATCCGACGGGTACGCCTGTGTACCCGGGGCGCCCTGTCCCGCCTCCCCGTCTCCCTGCAGCATGGAAATATTCAGTTCATACAGCATCCGGGCACAATTCAGCTCCGCATAATAATAGGAAGCGGAAAAGACCTGATCGCCCTTTATCACCAGCTTCTTATCCATCATCAGATTATCCAGCTGGGGGCGTATATGCTCCTTTGCCACTCCCAGCAGGCTCTCCGCCCGCTCAAGCAGACTTTCCATAGGAAAATAGCAGTGCCCCTCCCCCACTGTCTGCATCAGGGTGTAGAAAATACCGCTTCGAATTCGGTAGTCGGAATCCGTATGGATGCCGATTTTCGCCGCCAGCTCGTCCGCCAGCCGGAAACCGATTCCGTGAATGTCCTCCGCCAGGCGATAGGGATTCTCTTTCATGACGCCGTAGAGATTACAGCCATAAGTCTCGTATATCTTCACTGCCAGCGTATTTGAGATGCCGTACTGCTGCAGATAGACCAGGGCGTCCCGCAAATCTCTTTTTTCCTCCATCTGCACCGCTATGTCCCTGGCCTTGCGCTCACTGACACCCCGGATCTGTGCCAGCCGCTCCGGCTCCTCCTCAATGATGCGGAATGTGTCCGCGCCGAACTGCCGCACGATCCTGGCCGCCAGCGCAGGGCCCACTCCCTTGATAGCCCCGGATCCCAGATAGCGCTCCATGCCCGCGCTGTCTTTGGGCACTACCACCTGGAAGCCTGCCATCTTGAACTGTGTCCCATAAACCGGATGATCCACGTATTCTCCCCGGGCCTCGATATTCTCTCCCTGGGTCAGGCCTTTTCCCATTCCCACGCAGATCACCTCGCTGCCCTCTGTCATCAGGTTCATCACCGTATAGCCGTTCTCATTATTCTGAAAAATAATATGCTCTACATATCCGCTGACCGTTTCCATCCGGCTTCCCCGCAATCTATACCCGCAATCGCCAATTTGCCCCGCCACCCGGCTCGCCGCCGGAGCCGCCGTGAAAACGGAGACGAATTTTACGCCTGTGAGTACCGCATATCACAAGAAGGCTGCTTATTGATGCAAGCAGCCTTGTCCTGAATGTATCATCTATAGATTCTCTATCCCGATTACTGAGCCGCGGCCACTGCCTCAGGGCTTTCCGCCGCCTCTTTCGTATCCACGGCGATGTCCGCAGTACCGAAGTTCCGTTTCATCTGCTCATACAGCATCTGTGCCAGACCAAAACCGCCGTTCTGGTTGGTAGTCTCCTCCGCCATGGCCTGAACCATCTGATCCTTATAATAATCCATCATGGTAGCCGTATAATTGGAGGTATTCTCATTGGTGGGGATGGTCTTCATCATACCCTTGTACATCTGCTCAATGAAATATGCCTCAAACTGCTTGCAGGCATCCATCAGCTCCGCGTCCGTGGCTTTCGCATAGTCCGCGTCTTTGAGCTTATCCTGCAGCTTCGATGCCCGCTGATTGGCCGCGTTGGCATAGGTGTCATTGTACATACCTGCTATATTGCTAAAATCCATCATGGCTTATCCCTCCTAAAATCGGTGCAAGTCAAATCGCAAAAGTCGCCCCTGAAGAATGCCCGCACCTTGAGCATTCTTCCGTGTGAAGAAGCTTCACACTATGCACACTTATCTACGTAAATTGTTCGCCTGCTGCAGCATCTCGTCGGATGCGGTGATAGCCTTGGAATTCAGCTCATAGGCGCGCTGGGCCACGATCATGTTCACCATTTCGTCCACCACCTGCACATTGGAACCCTCCAGGTAGCCCTGGATTACCTTGCTCTTCTCCACCGCGGTGTTGGTGGCCTCATTAATGGGCTGGCCGCTGGCCGCAGTCTGCTCATACAGAGTGTCCGCCAAGCGGTTCAGACCGTTGGGATTGTTGAACTGAAACAGGGCGATCCGGATTCCCATAGGCTGGGGATTTTCCTTTGCGTCCGGATAGCACAGCTCGCCGTCAGCGCTCACCGTCACATTGCTGACTATGTAGTTCTGGGTTAAAATGATGGGCCGTCCGTTGGTATCCAGAACCGGCAGGCCGTCCTCGTTGGCCAGCATATTGCCGCCGTTGGAGGCCAGAGTGAACTGGAAATTACCGTTGCGGGTATAGTAAGTATTGCCGTCCGCTCCTCTCACCGCGAAGAAGCCCTTTCCGTCGATCATGAATGCTGTGTCGCTCTCGGAGGAAAGCGCATTGCCCGTTTTAAATATGGTAGAAATTGCGGAATTGCGTACACCAAGTCCCACCTGGGCGCTGGTAGGCTTCTGCTCTCCGTTGGCTGTGGTGGTCCTTGTCTGCAGGGTTTGATACAACAGGGTCTTAAATTCATTAACCTGGGTCTTAAATCCCTGGGTGTTCACATTGGCAAGGTTATTGGCAATGGTGTCAAGATTTGTCTGCTGGGCAATCATACCGGTTGCCGCTGTCCATAAACTGCGTACCATAATTCCGGTTCCTTTCTTTCAATTTACTTTACGAATTATATTCTGCCTAACTGGGTCGCCGCAATCTCCAGAGAGCTGTCATAGGTCTGGATGATCTTCTGGCTGCTCTCGTAGTTCCTTGTGATGGCGATCATGTTCACCATCTCGGACACGATCTGCACATTGGACATTTCCAGATAGCCGGATTTGATCTGGGCGTTGGCCTGGGTGGTCCTGGCCCCCTCGATGGGCCTGTAATAGGTCTCTCCGTATTTCTCCAGATAATCATAATCCTCGAAATCCGTCAGACCGATTCTGGCCACGGCCGCATCGTTCTGATAGATCGTTCCGTTCTCGTCAATCTTTGCGTCCAGCAGAGTATTTACCTGTATTCTGCGGCTCTGGGTGTCCAGCACATAATCGCCGTCCTCCGTCACCAGATATCCCTCCCTGTTCAGCGTAAACTGGCCTGCCCGGGTATACATGGTAGAAGTCTCACCGGCCTTATTGGTAAACTCTACGGCAAAGAATCCGTCTCCCGCCAATGCCAGATCATAGGTATTGTCCGTAATGCGGAAAGACCCCTGGGTATAGTCCGTATAATTCTCCCCGATCTTCACGCCGGGATTGTTCCTCCCGATAATCTTGGCCCCCGGGTGATGGCCGTCATAATTGTCCTTGATCTTCACGGTCAGCACATCCTTGAAGCACTGGCTGGTAGCGCCCTCCTTTTTATAGCCCACAGTGGACGCATTGGCCAGATTGTTGGTCATGGTGTCCAGTCTGTGCTGTTCGTTGACCATGGCTGTGTAAGCAGTATATAATCCTTTTAACATTTGACTTGTCGCCTCCTGAGATTGCTCCTATCTTACCTTATCTTTCATTGTAGCCCGAGAGGAACTCCACGTATTTGCCGGTTCCCACAGCCACTGCCGTCATGGGATCCTCCGCCGTGATGGTATTGATGCCGGTCTTGGAGGAAATCAGCTCTTCCAGGCCCCGCAGCAGGCTTCCGCCTCCTGTCAGCACTATACCTCTGTCCGCAATGTCCGCCGCCAGCTCGGGCGGGGTCTTCTCCAGCACGCTGTGGATAGTCTCCACCACCTGGGAAGTGGTCTCTCTAAGCGCCTCCTCTGTCTCCTCGGAGGACACTTTCACCGTCTTGGGCAAGCCGGTGACCAGATTGCGGCCTCTCACATCCATGTAGTCCACTTCAGGTCTCTTATAGGCGGAACCGATCTTGATCTTCAGGTCCTCCGCGGTGCGCTCACCGATGAGCAGATTATGCTTCTTGCGCATATAGCGCACGATGGCCTCGTCAAAATCATCCCCCGCCACCTTGATGGAAGCGCTTACCACTGTGCCACCAAGGGAAATGACAGCAATGTCAGAAGTCCCGCCGCCGATGTCCACGATCATATTCCCGCAGGGCTTGGAGATATCGATCCCCGCGCCGATGGCTGCCGCAATGGGCTCCTCTATGATATCCACGTCCCTTGCCCCTGCCTGGTAGGTGGCATCTTCCACCGCTTTCTTCTCCACTTCCGTGACGCCGCTGGGTACGCACACGGCAATGCGGGGCTTCCTGAACGATCTCCTGCCCAGGGCTTTCTGGATGAAATATTTCATCATCTTCTCCGTCACCGTATAGTCCGAGATGACGCCCTGGCGCAGAGGCCTTACCGCCACGATGTTGCCGGGAGTCCTGCCCAGCATCAGTCTGGCATCCTCCCCGATCGCTTTTATTTTCTGTGTGTCTCTGTCAAAGGCCACCACTGACGGCTCCTTGAGCACCACGCCTTTTCCCCTGATATATACTAAAATGCTGGCTGTACCCAAATCGATTCCAATATCCGTACACTGCATATAAATGCCCCTTTCTATCTCTAACTGGATTCCCGGTTCCAAACAAAAGTCATACATACAGTATTATAACCGAAAAAATTCCATTTTCATAGGGGTTTATAAAAATTTTAAAAAAAGTGTACGACAATCAGAGCCGAAGCTGAATCTTTTCATAATTTCGGCACATTCTTCCGGGTTCTTTAGCCTTTTTTGCGTTTTTCTTTTGCCAAAAATTTCCCGGCCCTGCTTTTGGCCAGCATTTTCTTCACATAAATGCCCGTGTAGGATCCTTTTGCTTCGGCGATTTCCTCCGGTGTGCCATGGGCAATCACGGTGCCGCCCCGGTCGCCGCCCTCAGGGCCCATATCAATGATATAGTCCGCTGTCTTGATCACGTCCAAATTGTGTTCGATGACTACAACGGTATTGCCTCCGTCCGCCAGCCGGTGCAGTATTTCCACCAGCTTGTGTACATCCGCGAAATGCAGACCCGTGGTGGGCTCGTCCAGGATGTAGATGGTCTTGCCCGTACTGCGCCTGGAGAGCTCCGTGGCCAGCTTGATGCGCTGGGCCTCGCCGCCGGACAGGGTGGTGGAGGGCTGCCCCAGCTTTACATAGGTAAGCCCCACATCGTACAGGGTCTCTATCTTGCGCCGGATGGAGGGGACGTTCTCGAAAAAACCATAGGCTTCGTCCACGGTCATGTCCAGCACATCGAAGATGCTCTTTCCCTTATATTTCACGTCCAGGGTCTCCCGGTTGTACCGCTTGCCCCCGCAGACCTCGCAGGGCACGTACACATCCGGCAGAAAGTGCATCTCGATCTTGATGATGCCGTCGCCGCCGCAGGCCTCGCAGCGCCCGCCCTTTACGTTGAAGCTGAAGCGTCCCTTGGTATACCCCTTTGCCTTGGCGTCCGCCGTGGAGGCGAACAGATCGCGGATCTGGTCGAAGACCCCTGTGTATGTGGCGGGATTGGAACGGGGAGTGCGCCCGATGGGCGACTGGTCGATGGCAATAACCTTGTCCAACTGTTCCAGGCCCCGGATATCCTTGTGCTTTCCCGGGATGCATCTGGCCCTGTTCAAATCCCTGGCCAGGCGCTTGTACAACACTTCATTTACCAGCGAACTCTTTCCGGAGCCGGACACGCCTGTGACACAGGTCATAATGCCCAGCGGAATGTCCACATTGACATTCTTCAGATTGTTCTCCCTGGCTCCCAGCACTTTCAAAAAGCCTGTGGGCACGCGTCTCTGCCCGGGAACGGGAATCTGCAGTTCGCCGCTTAAATACTTTCCGGTGACGGACTCCGGTATCTTCATGATCTCCTCCGCGGTGCCGCAGGCCACCACTTCCCCTCCGTGGGAGCCGGCTCCGGGGCCGATGTCCACCACATAGTCCGCCTCCAGCATGGTGTCCTCATCGTGCTCCACCACGATCATGGTATTGCCCAGATCCCGCAGGTTCTTCAGGGTTCTTAACAGCTTGTCATTGTCCCGCTGGTGCAGGCCGATGCTGGGCTCGTCCAGGATATAGCAGACCCCCACCAGGCCGGAGCCGATCTGGGTGGCCAGGCGGATGCGCTGGGCCTCCCCGCCGGACAGGGTTGCAGTGGCTCTGGACAGGGAGAGGTACTCCAGCCCCACGTCCACCAGAAAGCCCACCCTGGCCCGAATCTCTTTCAGCAGCTGTTTCCCGATGAGCTGCTGCTGACTGGTAAGCTGCATGTCTTTCAGGAAGTCATTGAGCTCCAGCACAGATTCGGACGTTATTTCGTAAATATTTTTTCCACATACCGTTACTGCCAGGGACTCCTTTTTCAGGCGCATCCCCTTGCATTCCCTGCAGGGCGTGATGCGCATAAAGGCTTCATACTCCTGCTTCATGATCTCGGAAAAGGTCTCTCTGTATTTCCGCTCCACATTGCGCACCAGGCCCTCGAAAGCCACGGGGTAGATGCCCCTGCCCCTCTGTCCCTGATAGTGCACCTCCACCTCTTTCCCGTCCGTGCCATAGAGCAGAAGCTCCTTTACCCTGTCCGGGTATTCTTCAAAGGGCGTGTCAAGGTCGAACCGGTACTCCTTGCACATGGCCTGCAGGATGGCATTGGTGAAACTCCCCTTGTCCGTGCAGGACTGCCAGCCCGTGACGGCGATAGCGCCTTCATTGATAGAAAGCCGGCCGTCCGGAATCATCAGTTCCGGAGCGAATTCCATTTTGTAGCCCAGGCCGGAGCATTCCGGACAGGCCCCGAAAGGATTGTTAAAAGAAAAGCTCCTGGGCTCAATCTCGCTGATGCCGATACCGCAGTCCGGGCAGGAGAAGCTCTGGCTGAAAGTCATGGGCTCTTTGCCCATGACGTCCACCACCAGCAGATTCTCGGCCAGATTCAGCACGTTCTCAATAGAATCTGCCAGGCGGCGCTCTATGCCCGGCTTCACCGCCAGGCGGTCCACCACGATTTCGATGTTATGCTTGATGTTCTTCTCCAGAGAGATCTCCTCAGTCAGTTCATAGAGACTGCCGTCTATGCGCACGCGCACATAGCCGCTTTTCCTGGCCCTGTCCAGCACTTTCTCATGCTGCCCTTTCCGGCCCCTGACTACCGGCGCCAGAAGCTGAAGCTTGGTTCCTTCCGGCAGCGCCATGATCTGGTCCACCATCTGGTCCACGGTCTGCTTGGAGATCTCTCTGCCGC
Organism: uncultured Acetatifactor sp.; assembly: GCA_910584235.1. Lineage (GTDB taxonomy): Bacteria > Bacillota > Clostridia > Lachnospirales > Lachnospiraceae > Acetatifactor. Next base: position 8,501 of record CAJTZD010000105.1, read on the forward strand.
AGTTCGGGCAGTGGGGCGTACCGATCCTGGCGTAGAGCAGACGGAAATAGTCGTAGATTTCCGTCACGGTTCCCACGGTGGAGCGGGGATTGCGGTTGGTGGACTTCTGGTCAATGGAGATGGCCGGGGACAGGCCCTCAATTTTCTCTACGTTGGGCTTCTCCATCTGGCCCAGGAACTGCCTGGCATAGGAGGACAGGGACTCCATGTAGCGGCGCTGCCCCTCGGCGTAGATGGTGTCAAAGGCCAGGGAGGACTTGCCGGAACCTGACATGCCTGTCAGGACTACCAGTTCGTTTCTCGGGATGTCCACGTCCAAATTTTTCAGATTGTGCTCATTGGCCCCGCGTATTTTGATGTATTCACGGGGGCGCATTTTCTTTATTTCTTCCATAATATATCTGTTCCTTTCTATCATCAGGCATCGGCCGTCATGTCTTTCTTCAGCCAAAAGTAAACGCTTCCCCAAAGCCCCGTTTCTCTATTCGCTCAAGGGCCCTCTCGATTGCCCCTCCCTCCCTCTC
>CAJTZD010000106.1 GCA_910584235.1 uncultured Acetatifactor sp.
AGCTTCCGGAGGACGTCTCCTGGCAGGAGATGCGGGACTTCGTCCGCTGGCTCCAAGTGTACAAGCGTCAAATTCGTCATAAGGAATACCTTCACCGGACTGCTGTCCGAAGCCGCCCGTCATAAGTGATTCGGGCAGAATGCCACAAACATTCAGCCACAGAGCCGTACTTCCTGAAACAGAAAAGCGAGTATACGGAGAAAATCGTGAAGTGGATATTTGAACAGCCCGTCCTGTTTAGTTTCCAGTAATCTCCTATTGATTTGCAAACATGTGTTCTCTACAATACTGTATCAAGGAGGTGAACGCACGTTTGAAAAATCTCATTTTTCATATCGATGTGAATTCAGCTTTCCTGTCATGGGAGGCTGTTTATCGTCTGGCGCATAAGGGCGGCTCTTTGCCGGAAGCCGATAGTAAAAGGTTGACCGAATACCCTATAGCACACAGGGATGGCTTTTTGCCGGAAGCAGGCAGCCGGAGGACGACTGTTTCATCCGGATCCCATATAGCGTGCAGAGGTCACGGCCTCGACCTGCGGGAGATTCCATCGGCCGTAGGCGGGGATGTCACCAAACGCCACGGCATCATCCTGGCAAAGTCCATCCCCGCCAAAAAGCACGGCATCCAGACAGGGGATACCATCCTGGAGGCCAGGCGGAAATGCCCGAATATAGTTTTGGTGCCGCCAAATTATGATCTGTACCGGGAATGCTCCGCCGCTTTTCTGGACATCCTGCGGGAGTATTCGGATGTGGTGGAGCCCTACAGTATCGATGAGGCCTTTGTAGATATGACTACAACCTGTCATCTATTTGGTGCTCCGGAGGAAGCGGCTGCCCGGATCAAAGACAGGATTCGGGAAGAACTGGGCTTTACCGTGAACATCGGAATATCGGATAACAAACTCCTGGCCAAGATGGCCTCCGACTTTCGCAAGCCGGACCTTGTCCATACCCTGTACCGGGAGGAAATCCGTGAGAAAATGTGGCCACTGCCTGTGCCGGATCTGTTCTTTGTAGGCCGCGCCACGGCAAAAAAGCTGGCCTCCATGGGGCTTGCCACCATCGGCGACATAGCCGGCGCCGACCCGGCATGGCTGCGGGCAGTTCTGAAGAAACCGGGGGAGGCCATCTGGGGCTTTGCAAACGGCATAGACCTGTCCCCGGTGCTGGCTGCACCCACCCCCAACAAAGGCTATGGGAACAGCACTACCACGCCTTTTGATGTGACGGATGCGGAAACTGCAAATCTGGTGCTGCTGGCCCTCTCGGAAACGCTGGGGAGCCGCCTTAGGGCGAACGGAGCGAAAATCGGGGTAGTCTCCGTGGCTATCCGGTACTCGGATCTGTCCTATTTCTCCCACCAGAAGACGCTAACCTCCCCCACTGACCTGACTCTGGAAATTTACCATGCCGCAAAGGAACTTTTCCCCGGACTCTGGGACCGCCGGCCCATCCGCCATCTGGGAGTGCACACCGGCGGGGCCAGGTATGGGGCCTATGGCAGACAGATAAGCCTTTTTGATGAAATCAATTATGAAAAGCTGGCTGTCATGGACAGAACGGTGGACACCCTGCGGCAGCGGTTCGGGCGGGATGCCGTAAAGCGGGCCGTATTTCTGAACCAGCCTGTCAGCCATATGTGCGGCGGCGTTCCATGAAAGCCAAAATCAGCCGGGCATTCAGGCTGCGGCCTCGTAAAGAAGCCGGGCGAAGCTCTCCGCAGCGGGGGCCGGGAAAACCTGGCACCCGGCCATCCGCTCAGAGATGGACAGGTGCCGCGGAAAGTAAAACAGGTGTAAGTTTGGAAGTAAATTTCCATAAACCAGAATCCGAAAACAGGATTCCGGTGTCACGAATATTGATTGGTATACGCGCCAAAGCGCGCAAGGAGTATAAGAATGGCATTTGGAATAGAGACAGCTATCAGAACGAAAGATACGGGCACCCTCCGCGGGACGCAGCAGGAGATCGCCTGCGAGTGCTGGTGCACCAGCACCGGAAAAATAACGCCGCTGATGATAAAACTGAAAGATGAGGAGGGGCAGATACAGGTCATCCGGGACATCACGGTGCATACCCAGGAGAAGAAGCGGTATGCCGGGATACCGTCCATCGAATATGACTGCACTCTCGCAATCAATCGTAGGAGCATCCGGGCCTGGCTGATCTTCTACCAGACAGAGGGACGGTGGGTGCTGAATTTCCGGCAGGGAAATTCCCCACAGGGGAACAGGAGTTAGGACATTTTCTCCATATGGTTCATCGGCTCCTTCCCATTTCTATTCTGTTTCACCTTTGCTTTCGAATCCACGTCTGCCGGCTGGTTCCTGAAAAAAATCCAGATATGCAGCCTGCCGTCCGCATACTCCGCCGAGATGCTCCCGCCCATCTGCTCCACCAGGCTCCTTGCGATGGCCAGCCCCAGCCCGGTGGACTTTCTGGCGGACTCCACGGTAAAAAAGCGGTCGAACAGCCTGCCCACCTGTACTTGATCCAGCCCGGGAGCCCTGTTGGCGAAGATGATCTCCCCTGTCTCGTGCAGGGTAATCTCCAGATCTCCATCGCTGTACTTTACGGCATTCTGCAGCAGATTGGAGAATACCCGGGACAGGGCGGCGCCGTCCAGCATCCGGACCACAGACTCTTCCGGCATCCGTATCCTGGGTGTGATGTCCCGCTCCTTGAAAGCGGTGTAGAATGCCGCTATGCTCTCCTCCAGCACACGGTTCAGGACTATGGGCTCCGCGGATGCGCCGCTTTCCCCGGAAAGGATGACGGAATACCGGAAAAGCTCCTCCGTCAGCAGAATCATCAGTTCGGAACGGTTTCTGATGATATCGATATAACGCTCTACAGTTTCTGATTTTTCCTCTTTTTCCAGCAGATGAAGATACCCGCAGATGGCGGTCAAAGGCGTCCTCAAATCGTGGGAGATATTGGTGACAGCGCCTTTCAGTTCCGTGTCTCCCTGGCGGAACCTGTGGCGCTCTTCCCGGAGCCTGCGAAGCTGTACATTGACGGCATCCGCCAGACGGCGCATATGCCTGTCCCTGCCGGAAATGTCGATCAGCGTGTTGGTATCGGTGGCAAGCCTGTCGGCAAAGGCCTCCCCGATTTCCTCCGCGGCCCTTTGCAGCATATGGATTTTGACAAGCAGCCCAAGGATAACCAGAGTCAGAACGCCGATGGAGGCCCATAACCATACAATCATGAATGACTATCTCCTTATTTCAAATCTCTTTTTTGAAACAAAACTGCTCCCGCGCCTGTGGCCAGCACAATGATTCCAAGGGAGTAAAGGGGAAGGCGCAGCGGATTTACAGCCGTCATATTGGCGCACTGGATGGCCTGCCCGCCGGGATTGATATCGTAAAGGCTCTGGATGATCTCCCGCTTTGTCCCTTTCAGATATTTGGGGTTTGGCTCCTCGAAGGAGATCATTTCGCCATTCCCATCCAGGGAATAGTACGTATGCGTCTCGGGCGCTTCCAGCATTTGATTCAGTATCATTCCCGACATCAGAGAGCCAAAGGCCAGCAGGATGCAGATGACAGCGGTAGCGGCTTTGTTCTGGCAGACCATGGCGATGCAGGTAAAGACAGAGGAAAACACCGCCGAGAGAAGCAGTACTGTAAGCGTCGTCAGAAAAATTTCTTCCCCGGGGACGCTAAAGGTTCCCATCAGCGGCATCCCTACACAAAGGTAGGGCAGCAGATATGCCGCGCACATGGCAAGCCCCGCCGCGCAGGAGACCGCCGCGCCCGCCAGATAGATTGCCGAACGTTTCCCGCCCACGATAATCTTGTTCCGCATGGTTCCGTCATTGTATTCCGTACCGATGAACAGGCTGCAAAATACTGATATGAAAATACCCATGAACATGGCGCAGCCAAAGAATCCGTCCTCTACCCTGTCCGCATAGTTCATCTGCACAGCATCCATATGGAGCTTGACCGGCACGAATATCCCCCATGCCGCCATTAGAATCAGTCCGCCCCAAAAGACCTTATTTTTCTTCAAACGCAGGAAATTTGCCGATAAAAGTTTACTCATTTTCTTTTCTCCTATTCCAATCTCTCTAGTCACATCGCATTGTCCGAATCGCTGCTGCAGCCGGATGTTATCAAATTGACATAGTAGCTCTCCAGGCTTTCGTCCCGCTCCTGCATGGAGATCACCTCACAGTTTTCCTGCGCCAGGGCCAGGGTCAGTTTGGATACATTGACCTTTGCGTACACGTCCGCTTCCCTTTGGGAAAGGATGTTGTACTCCACATGCATCGCATCCAGCACACGGGCCAGCGTCCCTGTATTAGTCACCTCCAGGCGGATACACTTTTTACAGGCGCTCTCCAGTTCTTTCGCGCTGATCTCTTTCACTATCTGCCCCCTGTCGATGAAGCCGTAGTGAGTGGCCAGCCTGGACAGTTCGTCCAGAATGTGGCTGGAAATCAGGAAAGTGATCTGCTGCTCCCGGTTCAGCTTCAGGATCAATTCCCGGATCTCGATGATCCCCTGGGGATCCAGCCCGTTTACCGGTTCATCCAGCACCAGGAAATCCGGGGAGCCCACCAGGGCGATGGCAATGCCCAGCCGCTGGCGCATCCCTAATGAAAAGTGTCTTGCTATCTTCTTCCCGGTATCAGCAAGCCCTACCAGCTTCAGGATGTCCTCCATCCCGTCATAAGTAGGAAGCCCCAGGATGCGGTACTGCTGCTTCAGATTGTCCCGGGCCGTCATGTCAAGGTAGATGGAGGGCGTCTCCACCACGGCTCCCATTCTCCTGCGGGATTTTGAGATCTCCCTGTCCGTGTTCTTCCTGCCGTACAGGGTATAGCCCCCCGAGGTGGGGGACTGCAGCCCGCAGATCAGCCTGATCAGCGTGGTTTTGCCCGCGCCGTTCTTGCCTACAAAGCCATAGATCGCTCCTTTGGGAACATTCATTGTCAGCTGATTCAGCGCTTTGAAATACTTGTACTTCTTAGTCAGAGAATTCGTTTGCAGAACATACTCCATAAACACAACCTCCTGATTCCAATACCGCAACTGCCCGTCCACTATCGTTTATGGCAGACAGTTGTTGTCTCCAGTATTGCTATTTTTATGTGACATTGATATCTTATCCTGAGACAGTAAAGAAACCGGTAAAGAAAACAGTAAAGAAATGGTAAAGATTCATCACCCACGCATTTTGAAGCCAATCCCCCAGACCGCCTCGATGTAGTCTTTTCCCGAGACCTCACGCAGCTTTCTGCGCAGGTTGCTGACGTGCATCTTCAGGGAACCGTCCGTGCAGTCCGGCGTGTCCTGGCTGATGCGCTCCAGCAGCAGGGATTTCGTCACCACCTGAGAGGGGTTGCCCATGAGAAGCTTCAAAATGGCGTATTCCGTCCTGGTGAGCCTTATCTCCCTGCCGCCGATGTCCACCATATGGGTATCCGTATTCAGCGCGATATCATCAAACACCAAAACAGGGGCTGCAGGCGCGCTGTCAGCCCTGCGGAGCTGTACGGAAATCCTGGCCAGAAGTTCTTTCATGGCAAAGGGCTTGGTCACATAATCCACCGCGCCGCCCAGCAAAAGATCCACTTTTCCATCAATATCCCCCTTGGCGCTTACCACGATGACAGGGATTCCCTTGGAATGCCCTTCTTCCATGGAATGCCTTTCTTCCATGGAATGCCTTTCTTCCATGGAATGCCTTTCTTCCATTATCTGCGGCAGCACCTCCTCGCCGCTTCGTCCTGGCAGCATCAAATCCAGCAGGACGAGATCCGGCCTTTTTTCGGACAGCACAAACAGCGCTTCCGTACCGGAATAGGCGCGGGAAACGCTGTAGCCCTCTTTTGTCAATGCCTCCTCAAGCATGTTTCCGATATGGATGTCATCATCGATAATCAAAATGCTTTTCATGCTCGCTTAGCCCTGTTTTGCCCTCTGCCCGGCAACCCATATCTCGCATTCCGCCTCCGCCTCATCCATGACCAACTCTCCCAATTCCGGCACCTGGATCCGGCCGGACTTCGGGTTCTTGATGCTGTCCACCTTAGTGGTGACGGTTGCCTCCACCTGAGATTTCTCAAAGGCCAGATCGGTATCTACCATCTCGCAGTCAATGAGCTTTAAGTTCCTGCAGTAGCACAGCGGCTGTGTTCCCACAATCTTACAGTTGATCAGCGTCAGCCCGTCCGAATACCATGCCAGATACTCCCCATTTATCACGCTGTTCCAAACCGTTACGTTTTCGCCATGCCAGAAAGCGTCTTTTGTGTCAAAGACACAGTTTTCAAAGACCGCATTTTTTATGTACTGAAAGGAATATTTCCCTTTCAGCTCTACCCCTTTGAATGACAGATTCTCCGACCGCATCATAAAATACTCGCCGGCCACGGTGGTATCCTCCATACGGATTCCCTGCACGAACCAGCCGAATTCCGGGGAGATGACATCGCAGTGTCTGACGGTGATGTCACTGCACTCTCTGAGCGCTTTGATCCCGTGCATCCTGGTATCCCGAATCTCTACATGATCGGAATACCACAGGGCAGCCCTGCAAAGCTCCGTCATATCCGAATTTTCAATGACAAGTCCGTGGTCATGCCAAAAAGGATACCGCAGATTAAAGAAACAATGCTGTACCTCAATATTCTTTCCCTCTTTAAAAGCGCTCTCCCCGTCTGCCGGCCCGTCAAAGGAACAATCCTTTACCAATACGCCGTCACATCCATAAAGGGCGCGTTCCATATCAAAAGTCTGGTTTTCAATCACTTTCATTTTCTGACCTCCTGAAAATCTCCGGAAATGATACAAACATATCTTATCATAACACAAAACCGAACAATTTTCACTACTTTTTTATGTCCAAGTCACTCTGGCAGGATCAGTTCCAAGTTTTTTCAGATTGGATTCGATATTTCTCCTTGTAATACCGATCTGCCCTGCCATATGCGCAGCGCCAGACCGGGCGTCTCCTGGCAAAAGCACAAGGATTTTCTGTTGGGTGCCGTTCCATTTTTTCCCAATAAAGTCACAAGTTACACCACCTTTCCTTAAAAAACTTGCCACAGGCAAACTGCCGTGATATGATAACCAGAAAGAAAAGCCGGGACTTTGAGAAATATTTGAAGAATCGAGGAGGAAAGCAACATGGCAGAAATTTTCATGCGTTTCCCGAAAGGGAAATCAAAGGCCCTCACCCTCAGCTACGATGACGGTGTAGAGCAGGACGTCAGGCTGATGGAAATTATGGATCAATACGGCCTGAAAGGTACTTTCAATCTAAACAGCGGGCTGTTCGCGCCGGAGGGAACCGTTTATCCGGAGGGCACCATTCACCGCAGATTAACCGACAAGCAGGTGTCAGAGGTATACACCGGCTGCGGCCATGAGATTGCCGTGCATGGACTGACCCATCCTTTTCTGGAGAAGCTCCAGGAACATACGGCCATGTGGGAGCTGCTCAAAGACAGGGAAAACCTGGAAAACAAATTCCATACGCTTGTCAGGGGGATGGCGTATCCTTTCGGTACATACAGTGATGCCACTGTGGAATGCCTGAAAAAAGCCGGCCTGGTATACGGCAGGACGGTCGTTTCCACCCGCTCTTTTGATATGCCAACGGATTGGCTGCGGCTGGAGACTACCTGCCATCACAACGATCCGGAACTGATGAACCTGGCAAAAAAGTTTGTGGAAGAAACGCCCCAACGAGGTTCCTGGATGTTTTATCTGTGGGGACACAGCTATGAGTTCGAGGAAAAGGACAACTGGAATATCTTAGAGGAATTCGCCGCTTTTGTGGGTGGGCATGATGATATCTGGTATGCCACAAACATTCAGATTTACGATTATGTACAGGCTTTTGGCAGACTGGAGTTCTCCGCGGACGGCAACCGGATCTATAATCCTACGGCCACGGAGCTGTATTTCCAGAAGCCGGGAAGCAGTGCCCCGGCGGACTGCATTTTACCGGGAGCGTATTTTGAGTTCTGAGAAAAACGGGGGCTGGATAGAACCTGCAATATCGCTGCCGGACTTGTGCTGAATCATGCGAGACAGGAAAAACAGCAAAAGGGAGACTGCAAAAAGGAGACTGCAAATGAAACTGACAGGCAATGGGCTGAAAAAAAAGGCGGCCTGGGAAAAGGCCGGCATCGCGCTTCCCGGGTACAATGTGGACGAGGTTTCGCAGAGGGCAAGAAATGAGCCTGTATGGGCGCACTTTGGAATCGGCAATATTTTCCGCATCTTTATCGGAGGCATTGCGGACACGCTTCTGGAGGATGGCGCAATGGACCGGGGCCTCACCTGTGTGGAAGCTTTTGACTACGATGTTGTAGATAGAATATATAAGCCCTATGACAATCTGGGGCTTGGCGTGATTTTGCACGGGGACGGAGCCAGGGAGTACAAGGTATTGGGCTCCCTGGCGGAGGCAGTAAAGGCACAATGGTCCGCTCCGGCCCATTGGAGCCGACTGAAAGAAATATTTGCCAGTCCGTCCCTGCAGCTGGTCTCTTTCACAATCACCGAAAAGGGCTATGCCCTACGGAAAGCGGACGGCACATGGCTCCCCTTTGTGGAGGCCGACATTCAAAATGGGCCGGACAAGGCGGTGGGAGCCATGGCGGTGCTGACTGCCATGCTCCATGAGCGGTATCGTGCCGGAAAATATCCTCTGGCGCTGGTTTCCATGGATAATTGCTCCCAAAACGGCTCCAGACTCCGTGAAGCCGTACTCTCCATGACGGCCCAGTGGCAGGAAAGGGGATTTGTGGACGAAAGCTTTGCCGCCTATGTCAGCGACGAAAAGACGGTTACTTTTCCCTGGACCATGATTGACAAAATCACGCCCCGTCCAAGCGAACAGATCGCCGCGGACCTTGAAATGCTGGGGGTGGAGGATATGCAGCCCCAGATCACGGGAAAGAAGACCTACATTGCCCCTTTTGTCAACGCCGAGAAGCCCCAGTACCTCGTCATTGAAGACAGCTTCCCCAACGGACGGCCAGCC
>CAJTZD010000107.1 GCA_910584235.1 uncultured Acetatifactor sp.
AGAATGTGTGGGATGCGGGAGAAATCGACAGGGAACTGGAGCGGATTCACTTCCGAATTCACTATAACGGGCCCAATTACTTCCTGGTGGTGGAAAACCGTCTGGGCTCCTGGGCTTTCATGGAGATGATGATCAGCAGTACTCTGGAGGCGGATAAATCCATTGAATGCTGGGTTCTGCTGGCAGACGGACTTTATGGAGTCAGCGTTTCAAAGGAGATGGACATGGAGGAACTGATGCCGTATATCAGGCAGCGGCTCCGGGATTCCTTTGAATTTCTGGAAGAGCCGTTCCGGATTTACGCAGTGAAATCTCACGGGAAAGTGCTGAACGGAAAGCAGTATATGGAGGAGGGCAGAAAACTGGACAGATGGAAAGCGCAGGCTTTCTATGAGCCGGGAGGCATATGCTTTGACGATAGCCAGATAGGGGAGTTTGGGTTCCGCAGCGCAGCCCATATAGAACAGATAGACGCTCTGGTGGCAAAGAGAGAGGGGGAAGAGGCGCTGTGCCGGGATGTGGTCCGGTTCGGCCAGGATGCGCGGCTGTGGCCGGAGGAGTTGAAAAAGCTGTTGTTTTTGTGGCTCTCCAAATATATCAACAAGCTTCCGGAGGAAGCCAGGGAGATAGAGGGCGTGCTCTGTGAAGCCTGCGACATCCGGCAGCTGGCACAAAGCTTTGCCAAACAGTGCGAAAGGCATGTCAGCTTTTCCCGCCGGAGCGAAGTGCGCAGGGCAATCCGCATTTTGCAGACAGAGTACCAGACGGACTTAACCCTCGCCGGAATTGCTGAAAGGATAGGCATCAATGCCCAGTATCTGGGGCGAATGTTTACGGAGGAGACCAATGAGAAGTTCAGCGACTGCCTGAACCGTATCCGAATGGAGCGGGCCAATGAACTGCTCCAGGACGGAAAACTGAAGATATATGAAGTGGCGGAACAGGTGGGGATTTCCAACTATCGGTATTTTACACAGAAATTTCGGGAATGGAGCGGCGTGAGCCCGAAAGAGGTCCGCAAGAGGGGAAAATAAATGGATGGCATAAAGGAGAGGCTGAAGCTGAGCGCGGTTTCGCTGCGGCAGTTTTTGATTATGCTGGTCTTCGCAGGGGGTGTCATGTTCGTCTTCTTGTTCCGGGAAATGGTACAGAGGATGGACAATCAGGAGCAGGAGGTAGTCAGCGAGATGCAGACCAAGCTGCATCTGATGAATTTATACATTGACTCTTACTGCGACAGTATCCAGAATGGCCTGATGGGCATCACGCTGCGCCAGGATTTGTACGAGAAACAGGGCTGGGAGTCCTATTACGCGCTGGAGGATATCCGGAAAAGCAATGGTTTCATCCAGACATTGTACGTGGCGGGGCCGGACGGAGAGATCTATGCAAGTCAGCAGGCATTGTATGACGCGGTGAAGCCGGACATAGTGGACGATATGATAGACAGGGCCAGGGACAATCCGGGCAGGCTGCAGTATTCGAAACCGGTGTATTCTGCCATGTCTGCCGGCTATTCCCTTTTTGTGTCCTACCGAAGCGGTGATAATATCGCAGTGACAGAGACCGGCTGCGACTATTTGAGGACCATGTTTCAGGACGTGCTGGGGGGGCAGGGAAAGAGCTTCATGGTGCGGGAATATATGGGAGAACCTTTCCTGTTTTCCAGAGAGGATCCGGGCATTGAACTGAAACCGGGGGTATACCCGCTGGAAGTGGCGGACAGATATCTGAAAATGTTTGATTACGGAAAGGAATCCGCAGAACTGGCCAGCATAGAAGCCGTGCCGGAGTACAGCTTCCTGTGTACGGCTGACAATAAACTGGGCTGGGAGGTCTGCCTTATGTATCCTGCAGACATCCTGCAGGGATACCGCAGCGAACTGTTCTGGTTTACGGCAAAACATATGGGGCTCTGGTTTGCGGGCATCATCATAATCGTGTTCTGGTTCACTATGCTTTATACGAATCCCATGCGGAAGCTGGCGCGGGACATGGATCAGGTGAACGATTTGGAGCATTTGGTGGAGGTGCATTACAGCCGGGAGGATGAACTGGGGCGGCTTTCCTCCCACTATAACAGCCTGGTCAGAAGGCTGCGGGAGCTTGTGGAGGAGGTGCGGGATGCGGAGCACAGGAAGATGGAGTATGAATTTTTGATGCTGCAGAACCAGATCGGCCCGCATTTTCTGCACAATACCCTGGCCTGCGTGGCCAGCCTGATCAGACAGGGAAAAGACGAGACAGCCGGGCAGGCACTGCGGGCGTTGATTAAACTTTTATCTTACACCTTTGAGCAGAATGCGGAGACTGTGACAATCCGGGAGGAAATGGAGCAGCTGGGAAATTATGTCAGAATTCAGCAGATGCGATATGGCAGCGGAATTCGATTTGAGCAGCAGATAGAGGAGGGAGCCGCGCAGTGCCGGGTTTTGAAGCTGCTGCTGCAGCCTTTGGCGGAAAACTCCATCTTTCACGGAATAGTGCCTGGGGGCGGGGGCAGCCTGAAAATTGCGGCAAGGCTGCGCAGAGGAATTCTGCATATTTTCATCTGCGACGACGGTATCGGCATGACCAGAAATATGTGCCAGGACATTCTGGACGGAAAGTACACTGCCAGAGTGACGGACAGGCTTTCCAGCGTGGGCATTCTGAACGTGAATGAGCGGATGAAACTGTGGTACGGAGAGGAATATGGGATTAAAATCAAATCGGAAATTGGGGTGGGGACGGTGATCTATTTACGCATCCCTCAGGAAAAAGAGTAGCCATATAGATAACTTGTACAAAAAACGGACATTTTTCATCTTTTTCTGCATATTATTTGGAAATACAATTTACTAAAATGGTAACTGTGATGAGAAAACATTATAGTTGCCATTTTTTGTGTGCAAGATGCACGATTGAGAGGGAGAGGAGAAATGGAGAAAAAAGGGAGACAGAGGATTCGGCATATCATGAAATGGAACTGGCAGTATTATGTCATGCTGCTGCCGTTCCTGATCTATTATCTTGTTTTCAAATATGGCCCCATGTACGGAGTGCTGATCGCGTTCAAGGACTACAACATTCCAAAGGGGATTCTGGGAAGCCCCTGGGCGGAGCCGGTGTGGAAGCATTTTGAATATTTCTTTGAAAGCCCTTATGCCGCGCGGATTATCGGAAATACGCTGAAGATCAGCTTTTACAAAATAGCGTTTGGCATGATACCGCCCATTATCCTGGCCATCATGATCAATGAGTGCAAGAATAAATGGTTCCGGAAAGCCATTCAGACAGCAAGCTATCTGCCCCATTTCCTGTCCTGGGTCATCATATACGGCATTATGACGGCTTTCTTTTCCCAGACCAGCGGATTGATCAACCGATGGCTGACGCAATGGGGGCTTTCCTCTTATCCGTTCCTGACGGATCCCACGCATTTTCAGGCCATGATTGTGGGGACAGATTTATGGAAAGGGCTGGGGTGGTCGGCAATCATTTATCTGGCAGCCATTGCCGGCATCGATACCACCCTATACGAGGCGGCTATCATAGACGGATGCAGCAAGCTGAAGCGGATCTGGTACATCACGCTGCCGCTGCTGAAAGGGACTTTCATCCTGCAGCTGATTCTCCGTGCAGGCTCTATCATGAATGCGGGCTTTGACCAGATTTATGTCATTGCGTCCGATCAGGTGCTAAGCGTTGCAGAGATCCTGGACACATGGGTGTTCAAGGAGGGAATCCAGCGCATGAACTACAGCCTTGCCAGCGCCGTAGGTCTGCTGAAATCCGTGATTGGACTGGTTCTGGTTCTGGGGACGAATAAGCTGGCGAGAAAGTGGGATGAGGGACTATGGTAAAAAAGTGGAAGAGCGACAAGGCTGTGGACATATGTAATTATGTGATTTTATCGGTCATACTGGTGATATGCGTGTTCCCGCTGCTGTATGTGATAAGCGTTTCCCTGACGCCTATTACAGAGGTGCATAAGAACGGCGGGTTTCTGGTCATTCCAAGAGCCATTACACTGGATGCATACAAGACCATCATAGACCAGAGGATGCTGCCCCGGGCAATGGGAATCACGGCATACATCACTATCCTTGGGACGGTGATTAATATCGTGGCTACGGTGATCATGGCGTATCCCCTTAGCAAGCGGAAACTGGCGGGAAGACGATTTTTGATTCCTTTTATTATCTTTCCCATGCTGTTTAGCGGAGGTACGATTCCCACCTATCTGCTGATCAAGAATCTGAACATGATCGGAACTTATTGGGCGCTGATGATTCCGGGAGCTGTCTATACCTACAATCTCCTGGTGGTGAAAGCCTTTTTCGAAAATCTTCCGGAGGAGTTGTTCGAGTCCGCCAGGATAGACGGGGCAAATGAGTTCTATGTACTGTGGAAGATTGTAGTGCCTCTCTCAAAGCCTGTGATTATGACCATGGTGCTGTTTTATGCGGTGGGACACTGGGAGACGTACTTTGACTCTATCATGTATCTGCCGGATCAGAATATGCAGACCCTGCAGGTGGTGCTGCGCAGGATGCTGACGCCGAACGCGGAGATGAATGCGGATATCACGATTCCTACCATGACGCTGCAGATGGCAATGGTAGTGTTCACTACGCTGCCCATCATCGTCATTTATCCGTTCATACAGAAGTATTTCACGAAAGGTATCATGTTGGGGGCGGTAAAGGGGTGATGTGCCGGGAACGGATATCCCATGCCCTTTGACTATACATAACGCCCGGACAGCGAAAGGATGGGTGGCCGGACGTAAGGGAGCTATAAACCATGTTTTCAGAAAGGAAAAGGAATCAATCATGAAAAGGAAGAGAGTAATGGCAGCAATGGTAAGTCTTGCGCTGGTGCTTACGGCGGGATGCGGGAGCAACGATGTGCCGGGGAGCACGCAGGATTCGGCAAAAACGACAGAATCAACGGATGCGAACGAACAGGACGACGGGGAGACAAAGCCTGAAGGCGGGCAGGAAACGGCAGACGGGGATGTGGTCTCGCTGGAACTGGTATGCGGACATGGGGTGGCGCTGCCGGAAAAGGAAAAGAATTTTGTGGAACAGGGAATCAGGGAAGCTATCGGGGTGGATGTCACCATGAACATTGTAGGAGCCGGAGCCGATTATGCCACGGCACTGAACGCCAGAATTTCAGGCGGCGATGTGCCGGATCTGTTTATCGCGCCCTCTGATGAGACGTTAAAGCAGTATGTGCAGAACGGAATTGTGCTGAGCCTGAACGACTATCTGGATCAACTGCAGCCCCTGGTGGACTGGGTCGGCGGGGAAGAGGCTTTACGGCCAAACTATATAAACGGGGGGATGTACCGCGTTCCCAGGAAGGCAAAGGGAAGCTACTCCATGCCGGTAGTGCGTAAAGACTGGCTGGACAAGGTGGGGGCCGAAATCCCTACAACCATGGAGGAGGCCCTGGAGGTGGCGAAAAAGTTTACCTTTGAAGATCCGGACGGCAACGGCGCGCAGGATACCTATGGCTTCTCGGGCAACGGATTGTGGGCGTTTAACCTGATTCTGAATTCTTACGGCGGTTCCGTATACAACAACCTGGTTCTGGACGAAAATGGAGAGCTGACATCCACGCTCCTGGCGCCGAATATGGAGGCAGGGCTGGAGATGTGCAAGCGGTTCGTGGATGCCGGTGTGGTGGATCCGGATATCGTGGCGAACAGCGGAGACGCCCTGCGGGACAAGATGGCTCAGTGCAAGGTAGGCATGGCGGTGACAGAGTGGGCATCCGTATACAAACAGGCGCTGATGGAGCAGCTGCTGGCCGTGGATCCCGATGCCGAGTGGGTGTGGTACGCTCCGCTGGATTCAGGCACCGGAGACAGGGCGTGCTTTGACACGATAAACGCTGTGGGCTCAAAGGGCGAGTGGTGCGTCAGCGCTGCGGTGGCGGAGAGTCCGGAAAAGCTGGAAGCCGTTATCAAGCTGTTGAATTATATCACCAGTGAGGAGGGTGAAAAGCTGGTTTCCTACGGAGTTGAGGGAAGGCACTACAATGTGGAGAACGGAGAAATCGTAAAGACGGATTTGATGTCAACGGAATGTGATTTCCTTTGGGTATACCAGATGGCCTACAGGGATGATGGCGTTTACCTTGCAGTGAAGTTCCCGGAGGCAGCAGAGAGCATTGTCTTTAGCGAGAATACGGAGAGGATGACGGCATATGAAAACGCCGTGATTGCGCCGGAGGGTTTCCATGCCGAGGATATGAACAAGTATATCACGGAGAATATGATAGCTTTCATTTTCGGGACAAGGCCTATTTCGGAATACAGTCAGTTCCTGGAGGAGCTGAATACCTCTTTCGGATTTGAAGATTATATGAAGAGCGCAGAGGAACAGCTGAGGGAACAGGGGTATATCGAATAAAACATATAACCAGTGAGCGCTTCTGTCATGCAGCACAAAAGCGGCAAAAGGAGGCGCTCACGAGTACAACAAATCCAAAAAGGCAGGAGGATGTAAGATGGACACATACCGGGAACCGGCAAGGGATATCCCCGTAATCGCCAGAGCGGACGTAGTGGTGGCGGGCTCCGGGCCCGCGGGCGTCTCCGCCGCAATCGCAGCGGCAAGGGAGGGAGCGAGCGTGGTGCTGGTGGAGCAGATGGGGAATGTTGGGGGGATTGCCACGGAGGGGCTCATGAGCCACTGGACGGGAGAGACAAAAGGAGGATTTTATGAAGAACTGCTAAAACGCTCCGCCGATACAGACTCTACGGAGAATCGCCATATCATCAATCCCGAGCGCCTGAAGACCGTATTGCTGGAAATGCTGGAGGAAGCAGGCGTCAGGCTGATGCTGTATACGTTTGCCTGTGGGCCGGTGATGGAGGGAAACTGTATTCGCGGCATCATTGTGGAGAACAAATCCGGCAGAGGCGTCATTTATGGCAAAATCGTCATAGACGCCAGCGGAGACGGCGACATTGCGGCCCGGGCGGGAGTGCCTTTTAGCCTGGGCCGGGAATCGGACAACAGGATGCAGCCGGCCACGATTATGTTCAAGGTGGCGGGGGTGGATGTGGACAGAGGCGTCTTCCCGGGCTTTTTCGAAGATCACCTGGAAATTCCCGCCGGGGACATCCAGCAGGTCGGCCGGGAAAACCTGCCCTTTCCGGCAGGACATGTACTTTTGTACCGCACAACGCTCCCCGGCGTGGTCACCTGTAACATGACCAACTGTATCGGAATCGACGGCACAAAAGCGGAGGACCTGACAAAAGCCACCATTGTATGCAGAAAGCAGATGGACAGCATCGTGGAGTTCCTGCGAAAGTTCGTGCCGGGATTTGAGGAATGCTATCTGATCAGCTCCGCTTCTCTGGTCGGCGTGCGGGAGACCAGACATTTTGAGGGGGAGTATGCGCTGGGTCAGGAGGACATTGTCTCGGCCAGAGTCTTTCCGGACTGGGTGGTAACCAAGGCGCACTTTAATTTCGATGTCCACAATATGACCGGGGACGGACTGGACGAGACAGGAGTGCAGAAAGAGTTCTCCCAGCCTCAGGGCTATACCATTCCCTATGGCTGCTTTGTACCCAAAAAGGTGGACAATCTCTACCTTGCGGGAAGAAATATCAGCGGTACCCATATGGCCCATTCCAACTACAGAGTAATGCCGATCTGTGCCAATATGGGACAGGCTGTGGGGATTGCGGCAGCTATCTGCGCTGCCTCGGGCTGTCTGCCCCGGGCGCTGGATGTGAGGGCTGTGCAGAAGAGGCTGGAAGAGACAGGCGTGTCGGTATAGGAGAAAATACAAGTTAAAATCAAAAAACAACCGGCAAGAGGATAACGAATATGCTCTTGCCGGATTTGCTTTTTCTGTTTAATTCTCTCATTGTCAGGAATTAGGGGCTAAAATCGTTATTGAACGACAGCCCCTTTTTTACATGGGAGTTTAGTTGTAGTTCTCGATGCAGGGCTGGAACATGCTTTTGTTCACACCGCACAGAGGGCAGCACCAGTCATCGGGAAGAGACTCGAAAGGAGTGCCGGGAGCGATGCCGTGCTCCGGGTCACCTTTCTCAGGATCATAAGTATAACCACAGGGATTACAAAAATATTTTTGCATAATATCAGTCTCCTTTTCTATTTTTAGCCAAAGTATCTCTTGAGCAGACCCTCAAAGGCTTTGCCGTGACGGGCCTCATCGCGGGCCATCTCGTGAACGGTGTCATGAATAGCGTCAAGGCCCAGCTCCTTGGCTCTCTTAGCCAGATCTGTCTTGCCGGCGGTAGCGCCGTTCTCGGCATCCACCCTCATCTCCAGGTTCTTCTTAGTGGAAGCGGTTACCACTTCGCCCAGCATCTCCGCGAACTTAGCGGCATGCTCAGCCTCTTCGAAAGCAGCCTTTTCCCAGTACAGGCCGATCTCGGGATAGCCCTCTCTGTGGGCTACTCTTGCCATGGCAAGATACATACCTACCTCAGAGCACTCGCCCTCGAAATTGGCGCGCAGATCCTTTACGATATCCTCGCGCACGCCTTGGGCAACGCCTACCACATGCTCTGCAGCCCATGTCTTGTCAGCGGCCTGAGCCGTGAACTTCTCTGCGGGTGCATGGCAGATAGGGCACTCTGCGGGCGGATTGTCGCCCTCGTGAACATAACCGCATACTTGACATACATACTTCATACTATTTATCTCCTTTTCTTTTAAAGAATATCTG
>CAJTZD010000108.1 GCA_910584235.1 uncultured Acetatifactor sp.
TCAAGGTGTTTATATCAAAATGTAAGTCTAAAATATTTGCGGAACTATAGTTTAAAAGCTCAGTTTTTAACTATAAACGGCACAACAGGTTAAATTTAGAATGTCCCTCTCTACGCCGCATTTTGCATCTGAAAAGTACCGGCCGAATAGAATAAGGGGCAGGAGCGAAAGGAGAAAGCATGGGGAAAGCTACAGTGGTCATCCCGAATTACAATGGCATGAAATTCATAAAAGAATGCCTGGAATCGCTTCTTGCACAGGACATCCCTCCCTATGAGTATTGCGTAATTGTAGTAGACAACGGCTCCACGGATGGGAGCAGGCAGCTGATAGAAGACGCCTTTCCCGGGGTATCCCTGATTGCCCTGCCCGTTAACACCGGCTTCTGCCATGCGGTAAATGTGGGAATCCGGGCGGCGAAGACCCCCTATGTGATCCTGCTCAACAATGACACGAAAGTCCATCCCCATTTTGTGGGGGCGCTGTGCGGTGCACTGGACGCCAGGCCGGAGGCTTTCTCCGTCAGCGCCAGGATGCGTATGTGGGACGACCAGGATCTTCTGGACGATGCGGGCGACAGGTACTGCGCCCTGGGCTGGGCCTACGCCAGGGGAAAGGGGATGCCGGCGGCCCGCTACCAGGCCCCGGCGGAAATCTTCTCCGCCTGCGGCGGCGCGGCCATTTACCGGAAGAGCGTTCTGAAAGAGATCGGCCTTTTCGACGAATCCCACTTTGCCTATCTGGAGGATCTGGACATAGGCTGGCGGGCCCGCATTTACGGCTACCGCAGCTTTTATGAGCCGGGAGCGGAGGTCATCCACTATGGCAGCGCTTCCAGCGGTTCCCGTTACAATGAATGGAAAACGAAGTTAGCAGCTTCCAATAGCATATATGTGATCGCGAAGAACATGCCTCTGCCACAGTGGCTTTGGAACCTGCCCTTTCTGATTCCCGGATTTTTGGTAAAATTTTTATTTTTCTGCCAGAAAAGAATGGGAATACTGTATGTAAGAGGAATTTGCCGGGGATTTCAAAAAGCGCTTTCCAAAGAGGGCAGAGCAAAAAGAGTTCCCTTTCGCTGGAAGCATCTGCAAAACTACCTGGGGATTCAGGGACAGCTGTATGTGAATCTTCTGAGATTTCTTAAGAAATCTTAAGAAACAGCTTCATAAAATCATAAGTTGTTCTTTTTATAATATAGGTGTATGGTATACATCAGGTGGTGCTTATGATAAAGGATAATCAGAAGGTATTCAACCGGTTGATGGTGTTGATAGATGTCGGTATTACTACGGCATCTTTTGTGTTGGCCTATACTTTCAAATTTTATGTTCTGAATGACGGGCCGGGAATCGGTGTGCTTCCTCTGCGGGAATACATGAGGCTTCTGCCCTTTATATTACCGTTCTATGCGCTGATTTATTATGTTTGCAGCGTATACGCGCCGAAGCGGACTGTGCGGCGGCGCTTTGAGATTTACGGGATCATCAAGGCGAATACCATAGGCATCATGGCGCTGATCATCGTCCTGTACATGATTATCCGTGAGATCAATTTCTCTCGTTCCGTGATCGGCTTCTTTTATATTTTCAATGTGGGAATTACTTCCGGCTTCCGGCTGGTTCTGCGCAGGGGGCTTCGGACCATCCGCAGAAAAGGGTATAATCTGAAGCATATCCTGCTGGTGGGATATTCCCGGGCGGCGGAGGAGTACATTGACAGGCTTTCCGACAATCCCCAATGGGGCTATGTGGCCTGTGGAATCCTGGACAATCACATCCCGGCCGGGACGCTGTACAAAGGAGTCAAGGTGCTGGGCAGGCTTGGAAATCTGGAAGTTATTCTGCCGGAGAACAAGCTGGACGAGATTGCCATCTCCCTGCCGTTAAAGGATTATGAGCACCTGGAGAATATAGTGGCTACCTGTGAAAAGTACGGAGTGCATACGAAATTCATTCCGGACTACAATAGCCTAATCCCCAGTAAGCCATATACGGAGGATCTCATGGGGCTGCCGGTGATCAATATCCGGTATGTGCCGCTGACGAACACGGGCAACATCATTATAAAGCGGATCATGGATGTGGCGGGTTCCCTGCTTGGCATTCTCATTACGTCGCCCATTATGCTGGCGGCAGTGATTCTCATAAAGCTGACCAGCCCGGGGCCCGTGATTTTTAAGCAGGAGAGGGTGGGGCTGCACAATAAGCCTTTTGACATGTACAAGTTCCGCACCATGGAACGACAGCCCCCCGGAGAGGAGAAAAAGGCATGGACAGTGCGTAATGATCCCAGAGTCACGCCTGTGGGCAGGTTTCTGCGCCGCACCAGCTTAGACGAGCTTCCCCAGCTGTTTAATATTCTGCGGGGGAACATGAGCCTGGTGGGGCCCAGGCCGGAGCGTCCGCACTTTGTGGAAAAATTCAAGGAAGAGATCCCCAGGTATATGGTAAAGCACCAGGTAAGGCCCGGGCTTACCGGCTGGGCCCAGGTGAACGGCCTGCGGGGGGATACTTCTATCCGGAAACGGATTGAATACGATATCTATTACATTGAAAACTGGACCATTTGGTTTGATCTGAAGATAATCCTGATGACCTTTTTTACAGGATTTATCAATAAAAATGCTTACTGATAAGGAGACGGTTATATGGCTACGGGAGGAAGAAAAGGTGCAAGAGGACGGGCTGCAAAGCGGAGAGCGAAGATGATTCTCTTTGCGGTGGAGATTGTCATCATCCTGGTGATGGTGGCGGTGCTGTACCTGGTGATGAACAAGTCCAGCGAAGGGCCCAAAATGGCAAGCTTAAATGAGGAGGAACTGGCGATTCCATCCCAGGTACAGGAGATGAAGGAAGAGGGCGGTGTCATGCATGGCTATATAAACATTGCCCTGTTTGGCGTGGACGCCCAGACGGATGCCCAGCTGTTCAAGGACAGCCGCAGCGACAGCACCATGATCGCCAGCATCAATATGGACACAGGAGACATCAAACTGGTCAGCGTATACCGTGACACTTATCTGAATATCGGCACGGACGAGTATAAGAAGTGCAATGCGGCCTACTCTTACGGCGGAGCGGAGCAGGCGGTGAAGATGCTGAACATGAACCTGGACATGGACATCACCAATTTCGTTGCCGTGGGCTATAAGGGCTTAAGCAAAGTCATTGACGGCCTGGGCGGCGTGTATGTGGACGTAGACAGCGAGGAGCTGAAGCATATCAACAATTATCAGGTTGACGTGTCCAATGTGCTCAAGTGCGAATATACGCCGGTGACAGAGACGGGCTATCAGCTGCTCAACGGCGTGCAGGCAGCCTCCTATTGCCGTATCCGCCAGACCAGAGGCGATGACTTCCAGCGCACGGCGCGCCAGCGGGAGGTCATAAAGGCCATTGAGAAGCGGGCAAAGGAGACGGATATTGTCACATTGACGAAGGTGTTCAACGACAGCATCGATGATATCTACACCAGCCTTGATTCCAAGGACATTCTGGACTTGCTGGGGAATATCATGAATTATCGGATTGTGGAGGAAGAGGGATTCCCCCAGCCGGATATGCGCGGAAATGCCCGGATGGGCGCAATTGGCGACTGCGTGGTTCCCACGGATCTGCAGTCCAACGTGATATGGCTGCACCAGTTCCTCTTTGACGACATGGATTACACAGTGTCGGAGAGCGTGAAAGAATACAGTCAGAAAATCCAATCCGACACAGCCGGACGTATGCAATAGGAAAAACCAACGCATGTCCCCAAAAGGAGAGTTGAAAACTCTCCTTTTTTGAACAAGGCGCATGCTTTCGCATAAAGAACAAGGAGAAAAGCATTTGAAGATAGATGTGATCATTCCCATATATAAGCCGGGCAGGGAGCTTTTCGTTTTGCTGGACAGACTAAAGGAACAGTCCTTGCCTGTCCGCAAAATCATTCTCATGAATACGGGCAGGGAGAACTTTACAGGACTGATAACGGAAGCGGAATTTGCACAGAGGTATCCCAACGCAGAGGTACACCATCTGGAAAAAAAGGATTTCGACCATGGAGGAACAAGACATAAGGCCACGGAGTATTCGGAGGCCGGGATCTTCGTGATGATGACTCAGGATGCCATGCCCGCGGACAGATATCTCCTGGAGCATCTGGTGGAGCATCTGGGCGAAAAAGCGGCTGCGGCTTATGCCAGACAGCTTCCGGATGCCTCTTCCTCGGAACTGGAGAAAGTATCCCGCCGCTTCAACTATCCGGAGGAGTCACGGATAAAAGGTCTGGATGATCTGCAGGACTTAGGCATCAAAGTATTCTTCTGCTCCAATGTATGCGCGGCCTACAGGAGAGATATATACGATAAACTGGGTGGATTCACACGCCGCACCATTTTCAACGAAGACATGCTATATGCCGCAAAAGCGGTAAAAGCAGGATACAAAATAGCCTATGAAGCCAAAGCAAGGGTGATCCACTCCCACAACTACACCAACCTGCAGCAGCTGCGCCGAAACTTTGACTTGGGCGTATCCCAGGCAGACCACCCGGAAATCTTCAAAATGGCAACCTCAGAGTCCGAGGGAATGCGCCTGGTAAAAGACACCTGGAATTCCCTGAAAAAGAAAAACCAGCTATACCGTTTCCCCGGATTCTGCCTGCAGTGCGCTTTCAAATACACAGGCTATCTTCTGGGCAAACACTACAAATCCCTCCCCCATGCCCTAATCTTGCACCTCACCTCCAACCCGGACTACTGGACAAACGACCCCCCGATTCCCCCCAACCTGTGAGAACGAATAGCACCCAACGATCCGGATTAAACCCGGCCCCCAATAGGTGCAAGTCCGGAAGAATGCCCGCTCTCTGGGCATCTTCTCACAGTTTTCACAATCGTTTCATGGATAAAACACATTTTTATCACAATTGGCAGATATACTGAAGTACATAAAGAGAAAGCAACAAAGAACAAAAAACATCTGCCCGCCGGCCATAGTCCGGACGACGGAGGAAAATGAAAAGCAAGGAGGCAATCATTATGTACGAAAACGATATTTATTCCAATTCTGATAATGGCGGCTATTCCGCATATCAGACAGAAGGCAACGGAAACCAGAGGACGGATTTTGTCATGGCCCCTGACTCCGGTAAAGACAAGAAAAAGAAAAAGGGAGCTTTCCGCAGGATCTTGCTGAGCATGACCATGGGCCTGCTCTTCGGCCTGTTCGCAGGGGCGGGCTTCTACGCGGTACAGTTTGGAATAGGGAGGATAAACGGCGGACAGGAAACTCTGGCAGATGAGCCGGAACAGCCTAAGCTTCCGGATACCACGGGGGAGTCGTTCCTGAAGAGTGTCAGCAACATCACTTATGTGAATTCGGACGTCTCCGATGTGGTGGAGGAAGTGATGCCGGCCATGGTATCCATCGTGAATAATTACACCCAGACCGGAACCACATTCTGGGGCCAGCCGTACAGCCAGCAGGGAGCTTCCAGCGGATCCGGCATCATTGTAGCCGAGAATGAGAACGAGCTTCTCATCGTGTCCAATAATCATGTGGTACAGGGAATGGACAGCCTGGATGTGACTTTCATTGACGGCTCTGTGGCCCAGGCTTATATCAAGGGTACGGACGCGGACATGGATCTGGCAGTGATTGCGGTACCTCTGGAAAATGTATCCGCCCAGACAAAGAGCGCCATCACCATTGCCACCATGGGCGACAGCGACAGCCTGAAGCTTGGAATGCCCGTGATCGCTATCGGCAATGCCCTGGGATACGGCCAGTCCGTCACCAACGGTATCATCAGTGCGCTGAACCGTGAGATGACCATGGACGACGGATCCACCGGTATCTTCATCCAGACCAATGCCGCCATTAACCCCGGCAACTCCGGCGGCGCGCTGTTAAATATCAACGGTGAGGTCATCGGCATCAATTCCAACAAGATCGCGGCTTCTCAGGTAGAGGGCATGGGCTATGCCATTCCCATCAGCTCCGCCAGCCCCATCATCGCCGACCTCTTGGAGCGCCAGACCAGGACAGACAAGGTTGCGGACGGCGAGGTAGGCTATATGGGTATCACCATGCAGGATGTGACGGATCAGATTACCCAGATGCTGGGCATTCCGGGGGGCGTGTATGTGTATGACGTGACAGAGGACTCCGCGGCGGAGCAGGCAGGCATCCGCAAGGGCGATGTCATCGTGAAGTTCGACGGGCAGAAAGTCTCTACCCGCGTGGAGCTGAAAAAGCTGGTGGAGTACTATAAGGCGGGCGAGACAGTCTCGGTGACGGTAAAGCGCTTTACAGACGGGGAATACGAGGATGTGGAGCTGGAGGTTACGCTGGGCAGCCGCCCGGAGGGGCAATAGTCTCTTAAATATCACAATAAGGGAATAAAAGGATTCCGGGCAGGGAAGCTTGCCCGGAATTTTCTGCCCTTTGCCGGGGAAGCTGCCGGGAAAATTATATTTCCTTTAGAAAAAGTTCACTTGTACAGCGGCAGATTATAAAGTATACTGGATACAGGACTGCAAACATACAAAACAAGGAGACAAGACCATGTCCGATAGATATGACGAAAAAGAGGAACGGAAAGAGGATAAAAACACCGGGGAAAGCGGAGACCGGAAGACGGACCTGACAGAGGGCCATCGGGACGCTTCCGCCACCAAGAATGCCGGAAAGGACGACAACAGCGCCTACGAGGACGTCTGCTTTATCTGCCGCCGGCCGGAGAGCAAGGCCGGGAAAATGTTTAAGCTTCCCAACAATATCTGTATCTGCAATGACTGCATGCACAAGACCATGGAGACCGTGAGCCAGTTCGATTACCAGGGGATGCTGAACAATCCCCAGTTCCAAAACGATCTGGATCAGATGACGAAGCAGGGGGGCTTCCCCAATATCGGCTTCGTAAATCTGGCGGATCTGCGGGGGGACGGGGGCATTCCCAATAAGCAGAAATTAAAGAAAAAGAAAAAAGAGGCTTCCGGGGAGCCGGTGCTGAATATCCGCGACATCCCTGCGCCCCACAAGATCAAGGCCAGTCTGGACGAATATGTGGTGGGACAGGATCATGCCAAGAAAGTCATCTCCGTGGCAGTGTACAATCACTACAAGCGTGTCGCCACCGGCACCATGGACAATATCGAGATCGAGAAGTCCAATATGCTCATGATCGGCCCCACGGGCAGCGGCAAAACTTACCTGGTGAAAACCCTGGCAAAGCTTTTGGATGTGCCCCTTGCCATTGCGGACGCCACCTCCCTGACGGAGGCCGGCTATATCGGCGATGATATCGAGTCCGTGGTGTCCAAGCTCTTAGCCGCGGCGGACAATGACGTGGAGAAAGCGGAGCGGGGCATTATCTTCATAGACGAGATCGACAAAATAGCGAAGAAAAAGAATACCAACAGCCGGGATGTCAGCGGTGAAAGCGTCCAGCAGGGGATGCTAAAGCTTTTGGAGGGCGCTGAGATCGAGGTGCCCGTGGGGGCAAACAGCAAGAATGCCATGGTGCCCCTGGCCACTGTGAACACCAGAAATATCCTGTTTATCTGCGGCGGCGCGTTCCCGGATCTGGAAGATATCATCAAGCAGCGTCTGAACAAGACCGCGGGCATCGGCTTCAACTCCGAACTTAAGGACAAGTATGACAAGGATAAGGACATCCTCTCCAAGGTCACCGTGGAGGACATCCGGAAGTTCGGCATGATTCCGGAATTCATCGGCCGCCTGCCCATTATTTTTACCCTGAAAGGGCTGACCAAGGAAATGATGGTAAAAGTGCTCAAGGAGCCCAGGAACGCCATCTTGAAGCAGTACCAGAAGCTCCTGGAGCTGGACGAGGTGAAGCTGGAGTTCACGGAGGAAGCCCTGGAAGCCGTAGCGGACAAGGCTATGGAGCGGGACACCGGAGCCAGGGCCCTGCGCTCCATCATCGAGGACTTCATGCTGGACATCATGTATGAGATACCAAAGGATGACAATATCGGACGGGTGACTATCACCAAAGAGTATATTGAGGGCACCGGAGGGCCCGTCATCGATATCCGGGGGAATCATCTGCTGGAGACCGCAAAAGAGCCGGAGAGGATACCGGTGAAATAGGAAAGGAAAACTCGTAGTGAGTTAAGCCATGGCCGCGGGAGAAATACCGGAAGCGCCATGGCTTTTTCACCCCCTGTTATCAGGCGGCAAGGGAGACGGCGGACGATGAAAAATAATTTCATTTCGGTCTTGACATTCCCGGCGAATGTGGTAATATAAACATATGAACAATGGTTCATATGAGGAGACATACTATTGTATAAGCCGAATGAGGAGGAGACGGGACGGATGAAGAAAACATACAAAATCGAGGTGGACTGCGCAAACTGCGCTCTGAAGATGGAGGAAGCCGCGAAAAAGGTGGAGGGCGTCCAGGGAGCCACGGTCAGTTTCATGACCCAGAAGATGAAAGTAGAGTTCGCGGAGGGCGCGGACGAGAGCAGCGTGATGCAGTCTGTGCGCAGGGCCTGCAAGAAAGTGGAGGATGATTGCGAGATTTTTCTGGACTAAAGACAGCGCTTACAAAGAATCGCTTCGGCGGTTCTTTTTCCTTACCGCCGCGGCATGCCTGCGGCGCGGGCAGCAGGGCCTTTACGATTAAGCGGCTGCCCGAAGCATGCGGCAAAGCGGCGCGGGAAGTGCAGGACGG
>CAJTZD010000109.1 GCA_910584235.1 uncultured Acetatifactor sp.
CTGCTTCAGCAGCTCACCGAACCTACCGGCTTTAGCCGGTAGTGGTTCAGTTTATAACAAAAAATATCCCGTATTTATGCGGGATTCTGGCGTTTCGCAATCGCCTAAAATCTGTTGAATGGAGAAAGGAGCATTGTATGGGAATCTTTCATGGTTCATTCTTCATTGGAATATTCTTTCGGTGATTTTCCGACAATATTCCGGAATACTGTGAAAAAATAATTGTAATCCTGGAATCCACAGCGGGAGGCGACGTCGCTGATGCTGAGTTCCGGAAAATCTCTAAGCAGTTCCTGGGCCATCTCTATGCGCTGTCTGCGTATGAATTCGGCGATTCCCATGCCGTAACTTTCCCTTGCAATCTCGTAAAGCCTTGTCTTCCCGATCTGGAAATGTGCGCAGATATCTTTCACATCCATATCTTCCGTCAAATGCTCCTGAATGTAACGGTCAATCTGCACCGGCAAATCTTCCCGGCGCAGGGTGGCAAGCCGCTCCATGCACAGATAGGAGGCGATAGCCTGCATCAGATTGGCTGCGGACAGAATGTAGGCCTCGCTCATGAGAGGGTGTTTTAAGCTGGCAGCTTTCAGCTCTGAAATCCGCACCTGATATCCGGCGCATTTCTGCTCAATCACTTTCCAGCCCTCCTCATAGCTGTTATAGGCAAACACATGGCCAAAGAAAAGATAGCCTATCGCCAGGTTGCCCAGATAGATGGGCATGATGGCTTCTTTCAAGCCCGCATGGCATTGATAGATGTACATTCCATGCCTTTTTGCCGCAGTCCGGCAGGCTTCTCTGTCACAGGCAGCGCACATGGAGGCTGCCGCCGCGTCTGTCCGGATCAGCCGGCAGAAAGGCGCGATTTCTTTCGGGAATGCGGCAATTTCCCGGAAGTTTTCGTTGAATACGGTGATTCGGATTTTCGTGACCGTGTAAAAGTCACGGAGCATGGAGGTCAGTTTTTCAAGGTTGAAAGATGAAACCATAGGCGGCTCCTTGTCTGGTGTCTGGGTATCTGTGCGGCAGTTTCCGGGATGCTGTTTCCTTGTATGGAAATAGGGATGTTCCCTGTAGTTCTCTTTTCTCATTATAAATACACGGAAATAAAATGTCGAGAAAAATCTTTGGATGAGCGAACAAAATCAAAGTAAAAAGAACAGAATTCCATATACAGGAAAAAACAGAAGCGTATAATGAAATTATCAGGACACAGATTCAAAGATTGTTCCCGCTCCCCAGGGATATGCGGAAAACGTTTTCAATCTTTGGTGTCCGCCAGACATTTCCTTATGAAATTCAGTGAGAAATGGCAGAATATCGGCGGTGCTTTGTCTGGGTCAGGATAAGCGGGAATCGATGATAGAAAAAGAAGAGGAGAGCAGGAAAATGGGAAAGAAAATGACATTTGCACTGGCATTCTGCAACAGGGGATTCATGCCCGGTGAGCTGATCTACGGAGCCAGGGAGGATATGATCAAGGCGGTGACGGATGCGGGATATGACTACATCGCCATGGATGCAGAGCTGACCAGGTTTGGCGGCATCGAGACCAGGGACGAGGGGCTGCTCTATGCAAAGTGGCTGAAGGAACATGAGGGACAGTACGACGGAGTAGTCTTCTCAATGCCCATCTTTGCGGACGAAAACGGAGCCATCACAGCCCTGCAGGATGCGGGGGTGCCCATCCTGATGCAGGCCTATCCGGACGAAATCGGGAAGATGGACTTCGCCCACAGGCGGGACGCTTTCTGCGGAAAATTCTCCGTGACGGACGTTTTCACCCAGTACCAGGTGCCTTTTACCGTGCTGAAGCCCCATGTGGTGCATCCGCTGTCCCCGAAGTTTAAAGAGAACCTCCGGGATTTTGCGGCTGTCTGCCGGGTGGTGAACGGCATGAAGCGCTGCAACATCGGCTGCATCGGCGCCAGGACTACGGCTTTTAAGACAGTCCGATTCGATGAGATAACTATGCAGAAATATGGCATCAATGTGGAGTCTTTCGACTTGAGTGAGTTGGTGTTCAAGGTGGGGAAGCTGGCTGATACGGATGAAAAGGTTGTGGCAAAGAAAGCTGTGCTGGAGGCTTATTCCGACTTTACGGCGGTGCCGGAGGAGAAAAAGAACACATTGGCTAAGATTTCAGTGGTCATTGACGAGTACATAGAGACCTATCATCTGGACGCCCTTGCTCTGCGCTGCTGGAACGAGATGGAGGAGATTCTGCGGGTATGCCCCTGCGTATTATTGTCCGAGCTGAATGACAGGGGCATCACGGCATCCTGCGAGATAGACATGTGTTCCGCGGTCACCATGCGCGCCATGGCCCTTGCCAGTGAAACGCCTACTACCGTACTTGACTGGAACAACAATTACGGAGAGGACGAGAATAAGGTTATCCTGTTCCACTGCGGTCCGGTGCCCACCTCCCTGATGACGGACAAAGGGCGTGTCACCAGCCATAAGATGTTCGATAAAACCGATGCCGGAAGCGGCTGCGGCACCTGCGAGGGCAGGCTCAAGGCGGGGGATGTGACCTTGTCCAACTGCCAGACCAAGGACGGGAAGATTATCATATATGCATCGGAGGCGAGATTTACGGACGATCCTATCGAGGAAGCGTTCTTCGGCTGCGGCGGGGTCTGCGAGATTCCGGACATGCAGGAAAAGATGATCCGGCTGGCAAGGGGCGGCTTCAAGCATCACACCAGCGTAGGCGCAGGGCATATGAAAGACGTGCTGAAAGAAGCGTTCACTACTTATCTGGGATATGAGTGGACTGAGATCGATTAAATTTTAACGAATTATTTTAGATATGCCAATGCTAAAACTGTTAGAAAATATGCTGGATAAATGCTAGAGTTTTCCAAAATATAGAGAACCTAACCAAGTATGCTATGGCAGAAATGTATTTTCTTTAAAGCATTGACTTTACAATGCTTTGCGGTTTATAGCATGCCTAATTTGAATTCGTTACAGATGAAAAGAATTGAAATATAAGAGGAACGGGGGCTGGATGTGCCGGTCACTGACAGACCCGGAGGCTTGTCGTGAAAGGGCAAATATCGAATGAATGCACACCGGGGCGCAAGGGGTATAGCTATGAAGATTGCGGGACTTGACATAGGAACTACGGGATGTAAATGTACTGTGTTTGATGAAAGCGGCGCTTATCTGGGAAAGGCCTACCGGGACTATCCCGTGAAGCGGGCAGTCAGCGGGCATGAGGTGGATGTGTCCGCCATTATGGACGGGATTTATGAGGTGCTTTCCGAAATGGCAGCACAATACCCGGATATCGGAGGCATCGGCATCACCAGCTTCGGTGAGACATTTGTATTGACAGATGGGGAGGGGCAACCTTTACATACTGCCATGTTGTACACAGACCCAAGAGGCAGTGCGGAATGCAGCCGCCTGAAAGAAAGGCTGGGGGAGCGCAGGATTGCGGAGATTACAGGGCTGCGTCCCCATGAGATGTACAGCATTTCCAAGCTGATGTGGATGAAGACAAACTGTCCGGATATCTATGAGAAAGCTGCCTATATTTTTCTCATGGAGGATTATGTGGTCTACCACCTTACCGGGAAGCGGCAGATTGATTATTCCCTGGCTACCAGGACCATGGCCTTTGACATCAGGGAACTGGACTGGAGCAGGGAGATTCTGGAGGCTGCGGGCATCGAAAGGGAAAAGCTGTCAACGCCCGTTCCCACCGGCACGGACGCGGGGAAAATTCTGGCGGAGGCTGCAAAGCGCACCGGGCTGTCCCGGGGGACCCATATCGTCTCCGTCAGCCATGACCAGGTGGCTGCGGCGGTGGGAGCGGGAGCCTTTGACGGGGACGTGGCAGTGGACGGAGCCGGGACAGTGGAGTGCGTGACGCCGATTTTTGACAGCCTGCCTGATATTGATGTGATGTACAGGGGCTATTTTTCCATCGTGCCCTATGTCATTCCGGGGAAATATGTGGCTTACGCTTTTTCCTACACCGGAGGAGCCCTGCTCCAATGGTGTACGGATACTATGGCAAAAAAGGAGAAAGAACTGGCAGAGGAAGAACATATATCCGTCAATGAATATCTGGAAAGACGATATGTAGAAGAACATGGCAGCCACATCGTTCCCCATGTGGGTCCCACCGGCCTTCTGGTGCTTCCCCACTTTGCGGGAGCCGCCACTCCCTACATGGACACCGGCTCAAAAGGAGCCATCCTGGGGCTGACGGCAGCCGCTACCACGGCGGATATTTACCGGGCCTGCATGGAGGGTGTGGTCTATGAGATGTATCTGAACGTGAGAGCGCTCCAGGGCTCCGGCATCCGTTTTACCAGGATGCACGCTACCGGGGGCGGAGCCCGTTCCGCAGAGTGGATGCAGATGAAAGCGGATATGCTGAACGTCCCAATCACTGCGCTGAAGACAGTGGATGCGGGAACCGTGGGCAGCGCAATGCTGACCGGGATTGCCGTGGGCATATTTGCGGATCTGGAAGAAGCAGCCGCCTATATGGTGGAGAGAGCCCGGGAGTATTATCCGAGACAGGAGATGCATGAAAAATACCTGCAGGTGTTTGAACGATATGAGACGGTATACGAGGCGGTAAGGCCGCTGGTATAATGGGGGAAAATTTAAGGAACGGTGCATGAAGCTTTGCCGGTTCGGCTGGTTGTCATGTACGGGGAGGAGTGAAAAGGGCAGAGAGGGACAGAGTGTCTGCCGGAAATTGAAAGAGAAAGGAAAGAATCACATGAACCCATATATCGGACATCCCACCCAGTTATGCGGGGTGGAGGAGCACCGCCTGGTGGGCGGCAAGGGCGACGGGATGCGTCTGTACGAAGTGCGCAATGGGAATGGATTGGAAATGACTCTGTCCCCAGATCGGAACGGGGACATTGCGAGGCTGTTCTGCAGGGGAATCAATTTGAGTTATTTCTCTCCCTGCGGCTATGTGGCTCCGGCTTATTATGACAAGACAGGAACCAACTGGCTGCAGAACTTTACGGCGGGATTCTTGACCACTTGCGGGCTGCAGGCAGTGGGCAGCCCCTGCGTGGACGAGGGGGAGGAGCTGCCGCTCCACGGTTCCATCGCAAATCTGCCCACGGAGACAAGTTATTGGGAAGAGGACGATGCGGCCATCCGTATCCATACCCTGACCCGGGACGAGGTTATCTTCGGGCGGAAACTGAATTTGAGGCGTATGATTGAGGTTTCCAAAGAGGAAAATTCCTTTACCATAACGGATGAAATCCAAAATACCGGGGATAGAAGAGAGCCGGTGGAAATTCTTTACCATATGAACATGGGATATCCGCTGTTGGATGAAGACAGCATTATCACCATTCCGTCCGGGGAAGTCCTCCCCAGGGATGACCATGCAGCGGAGGATATCGCTCACTGGATGCATATGGAAAAGCCCCAGGTAGGGTATCAGGAGAGGTGTTATTACCATAAATTTTCAGATGAGAAAGGGATGGCGAAAATTTTTCAGCCCAAGTTGAATATAGGACTGGAGATTACCTTTGATGCAAAGGAACTGGACGGCTTCGTGGAATGGAAAATGATGGGGGTACGGGATTATGTACTGGGACTGGAATGCGGCAACTGTTACCCGGACGGACGGGACGTGATGCGCAGGACGGGGATGCTGAAATTCCTGGAGCCGGGGGAGAGGAAGCGGTACAGGGTGCATGTGGCGGTGCAGTCGTAGCAATTCCAAATTACGTCGGATCAGTTTTGGGTTTGCAAGCAAACCGGAGCAGCCGATTCCGGATGAGATGAAGCCGGAGCGAGATGGAAGAAAAACAGCGAATGAATCACGAAAGAAAGACAAATTAGGACAAGAATAACCCCGGATTTTTTGATAGAATGGATAAAACAAACCATTTAGATATGAGAGGAAAAATACTATGTTAGTCACGTTAAAAGAAATTCTGAAAGTAGCAGAGGAGCGCAGGATGGCGGTGGGGTCCTTTAACGCTCCAAATCTGGAGAGCCTGACGGCGATTGTAAGCGCTGCGGAGGAGCTGGACGTGCCGGTGATTATCCAGTTTGCCCAGTGCCACGAGTCCTGGATTCCCCTTTCGGTGATCGGGCCCATCATCGTAGAGCATGCGAAAGCGGCAAAGGTTCCCGTGTGCGTCCACTTAGACCATGGCGAGACATTGGAATACCTGCAGCAGGCCCTTGACCTAGGCTTCACGGGCATCATGTACGACGGCTCCGTATTGCCCTATGAGGAG
This sequence comes from uncultured Acetatifactor sp., assembly GCA_910584235.1. Classification (GTDB taxonomy): domain Bacteria; phylum Bacillota; class Clostridia; order Lachnospirales; family Lachnospiraceae; genus Acetatifactor. The sequence goes on from CAJTZD010000109.1 coordinate 6,252, forward strand.
AATTTGAAAAATACGAAGCTGGCGGTGGCCATGGCTGCAAAATACGGGGCAAGCGTGGAAGCGGAATTGGGCTCCATGGGAAAGCGGGAATCCGGCGCGGGCGACGGAACCGGCCAAGAGGACGATACTAAGATTTACACGGATCCGGAACTGGCGGCAAAATTTGTGGCCGAGACGGGAATCGATGCCCTGGCCTGTTCTTTCGGCACCACCCACGGCATTTACCTAAAGAAACCGAGACTGGACTTCGATGTGGTTCAGAACGTGCGGAAACAGGCAAATGATATACCCGTAGTGATGCATGGAGGCTCCGGGGTGAGCAGGGAGGATTTCCATGAATCCATCCGGGCAGGCGTGCGGAAAGTGAACTACTTTACCTATATGGATAAGAGCGGAGGCAGTGCGGCTGCGGAGTACATAAGAACGGCAAAGGAAGGGGAGCCGGTATTTTTCTCTTCTGTCATTCAGGCGGCAAAAAAGGCCATGAAAGAGAACGTCAGAGAGGCCATGAGAATCTTTGCGATGATGGACTGAAACTGCCTGGACTGTGGGGGAGGTGGCACAAAAGGGCATAAGATGCTGCTACACACATCATGTCTTCGCTTTCCGGACACCCATCAGCGCAGAACACGGCATCGAGGCTGTGGCGGAGGGCGTGCGGGATGCCATGGTGATTCGGCATGTGGATCGGCCCAGGGAAGACTATGTCAAAGGAGGAGCTTCTCTCACCAACTGGTTCGACAGGGCGGAGGAACTGGAACACCCAGGCTATTTCTCCATCAAAGACAGTTACGGCCAGGTCAAGGCGGACTCCCAGGCCCGAAAGGTCATGGAGGAATTGGTGGCGCCCCTGCAGGAAAAAAACATTGCCGCCTGCGGGGATGTGGTGAAAAAATGTAGAGATGCCTCCGGAAATGCTTGCCACGGTCCGCCAGTGCAGAAGCTGCTGCAGGCCGAAAGGAATGCCCCGGACGCTGGTTTCTTGGTGGGACGAGGAGGCGCTGCCCGAGGGTTTGTGCAGCCTGCACGTTGACACCGGGGCTTTTGAGGCAGTATATACGGACTACAAATCGCCGGTTATACAGGAGAGCGAACAGGAAAAGGCCATCCTGGACAGCCTGAGTCCGGAGGAAATGCTGCTGCTGGGGGATGGCCTGCGGACGGATGTGCCGGAGGTGTTCGACATTGCCGGCACGGCGGGAAAAACAGCTACAGCGCTTATCAAAAAGGGCATTCCCAATGTGGTGTTCGCGGACGGCCCTGCCGGATTGAACCTGATTAACCGCTGCTTCCTGCAGCCCGGGGGAGGGGCCATGGCGGCGGAGGTTCCGGAGCGGTGCCGCTGGGGGACCATCGGGAAAATGGCGCAGCCAGGGACGCGTCGGAGTTTCTGACTGAGAGGAAAGGAAGAACTGCCGAGCAGAGGAACAGCGCCCGACTGTTGTCAGCAGCCCCTCACATATTTATGCACCGTGGCCTTGACAGCGCCGGGCCCGGCAAGCGTTTCCCGGAACATGGCTTCGATTTTCTCCCCCAGACCGGCTTGGTACATATTTACGAAGAAAATCCGTTCATTGGAGAGGATGGGCTTAAGCTGGTCCGTAAAAGTCTCGGGCCGTCCCACCACGATATCCTTTAACAGCGCCCCGATTTCCTCACTCATAGGGTCAGGCGCCAGATCGTACCGCTTTCCCCCATCGTCCACACCCAGCATATACCTCAGCCAGCCGGCAATTCCCAGGGGAATTGCCGTAAGGCATGAGGCATTCCCATATTTTGCCACATATGCCTTGATGGTTTCCCCGAAACGGATTCCCACCATCTGGGATACGTCCACAGCCAGACGGAGATTGGTATCGCCCAAGTATTCATTGGGGAATCGCTCATGGAACAGCTCGTCCACGAATGCCCGGGGAGAAAGAATGCCCGGATCCGACACCACGGGAAGCCCTTCGTCATAGGCGACCATACGGGCCATTTTCGTCATGTCCGCGTCTGTATTCAGCATATGGGCGAACTCTTCATAGCCCAAAGCTACCCCCAGAGGGCCGGTGGCGGAATGCACCGGGTTCAGGCATACGGTCACTTTCATGCGCTCACACAGATTCACGGTTTCCCGATCAGCCATATACACACCGAAGCCTTTTTCAAGGGCTGGCCGTCCGTTGGGGAAGCTGTCTTCAATGACGAGGTACTGGGGCTTCTCG
>CAJTZD010000110.1 GCA_910584235.1 uncultured Acetatifactor sp.
GAGATCAAACAGCTGGAGGATCAGCTGCAGAAGACCACGGACAAGTATATCAAGGAAGTGGATGCCATGATGGAGAAAAAGTCCAAGGAAATCATGACGGTGTAAGGTATCGGGGAAAGACATGTAAAAGACAGCGCGCATATGTATGGGGGAGCGGAAGAGGATATCTGTTCTCCCATATTTGCGATAATTTTGCGCATTGCTCCGGGCGCGGGAGTCCGGGGCAGATAGGAGTTTTCATGGGCGAGGAACTGAATATGCCGCGTCATGTGGCGATTATATTGGACGGAAACGGCAGATGGGCCAAAGCTAAGGGCATGCCGCGCAATTACGGCCATGTGCAGGGGGCGAAGACAGTGGAGACCATCTGTGAGGACGCTTACCGGATGGGGATCCAATATCTGACTGTGTATGCGTTCTCCACAGAGAACTGGAACCGGCCCCGGGACGAGGTGGACGCGCTGATGAAGCTTTTGCGGAACTATATGAAGACCTGCTTAAAGACCGCGGAGAAAAATCGCATGTGCGTCAGGGTGCTGGGAGAGAAGTCCCGGCTGGACGAGGATATCCAAAACAGGATTCTGGAGCTGGAGGAGGCCACAAAGGATAACGACGGCCTGCATTTCCAGATAGCCATCAACTACGGAGGCAGGGACGAGATCGTGCGGGCTTCCAGGAAGATGGCCCGGGCTGTGGCCCGGGGGGAGCTGCTGGCGGAGGAGATCACGGAGGAGACGGTGAGCGGTTATCTGGATACGGCGGGCATTCCGGAGCCGGATCTTTTGATCCGCACCTGCAACGAGCAGCGGATTTCCAATTTCCTGCTGTGGCAGCTGGCGTACACGGAATTTTATTTTACGCCGGTGCTGTGGCCGGATTTTACCAAAGAAGAATTGATAAAAGCTGTGGAAGCATATAATCATAGAGACAGAAAGTACGGCGGGCTGAAGCGAAGCTGAGAGGGGCTTTCGCGCCCCGGCGGGGAAGAGCCGGGGATGGCGCGGAATTGCCGGAGAGCACAGGGCTCTCCGCACAGGGATAGGGGGATTGGTTATGTTTTGGACCAGACTGGCAAGCGGGATAGTATTGTTGATCATCGCTATAGGCTCCATGAGCTATGGCAAAGCGCCTCTGGCGGCGATTCTGTGCGTCGTCTCTCTGGCAGCCTTTCGGGAGCTGACAAAAGCTTTGAAATGCGCGGACGGTAAGGGGGAAAAGCCCGGGGCCCATATGCCCAACGGGCTGGAATGGGCCGGAATATTGGGCATTGCGGCATATTATGGAGTGCTGTACTTCGCTGGGGATGATACATTCCTTTTGATGTGCATCGTGGGAACTTTTCTGGCGGTGATGTTCGTCTATGTGCTTGCTTTCCCGAAATACAATGCGAATCAGGCGATGGCGGCGGTGTTTTCCTTTCTGTACGCTCCGGTGCTGCTCTCTTTTGTTTATCAGACAAGGATGGCGCCTCAGGGGATCTATACGGTATGGATGATTCTCATCAGTTCCTGGGGATGCGACACCTGTGCCTACGCGGTGGGGAAGCTGATCGGCAGGAAGAAGATTTTCCCTGCATTGAGTCCCAAGAAATCCCTGGAGGGATGTATAGGAGGCGTGCTGGGGGCGGCGCTGATCGGATGGGTTTACGGATACTTTTTCGTGGAAAAGGCCTTTCCGGATAAAAGTATCGCCGTGGCCATTGCTCTGATCTGCGGCGCGGGCGCGGTGATGAGCATGGTGGGAGATCTGGCGGCATCTGCCATCAAACGCAATCACGATATTAAGGACTACGGAAAACTGATACCGGGACACGGGGGGATTATGGACCGTTTTGACAGTATGATCGTCACGGCGCCCATGACTTACTTTTTGACGCTGCTGATGTTGCATTAATCTGCAGAAAGACACGGGTATTCATATGAAAAATATTGCGATATTAGGTTCCACGGGCTCTATCGGCACCCAGACGCTGGAAATCGTCAGAAATCATCCCGATTTGAGGGTGGTGGCGCTGGCCGCGGGCAGCAGCGTGGAGAAGATGGAAGAGCAGATCAGGGAATTTCATCCGCTGAAAGCCTGCATGTGGTCGGAGCAGGCGGCGGCAGATTTGCGGGTCCGGGTGGCGGATCTGGAGGTGGAGATTTCGGCCGGTATGGAGGGCCTGCTGGAAATCGCAGTTTTGCCCGCAAGCCAGGTATTGGTCACGGCCATTGTGGGCATGATTGGTATCAGGCCTACCATTGCCGCCATTCAGGCAGGCAAGGATATTGCTCTGGCCAACAAAGAGACTCTGGTGACTGCCGGGCATATCATCATGCCCCTGGCAGAGCGGCACGGGGTGGAGATCCTGCCCGTGGACAGTGAGCACAGCGCCATTTTCCAGTCCCTGAACGGAGAACTGGCAGGCAAAAGCGGGAGGCGGGAGGGCTTGTACCGGGAAATCGGTATTGAGAAGATCCTGCTGACCGCATCCGGAGGACCCTTTCGGGGAAAGACCAGAAAAGAGCTTGAAAATATTTGTGCCAGGGATGCCTTAAAGCACCCTAACTGGACTATGGGCCGTAAAGTCACTATCGATTCCTCTACTTTGGTGAACAAAGGGCTGGAGGTCATGGAGGCCGGATGGCTGTTCGGGGTGGAGCTGGATCGGATTCAGGTGGTGGTCCATCCCCAGAGCATCATTCATTCGGCAGTGCAGTACGCGGACGGCGCCATCATTGCCCAGATGGGCGTGCCGGATATGAAGCTTCCCATCCAGTATGCGATCTTTTATCCCCACAGACGCCCTATGGCCGGCAGGCGGGTGGATCTGTTTGCATTAGGGCAGCTCACCTTTGAAAAGCCGGACACGGAGACTTTTCCCGGACTTGCCCTGGCCTACCGGGCGGCAAAAGCGGGCGGAAGCATGCCCACTGTATACAATGCGGCCAATGAAAAGGCAGTGGAGCTGTTCCTGAAAGGAGAGCTGTCTTACCTGGGAATCGCGCAGCTCATAGAGGAGGCTATGGAGCGGCATAAGGTTATTGCCAACCCCACCGTGGCAGAGATTCTGGACACGGAGCAGGAGATTTACGAGTACTGCAAATATTATTCGGAAACGCAATATGGACTTGGGAGGATAGACGGATAAATGATGACTTTTATTTTGTTCATTTTGATATTCGGGGTGGTGGTCATAGCCCATGAATTCGGACATTTCCTGCTGGCCAAAGCAGGCGGCATCCATGTGGTGGAGTTCGCCGTGGGCATGGGGCCCACGCTCTGGTCGGTTTCAAAAAAAGGGACGAAATATTCGCTGAAGCTTTTTCCCATTGGCGGTGCCTGCATGTTTGAGGGGGAGGACGGGCTGCTGACAGGAAATGGTGAGGAGACCGAGGGTTCTTTTCTGAAAGCCAGCGTATGGAGCAGGATTTCCACCGTGCTGGCAGGACCGGTTTTTAACTTCATCCTGGCATTTATCATTGCGCTGACCATGGTGAACATGACGGGCATTATTGCCATCCGTGACGCTGTGGCTTCCCAGGTTGCGGAGGGCGGAGGCGCTCAGGCGGCAGGTCTTCAGGACGGGGACCGCATCGTGTCCATCAACGGAGAGAAAATGCATCTGTTTGACGAGGTTTCCCTGTATATGCAGCTGTCCTACACAGGCGGCGATCTGGAGGTAGTCTACGAGCGCGGGGGCAATGAATATACGGCCACGGTAACACCGCAATACGACGAAGCGTCCGGAAGCTATTTGTTGGGCATATACAACGCGGAATTTGTACAGCCCAAGGGAGTGAAGACGTTTAAGTATGCCTGGTATGAAATGCGCTATTCCGTGAAAGCCACCTATAAGAGCCTGGGAATGATTTTCCGGGGACGGGTCAGCCGTAAGGATATAGCGGGGCCCGTGGGCATTGCCGTGAACGTGGTGGGCAAGACCTATGACGCGGCTAAGGAATACGGGTGGCAGAGTGTTCTGCTGAGTATGTTGAATATCACACTGATGCTGTCGGTGAACCTGGGGATCCTGAATCTGCTTCCCGTGCCTGCCCTGGACGGAGGGAGGCTTGTGTTTCTGCTGCTGGAGGTCATCCGGGGAAAACCCGTGCCGCCGGAGAAAGAGGGCATGGTTCACTTTGTGGGGCTGATGTTCTTCATGGTGCTGATGGTAGTGATCTTCTTTAATGATTTGTCGAATATTTTTATGAAATAGCGCAAGACGTTTTCCCGGAGACGGGAGGGGGAAGGCGGGAAAGCAGTGCGGAAAGCCTTTCCCGCTCCCCGGGCAATGCGCCGGGCGCTGTGCCTGCAGCGGAGCTGTTTACTCTGAAATCAATCTCAAAGGCCCTTGTCAGGGGGCTGTCATGGAGTCTGTTCTATAATTGGATATTTCACTTTTCAAACGAGTCGGTTTGTATGTAATCGGATATTGGTTGTGTCATTAAGATGGGGGCTTGCATATGGAATATGAGAAGCTGGACCGCAGAGGCAGGGAGCGGTATCTGGACAGGGCCGTTCTGGCCGGCCGGGGGCTGGTCCGCCGCAGGCTTTTGGGGCAGGGAGCCTTTTCGGACGTATATTGTGTGGAAGAGACAGAAAGCGGAAAAAGATACGCCTGCAAGGTCAGCGCCCGGGCAGAGATGCTGGAGAGGGAGGCCCATGTCCTGGAGAGGCTGGACCATCCGCTGTATCCGGGATACGGGACGTTCTGGAGACAAGGGGGGCTGGGCATCCTGCTTCGGGAGTATGTGGAGGGGGACAGTCTGGAGGCGATGCTGAGACGGCGGCATTTTTCCGCGGCCGGGACAGTGCGGGCAGGCCTTTCCCTGGCAGAGGGCCTTTTGTATCTCCATGAGCTGCCGGGGAGGCTTTTGTTCCGGGACGTGAAGCCGGCCAATGTGATTCTTACCCAAAGCGGCGGGGTAAAACTCATTGACCTGGGGTGTGTCTGCTCCATGGAGGGAGAGACCACTTCCCGGGCCGGATCGCCGGGCTTTGCCGCGCCGGAGCAGCTAAATGGCAGCGTTCCCCTGACACCGTCCTGCGATGTGTACGGGCTGGGGAAGACGCTGGAGGCTATGCTGGGGATGCCGGGAGAGGAGCGCCGGGGAGGATCAGGGACAGGCGCCTGGGGCGTCCGGCATCGAAAACTTCGGATGGGATGGAGAAGTCCGGGGAAGAATCCGGAGAATGTGGAGAAAGCAGGCAGGAAAGTCCGGAGGGCGTTTTGGCCAAAGGCCGGGGGACGGACATGGGCCAGGACACGGCGGGGGGCGTTTCAGTGGATATGGCGATGGACACAAGGATATGGACGGCAGCGGGAACAGAAAAAGGCGCGGAGAAAATTGTGCCGGATTCTGCGGGCCTGCACCGGAGAGGAGCCGGGAGAGCGCATCGGGGATATGGGGGAAGTCATACGCAGGCTCCGGATGCTTTCCCATGGAATCCAGGGGAAAGGGCCGAAACGTTAACGGCATCCGGACCCGGAGCCGGATGCCGGGGAAATGCGGTAGGACAGGCTGTCTGTACCGGAAAGCTCAGAGGACTTTCATCGTGAGAATCCCGTCCAGGTTTCCATAAGTTTCTACTACGCGCACATAGTCTGTCGCTTCGGGAAAGTGCAGCACCATGGTGGCGGACACGGCGCAGTCCTTATCCGCAGGGTTGGAGCGGCTCATCTCCAGGTTCGTGATGGTACAGTGCCTCTCCTCTGCCAGTGTCATGAACGCGCTCAGGGCGCTTAATTTGGTGAATTCCACATAGAGGGGAACGGTTTTGGCATGGGTCTGGAGTCTTCTGTCCACGAAGCGCAGAATCTGGATTGAGATCCAGAGAGCGGCGAAGCAGATCAGGGCTCCCGAGTAAAAGCCTGCGCCCAGCGCCAGGCCGATACAGGCCACGGCCCAGAGTCCGGCCGCAGTGGTCAGCCCCTTGACCTGATTCTGCCTGGTGACCAGTATGGTGCCTGCGCCCAGAAAACCGATGCCGCTGACCACCTGGGCGCCGATGCGGCTGGCATCGGAGGAGCCCGTGATATCCGTCACATAGATTCCCACCATCATGGCCAGGGCGGAGCCCAGACACACCACCATATAGGTGCGGAATCCCGCGGGCAGGTGCTTTTTCTCGCGCCCATACCCCAGGACGCCGCCGAACACCATGGCGAGAAACAAACGGACCAGAACGGAGAAAAAGTTGAGTTCATACAGTATCTGGCAGAGCTTGTTTATCATTTGTAACCCTTCCTTAAACTTTTATGATATTTCGATGACACATGCGTCTTAATTCCCTGGCATCCGGCGTCCGTATGCCGGTTCCTTTTGCTTTCCTTATTCTATCATGAGACCGGAGGCAAAGCAAGTCTAATGCAATTTATCGTCCGGTAAAAGCTTTGCCAAAGTTACTATTCACGGCCAATGTCAGTTAGTTAAGTATTAGATTCTGCTATAGGGGTCTAACCTAAATTTTTATGAAAAATCAAAAAATGGTTGACAAAAACGCTAAAATGTGCGGCCGCGCTCACTACTGATGAAATTTAGAGGTAGTGAGCGCGGCCCTTTGGTCAGAGGATAAAACCATCTAACCAAAGGAGGCACACTATGACTAATCCTGAAAAAATCAAGCAGATCCTGTTGTCTGAAATTGAAAGGATGGACCAGCACCGTGAGGACTTCTGTAAGCGTCCTGGAATCGATTTTACCCGCGACAGGAAAATCCCTTTCAATACGCTCCTCCATTTCCAGATCTCCATGGAGAGCGGATCCGTCAACCATGAACTGCTCAAATATTTTCGCTTCGATGCCGCAGCGCCGTCGCTTTCTGCATTCTACCAGCAGCGCGCCAAGCTTTCCGATGCAGTCGTCCAGCCTATACGGAAAAGAAATGAGTTTGCCGCATTATACCAGCTGATTGACAGGCATACCCCCTGCGGTGGAACTGTCCCTGTATTCATTGCCGACAGGGGGTTCCATGCGTACAATGTCTTTGCCCGTGCCATTGAGAACCGCGCCTTTTTTGTCATCTTTGCTTTTCAAATAAAATTGGTATTCTTCGTTATATATTTTTTCAAAATGGTCTGGAATATCTGCGCACTTTATGAGATTCATTATTAATTTGGGTAATTCCGTTGTTAATTCAGGGGGATAATTATAAAGCCCTGCGCAGATTTATTAAACAGTTCCCTGTATAAGATATTATAGATGAAATATAGAACATATATTATTATAAAAACAGAACTGAGATATGCTATCTTTATTAAGATATTGCATAATCTCTATTTATCCATATTTCTAATATGCCATAAAATCAAATATATATAATATCACTATTATGTACAAATAATATCATATATAGAAAACCACTCCGTTTGAATAAAGAATCACATAATTATAGACCGGAAACCTGCTTTCAGGGTTCCGGTCACTGTTGTTTTCTGCATATTATCGCACATCCTCAGCATTTCTGCTTCTTAGATATAAAATCCCGAAATACCAATACTTTCTTCTAAATCAAGTCTGTCCCCTGAATGCTATATTGTCTGTAGATTTTATTCTTTTTGAAGTTTTAATATCGTTTCCTTAGAAAGCCTTGAGTATTTAATGATTTTTTCTAGCGGCTCATTATTCAGCAACATCTCTTTAGCTGTCTCAATCCTTTCGTCATGCCTTTCACTTTCCACATATGAACGCATGATTTCCTCCTCATCATACAATAACATCATGATATCCACTACCTCCTTCTCTTTGCTGCTCAAATACTCTTTCAGTACATTTCTGTCCTTACAGATACGAATCGCTTCCAAGACAGCCTCCTGTGTTCTCCCGTGAAGCGCCATCTGCTCGTTGCATACTTTTGTAAACATGACATACTGATTGATAATATCCCCCTCTTCACCATCATATATCATCTTTACTTTTACATCAATACAGCTCTGTTTTCCATCGAAGAACTCCTGTGCCAGTGAAACCTCCGCAGGCCTCGTCTTTCTGTCACCAGTATAGATTACATAAATCTCAGGTACTGGTATTTTTACTTTTTTGCTCTTGTAGAGATTTTGACTGGTTCGGCTAAAATAATCGTGGTAGGTCTGCACCATATACATCAATGCTCGGATAATGATATTCATCGTCCAGGTTGACTGTGCTTCCGCCAAGATTACCATTCTGTGTTCAACAATAAAACCCAAGTCGTTATTATTCTGATTTCGGAATAATAATGATTAAGGAGTCGTCGTTCTCTATTTCTGCCCGTTTTTTTTAAACGCCTCCCGTT
>CAJTZD010000111.1 GCA_910584235.1 uncultured Acetatifactor sp.
TTTGTATATTCTTTTTGCCTATTACCCAGATAAAGGTTACATCGAAATTAATTCACATATATGAGGTGTTGCTTTCTTGATTCTGAGATACTAAAATGATGGCAAGGGAGCTTTTATGAACCCCAATAAATGAAAAGGAGAAAGGAACAGACGACACCATGTGCAGACGGCTCTCCATCTATTTCAAGGAAATGTACCCAATCCTGCCGAGATTTGCCCTAGGTCTGATCATCTTCGGGGAAATCCATTTCATCATCCTGCTGAACGCCGGTATCAGAGATTTCAGGCTGGGCGCGCAGGAACTGATTGGGGGCTTTACCGTGTTCAGCTTTCTGCTGTGGCTGCGGATTGCGGATGACTTCAAGGACTACGAACTTGACTGCCGCCTGTTTGCCCATAGGCCGCTCCCGTCCGGAAGAGTACATAAAAAGGATCTGGCGATTTTTGTGTCCATCCTGATTGGGGTCACGGTGCTGCTGAACCTGTTTTTCATGAATAACTTCGGCTTCTTCCTGTTCCTCTACATCTACGGAACGCTGATGTCCCTCTGGTTCTTCAGCAAGAAAAAGATTCAGAAAAGCCTGCCGTTGGCCCTTGTCACCCACAATCCGGTGCAGATGATCATGAACATCTACATCATCTCGTTCACCTGCTTTAAATACGATTTGCCCCTGTTTACCTGGGTGAATTTCCTGGCTGCATGGACGCTGTATTTCCCTGCGCTGATCTGGGAAATCTCCAGAAAGATACGTGCGCCAGGAGACGAGACGGAGTACGTCACCTACTCCAAGCTGTTCGGCTATAAAAAGGCCACGCGCTTCATCCTGATCATCACCTGGGTGGACATCATCACGAATTTTCTCCTGGTGTGGAACCTGAACAAGCTTACGGTGCTGGCCCTTTTGACAGACGTGACCTGGATGACCGTGAAATTTGTACAGTTCATGAAAGACCCCACCCGGTTTGCCATCGTGGATAAGGTGGAAAGATACACCTACATCCAGGAATCCCTGATGCTGCTGACGATACCGGCCTATCTGGTGTTCGGAGCCATATGAACCGGGCGTTTCTTGGGGTTTACCTCCTGAGTAGGAAGCTTTTAAGGAAAGACCTCCGAGGGAATTGTCTCGTTAGGAAGTGTCTCCAAATGACGGATAGCCAGCTGCTTTATGGCAAAATCTACAGCCAGGCAGTAAAAATCGGTTTCAACCTGTGCAGGCCAAATTGATAGGCTTCCGGAAGCTTGGGAGGCAGAATCATACTTCCGACAGCTAGCCGGAAGCTTGGGAGGATTAGGGAAAGCTGTCTTTGACAGGCTCCATGAATCGCGGATTCAGGATTCCGAGGCATATATTATGATAACGGAGGCTTAAATGATCATTACCCTGCAAAATCACATGACGACGAACCTTGGTTCAAAGGCCCGAAATCTCTTCCTGCTCCGGGAGGCAGGCTTTCCGGTGCCGCCTTTTTTCTGCGTGGACAAGTCTTTCCGGGAGGAGGAAGTGCTGGACTATCTGGCGGCAAGCTTCCCGGATACCATGTCTTTCTCTGTCCGTTCCTGTGCGTCCCTGGAGGATTCCGACAGCCGCTCTTTCGCGGGGCAGTTTTGTACATTCCTGCGGGTGCCCCGGGGAGATATCTGCGCGCGCGTCCGGGAAGTCCTGGACTCCGGGGAGCGCCCGGAACATATCGCCTACTGTCAGGCCCATGGCATCAATTCCGCCGCACTGCAGATGTACGTCATCATACAGGAGATGGTGGAACCGGATATCTCAGGTATCCTGTTCACCGCCAATCCACAGGGAATCCTGAACGAATCTGTGATCGTCTGCGGAAAGGGATCCGGCGACCAGGTGGTGGAGGACAGGGCAGATGCCACCACTTACTATTACAATCTTTCCGACAAAAGCTGCTACTACGAACAAACCGGCGCATCGCCGCTTTTGACAGAGGAAGAAATCGAAAACCTGATTACATTGTCCCAGAAGATAAAGAAATTGCTTAATCGGAAATCTTGCGAGGAATCCCGTAAGAGTCTCAATAAGAATATAGGCAGGGAATTTGGCAAGGGCTTGGGTAGGAGTCTCACTGAGGATATGACCAGAGGTTCGGACAGGGGACCTGGCAAGGACTCAGGCAGAAGCCTCAATCAGGATATGGACAGAGATTCGAAAAAAGGCCTTGGCAAGGACTTGGATAGGAGTCTCGATAAGGATATAGCCAGAGGCTTCGAGCAGGATACGGATAAAGATTTCGACATAGAATTCGCCATACAGAACCACAATATATATTTTCTCCAGGCCCGCCCCATCACATCTATTGACAGGACAGCCCCTGCCATCATCTTGGATAACAGCAATATCGTGGAAAGCTATCCCGGCATTACGCTGCCCCTGACCCAGAGCTTTATCCGGGATGCCTACCATCAGGTATTCAGGAGCCTGCTGCTCCACCTGACCGGCGAGCCTGAGACCGTGGCCCGGATAGATGACAATCTGAGGCATATGGTGGACATGGCCAACGGTAGAGTATACTATCGCATCAGCAACTGGTATGATGTACTGCTCTTTCTGCCGTTCAGCAGCCGCCTGATTCCAATCTGGCAGGAAATGATGGGTGTCAGGGACAAAAGGGTGTCATCCGCACATTTCGGCGCTGATTCCGGCAGACAGGGCAAAGTCCGCCGGAGCACCCGGCTGAAAGTGGCATGGTCTTTCGTCCGTTTTCTGCTGACCTGTCCCAAAGAGATGGACAGGCTGGATTTGTATTTTCAGGAAATCATCCGACGGATCGAAGCCCTGGAGACGGACACGGAGGATAACCGGATTCTTCTGAAACATTACCATGAACTGAAGGACATGACAGTGGAGCGCTGGGACATCACGCTGGTCAACGATATGTACGGCTTCCTTTTCACAGGGCTCCTGAAATCCCGCCTGAAAGCAAAGCATGTCCCGGATTATGAACTGGCTGCAAACCGGGCAATCTCCGGCGTCCAAAAACTGGAAAGCATGCGTCCCATTGAGCAGCTGCAAAAACTGGCGCTCCGTGCACGAGACGAAAACAGATTAGCGGAATTACGGCTAATCAAAAGCAATGAAACGTACTTTGAATATATCGCGCACAGCAAAGACGGCTTTTCCCAGGCGTTACAGGATTATATCCGGGATTTCAGTGACCGGAACGTGGAAGAGCTGAAGCTGGAGAGCAGGACGTTCCGCACGGATCCGGTGCTGTTCATTCGCTGTATCCTACAGTACGCTGAAACCCTTTCCGATGCGGACAGCGTCGTTTCCACCGAAGCTTCTCCGGCAAAAGAGGCATCCCAAAGACCCCTCAGAGGCCTTTCCGCTTTCTATGCAAAAAGGGCTGCCATAGGCATCCGAAACCGGGAGAAATCGCGGCTCCACCGCGGACGGCTCTATGGCATGATGCGTTCCCTGGTGCTACAGATGGGGGAGAACCTATATCGGCAAAAGCGGATTCCAGACCCCGCAGACGTCTTCTGGCTCTACTGTGAGGAGCTTGAAGCGGCGGAATCGGATGCCGCTCTCGACCTGAACGGAATCATCGCAGGACGGAAAAGGGAATATGACGGTTACGCGGAACTCCCGCCCTACTCCAGGCTGGTATTCTCCGGAAATGTAATCGATAAGCATCCGCGGGGAAACCACAGAATACGCCATGATGCCGCAGAAGGCGTCTACACCGGCACAGCCTGTTCCCCGGGCATCGCGGAGGGAGAAGTGCTCCTGGTTGAGAACCCCTCGCCGCTGCTTGACACAAAGGGAAAAATTCTCGTCACAAAAATGACAGACCCGGGATGGGTGTTCCTGATTGCACCGGCAAAAGCCATCGTCTCGGAAAAGGGCTCCCTTTTGTCCCACACTGCGATCATATCCCGGGAACTGAAGAAACCTGCCGTGGTGGGCATAGACCACATCACGGAATACCTTAAGACCGGTGACCGTATCCGGGTAGACGGGGACACGGGCATCGTCACGGTTTTGCCTGCTTAGGAACAGGCAAGAACTGAAGCTTTGATGCCCCCCAAATTCCCTATGATGAATGCAACTGTTCCTGACAGCCTGTTCTATTTCATTGTAATTCACCGGGACACTGTGTATAATAGGATTGAGAGATAGCAAGGGCCGGGGCTTTTCGGTAAAGTTTTGAAGTGGAAAAGAAGACAGGAAAAAGGCTTATAGGTTCAGGCATTTTTCAGATTGGAGGGGCTTTGCATGGAATGGAGCTATGGAATTGCCTCGCTGCCGAGGCTGGAGAAGATATGGGAGAAGAATATTGAAAATAACAAGGGGGATGAAGACTGGGTAAGATGGAGGAAAGAATACATAGACTACCATACGTCAGGTTTGATTTTGTGGAGAAACAGGAAAATTTATTGGAGAATGATTGATATGCAAATGAGGGTAAGCCTGGATTTTCATGGAACAGTAAAATTAAGGTGGACAGATAAAAAGTTAATGGGGAGTTGTTGGACTTACAGAGTCATGTTAAACTAATTATAGCGGCCTTGGTCATAGATGGCGGCAATATTGTTGATGAGTATACGAAATGTATCCTGACAAAGGGGGAAAAGGAAAAAAGAAAAGACAGGGAGAAAAAATCGGTTGCGTAAACACGAAATTTGGACAGGTTGGAATACCGATCTGCTATGAGATGCATTTCCCGGAAGTAGCAAGGATTATGTGTCTGTACAATCCGGTTTTATTGATCAATATAATCGGGACAGGAATGTATCATGAGTTACAGCTTGATCAGTGGACTTCTCTGGCAAAGGCCCGGGCTATTGAGAATGAGGTATCCGTCATTGGCTGCTCCCACTTTGCGGGAGAAATTCCACTGGCCTACGCATATGACCCATCAGGAAGATGTGTGTTATGGAAGCAAAATCAATATGGCGGCTTTCCTCTGGAAATTGATTTGGAAAAAAGCAAAAAAATCATCGGCTATTTTGATGACAGAACGCCAAATTTATTCTTTCGTCTGGCGGAATAGGGCATCCTTGGACACGGATGATGGGGTGGGGAATCAGGAGGTCTTGAAATGGGGGATTTAGGGCCAGGCGCGGAAGAGGGGATTACATGGGCAGAAAGGCGGCAGTATGGCAAAGTATTTTAATGTAATAGGTGTGTGCAGGCCATCGGAGCATTATATGGTCAGTCTGGACGGACGGCTTGCGGAAATCAGGAAGATGATAGACAGGAAATACTATTTTGTTATAAACCGTGGGAGACAATACGGAAAGACAACTACTCTTGCGGCACTGAAGGATTTTCTGCAGGAGGATTTTATTGTGGCCAGCCTTGATTTCCAGTTTCTGTCCCAGGCAGATTTTGAGACGGAGTGGATTTTTTCAGCGGCCTTTGCCAGGCGGTTCGCAGCGGTGCTTCGGCGTGTGCCGGAGGCGGCGGGGGAGGCTTTAGACAGGATTAAAAAATATGGGGATGAAGGCTGCGCCCTGTCAGTCCTGTTCGAAAGGCTGAGCGAATTCTGCGCGTCTGCGCCGAAGCCGGTTGTCCTGCTGATAGATGAGGTGGACAGCGCGTCAAATAATCAGGTGTTCCTTGATTTCCTGGCGCTTCTGCGGGGGTATTACCTGCAAAGGGAGGATTTTCCTACTTTTCAGTCGGTGATTTTGGCGGGGGTATATGACATCAGGAACCTGAAGCAGAAGGTTCGTCCGGACTTGGAGCATAAGCATAACAGTGCATATCCGCCATTACCATGTCAATGACTACGGCGGCGGATACATGGAATGGGGAAAGCTGAAAACTCTTCCCATAGGGGCGGGGCATGTGGATTTTGAAAAATTCTTTGCCTTTGTCCGGGGAACCGGTTATCAGGGGACTTTTACCGTGGAGGCAACAGTCTTTGACCGGATGGGCGCGGTGGACACGGAGATGTTATACTGCATAACGCTGAATACTGCCTAATGTAATCATGCTATTGAACCAGTCAGCGTTATGCAGTCTGGTTTCACGGCAAGTGAAATCGTTAGGCAGTATAAACAGGTGCTTTACGAAAATCAGATTGGCCATGTACGGAAAGGAGGCTCTGCATGTCATTTAAGGTTGGTGTAGGCAAATCGGACTTTGAAGCATTGCGTAAATCCGATAATTATTATGTGGATAAAACGGACATCCTGTATGAGCTTGTTGAGGAAAAGGATAATCAGGTCACTTTGTTTACCAGGCCGCGGAGATTTGGGAAGACCCTGATGATGAGCATGATGTCCAATTTCTTCAGCATCACGAAAGACGGCAGGGCGATATTTGAGGGCCTCAAGATTACAGAATACAAAGAATTCTGCGGGAAGTGGATGAACCGGTATCCTGTGCTTTTCCTTTCGTTCAAGGATGTGGAGGCGGAGAACTTTGAGGGTGCCTATGACATGCTGGAAGCAAGGCTTTCCGAAGTATGTATCGAACAGGCTGCTTTAAAGTCCGACAGCAAAGTGAACAGGAATGACGTTGCCACCTTTGAGAGGCTGGAGGCACAAAAAGGCACTCGGGCCGATGTGAAAAATTCCCTGAAAACCATCATGAGGATGATGCACGCTGTTTATGGCAAAAAGGTGATTCTCCTGCTGGACGAGTACGATGTGCCCCTTGCAGCCGCCAGTGAAAAGGATACCGCAGAAAACAAATACTATCCGTCCATGCTGGATGTAATCAGAGGGATTATGAGCACTGCGCTCAAGGATAATGAATTCCTGGAGTTCGCGGTGATTACAGGATGTCTTCGACCTGCGAAAGCCAGCATCTTTACGGGTACCAATAATTTTGCCTCCTATTCCGTACTGGATGATGACTTTTCCGGGTACTTCGGCTTTTCCAGGGAGGAGGTGGAAGCGATGCTGTCCGCCGCCGACCGGGAGGACAAGGCAGATTTGATAAAAGAGTGGTACGACGGCTATGTATTCGGTGACAGCTGCGTGTATTGTCCATGGGATGTCATGAACTATATGTCTGCCTTAAGAAAGCGAAAGGATGCGATGCCGAAAAATTATTGGAAGTTCACAAGCCATAACGGAATCCTGCTTGCTTTTGTGGAGCGGACGGATTTTGATGTGACGGAGAAATTCGAGGCGCTGCTAAACGGCGGGACTGTAACGCAGTCGATTTCCGATGAGCTGACCTATGGCATGCTCCAGACATCGGAGGATAATCTTTGGAGCGTACTGCTCATGACAGGATACCTTACGAAAGCGGATGCGGAGGAAGAGGGAGAAAGGGTTTCGCTGAAAATCCCCAATAAGGAGATTGCTTCCATATTTCAGGATACTGTGGTGGCATATTTTCAAAATACAGTAGATGCCTCAGAAATCGTCAGCCTTATCCATGCGCTGTGGGAAAGCGATGAGACGGAAGCAACCAGACTGATATCGGCCCTTTTGTGGTATACAATCAGCTACAATGACTATCACGAGGACTATTATCATGCTTTTCTGGCAGGAATCTTTGTAGGACAGGGCTATCATGTGGAATCCAATAAGGAAAAAGGCCTGGGCAGGCCGGATATATTGATTAAGGACAGGAGAAACCGCCGCGCAATCATCATAGAAGCCAAGAAATCAAAAAAGGAATCTGATATGGACAGGGATTGCGATAAGGCAATCTCGCAGATTATCGATGAGAGATACAGCGAAGGCCTTTATGGATATACGCAGATCCTCTGCTACGGAGTGGCTTTCTTCCAGAAGCAGGCGAAAGTAAAAAAGTGGGCTGAATCTTACTGGCCGGACGGGAGGAAAGGGAACGACAACGCTGAGCAAGGCGAGTAGGACTATTTGGCTTTGAATCAACATGGATGGATTTCTAAATGCAGATGGTAAAACGGGCAATGTAAGTGAGGAGTTGAAAGCGTTCTTAGATTATGTGGCAGGCAGACCGTCGGAAGATGCATTTGTAAAGAAGCTGGAAAGTGCTGTTGAGAAAGCAAAGAAGAATCGGAAATGGAGAATTTAAAAGAAGCAGAATGATTTTCACTTATGATTCATAGGCAGGACATTTCAGTGTTCTGCCTTAATTGATACTACAGTAGGGTTCCCCGGTGAAGAGAAAGGCTTGGAAACGGAATGCTTATAAGAGAATATCAATCGTCAGATTGTAAGGAATTGGCGGAGCTCTTTTATGATACGGTTCACAGGGTGAACGCCAGAGACTATACAAAGG
>CAJTZD010000112.1 GCA_910584235.1 uncultured Acetatifactor sp.
AAATCCAAACCTTTTATTGGCTTGGATCTGTACAGATTCGGTGTTTTGGAAAAAAGGTTTGGATATGAAAGGAGTTTGGATGTGTAAAATGATGGAGGATATGAGAAAAGAATCTTTGAAAGAAGTTGCTAAAAGAATGTTAGCAGATGGAATGTTGACACTTGAAAAAATTGCGGAATATGCAGGACTTTCACTTGACGAAGTGAAAAAACTGAAAGCTGATAAAACATTCTGATTATTTTGAACAAATAGTAAAGCAAATATTGAACAATAGGCAGGTGGTTGGTTACTACCTGCCGTGTTTATGATAGAATTTTAGAAATCCCATATTTTTGATTGGAAAGTAGTTTCTGATGAAAACAAATCTTTTGTTTTCGGTGTGTTGAGCAATAAGAATAGTATATCAAGTATAAAAAAATAAAAATGTTGCGAAGCCTCTGCGTATGGCGCTGGGTGCGCTCATCATCCAGACGAAGTTCCAGTACTCTGACAGGGAACTGGTGGAACAGATTGCGGAGAACCCGTACCTGCAGTACTTTATAGGGCTACCCGGCTACCAGGAGGAGGCCCCTTTCGATGCCAGCACGCTGGTGCTGTTCCGCAAGCGCATCACCATGGAGATGGTCATGGAGGCCAACGAATCCGTGCTTTCCCGAAAAGATGACCGCAAGGGGTCGCCCTCACCAGGTTCCTCCTCTAAAGGAGAAAGTCCGGAAAAGGAAACGGGGAACAAGGGGACCCTGACCCTTGACGTGACCTGTGCGCCGGCCCATATCCGCTATCCCCAGGACATCTCCCTGCTCAACGAGGCAAGGGAATTCCTTGAGGGGATGATAGGGCGCTTCTGCCGGTACTACAGCCTGCCCCTGCCGAGACGCTACAGGAGGCAGGCCAGAAAAGCATACCTGGCATTCGCGAAGTGCAGGAAGCATACGGCAAAGAAAGTGCGGGCAGCAATCCGTAAGCAGCTGGGATATGTACGCCGGGACATCGGATACCTGGAGCAGTTCATGTCGGAGGGCTTTGTTCCGGACAGGAAGGACATCCCGAAGTTCCTGACCATACTGAAGATGTACGGACAGCAGAAGTACATGTACGACCATAAAGTGCATTCCGTCCCTGACCGCATCGTGAGCATCAGCCAGCCATGGCTGCGCCCCATAGTCCGGGGCAAGGCCACGGCCCCAGTGGAGTTCGGTGCCAAATTCGACCTGAGCCTGGACACGGAGGGCTATGGGCGGATTGAGAAGATATCCTTTGACCCCTATAACGAGGGGGCCACCCTGCAGGAGGCTGTGGAGCGCTTCAAGGAGCGTACCGGGCACTATCCGGAAAGGGTTCTCGCAGACCAGATATACCGGACACGCGATAACCGCAGGTACTGCAAGGGGCACGGGATACGCCTTTCTGGCCCCCGTCTGGGGAGGCCAGTCGCTGTAGTCTCCGCTAAAGCCAAGAAAAAGGAATATCAGGACAATACAGACAGGATTGCGGTGGAGCGGGCTTTCAGCCTGAGCAAACGATGCTATGGCATGGGGCTTATCGTGACCAAACTGGAAGAGACCCAGCTGACCACAATCGCATTGTCTGTATTCGTGACGAACCTCTTTAAGATTCAGAGGCGGATACATTCTGCCCTTTTACGGATATGTCAATTTTTTGACACAAAATATGCTGTATTAAGTTTTTTGTGTGGCTTAGCTGAACTTAATCAGCAGACACTAATTATTTGTATTTAAAAGGACTAATTTACTAGTATGATTTATTATGAGCCAGAAGTTGTTAATGGTATGGGAAATATTTTGAGTAGTTTGGGGTTGTTTTGGGCTATTATTGTAATAGCTGCAGGCTTTGTCAGTTTTTTTATATCTTATTTGTGTTCTGATAAGAAAATAGAAAAATATAAAAATAAGCGTACAGAGTATTATAAAACAATGTTTGATAAAATTTAGTTGGTATTTTGATTCGACTGCTTATAAAAAGGGCTGTCGAGAAATGCTGTTTGTCCACAGTATATTGTTGCAAAATATAATGAAAAACAACAATATAGTGCGGGCGTACCAGTTATTTCCCGACAGTCCTTTTTTAATTGTGAATTTTTTGTGAAATTGATTAAAAAGTCCTCTACAAAACGTCACTGGGGATTTGGCACTATAAAACTTTCACGATACGGGCAGGAAACGGTTGTCAATTACAATGCAGGAGAACAGACCGCTACTCTCTACACAAGGGATAAGGCAGTCATGCGGAAACTTGACACGCTTGTTACTGACTTCCCCGATACATACAAGCCGACAGCGCAGGACGAGGTATCAGAAATGATTGGGAACAAACAGGAAGTCATGGCAAAGCGTACAGCAAAAAACAGCGTATTCCTTGCCCTTTTTCAAAACAAGAGTTATCTGCTAAAGCTATATAAAACGCTCCACCCGGAGGACACCACGTCATTCTCCATGATTTAGCGCATGGGAAACAGGGCAGACCAAGAACCTGTATCCTTACCTGGACTGAATTTCAATGTGGGTCAGACTGCGCTGTCCTTGGAAGAGGCGGATTTTTTCCAATAATTCAACAGGTCGGATTTGTTGTAGTTGAAATCGGATTTCATAGATTTTTTAGAAAAATCTTTTTGTATAATAGCAGCATGAAAGAAATAAAAAACAGCAGTTCCCTCCGGGGGAACGCGGGAGAAACAGGAGGTAGCAAATGAAAGGGTTAAAGAGACTGGCAGTTTCGGCGGTGGCCGGCATGGCTGCGCTGGCCATGACAGGGTGCGGCGGATCCGGCAGTGCATCGGAAGATCATACATATTCGGTGTGGCTTTACAACGGACAGGATGCGTCCTATTATACGGATTATGCGGAGAATCCTACTATCCAGTATCTGATGAGCAAGACCTGGGGAGAGAATGAAGACACCATCAAACTGGAGTTCCAGGTTCCGCCCGCAGGCAGACAACAGGAAAATTACGAGACCATGGTTGCTACGGGAGATTTTCCCACTCTGATGCAGGGTTCGGTGGCGGATGCCCCGCCCCGGATGCTGGAGTCGGAGATGATTGTGGATATCACGGATCTGGTGAAAGAGTATATGCCCAATTACTACAATAGGATTCAGACCAATGAAACCCTGAAGAGAAAAGCTGTCTTCAATATTGACGGAGAGGAGAAGATTCTTTCTATCAATGTAGCGAACGAGGACTATGGATATTATTTCTCCGGAAATATGTACCGCAGGGACTGGATCGTGAAGTATGGCAAGAATCCTCAGACGGGAGCGGCTTTTACCGGAGGCTACACGGATGAGGCGGACGTGGACAGCTGGGTGGACGATGTGGTATTCCCCAGCGGCGGTACGGAGCCGGTGTACATCAGCGACTGGGAGTGGATGTTTGAGATTTTCACTGAGGCCATGGCGGATTTAAATATAACGGATTCTTATTGCACCAGCATCTATTATCCTGGCTATATGTGGTCCGGCGGCCTGTGCTCCTGCTTCGGTGAGCCTATTCCCATCTGGTATAAGGGCTCTGACGATGTGGTGCGCTTCGGCGGAGACTCCGAGTCGATGAGGGCTTATCTCCAGTGCCTGAACAACTGGTACGAAAAAGGATGGCTGGATCAGGACTTCAACGAAAGGACTGCGGATATCTTCTATGCCACCGACGACACCAACAAGCGTCTGGGTAAGGTGGGCATGTGGATCGGTACCCAGGCGGAGTTGGGCGGCAGATTGGATATGCATGACGGCGGACTGACAGAAGGGATTTATGTGGCAGGCTGTGCATGGCCTATCAATGATGTGTATGGGGACGACTCCTGCAAGAACGTGGAGCCATGGGCAACGCAGGCGGGAACCAGCCTGGTGGGAACGGGATTCTTGGTCATGGAAGGCGCTCAGGAGAAAGATTTAGGGCCGCTGCTGTCTATGCTGGACTATCTCTACTCTGACGAGGGCGCCGTGGTGCGGACGCTGGGAGCCACTCCGGCGCAGATGGAGGAAGCGGGACTGGATACCTCTTTCTATACCAACAACGGAATCGAGAACGGCACCTATACCATGGGCGAGGACGGGCGTTATAAGAAAGTGGACGCTATTACAAATGATTCCGGAGGTCTGCTGATCGCTACTACCGCTCAGCTCCTGCCTGGCTATCAGCTGGTGAGCAGTGTGGACGAGGGATATGCGGAAAACTACGAGAACAGTATGAAGTCATGGATCAGATATCCCAATAAGGGCCAGGTGTGGGGCAGCGATGCGTTTGCATTGATGAGCAGCGAGGACATGAGAACCATTGGGGATCTGCAGACCAAAGTCCTGAACTACATGGAGCAGCATACCTACGAATTCATCAAGGGCATCACCGATATTGACAGCGATGAGGACTGGAGCAACTGGTGCACTATGCTGCAGAAGTACAATTACCAGAAAGGCATTGACATCCTGCAGCCTTACATTGACATGAATCCGTTTATCGGGTAAATGGCAGTATGAACTGGAAACAGAATCCGTTGTTCCGGTGCGGCTTGGAATCCGGTATCGGAATGACGGACTGGAGGACTTCGACTTCAGAGCGGTCGCGCAGCGACTTTAAAATAGGAGAGCAGTTATGGCAAGAGAAAAAGCAAAGTTTAAACCGCCGAAAGTGACCTGGAAGCAGGACGCGAAGCGGAACTGGCCCGTGTACGCCATGTACCTCCCGGCCTTTATCATGACCGTAGTTTTAAGTTATATTCCTATGTTCGGCATCATCATGGCCTTTGAGGACTATGAGGTGCGCAAAGGCTTCTTTGGAAGCAAGTGGGTGGGCCTGCAGCATTTCCAGACTTTGTTCACAGGAGCTGAGTTTCTGGGGGCGCTGCGCAATACCGTCTGCATTATGGTGATCAAATGTACCATCGGCTTCGTGGCTCCCATCCTCTTTGCCTTTTTCCTGAGCATGCTTAAGAGCAAGCGGTATAAGAGGACAGTGCAGACTTGCTCCTACCTGCCTAACTTCGTTGCGGCGGTGGTGGTGACCTCGCTGCTGACGGAATTTCTGGCCAAAGACGGCCCCCTGACCATGCTGCTCACTAAGTTCGGGGCGGAGAACCAGAACTGGCTTGCAAATGACAAGATACCGGTATTCTGGATCATCTATGTGCTCATGGGCGTCTGGCAGGGCATTGGCTGGGGCTCCATCATGTATGTGGCCTCCATTGCTACGGTCAGCGGTGACCTCCACGAGGCGGCTGCTATAGACGGCGCTTCTAGGCTCCAGAGGATGACAAAGATTACGCTGCCCTGCATTAAGCCTATGATTGTCATGATGTTTGTGTTGAATGTGGGTCTGAGCTTTGCAGCAGGGTATGACAGTATTTTGCTTTTGTATATGCCCTCCACTTATAACGTAGCGGACACAGTTTATACATACACTTACCGCATGGCTTTCGGCGGAGGCGGCAACAATTACGGTCTGTCGGCGGCATCCGGCCTGTTCCAGTCCATTGTGTCCACGGTGCTGTTAATCGGCTCCAATGCGCTGAGTAAGAAGCTGGGCGATGGAAATTCACTGTTCTAAGAAAGGAGGAGAAAAAATGAGTCTGAGAAAGAAAAAGGTTGACGTAAACGATGACAACAGAATCTCCTCCATGGTGGAGCATCCCAGTGTGGGAGACCGTATTGTGGACGTAATCGTGATTTTGGTATGCGCTTTGGTGGCTTTCTGCAGCCTGGTGCCTATGTGGCATGTGCTGATGAGCTCTCTGTCGGACGGCAAGACCCTGCTTGCCAGCTCCGGCGTGGCATGGCTGCCCGTAGGCGATTTCAACCTGGAGGGTTACAAACATATCTTCAAGGATAGCTCTATCCTGACAGGTTATGCCAATACCGTACTGTATACCATAGCTTCCACTGCCCTGGGATTCTTCCTGGCGGTGATGAGCGGCTATGCCATGAGCCGTGACACGAAGTTAAAGGGCTTCATGATTATGGCAATGATGTTCCCTATGCTTTTTGGCGGGGGCATGGTGCCCACTTACATGGTCATCCGGAAATTGGGCTGGGTGGGAACCAGATGGGCTCTGATTATACCTGGCTGCACCAATGCCATGTTTATGGTAATGATGATGAATGCTTTTAACAGCGTGCCAAAGGAGATGTACGAGGCGGCCCGCATCGACGGCGCAGGACATTTCCGCACCATGAGCCAGATCATGCTGCCCCAGGCCATGAACTTAGGCTCCGTCATTATCCTAAACAGCGTGGTGGGACAGTGGAACTCCTGGCTCCAGGCTTCCATCTATGTGCCCAACAAGAGGAATCTCTGGCCTTTGCAGCTGTTCATCCGGGAGATTACGGCCAACAATGAGAATTTCCTCCAGACCTCCAACCCGGACTACAGCAGGTACCTGATCCGGTACGCAGTCATCGTGGCAGCTACCCTGCCTATCATCGTCCTGTTCCCTTTCTTCCAGGATAAGCTGGAAAAGGGCGTCATCGCGGGAGGCGTGAAAGGGTGATGTGTGTTTTTTTGGAAGAATCCCTGCTGGGGCAGACCATAGGTCTGCCCCTTTATTTGTCACAGTACCCCCATATATCGGGCCGCACCACCTTGCATGAAAGTCCGGGCATTTACCGTGTGTCTGCACTATGACACACGGGGATGCGCACAAACCGCAAGAGCGTGCGGCTTGGCGCACAGCGCTCCTGCTTATTCGGGCTGCGCGGTTTCCGTAAAATACAAATATCATTTTGGGCTTGACTCTAAATTTCTACTTGTAAAACCTGCCGGAATACGGCATGATTTTAAATCATAAGAAAAGGCGCGTATGCTTTGGCAGGCCTCAGGAGGAGAAGAGAAAATGGTATACAGAATTACAAAAGAGAAAATGGATAGTTACCGGGAACACATGTTGCAGGAGGAATTTGCGCCGGATACCATAAAGAAATATCTGCGGGATATTCGGGCGTTTGCGGTATGGCTGGAGTGCGCTGCCGACAGGCAGAGGAAGAGCGGGGAGATATTTACCGGCAAAAGTCAGCCGGGAGCGGAGGCTACAGCTTCCATAGAAAGTCCGGTATCAGACGATGGAATTCATAGATCGGGGGTATTATTGGAAGAGGAAGCAGCTGTCCAGGTAGACAAGGAGGCTTCCACAGGCTGGAAAACGCATCTGACCAAAGCGGGATATGCCCCGGCTACCATTAACGCCATGATTTCCTCTCTGAACAGCTTCTTTGACTTCCTGGGGTGGAAAGAATGCCAGGTTAAATTCCTGAAGATACAGCGCCGGACTTTCAGGGAACAGGAGAAAGAACTGAGCAGGGCGGAATATGGCCGTCTTTTAGAGACCGCAAGGGAAAATGGGAATTCCCGGCTGGCGTTGCTTTTGGAGACGATTTGCGCCACCGGCATCCGTGTATCTGAGGTGCGGTATATCACAGTGGAGGCGTTTTATCGGAAACGCGCGGATATCTCTCTGAAAGGAAAAATCAGAACCATTCTCATCCCCGGGAAGCTCTGCAAGAAACTTCGGGATTATGCCAGAAAGCAGAATATTACAACAGGAGAAATCTTCATCACTCGGAAAGGAAACGGCATGTCCAGATGCCAGATCTGGCGGGAAATGAAAAAGCTGTGTGAGAAAGCCGGCGTAAACCCGTCCAAAGTGTTTCCTCACAATCTGCGCCATCTCTTTGCAAGAACTTTCTATAAAGTATGCAGAGATATTGTAAAACTTGCGGATGTACTGGGACACAGCAGTATTGAAACCACACGCATATACCTGATGTCAACGGGGGAGACCCATGCCCGGCAGATGGAGAGACTGGGGCTGGTGAGCTGAAAAAGTAAAAAACAGTTCGGGAAAGATTTCTGAGGAGAATCTTTCGGATGGCCAGGATACAAAATCATCATTTTGTTTCATGTGAAAGATGAAATAATTCTGCCTAATCTCAATTAGAAATATTGTACCAAGCCACTTACGTGGCAGCAAGTTCTAAAAAATTTCTATAAAATT
>CAJTZD010000113.1 GCA_910584235.1 uncultured Acetatifactor sp.
ACAGGCTTTATGCGGCCTGTGGCTATTTTCCCTTTATTCATCTGTTGAACTCCCGACACGGGCACTTTTCCAAAAAAATGTCAATTCATTAAAGATGCCCCCTCGCAAAACTTCTATAAGAACTTCTATAGACAAATACACCGAATTTATGGTAAATTAGATATAGTAAGGGGGGGTACGTCATGGATACATACACATTCCAGGATATATTCGACATAGATTTCATGCAGAAGCTCATAGATTCTCTGTCCGCGGCGCTGCAGGTGGGCATCAGCATCAGGGGGCCCCAAGGCGAACGTATCACAAAGGACAGCGACTACTGCAGTTTCTGCCGCGATATTGTAAAAAAGACTCCCATTGGGAATGCGCGCTGCGAGATGTCTGACAGAGCGCTCAGCGCCCACAGTGACACAAAACCCTATATCTGCCACTGCCAGTCCGCGGGCCTCACGGATGCCAGCGTCAGCATTCTGGTGGAGGGCAGGCATCTGGCCAGTATCCTGGTAGGACAGGTACGTCTGGCAGAGGATGTGCCGGACGAGGAGGAATACCGCACCAACGCCCGTATTCTGCAGTTGGACGAGGACGAGTTTCTGGAACATGTGCATGGGATTCCCGTGATCACAAAGGCACATTTTGAGGATATCTTGGATCTGCTCTCTCTGCTGGCCAATCAGTTTTCCCAGATTGGCTGCGGAAATCTGCGGCTGCGGACCGCCGTCAGCTCCCTGGAGCATCAGCGGCTTGCCCACCAGCAGGAGAAGACCGTCCTGGAGACTCTGGCGGAAAAAGACTCCATGACCGGTCTGTATAACCGCCGGAAATTTGAAGAGATCATGGATATGTACGCCGGCCAGAAAGGCCGCCGGATCTGCATGATATCCGCGGACGCCAATTTCCTGAAGCTTACCAACGACATCTTCGGCCACAAGGCCGGGGACCAGCTTTTGATAAATGCCGCCAAGATCATGGACAGCCTGGCAAAAAGCGACTGGCTGGTGGCGCGCTGCGGCGGAGATGAATTCCGTGTCATCCTGCCCGACACCACTTTGGAGACCGCGTTGGATTACTGCCGCAGGGTAGCCAGGGACTGCGGCAAGGACACCACCCTCTCCCTGCCCCTGTCCGTGGCATTGGGCGCCGCCGACTGGAACAGCGAGCACGAGACTCTGCAGGACTGCTTCTCCAGGGCGGATGCCAAGATGTACCAGAACAAGGCAGTGCTCAAACACGAGCTGCATGTGCCGGACTATATTATGGACAGATTATACGATAAGCAGATTCTGAGTAAAAAAGTAGTGGAATACGCGGCGGAAATGGCCTTTGCATTCTCCCGGCGGCTGGGTCTTCCCCAGGAACATGCCCTGGAAGTCAGCATGGCTGCCAGATATCAGGACATCGGCATGGCAAAGCTTCCGGAATCTTTCTATATCCGGGGGCAGTCCAGGACAGAGGAGGAGTCCCTTCGGTTCAAGACCCATGTCACCCACGGATACACCATGGCAAGGCAGTTCGAGGAGCTTTACAAGGTGGCGGACATTATCCTGCACTCCCATGAGAGTTGGGACGGCAAAGGGTATCCCAATCAGCTGGCCGGGGAACAAATTCCCACGGAGTCCAGGATCATTCACATCGTGGGAGATTACACCTATTGGACCGTGCCTACCATTTCCGGCGGAAATTATTCAAGGGAAATCGTCATACACAAAATGCGGGAGCTGGCCGGCAGCATCTATGATCCGGAACTGACGGAACAGTTTTTCGGCTTCCTGGAGGATTATGAGCATAAGACGCCCTGCCCCGACTGACCGCGGGCAGCCGCCTGCCGGCTCCTGTTACAATACATATCCAAAGAAGCATGCCCTAATCGGCATGCTTCTTTTTCCCTTGAATCCATGTTTTGATTTAGTCGTTCTTCCGTAAGTCTTTCAGCGCCGCGCCGATCTTGATGGGATTGCCGTAGCGCAGGGTTCCCATGCGGTACAGCTTTGCCCCCAGGATCCCGGTTCCTGCGATGGACGCCGCCAGTATCAGGAATGACACCACGATCTCCCATACCGCCACGCTGCCCATGGCCACTCTGGCAAACATGGTACTGTAGGAGCTGATTGGCAGGAACGATAATATCCTGATAACCGGTCCGTCTATATTCATCAACTGCAGCAGCGAGAAGAAGTACACGCCCATCACCACCACCAGCAGACCGGACACGCTCTTGCTGATGTCCTCGGTCTTGCTGACCAGCGCCCCCATGGCGCCGAACAGGAACGCGTAGAACAGATAGCCTCCCAGTCCGAAGAAAGCGAAAGAAACCAATACCTCTGCGGGAACATGCAGGAACATATCCAGCATACCGCCCCACTGCTGCCTGTTGACCTGATAGGACAAAAGGATCGCCGCCAGGATGACTCCCATCTGGAACACACCCCCTATGGCGCCGGCAATGACCTTGCCGAACAGCAGGCTGTTGGGGGAAGTGCTGGTGACCAGCACCTCGATGGCCCGGTTGCTCTTCTCGCTGGTCACGGACACCGCTATCATCTGACCGTAATATACGATCAGCATGAACACGATGATCACCAGCACATAGCAGTACCAGTAATTGCTGCCCGAATCCTTATTTAATATCTGCTCCGTCACCGTGATGGGCACATCGTACATGGCGGTGATCTCCCCCAGATCCCAGCCTTTTGTCCGGCTGTACTGCATCCGGTAGAACAGCTTCATGGCCTGTTCAAAGACAGAGGTGTTATGGTCCGTCATGGCCTTATTGAAGACATAGTACTCATACTGAGTCGGCCCCGTGACCACGAATCCGGCCTCCGCATCCTGTGCCTCCACGGAAGCCCTCAGAGCATCCGCGTCCCCGGCCTCTTTCCAGTCCACCTCAGGGAACATCTCCTGCAGCACCTCGGGCTGTACGACTCCGGGCTCATCCACATACAGGAACAGGGGCCTCTCTCCCTCCCGGACCTCTTTTTCGCTGCTCTCTTTGTCTCCCCCTGCCACCTGTACGCCGGTAAAGCCGGACATATCCACGAACCGGGGCAGGAAAAGCGCCGCCGCTCCCAGAACCACAAGCGCCACGGTAAGCCCCATGAACACCTTGTTGGTAAAATATTCTTTTAATTCGTATTTCAGTACAATGCCAAATCCTTTCATTCTTCCTCACCCACTTTCAATACAAAAATATCGTTCAGGGAGGGCTCATAGCTGCCGAACCGCTCTACCTCCACATCCGAAGCCGCAAGCGCAGCCATAACGCCTTTTCTGTTCGCGCCCTCTTTCAGCTCCAGGATCAGGAAATCCTTTTTCCGGTCGGAGACGCTTACCAGGTCTGCCCACTTTCTCTGCGTCCTGTCCGTCAGCTCCTCTAAGGACAGATTCTCCGCCGCCAGCATCAGGCGGTTCTTGCCGTATTCTTTCTTGATGTCCCGCAGTCTCCCGGCCAGCACTACCTCTCCCTGATTGATAATGGCGATCTCATCGCAGAATTCCTCCACATAGCTCATCTGATGGCTGGAAAAGATCACGATCCTGTTGTCCGCTATGAGCTCGTTCACCACGTCTTTCAAAATCTGGGAGTTCACCGGATCCAGTCCGCTGAAAGGCTCATCCAGAATGATGATCTCCGGATTGCTCACCAGCGTGGCGGCCAGCTGCACTTTCTGCTGATTGCCTTTGGAAAGCGTCTCCAGCTTCCTGGTCTCATACTCGGACACCTCCAGCCGGGAAAGCCACTTTTTCGCGCTCTCTTTGGCCTCTTTGGGGTTCATCCCCCGCAGGCAGGCCAGGTAGATCATCTGGTCTATGACTGTCCTCTTCGGATACAGGCCCCGCTCCTCCGGCAGATAGCCTATCCGGTGCTTTGCAGGCACGAACCTCTTTCCGTCCAGCAGAATCTCCCCGCTGTTTGCGTGGAACACATCCATCAGGATACGGATCGTGGTCGTCTTGCCCGCGCCGTTCCTGCCCAATAATCCCAATGCCTTACCGCTCTCCACATGAAAGTCGATGCCATGGAGCACTTCCTTGTCCCCAAAGCTCTTGCGGATGCCTTTTACCTCTAGTTTCATCCTCATACCTATCCGCGCGCCGCGACACGCGCTCACAAAAAATCGGTTGCATA
This sequence comes from uncultured Acetatifactor sp., assembly GCA_910584235.1. GTDB lineage: Bacteria > Bacillota > Clostridia > Lachnospirales > Lachnospiraceae > Acetatifactor. The sequence continues at coordinate 4,130 of CAJTZD010000113.1, forward strand.
CGCTTTTTTATCCAACCGCCCCTCCACACGTCCCTCCGTTTCAGCACAGAATCTTTTCCGGGTCCGCGCCTCATGTAATCCCCATGCAGATTTCCTCTCAATCCACCGTTTATACCCCCCCTGACAGAATTTTCATCCCGTCCGCCAGCTGCTGCCCCAGGCGCTTAGTCTCCTCCCCCAACAGCTCCATGCCAATCTGCGTCAGACAGTATGCCTTTTTCCCATCCTCATACCGCACCTCAACAACACCGTCCGCAGTCAGCCGCCCCACCATGGTATAGAGGGTGCCCGTGCCCAAAAGCAGCCTGTCCTGAGTCAATGCCGCCACATACTGCATGATAGCATATCCGTGCCTGGGCTTGATAACCGCCAGCAAAGTATAATAAGTAGTCTCCGTCATGGGTATGTACTTTTTCCGTAAAGCCTCATTCAACAATATCCCTCCTTAAAAAAGTCTCCGCACCAAAAAACAAACTGCCCCCATATCTGCTCTCAACATGTCTGCCTGCAACATGTCGTTCATCGACACATCGTCGATAAATATAAAGTACCACGTATCCACCCCCCCTGTCAACCAAAAATCTCAAAAAACCAAAATTTCCATACCACTTCAGCCCCTATCCGGGCAATTGCAAATTCCCGCCAAAAAACCGCCGGAGAACTCCCCCGGCGGTCCAAACAGCAATAATCCAAATCCCCCCCTGCCCCACCCCAAAACCAATCCGTAACAGCTCCTTTTCCTCGTCCCCCGGAAATACATTATCCCCTCGGTAAAGATACGGAACCGCGTTTTCAGCCGTGCCGCTCCTTTTCCTCGTCAAAGGTCTCGCAGAATCTGGCTGCGAAAGAGGGTTCCTCCCCGGCCGCGTACAGATGGGAGATATCTCCGAAAGAACTCACGCGGAAAATTGCCTCCCTCTGTCGGCGCTCTTCGGTATAGATCGTGGTCACCGAGGACGGCGCGGCACAGAAAGAATGCCAGAGTATCATGGGAGAGATGTTCATCAGGCGGCTTAACAGCACGCACTCCATGCCGAAATGGCAGAAGAGCGCCAGCGTGTCCCTGTTGGGGCGCTCTGCCCGGTAGAATTTTCCCTCCCGGACATAGCCGTGCTCAGCCAAAAGGGCGTCAAAGTTTTGAATCACCTCCGCGTAGGCCCCGCCTACCCCGGCCTCCCGCATAATGTCCGTATCCGCCCAGCGGTCCGGCCGGAAATAGGCCTCCTCAGCCATCCAGTCCCGGGGCACCCAGTCCCATACGATGGAGCGCTGCTCCCCCTCCAGGTCAGGCCGCCTGATTGCGGGCCAGAACTCCCGCAGCCATTTGCATTCCGTGGCTGTCCTGCCCATCTTCTGCAGGGTAAGGGAAGCCGTGTCCTTAGCTCTTCCCAGGGAGGACACATAGAAATAGTCCACCTCCATCTGTGAAATCTTCCGGGACAGCAGCTCCGCCTCCCGCCAGCCCTTTTCCGTCAGGGAATCCTTTGCATAGTCCGGGTCCCCATGCCTTATGATCAGTAGTCTCATGCTTTCTCCTCCGTTTCTCTTTTCACTCTTCCTCCGGGCCGCGCCTTTGCCTCTCCGTACCGCAGGTTCCTATCATTGTAACACAGAATCGTCGGTTTACGCCATAAAGAAGTAATTTAATTTCGAAACTTTCAGACACCGAATGGCGTTCAGCACCGCCAGCACCATGACCCCCACATCCGCGAAGATGGCGATCCACATGTTTGCCAGACCCAGGGCTCCCAGAATCAGGCAGGCGGCCTTGACGGCAAGGGCGAATACAATGTTCTCGTAGACGATGCGCAGGCATTTCCTGGAAATCCGCATAGCCAAAGCCAGCTTCATCGGATTGTCGTCCATGAGCACAATGTCCGCGGCCTCGATGGCCGCGTCGGACCCAAGAGCTCCCATAGCCACGCCGATGTCCGCCCGGGACAGCACCGGCGCGTCGTTGATGCCGTCCCCTACGAAAGCTAGGTTCTCCCCGGGCCTTTTCCGGGTCAGCAATGATTCCACGGCATCCACCTTGTCCCCCGGCAGCAGCTCGCTCTTTACTTCATCCAGCCCCAGTTGCCCTGCCACATACTCCGCCGTAAGCCTGGTGTCTCCGGTGAGCATGACGGTCTCTTTCACGCCTGCCGCTTTCAGGGCGGCGATGGCGTCTTTTGCCTGTTCCTTGACCACATCCGCTATGAGGATGTAGCCTGCGTAGGCGCCGTCCACCGCCACATGGACAATGGTTCCTGTCTGCCGCGTCTTTTCACAGGACAGGCCCAGCTTCTCCATGAGCCTTGCATTGCCTGCCGCCACGCTTACGCCCTCCACCTGCGCCTTTACGCCGTGGCCGCTGATCTCCTCTACGTCCGACACAAGCGCGGGGTGGATTTCCCTGCCACAGGCTTCTTTCAGGCTCTTGCTGATAGGGTGGTTTGAGTAGCTCTCGGCACAGGCCGCCAGTTCCAGCAGACGCTCCGCCCCTCCTTCAAATTCCGCCGCCGGACAGACTTCCGTCACCTGGAAGACTCCCTTTGTCAACGTGCCCGTCTTGTCGAAGACCACATATTTTGTCTTCGCCAGCGCCTCCAGATAATTGGAGCCTTTCACCAAAATGCCGCAGGAAGAGGCTCCGCCGATGCCCCCGAAAAAGCTTAACGGAATGGATATCACCAGTGCGCAGGGGCAGCTGATGACCAGGAAAGTCAACGCCCGGATGACCCATGTGCTCCAGTCCGCCGGGTTCCCCAAAAGCAGGTTGACGGCCGAGGGAATCACCGCCAGGGCCAAAGCGCTATAGCAGACGACAGGTGTATAATACCTGGCAAACTTGGTGATGAAATTCTCTGTCCGGGCTTTCTTCATGCTGGAATTCTCCACCAGATCCAGAATCTTTGACACGGTGGATTCCCCGAAATTTTTGGTAGTGCGGATCCGCAGCAGGCCGGTCAGGTTTACACAGCCGCTGATGATCTCCTCCCCTTCTTTCACTTCCCTGGGAACGCTCTCTCCGGTGAGGGCGCTTGTGTTCAGGGTGGAAGCCCCCCGGGTCACCACGCCGTCAATGGGCACCTTTTCTCCGGGCTGCACCAAAATCACTGTCCCCACTTCCACCTCATCCGGATCCACCTGCTCCAGATTGCCCGCCTCATCCTCGATGTTGGCATAATCCGGCCGGATGTCCATGAGAGCGCTGATGTTCTTACGGCTCCTGCCCACTGCCACGGCCTGGAACAGCTCGCCGATCTGGTAAAAAAGCATGACTGCCACGCCCTCGGCAAACTCCCCCTCAAGCCCTCTGCTTTCATTATAAACGCCCAGCAGCATGGCCCCTACCGTAGCCACTGCCATCAGGAAATTCTCGTCGAACACTTCCCCATGGCAGATGCCCAGCACTGCCTTGCGCAGGATATCATAGCCGATGATAAAATAGGGCACCAGGTACAGCCCAAACCTCAGATACCCCTGCACGGGCACAAAATGCAGCGCTATCATGAGCAATGCCGAGGCTATGATGCGGTACAGCACCTTTTTCTGCTTCTTAGTCATGTCATTATCCTACCTTTCCCATAATCTGTCCGGACAAGACCGTCCTGCACTTCCCGCGCCGCTTTGCCGCATGCTTCGGGCAGCCGCTTAATCG
>CAJTZD010000114.1 GCA_910584235.1 uncultured Acetatifactor sp.
GTATCTGCAAAATGGAAAAATCCTGATGGCTCTCTTGTAGATTTTTGCGGTATCAGGAGAAAAAGATAAAAACAAAATCCAAACGTTTGGATTTTATTCGGCACAGCTGCGCATCGCTGCTTATCTTACATGGAGTAAGCCTGAAAGAAATCCAGGAATGGCTCGGGCACAGCAATATCTCTGCCACTGCGAACATCTATACGCATATGGACTTTAACAAGAAGATTTCTTCCGCCAATGCGATTATAGGACTTTTGGGCAAAGAAAAAGAATCCACTTCAGTGCTCAACTGAATTTGTGGATTCCCATTCCTGGCAATGCTGGTAGCCGGACTTGAACCGGCACGAACTAACGTTCGACAGATTTTAAGTCTGTTGCGTCTGCCTATTCCGCCATACCAGCAGATTGTTTGCAGCTCCATCCCTTTCCAATCTATTCCAAAAGATTGCGAAACTTTTATCAAAAAGCCCTGTAAAATCAAGGGTTATGAAAGAAATGATCAAACTGGCCCTCTGGATCTAAAGTCTCTTGTGTCTTTCGATAAATGGATGGGGGTGGATTCGAACCACCGAAGCAATTTGCAGCAGATTTACAGTCTGTCCCCTTTGGCCACTCGGGAACCCATCCATATCAGCTATATCATCCTGACCAAAAAGATTGTAGCATAGTTTTCCCCGGATGGCAAGAATTATTTGAAAAAAGCCACGATTCCCTCTGCTATCCCCTCCGTCAGCTTGTCCTGATAAGTTTTCGAGGTGATGGAACTGCGCTCTGCGGGGTCGGACAGAAATGCCGTCTCTATCAGGCAGGAGGGCATGGCGGCATTTCTGACTACATATATATCATCCGTCTCCTGGGCTCCTCTGTCCACAGCGCCTGTCTTTTTTACCGCGCCCTCATGGATCAGCCGGGCCAGCCGGCCGCTGTCCTCCAGGGTATCGCAGTACCAGGTCTCGATACCGGAGACTCCGCTCTGTGTGCCGTCATAAGCGTTCTGATGGATACTGACGAAAATATCGGCTCCCGCTTTCGCGGCCTGCGTCACCCGATCCTCTAAGGAGGGCAGCGTCTCGTCGTCCTCCCGGAGCATCACTGTCTGAAAGCCCAGCGCCTGCAGCTTCTCCGAAAGACCTTTTGCCAGCTCCAGATTCACACGCGCTTCCGACACGCCCTCCCGGTAGCAGCCGTCGTCCTCCCCGCCGTGTCCGGGGTCAATGGCCACAATCCATCCGTTCCACTGCTGCCCTTGCGGTACGGGAATCTCTTCGGGAGCGTCTGCGCCATCAGCCGTCCCCACAGGCTCCTGCTCCCCGCCTCCCTGTGCAAAGACACTGACGCATTTGGATACCAGCAGGTAACAGCCCTTGCCCAGCACAGCCGCAGACAAAAAGAAAGCCGCAAGGAACACTACTGTCCTTATCAGCTTTCTTTTTCTCTCATTCCTGTCCTGTCTGCGCATACGCTGTCCCCTCCGTATTTTTCCTATCCAGCATACATGCGCGCTTCATCAAAATCTTATCCTTTTTGTATCCGATCTTTATCTTTTTTGTATCAAAGTTGCTGCAGCGACAATCTCATCTGGATATCTTCAGATATAACTCATTGATCCCCTCATAATATCCCACCGTGGCCACCACATCCTCCTTGTCCATTCCGGAAAAGGTATACTTTTTAAAATAAGGTGTATTTTCGGCCAGAGGATTCGTATTCTCATACTCCTGAGGTTCTCCCAGTTCCATGTACTCCGCCCATGCCGCTATGATGCCGTCCGCGTCCACCAGATTCCAGGCGTCGATTCCCGTCCGAACATAGAACTCATATATCCTGCCCGTATCCGCATCCACATAGGCGTCCAGCAGGCGGTTCTCCTTGTTGGCATTCTGCAGGCTGGTGTCCAGATTGATCTTCCAGACCAGCACATTGTTCTGGGGATCCGGCACATCAATGGCGGAATACAGCACGGCGCTGTAAGCGCTCTCCGCCAGCTCCTGGATTTCCTCCGGCAGAATTCCCCTCTCTTTCAGTTCCCGGATGCCCCGGTTGGCCAGCTCGATTCCGGCACTCTCTTCCACATCCTGACCGGCCGCGTCTCTCCTGTTGGCCACAAAGGCATAGATGCCCGTCAGGTTATCATAGTCCGGCTTGTTCCGGGTCATGGCATTTTGCTCGCTCTCCGGCAGGATCTGATTGTTCAGACATTTCGAGAGAATGTATACCTTTTCGTTGCTGCCCAGGGAGTAACGGTAACCCTCTGTTCCTGTCTGTGTCTCCTGGGCCTTAATCTGGTTCAGGATGCCTTTGTCCCGGTACTTTGCCAGCACTTCCGGCCCCCATACCGCCAGTCCTACAATGACTGCAGCCAGAGGAATCATCAGCAGGCTGAGTACCTCCCAGTTTTTTCTCGTCATCTTATGTTTCTGCGTTCCCATCTGCCTCTTCCTGTTTCCTCCCGTCCCATCCTGACTCCTGCCCGGCGCCGCTGTGTACCGCGCCGTCCGGCGGGCCCGCGTCCTGCCCGGCGACGTTATGCTCCGGTCCGTCCTGTATTCCCCCGCCCCGGGTGGGTTTCTGCCCGGTGGCAGCTCCGGGCTCCCCGCCTTCCCGGCTGTCTTCGTCCCCTGCCCCGCTGTCCGCTTCCGTATTGTCCCGTCCCTTTCGGTCCCGGGATTCTTTTTTCTGCAATGTCTTATAGGCTATCTCACTTTGCAGAAGCGTCTCCTCCGCCGCTTTCTGCCTGTCCGCCCCTTCCGCTCCGTCCGTGCCGCCCCGGACTTTTTTGTCCGGAATCACGAAGCCGATACAGGTTCCCTCCCCCACCCGGCTTTCGATCTCCAGCTCGCTCTCATGAAGCCGCAGGATCTCCACGCACAGCGCCAGGCCCAGCCCGGCTCCGTTCCGGCTGCGGGATCTGGACTTATCCACCATGTAAAAGGCCTCCGTGACTTTCATCAGTTCCTCTTCCGGAATGCCCACACCGTAATCCTTTACCTGAAAAGCGTATGCATCCTCCATGCGCCTGCCAAATACCTCCACCAGGCCTCCCTGGCTGGAAGCCTTACAGGCATTGTCCACCAGATTCAGCAGAACGGACTTTAACAGATTCGCCTCCGCGTACACGGTTCCGCTGTCAAAGGCAAACCGGAGCTTCTGGTCCTTATTGCCGGAAAACATATCTTTCAGATACTGAAACAGCATCTGTGCCGCCACCGGCTGGGGATCAATGGTTTCCCGCTTGGTGACTATGATGTCCAGCAGGCGGAAAGACATGTTTTCCAGGCGCTTCCCCTCTGTGTAGATATAATTGGAAGACAGAAAATGCTTCTCCTCGTCCAGCTTCCTGGAACGCAGCAGATCCGCATAGCCTATGATAGACGTCAGCGGTGTCTTCAGTTCATGGGCAAAGGCGGCGATGAAATCCTCTCTGGAGCGCACCGCCTCCTGAAGCTCCGCAATGGTGCCCTCCAGCACATTGGCCATGCTGTTGAAATCCATGGTAAGCTGCCCCAACTCGTCATTGCTGACCTTTTGGGCACGGTAGCTGTAATCCCCCCGGGCCATCCGCTTGGTGGCACCGGTAAGCAGACGTATGGGCTTGGTCAGCCAGGTACAGATTATGAACATTATGGCTGAGCTGGCGGCAAGCATGGCCAGGGTCACCCGCCTGTAGACGGAAAATCCCATGGTGCGCTCCTCGAACACCTCGGTCACATCCTCCAGGGTCTCCAGGTACAGATTCCTGTCCAGGGCATTTACCATGATTCCCGTATGTACGTAATAATGCTCCGCCTGGCACACTACCTGCCAGATTCTGGCGTCCTCTTCAATCTGCTCCAACAGTTCGGTATCCTGGGCGAACCCGATACTCTGATAGAGAACTTCCCTCTCCTCGCTGGACAGCCGCAGATATCTTTCCGTCCCCTGGCCGCTGCTCTCCAGCTTGGAGCCGATCTGCTCCACAGCCACATCCTGTAGCACATTGTATTTCGTAGGTATATTCAGGGCCGCCGTCTCAAAGGCAAACCGCAGTATATTGCTGCCGTCCAGGGCCTGGGCCACCTCCCGCTCCAGGGATTTCTCGAAGACGGAGTTCACGAAAAGGTATCCGCTCAGGCCAAAGGCCACTGCCATGATGATAATGGTCCACAGCAAAATCTTGTATACAAACTTCATGTTCAGATCTCCAGCCGGTAGCCTACCTTATACACTGCCACCAGATTCTCCTCCCAGCCCATTTTCCGGCGCAGCCTCTGGACATGGAGATCCAGTGTCCGGCTGTCCGCCAGATATTCGTCCCCCCACACCTTTTCATAGAGATTTTCCCGAAACAGAGCTATGTTCTTGTTGCTGATGAACAGTACCAAAAGTCCGTACTCCTTGTTGGTAAGGATCACGGGCTTTCCCGCCTTGGTCACCTTTCTGGCCTCGGTATCCACCACCACGTCCCCGGCTGTCAGAGTGGTTTCCGTCTTGTTGTAGCGCCGCAGCACTACCTCCACCCTGGCCATGAGCTCCACCACCTCAAAGGGCTTCACCAGATAATCCTCCGCCCCCAGCCTCAGACCTTTCACCCTGTCCCTGACCTCATGTTTTGCCGTAATAAAGATCACGGGAATCCGTAACGGCCTGATATATTCCATGATGTCATAGCCGTCCGCCCCGGGAAGCATAATGTCTAACAGAATCAGATCAAAATTCTCCGATTCAATCATATCTAGGGCTTCCAGTCCGTCCTGCACCGTCTTACAGTGATAGCCCGCCGCCGAAAGGTTAATGTCTATCAGGTCGCAAATGGACTTCTCATCGTCTACTATCAATATATTGATCATTCCTCTTTTGGCCACCCCCAGTATTCTCTGATAATCTCCACCAGCTCCTCCATGGTATCCTCCGGGCCGCACTGACAGATATCGCTGAAGTTCCTCTCCGCTTCAAACCCATCCGTGCGCTGGTAATAAATATCGCATTTCGTATCGATCAAAAGCTCCTCGCCCGGCCCGGAATAGCTGTACCTGGCCAGCACCACCACGTCTTTCATCCCGTCCCCGTCCACGTCCAGGCAGACCATCCCTTTCAGGGCATAGAGATTGTCATAATCCTCCATGGGCTGGAAGCTCCAGACAATGTCCCCCTGGGTATTCACCAAATATATCATGAACACATCGTAATCCGCCATGCTGATGAAACCCGGTGCCACCAGGAGTCTCCCCTGCTTCTCGAAATCTATCCAGTAGCTGTGCTCCTGCACCACCCGGAAGCCATGATCCGTGAGCTCCTCCAGGGTAGCGGCGGTATAAAGGATCTCCGTGGAATGACCCTCTCCCACAAAGGAGGCAATAAGGTCCGCGCTCTTGTTCATGCTGAAACGGTTTATCTTGTCGGAAATCCGCCAGTCCCGGTAGAAATCCCCGTCCCGCTGGAAGAGCACATCCCCCACTTTATAGCTTTTGCCCGCATAGTCTCCGGTATCGTTCTCACATGTGGTGATCAGCACAATATCCGTCAGCCCGTCGTGGTCCAGCTCCTGAAAGGAAACGGATTCCAGACTCTTGGTAGGCTGGGTAAGCTGCCCGGAATGCTTGTAATTGGTCTCAAGCTGATTGGTTTTAAACAGGATGTTCCCCTCGCTGTCCGCGATCAGGATCGCCAGTCTGCGGTACTCCTTGTGCATGATCGGCACCAGTTCCACCTCCGCCTGGCCGAAAGTCTCCAGCACTACCGGAAAACGCTGCCCCTCTATGATCTCATAGCCCGCCTCTTCCACCTGCGCCAGAGATTCTATCGCCTCAAATGCCTCCTGATAAGCCCGGTACTGCTGCGCCAAAAGCGCCTCGCTTTGGCCTGATGCCTGCACCGGATACGCCAGACCTACGGTACAGCCCAAAATGCACAGGGCCGTAATCGCCGCTCTCTTTTTTCCCATTGACAGTTCCTCCATTGCGATTCACATATCTGCGTCCGATTACGGTTATCATAACCCGGCTTTGCATCATTTTTGCTTCAGAGGGCGGAGAATCCCCTGAACAGTTACATTATAACCGCAAACAGGGATGTTTGCAATCACAATTGGCTTTACACCTGTCCCGGATTCTGCTATGATGAAGCTAGAATAAAAACAAGAACAGGAATCAAAAGAGTGACCCAAATGAAAAAAGATCTGACACAGGGAAATGTAACTAAAAACATGCTGCTGTTCGCAGGCCCCATGATACTGGGAAATCTGCTGCAGCAGTTTTATAATATCGCGGACACCCTGATCGTGGGCCGCTTTTTAGGGCCGGATGCCCTGGCCGCGGTGGGAAGCGCCTATACTTTGATGACGTTTCTGACTTCTATTCTCATCGGTATGTGCATGGGCTGCGGGGCGCTGTTTTCCTACTATTTCGGACGGAAAGAAATCGGCCGCATGCAAAGCTGTATGCAGTTGTCTTTTCTGCTCATCGGCGGGGCCGCGGTTCTCCTGAATCTGGCGGTAATGCTCTTTAGCCGCCCCATCCTGCGCCTGCTGCAGACCCCGGCAGAGCTGATGGAAATGATGCATACTTATGTATGGATTATTTTCACCGGCCTGTTCTTTGTGTTCCTGTACAATTACTTTGCCTATCTGCTGCGGGCCGTGGGCAATTCCGTGGTGCCTCTTTATTTTCTGGGCAGTACGGCGCTTTTAAACATCATCCTGGATCTGGTGTTCGTCATGGTGTTCCGCTTCGGTATCGGCGGCGCGGCAGCCGCTACGGTCATCGCCCAGGCCGTATCCGGCATCGGCCTCATGGCCTATACCTGGATCAGGGAACCGAATCTGCGCTTCTCCCGGCAGAGCCAAACAGAAGAAAAGGCTTCCATGGCAGAAATCCTGCGCTTTTCCTTTTCCTCCTCCATCCAGCAGTCCGTAATGAACTTCGGCATCCTTTTGATACAGGGCCTGGTGAACAGCTTCGGGGCCGTGGTCATGGCAGCCTTTGCCGCGGCCGTGAAGATTGATTCTTTCGCCTATATGCCCGCCCAGGAATTCGGCAATGCTTTCTCTCTGTTCATCTCCCAGAACCACGGCGCGGGCAGAGAGGACCGGGTAAAGCAGGGGATGAAAAGCGCTTTGAGAATATCCATGGCTTTCTGCATAGGCGTGTCCCTCCTGATCTTCCTGTTTGCCCCTTATCTGATGATGCTGTTCGTCCGGCCAGAGGAGACGGCGATTATCTCCGTGGGCGTGGGGTATCTGCGGGTGGAGGGCGCATTCTACTGCGGCATCGGCATCCTGTTTTTGCTCTACGGGTACTACAGAGGCATCAACAGGCCGGAGATGTCTCTGGTGCTCACAGTCATCTCTCTGGGGACCCGGGTGCTTTTGGCCTATCTGCTGGCCCCCATTCCGTCAGTGGGCGTATTCGGTATCTGGAGCGCCATCCCCATCGGATGGATTCTGGCGGATGTAACGGGACTTCTGTATATGAAGAAGCCCTCCGGCAAAAATCCGAAAAACGCTTAGGTACAAGCCTGAAAACAGACAGATACAAAAAGGACAGCCATGGGGTGACTGTCCTTTTTTAGAGAAGGTATTTCTTATGGGGTATAGCAAAAAACTATATAATGTATTGGGGGTTAC
>CAJTZD010000115.1 GCA_910584235.1 uncultured Acetatifactor sp.
GCCGCAGTTATGCGGTTTTTGCCATAATATTCTATTTACAAGTGTTAAAAATCCGTCATGATGCCGGAAGATAATTTCTCCAGGCCCAGCTTCCGCTTCTTCCTCTCGGCGCCAATGGCCTTGCCATACGCTCTATTGTACTTCCGTATGAATTCCTGTTCCTTGGTTCTCTTCATTCCCCTGTCCTCTCCACTTTGTCTTACGTGGCTGCATTACATTGATGCTTTTTACAGGCATACGGCTCTTTCGAAAGAATCTCAGGCAAGCCTTTGCCTGAGATGATTGTACCACAGTCCATCTCCCATTTTCCACCAAAAATGGTGTTTCTCACATGCATTTTCCATGGTGGCGTAGGAACGCAATGCCGACCGGGTGAAGCGGGTACAGATCCGGGGGAGGAAACCCTTTCTTTCTGGTTTCCTCCCCCTTGCAATTCCACCCCGGATGGTATATGATTGTAAAAATGCAAAATGCCGGACACGGCAGAAAAGAGGAGTCTATGGACAGACAGAATCTCACACTTATGACGGACCTGTACGAGCTCACCATGATGCAGGGGTATTTCAGGCACAAAGATCAGAACGAGACCGTGATCTTCGACGCTTTCTACCGCAAAAACCCCTGCGACGGCGGCTACGCCATCTCGGCGGGCTTAGAGCAGGTCATCCAGTACATCAAAGAACTGCATTTCGACCAGGAGGACATCGACTATCTGGCCTCCCTGGGCATCTTCCAGGCCGACTTCCTGGAATACTTAAAGACTTTCCGGTTCTCAGGAGACATCTACGCCATCCCCGAGGGCACCGTCATGTTCCCCAGGGAACCCGTAATCAAAGTCATAGCCCCCATCATGGAGGCCCAGTTGGTGGAGACTGCCATCCTGAACATCATCAACCATCAGAGCCTCATCGCCACCAAGGCCGCCCGGGTCTGCTATGCCGCCAGAGGGGACGGCATCATGGAATTCGGCCTGCGCAGGGCCCAGGGGCCGGACGCCGGCACCTACGGGGCCAGGGCTGCCATAATCGGAGGCTGCATCGGCACCAGCAACGTGCTCTGCGGCCAGCTCTTCGACGTGCCCGTCAAAGGGACCCACGCCCACAGCTGGATCATGAGTTTTTCCGACGAGTACACCGCTTTCAAGACCTATGCGGACATGTACCCCAGCGCCTGCATCCTGCTGGTGGACACCTATGATACCTTAAAGTCCGGTGTGCCCAATGCCATACGTGTCTTCACGGAAATGCGGGAAGCCGGCATCCCCCTGACTTTCTACGGTATCCGCCTGGACAGCGGAGACCTGGCCTACCTCTCCAAACAGGCCAGAAAGATGCTGGACGCCGCAGGCTTCCCGGACGCTGTGATCTCCGCCTCCAACGACCTGGACGAGTACCTCATTGACAGCCTGAAAGTACAGGGTGCAGCCATCACCTCCTGGGGCGTAGGCACCAACCTGATCACCTCCAAGGACAATCCCTCCTTTGGCGGTGTCTACAAACTGGCTGCCATCCAGGACGAAAACGGACAGTTCATCCCCAAAATCAAGCTCTCCGAGAACAGCGAGAAAGTCACCAACCCGGGAGACAAGAAGATTTACCGCGTCTACGAAAAGGACACGGGAAAAATCAAGGCCGATCTCATCTGCCTGACGGAGGAAACCTACCGGGAAACCGATGATCTGATGCTGTTCGACCCCCATGAGCCCTGGAAGAAGACAAAGCTGAAAGCCGGTACATACACCCTGCGCCCCCTGATGGAGCATATCTTCCACAAGGGCCAGTGTCTATATACCTCCCCCAAAGTCATGGACATCCGGGCCTACTGCCGGCAGGAGCTGGACACTCTCTGGGACGAGACCAAGCGCCTGGTAAACCCCCACGAGGTCTATGTGGACCTGTCCCAGAAGCTGTACGACACGAAGATCCGCCTGCTGGAGGAGCTCAGCGGGAAATAGCGAGGCCCGCATGCCGCTTTTGCAGCAAACTTCCCATTGCTGGTCGGCGCAATCGAGTAGGGAAAAAGACTTTCCCTTATTCGCGCGCCAGGCACCCGTCAGCCTCTGCCGGCATATTTCCAAGCGTTTTGGGTGCCCGTGTGTATAAAAAACCGGGGCACTTTGGAATCCAACCAACTGTGCCCCAGCCAAAGCCGGATACTTCCTTTCATCCGCTTACGTCCGAACCCCCGGGGCAGATATCCCAGCAGATCCCGGTATTCTTCCCCCAGCTTCATGGCCTCCGGCTCCGCGCCGGCAGTCAGTTTCGTGCGGCGCCACCGCCTATCCCCTGCCCCGGTTCTTCAGCCGCCACATCACGTCGAACAGCGTATCCATGTCCACCGGCTTGGCCAGATGCTCATCCATCCCCGCATCCTTTGCCATGGCGATATCCTCCTCAAACGCATTGGCCGAGAGGGCTACGATGGGCACCTTTTGCGCATCCGCCCTGTCCAGCCCGCGAATCGTGCGGGCCGCCTCGAACCCGCTCATCACAGGCATCATCAAATCCATCAGGATACAGTGGAACCTGCCCTCCTTTGACGCCGCGAACGCTTCCACAGCCTCTTTTCCGTCGTTGGCAGTGACAACCGCCGCGCCGGCCTGCTCCAGGATGAACTTTACGATCTCACAGTTCATCTCATTGTCCTCCACCAGCAGCACATGCATTCCCTTGATGTCGGCCCGGATATTCTCCTCCGGCTCCGCGGAGACGGCGTCGCCCTGCGCGTCCACCGGGATACGCAGCGTCACACAAAACAGGCTTCCCTTTCCGACCCGGCTCTCCACCTCCACCCTGCCGCCCATCTGGTCCACCAGCTTCTTCACAATGGACATACCAAGGCCTACGCCCTTGTAATGCGTCCTTGCATCCGGGTTCTCCTGGGCGAAAGGCTCAAAAATATGCTTCTGGAAGTCCTCCCCGATACCGATTCCGTCATCCGCTATTGCGAATCTGTACTCCGCCAGCCCATCCCGGCAGGAAAGCTCCCTCACCTCAACCGATACAGAACCCCCCCTGCGGTTGTACTTCACCCCATTGTCCAGGATATTCGTCAGAATCTGCCTCACGTGCAGCGGATTGCCGATGAGCCTGCTGTGCCGGATGTCCGGCTCCCCGAACACCAGCCGGACGCCCGCCGCCTCCGCATGGGGAGACATGATCGCAATGCAGTCCTCCAGCGTATTTCGCAGGTCAAAAGATTCCTCCACCGCGGCGGGGAGACCGCTCTCCAGCTTGCTGACCTGGAGCACATCGTTCACCAAAGACAACAGATGCTTCGTGGATACCCGGATCTTCTCCCGGCAGTCCCTCTGCCTCTCGGAATCCTTTTTGGTCCGCTCCATGATCGTCAGCATGCCCAGGATACCGTTGATAGGCGTGCGCAGGTCATGAGACATATGGGAGAGGAATTCGCTCTTGGCCGAATTGGCCCGTCTGACCTTTTCCAGCAGCTCCATGATGGCCTGCTCCTGCTTCTTTCTTGTCACCATGATCTCGGTGATATCCTGGTGATAGCCGTTGAGACAGACCCCGGGCTTTTTGAACTTCCTGTCCGGTATGCCCCCGCAGCGGACATAAATCTTCCCAAGCTCAGGATGGTTCCAGGGATAGACCACCTCGGAACGCCCCTGCTCCAGAATCTCCTGCACCACGTCCTGCACCATCTCCACATAGTCCGGCTCGATGTTATCAAACCAGTGCCGATAGCATTCCTCCGGCTCCGTCTCCTCCGACACACCCAGAAGCATCCGCATGGTCCTGTCCGCGTACATCCTGGGCTCGCAGCCCTCCTCCAGCTCAATGGTCCAGATGCCCGTCCTGGCTCCCTCCAGGATATCCTCCAGACTCTGCCTGGCCTCGGATTTATACCGTTCCTCCTGCTCCACCAGGGCATTCACATCCCGGAACGCAAAAAATACGCACTTCTCCTCCCGTTCCTTTCCCGTGACAGAGAAGTGGATCTCCAGATTTTTCAGGCCGGGACGATTGTCTTTCACCTGGTAGCGGACGAAAAATTTTTTCTTCGTGGCAAGCTGCGCCAGAATGTACTCTTTTCTCGTCACCATGCGGAGTCTCTCCTGGTCCCTGGGAAGCACATACCGGGAAATATACCTCTCCATGGCCCTCTCATAGCCATCCGCAAAATTCATGGGCTGGTCTTTCCCCCTGAATTCGTTCTCCCGGTAAATCTGGCATACGTCCGTGGCGAAATCCACCTGATAAATCCCCAGATAATCCACATTCAGCGCATAGAGCACATCATGGCTGCGCTTTTCCAGCTCCCGGACCAGGTTGCGCCGCCGCAGGGAGGACACAATGAAATAAGCCGCCGTCTGCAGCATGTTCGATGTGTACTCCAGAGACCTTACCGGCGGATTGTCCACCCCGTAGAACCCGATAATCCTGTCGTCGTCATACAGCGGAACCACCACCAGGGAGTGGATATCCTGCTGCTTGAGATTCTCATACTGAAGAGGATCGCTGAGCCTGATATCCTCCAGGTCATTGATGACGATATGCCCGCCGATGCTGAAATTTTGATACCAGCTGGCACAAACCTCAGGCGGCACGTTCTGGAGATTCTCCTTTTCCGGCCGCACCCCGGGAGCCGTCCACTCATAGGTATTGTCGTCGCATCCCTGGTCATTTCTTTCAAAAATGTATGTCCGCTCCCCCTCCAGGGCTTTCCCCAGATATGCCAGCAGCACCTCCAGCGACTGGTCCGGCGTCTCCTCCAGCAGCGCCACCCGAAGTCCCTCATTGATAATGGCCTCCAGGTTCTGGACGCTCTGCATCATGGTCTTCTGCTGCTCATGGCTGCTTACGTCCATTGCCATCTCAAGACGGTACCGTCTTCCTTCCTGATTCATCAGCGTACTCCGCAGCAGAAAATGCCTGCCCAGGCTCCGGTGGAAGTACTGCTGCTCAACGCAGCCCTGTCCGGCTCCGCAGCTGGTGCAGAACGTACAGGGGGCATCGCCGTTTCGAAGAATCTCGTAGCACCGCCTCCCTCTCACCTCCTCCAGGGAGCCGATGCCGAAGACCTCCATGGCCATCCTGTTCATGTAGACCAGCTCATTTGTCTCTATATCCGCAACATATACGATTTCGTTGATATTTTCAAAAAACTCCCACATATCACCCATTCAGCTGCCCTCCGTCTATTTGTGTAGTACTTTTGGGACTGCGATACTTTAGTTCGATAGTATAACATAAGATCGCCGAAAAGTCTACTTGCAGGGCTGCTATTTCGTCCGGATCACATCACAATATAGCAGAAAAAGCGGAGGAGGTGCAAGACATGATACCGGACATACAAGACGCGGAACCGGCGCCGAAACAGGCCGCTCCCGCTATGTCACATATTTTTTATCTTACAGCCTTACATGCTTCGTAAGTGTCAAATGTTACCCTGTCAATTACTTTCATCAAATCGTTATCATATATCACGAAATTTAATCCCCTAGTATTCCTGCAATATTCTCTCCCTTCAATCTGAATGGAGCTTGTTGTTCCTGCCGTCCATCCGCAGCTGGTAATTATATAGAAAGTATTATGATTCCTAATGCTGCCGGACAAACTTGCAGGATCATTTTCTGTCAGAGATTCCGATACCCCATTCTCTGGCGAAATCACGGCCGCATAGCTCCATCTGTATTTTCCCGACAAGTCTGTCTCAAGGCCCAGATATTTTAAGTTTTCCTTTATTTCCTCTGACAAGCCCCGTGTTGCCTCATCTTTTGCCGCAATAAAAATCGTATAATGATCGTCTTTTATTTCCTGCAGATATTCGCTCATATCGGTTATATGCGCCAGTTCACAATTTTTGATTATATGTTCATAATATTCTCTCGTAGCCTCGTACTGCTCATCCCGGACAGCACCTATCTGGTACTTATTGGCCAGCAGACTGCCCACATACCGGGATGTCTTAATCGCCCCCCAAAGGTTCGCATGTCCGATCATATTTTCTCTGAGCAAAACAGCTCCGATGGAATTGTACAATTCTGTCTCGCACATATTGTAGTAGTCAATGCCATGATCCTGCGCATATTCCGTTAAGGTATTATGATATGCATCACTCATCGGATTCCCCGGCAGTGATACCAGTACCAGCAATATATCAGCCGCCTTACACTGCTCTACAATTTTGTCTAAATATATTTGCATAATTTCATGGGTTTCCTGCCTGACCTCCATGTCGCCCGCAAAATGATATGATGCGTACGTTACCCCCCATACTCCGGTATCGCCGCATATCCTTTTAGTTCGCTATATTGGGTTTCATGGTATAAAATATCATATTCTGTCAATTCCGACCATCTTGTATGGAATCGGATATTTTTTAAATAATAGCTGATTTCAGACTGCCTCTCATCTATTCTGCATAAATCCGAAACTGCTTCTCTCTTAACTTCAGACCATCTCATTGGATCCAGGCATTTACGGGTTAAGCCTTCTGTCGTATTAATCGGAGTATTTTGATGAATCTCAAATAAAAATCGTGTGTCCAGCACCACTGCCTGTGGTGACTGAAACCGTAATGCTTCCTTAAGCCAAAAATAGCTCAAAAAAATACTCTGCTGCTCGCTTCCAAGATTATAGCTGCGGATTCCATATTCATTGTATATTTCTTGCGGTGAAAAAGAATTCACCGCTACACTTGAGCCAAGAAACAATACATCTATAGAGTTTTTCTCCATTTGATAAAATTGATTATAGGATGGAGTTGTCGGCCAGGTACTGTTTTTAAGAATATATTTCGGCATTAAAATATGATTGATATCTTCTCTTGACAAAGGGAAACAGAAAACTAATAACATAATAGGCTGTCAA
>CAJTZD010000116.1 GCA_910584235.1 uncultured Acetatifactor sp.
CAGTAAATTCAAGGTCTCTGGGACTTTTTAGCCCTATTAGGTGTCAAACTCAGGACTATAACATATACAGATTCCGATTGCAATATATTTTTTTTACCATTCTTTTGTCTTCTTTCTTCTCTCTTTCCCCAGTAGAAATAGCTCAATCTGGTACAAGGCCGGCGGAATCAGGGAGGGCGGTGCGGACAAGGCGGAAGTAATAGCTGTCAAGCCCCAATAGACATTGACGCGGATTTTTTTTTATATTAAAATAAAGAGCGGAACAAGGAACCTATATTCATCACAATAGAATCTTCCCAAAGCAGGAATTCTATTGTCTGCAGCAGAGAGGAACAAAACGACAATGAAGACACAAACGGAATTAAGAACATTACTGCGCTCCGTGGACCGCAAGAGCTACCCGGCCTACAAATCCCTTGCGGGGGCGTGGAAATTCGACCGATATACGCTGGTCATTGATCATGTACAGGGGGATCCTTTCGCATCGCCCTCCAGCCTCCATGTGGAGATTCCCCACGGGCTGGCGAAATTCCCGGCGGCTTATTATGCTAAGGACTGCTCCCGCATCGCTCTCCAGGACTTCCTGGTGCGGCAGGTGGGCAAGCAGTTCGAGCAGTACAATTTCAAGGCCAAGGGCTCGGGAAAAAGCGGCCTGCTGTCCATCAGCCGCTGCGGACAGGCAGTGCTGGAGCGCAGCGCCTGCGAGATTACGGACAGCGGCCTGACGGTGCGGTTCCATGTGGGCTTTCCGGCCTTTGGGCGGACCATCAATGCCGGGGAGCTGGACAAGATCCTCTTCGACTTCCTGCCCAGGTGCGTGGAGAGCAGCCTGTTCTATGCCAGACTGGATGCAAAAAAGGCGGAGAGGGTGGTGCATCTGGCAGAGGATCAGGATGCGCTGCGGCATCTCTTAAAGGAAGAGAAGCTGGTGGCGTTCGTGGCCAACGGCTCCGTGCTTCCCAGGAAAAGCGGCATATCCGACCTGCCTATGGCGGACAGCGTTCCCTTTACCTCCCCGGCTTCCATGGAGAGGACCTTTACCCTGCCCCACAGAGGGGAGATTACGGGCATGGCCATTCCCGAGGGCATTACGCTGATTGTGGGCGGCGGGTATCACGGCAAGTCCACTCTGCTGGAGGCCATCCAGATGGGAGTATACGATCATATAGAGGGAGACGGACGGGAATTTGTCATTACCGACGACACGGCGGTTAAGCTGCGGGCCGAGGACGGCAGATCCATCCGGAATGTGGACATTTCCCTGTTCATCAATGACTTGCCGAATAAGAAAGACACCGCAAAGTTCACCACCGAGGATGCCAGCGGCTCCACCTCCCAGGCCGCGGCCGTGGTGGAGGGGATCGAGGCTGGCGCCAGGCTTTTTCTCATAGACGAGGACACTTCCGCCACCAATTTCATGGTGCGGGACGAATTCATGCAGCAGGTCATCAGCCGGGACAAGGAGCCCATTACCCCGTTTTTGGAGCGGGCGGGGGATCTGTACGGGAAAGCCGGGATTTCCACGATTCTGGTGGCGGGAAGTTCCGGTGCGTTCTTCTATATCGCGGACAATATCCTGATGATGGACTGTTACCGCCCTGTGGACATTACGGAGCGGGTGAAAGCTCTGTGCCAGGGACATACAGCGCCCAGAGTACAGGCACCGGGCTTTGGACTGCCCGCATTTGAAAAGCGGGTGCTTCCGGCTTTCCGGAAAGCCCAGAAAGGCAGAGGGAGAGGCTGGGACGGAAAGGAGCTCCAGACCAGAAACATCGGATACGGCGCAGGCTCTGCAGAGGGCGATGCCGGCATGCAGGAGAATGGAGGAGGCAGACGTGGCAGGAACGGCGGATATGATGTGGCCGAAGAACGCAGATATGACGGAGGAGACGGACAGGCATACGGAAACGCGAACCGAGGGGGACGCGGAGGCGGCTACGGCCCGGATGCGGGAGGCCGCGGGGCCGGAGAGGAGCATGGACGCGGAGGCCGCGGCGACCGGGGCGGCGACGGACGTCATGAGCATATGAAGACCAAATCCTACGGCCTGGAATCTTTCTCCATGGATCGGGAGGAGGTCAATGTACGCTATCTGGAGCAGCTTTTGGACTCCGAGCAGGTCAATGCCCTGGCCCACCTGCTGCGGTACGGCCTGGAGCAGGTCATGGACGGGAAGAAAACCGTGCGCCAGACCGTGGAGACCATCTGGGACGCCTGGGAGAAGCAGAACTGGAAGCCTTTTGCCGGGTCTTTCGTGCCCTGCGGGCTGGCGAAGCCCAGGATCCAGGAACTGTATGCCTGCCTGAATCGGTTCAGGGGATAGCAGGGCAGAAGCGCTTGCGAAATCTGCGGAAAGCTTTGACACGCTTTAAGGCGATGAGGACGAGAACTTTCCGGAGGAGGCGCTGATTTAGGAAGCAGAGAACTTTTCTGCCATTCTTTCGTCTATATATATTGACGGCCGCTAAAATTTGCCATTGGAATGCTCTTCTTCCATTGGAATGCTTTTCTTCCATGGAATGCTTTTCTTCCATGATGCCCCGAATCACGAGGGGCAGATATTGTGGATTTGAGGCAAACTTTATTGCCGGTGAGTATAGTAAGAGACGCTCGGGAAAGGAGATTCGGAAGAATGAGGAAAAGACTGTTGACTTTGATAGGATGTGCGCTGGTAATGGGGGTGGCCCTTAGCGGCTGCGGAAAGACTGCGGGTAGCATTGCCGGAAATGAAGACAGGACAAAGGAAGCGCCAAACGAAGCAGGAGAAAACGGTGTAAGGGCAGGCGTTTCGGATGAGAACGGCGCAGGCAGCGCGAAAGATGGAGAGGACGCAAAAGAGGGCGGTACGAAAGAGGGGGACAGCAAGAAACCCTCGCAGGACACTGCCGGAAGCGTCTTCAACCCCCCGGGGAATGCGCCGGAGGCATCGGACAAAGAGGCATCCGATACCGGAAACGGAGGAAAAAACGCTCCGGCCGGCCAGGCTGCTTCAGGTACCACGGTTACCCAAAAAGGCCCTTTCGGCGCGATTTCCCTGACGGTGCCTGCCGGATGGAAAGTTGAACTGTGCCCCATGGACAGCGACAGCCTGCTCATGGGCGACTATGGGATTTGTTTTGCGCCGGAGGATGCGGACTTCGGATTCGTGGAGGTTGCCTACCGGCAGTCTTTCGGGGTATGCGGCACCGGACTTGAAGAGGAGGAAGTGACAGTGGCCGGACATCCGGCCTGGAAAGGCACCTACGATGGTCACGAATACTGGGACTTCATCTGCTGGAAAGAGCCCGTGAAAGGCGTGGTGGCCATGACCGGTTCCGTGGAGGAATGGTGGGAGGGCAAGGAAGAGGCGGTGATGGAGATCCTGGACACTTTGGCCTTTGACCCGGACATGCGGGAGGGCGCCGCCTACATCTACAGGAATGAATCGGAAAATGACCGGATAGGCCTGTATCTTTCCCTGGAGGGCATCTCTTCTACCGGGGCCATGCTCTGCTACAATCAATATGACAAGGACGCTCTCACCGGACAGCTGCAGGACGGGGACGATTTTGCCATTGAGGTGAAAAAGGACGGCAAATGGGAGGAAGCGCCCATTGTAGTGGAGGGGGACTATGGATTCCACGATATCGCATATACGATTCCTGCGGACGACACCACAAGGCGGGAACTGAACTGGGAATGGCTCTATGGGGAGCTTGCGCCGGGAGAGTACCGGATCCGGAAGAAAGTCATGGACTTCCGGGGGACGGGAGATTACGATCAGTATGAGATCTATGCATACTTTATTTTGAACTGAACCTCCTGATGCATGGCGTTCGCCAATTATAATTCCAAGGCAAAAGGCCCATACCTGTGAAATTGAGAGGATTTAGCGTCTGGCGCAAATTTACATGGGAATCGAAAGGATTATGGAAAGGCTGTCTTCCGAGAAAGTGGAGGATGGCCTTTTTGCCATAAGTAGCTGCCATAGGTAGGCTGAATTAAAAGAAAAATTTAATGGAAATATGGACGAGAGTGGTGTAAGATAGAAAGAAGAGACTCAATGACTCTGCGAAAGGAAGGAATACGATTATGAGATATCTGTTTCAGGGCGACTCCATCACCGACTGCGGCAGAGGGGACTACTCCAATCCTTACGCCACAGGCTGCGGGTATCCCCGTCTGCTGGAGGCGGATTTGATGGCTAAGGACGGCAACTGCGAGGTAATGAACTGCGGCATCAGCGGCAACCGGGTGGTGGATTTGCTGGCCAGATGGAAAAAAGACTGCCTGAATCTGAAGCCGGACGTGATCACGATACTCATCGGCGTCAATGATGTATGGCATGAGTTGGGAGAGTGCAACGGGGTGGACACGCCGCTTTTCGAAGAGGTATACCGGATCTTGCTGCGGGAGACAAAGGCGGCGCTGCCGGATGCTCGTATCGTGCTGATGGGGGCTTATGTGATGCATGGTCCGGCCACGGATCCGGAGTGGGAGACCTTTAACGGGGAGGTGGGGGCCCGCAGGGAAGCGACGCGCAGGCTGGCGGAAAAATTCGGGACAGTCTATGTGGATCTGCAGCAGGTATTCGATGAGGCCCAGAAGAAATTCCCGGCTTCCCGCTGGAGCGGCGACGGCGTCCACCCTACGGCAGCAGGCCATGAAATCATTGCGAGAGCCTGGATGGAGGCTGTGGGAGTCTGAGGCAGCGGGAGTCTGCGGCAGCAAGGCAGGCCGAAGACGCTTTTGCCAAAAGGCGGCGTCTTGGTCTGAGGAGATGGAGTTATAAGAGAGAAGAGACTGCCTTTACCGGCCGGGATTTGGTTCCGGAGCCTGGTGGGCGGAGGCAGCAGGAAATGCAGAGCAGCAGGAAATGCAGGGCAGCAGAAAATGCAGAACAACAGGAAATGCAAAACAGCAGGAAATGCAGAGCGGCAGAAAATGCAGAACAGGAGGTATGAAGACAGGAATGAAGATTTTAAAAGTGACAGACGAGGCATTCAGAAAATACGGCAGAGTGGTGGATAATATTGATTTCACCGATTTGGTGGAGGAACTGAAGAAGACGCCGCTTCCGGCGGACGTGGTCTATGAGCCCTCCGTGAATGCGTTGGAGGCGCTGCCCGTGATGCAGGAACTTTCCAGGGTGGCTTACGGCGAGATGCCCATTCAGATCGGCTACTGCAACGGACACAATACGAAGCTGAACGCCCTGGAGTACCACAGGGATTCCGAAATTAATGTGGCGGCAACGGACGCGGTGCTGATGCTGGGGCTGCGGGCCGACGTGGAGGCGGATTTTACTTATGACACTTCCAAGGTGGAGGCGTTTTTGGTGCCGGCGGGGACGGCAGTGGAAGTCTATGCCACCTCGCTGCACTATGCGCCCTGCCATGTATCGGAGGCGGACGGCTTCCAGGTAGCCATCGTGCTGCCTAAGGGGACAAATTATCCCTTAAAGGGAAAACATAAAAAGGTGGAGGAGACCAAGAGCGGTGCCAGTGTCTCCGATGAGGACGCCCTGATGACTGCCGTGAATAAATGGCTCATCGGCCACGCGGAAGGCGGCCTGGACCAGGGGAGCTTCCTGGGGCTTAAGGGCAAGAACCTGTGCCTGAACCAAGACTGAGGGCAGGTATCCGGGAGATGCTTCAGCAATAGGCTTTCCGGCGGAAGAATCTGCGTCTGACCGAGGACTGAAGCCAAGATGCCGGGAAGTAATTCCAGGCAGTCTGCGCGTTCCCGTCGGCAACTTCCAGGGAGGCAAGGGAATGGGAGGCGTTCAGTGGGCTGCTGCAGGCGGCATGACAGAAAGTAAGGCCTGGCGTTGATTCGCGTTGGCGGATACTGGAATAGGCACAAGAGTGAATTTTTATGTGATGCAGGAGGGAATTATATGCTTTATATAGGAATAGATTTGGGCACATCGGCTGTGAAGCTGCTGCTCATGGACAGCGAGGGGAAGATTGTCAATATCGTATCGAAAGAGTACCCCTTATACTTTCCCCACCCCGGCTGGTCAGAGCAGAAGCCGGAAGACTGGTATGAACAGACTGTCCTTGGTATCAAGGAACTGATCCGGGACGTGGACAAGTCCCAGGTGGCGGGCATCAGCTTCGGCGGCCAGATGCACGGCCTGGTGATCTTAGATAAAGACGACAATGTCATCCGCCCGGCCATCCTCTGGAACGATGGCCGCACGGGGAAAGAGACGGAATACTTAAACAACGTGATCGGCAAAGAGAAGCTGTCGGAGTACACGGCCAATATTGCCTTTGCGGGCTTTACCGCTCCCAAAATCCTCTGGGTGAAGAACAATGAGCCGGAGAACTTTGCGCGGATATCCAAAATCATGCTGCCGAAAGATTACATCGCCTACAAGCTGACGGGCGTGCACTGTACGGACGTGTCCGATGCCTCGGGAATGCTGCTGTTCGATGTGAAGAACCGCGGATGGTCTCAGGAGATGTGCGACATCTGCGGCATCCAGGTCTCCCGGCTTGCGAAATGCTATGAGAGCTATGAGACAGTAGGCACTGTGCTGCCCGAGGTGGCGGAGGAGCTTGGCATCAGTTCCTCGGTAAAGGTGGCGGCGGGAGCCGGGGACAATGCGGCGGCAGCCGTTGGAACGGGCACAGTGGGGGACGGAATGTGCAACATCTCTTTGGGTACCAGCGGCACAGTTTTCATTTCCTCCAAGCAGTTCGGCGTGGACAAGTACAATGCGCTGCACTCCTTTGCCCATGCGGACGGCAGCTACCATCTCATGGGCTGCATGCTCAGCGCGGCCAGCTGCAACAAATGGTGGATGGACGAAATCATCGG
>CAJTZD010000117.1 GCA_910584235.1 uncultured Acetatifactor sp.
GGTTTTCAAGGTGTTTATATCAAAATGTAAGTCTAAAATATTTGCGGAACTATAGATAAATTTTCATAAACCTGACCTCTTCTAAAGATGAAGTATAAGATTGATTTTACCGAAACAGAGTGATAATACATGATTACAGGGTTCGCGAAGCGGTTCCTGTAATATATCTAAAGATGTAGCATAAAAAGAATAGGGAAAGATATTGTTAGAAATGGGAAACATTAGGATAGGAGAATGATGTATCAGAGGAGGTTTTGCAATGAATGATGTATGGATAAAAATTGCCCAGTTTCTGGGAACTTTAAATGGGGAGGATGTGAAACGAAAAAGCTATGTGCATACCCCGGAGTATGAAGCGGCTTTGGAGGCATGGAAAGAAACGGAAAAAGAATGGGGGACATTTCTGGAAACCCTGCCTGCAGAAGGACAGGAAAAGGCGGAGGAGATGAAAGAGCGTTTGGAGGATTTTGCGTCTGCCCAGGAGAAACGTGCCTACATCCAGGGCTATGTGGACTGTGTGCAGGCGCTGTACCACATGGGGCTTCTGAAGGAGAACGAGGGACTGAAGTGGGCAGAAAAGCCGGATGTGCTTTGAAATATCTGTAGGGAATCGAAAACTGAACTGAAAAATGTGGGAAATAGGATGCCAGCTTGCGTATAGGCGGGGCATCCTATTCTATGTTGCTTTCTCAGCTAATACAACATAGAATGCTTTCGGACTGTTCATTCAATAGCTGGGTTAAATTTACTTGCATTGATTCGTTTCTCCGTATATAATAACAATACATCAACGGGAGGTGGCAAAATTGCCTGGCTATATTTCCGTAAAAGAAGCGGCGGAAAAATGGGGAATATCTGATAGGCGCGTACAGAAACTGTGCGAGGGAAGCCGGATGGAAGGTATTGTACGTTTTGGCCACGCATGGATGATACCGCGGGATGCAGGGAAGCCTGCAGATTAGAGGCGAAGAGAAAAAAGGGAGGAAATACTTCGTGTATAACCCACAATTAGATACCTTTATCCGCGTGGCGGATGCCGGGAGCTTTAACAGGGCAGCGGAAGAGGCCTATATCACCCCGACTGCGGTCATAAAGCAGATCAACCTGCTGGAGGATACACTGGGGGTAAAGCTGTTTGAGCGCACCCACAGGGGACTGATTTTGACGAAAGCCGGGAAATCCTTATATCAGGATACGAAATACATCATCCAGTATTGCCGGGATTCCGTTACAAGGGCAAAAAACGCCATGCAGGATAATGGGAGCGTCATCCGGATCGGCAGCTCCCCCATGACGCCTGCCCAGCTTTTGATGCAGCTGTGGCCCAGGATACAGGTGTATTGCCCGGACCTGAAATTTCAGATCGTCCCCTTTGAGAACACACCGGAAAATGCCAGGGAGATTCTGGCCAACCTGGGGAAAAATATCGATGTGGTGGCCGGGATTTTTGATGAGACCATGCTGGATCTGCGGCGCTGCGCGGGGCTTGCGTTATCCCGTGAGCCGTTCTGTTGCGCGGTCTCTGTCCATCATCGGCTTGCGGCGAAGGATAAGCTGAAGATAGAAGACCTTTACGGAGAGAACCTGATGCTGATGCGCCGGGACTGGAGTAACTATGTGGACAGGCTGAGGGACGACATCTGGCAGAACCACAGCCAGATACATATCGTAGACTTTGATTTTTACAGCATGGAGGCTTTCAACCGGTGCGAGAACAGCAATGATGTCCTGCTGGCGATTCCGGGATGGGCCACAGTGCATCCGCTCCTGAAGGTGATTCCGGTGGAATGGGAGCACAGCATCCCCTTTGGACTGCTCCATTCCCCGAAGCCCTCGGAGACAGTAAGGAGATTTTTGGAGGCAGCGCGGCTAGC
This sequence comes from uncultured Acetatifactor sp., assembly GCA_910584235.1. Classification (GTDB taxonomy): domain Bacteria; phylum Bacillota; class Clostridia; order Lachnospirales; family Lachnospiraceae; genus Acetatifactor. Next base: position 1,875 of record CAJTZD010000117.1, read on the forward strand.
CGCGAATCATGAATAGGAAAGGCATATTTTTATAAGTTAAAACCCTTGGGTATAAACTGATGAACAAAGCGAGACTTCTGTCGGGGTCTCGCTTTGTTTATAATGTGAACCATAATCGGCACAGCCAATTATGGCTCAACGAGGAAAATGTGAAGCATTTTTTTGAGTCTGACAGAGGCACAGCCGATTATGGTTCAACGAGGAAAATGCGAAGCATTTTTCGAGTCTGCCTGGGGTGATGCAGTGCCCCCAATTTTTGGAAAATGGAGAGGAGAAGACCCGATATGAAAAGAAAAGCAGCTGTAATTGCAGGAATCATACTTATAATAGCGGTGGCCGCCATTGCGGTCTTTATAAGGACCATGGGCGGTTCCAGCACAGGAATCGATAACAGCCCGGAATCGGAGGTGCATGGGGACAGCAGGGTGCTGGTGGCCTATTTCTCCTGGTCCGGCAATGGACAGCAGATGGCAAGGTGGATCTCTGAGGAGACAGGCGGCGAGCTGTTCCGCATCGTCCCGTCTGAAAGCTACGGCGAGGATTTCAATACCTGCGCTGACCGGGCAAAGGATGAACTGGATAATGGGATCCGTCCGGAACTGTCCGAACACATAGATGCCGATACCATGGCACAGTATGATGTGGTCTACCTTGGTTTTCCTGTATGGTGGTACGACCTGCCCATGCCGGTCTGGACATTCCTGGAAGAGTATGATCTGTCCGGAAAGACGGTGATACCGTTCTTTTCCCACAATGGCAGTTCAAACGGCGCAAACAGCGTGAACCGGGTGGCAGAGCTCGCAGAAGGGGCAACAGTCCTTACGGACAGGGCATTGTCTCTGCGAGGCAGTAATGTTGCGGATTCCGAAACGGAGGTAAAAGACTGGGCAAAAGAATTTAGCAGATAATGCGGCAGACGAGGAGGGAACAGTATGAACAATTTTATTTTTGAGAACGCCACAAAGGTGTTCTTTGGGAAAGGGTGTGTAAAGGAATATCTGTGCTGCCTGACAAAAGGGTATGGGGATACGGTCATGCTGGCATACGGCGGCGGCTCCGTCAAGAGGAACGGCGTTTACGATGAGGTGGCAGGGATACTGAAAGCGGCGGGAAAAAATATCGTTGAGTTTCCGGGCATTATGGCAAATCCCACTTATGCGAAGGTGCTGGAGGGCGCAGGGCTTGCCAGGGAGAACCATGTGGGGCTGATCCTCGGCGTGGGCGGCGGCTCGGTGATGGACTGCTGCAAGGCGGTATCCATTGCCGCCCGGTACCAGGGGGATGTATGGGTGGATTTCTTCGCCCGTCCCGGTATCTTTGATTTCGAGCCTCTGCCCGTGGGCGTGATCGTCACGGCGGCGGGAACCGGGGGCGAGTGCAACGGCGGGGCCGTCATCACCAACGAGGAGCTGAAGAGGAAGACCGGGCGCGATTATCCCAGATGTAATCCGAGGTTTGCCCTGCTTGACCCGACTTACACCTACAGCGTCCCTAAGTTCCAGATGGTGTCCGGCAGCTTTGACATCCTTTCGCATATCATGGAGATTTATTTCAGCGAGCCGGACGGGGACAATGTCTCCGACGACATTGCCGAGGCGCTCATGCGCAGCGTGATCCGCAACCTGCGGGCCGCCATCAGGAATCCGGAGGACTATACGGCCAGAAGCAACCTTATGTGGGACGCGGCGATGGCGGAAAACCGGATCATCAAGCTGGGAAAGCGGACGGATTTCCAGTGCCACCAGATGGAGCACCAGCTGGGCGCTTATACGGACTGCAACCATGGCGCTGGGCTTGCGGTGCTGCACCCGGTCTATTACCGCCACATCTTTCAGGACGGACTTGCAAAGTTCAAGCGGTTTGCCGAGAATGTATGGGGCATTTCCGGAGAGGGGAAGACGGACGAGGAAACTGCCCGTGCCGGCATCGATGCGCTGGAGGATTTCATTTTGGAGATCGGCCTGCCCGTGACCCTGCGGGAACTGGGCGTGGACGAAAACACGGATCTGAAAGCGATTGCGGATTCCTGCGGGATAGTTCCCGGCAGCTATAAGAAGCTGACACAGGAAGAGATCCTGGGGATATTCCGGGAATGCTATTAAGAGATTGGATAATCTGGAGAAAGGGACAAGTGTGAAGGAAATCACTAAGCTCGAAAAGACCTCGCCAAGTGATTTCAAGCTTCACACAGAAGAATGCCAAGAACAGGCATTCTTCACGGATTGTTTGTGCCGCCGTCGGCGGCATGTCTGGAAGGGGTTAATTCGTATGGAAAGCAAAGTGTTGGAGACGTCAAAAAGATTCTGGGATGTAATGGAGCATGCGGACGAGGCAGGGATGCGAGAGATTGCGGATCCCGCCTGCCAGTTCGTCCATATCGGGGTCACGGCAGGGCTGGACCAGGAAATCCGTTTTTATACAGAAGGCATCTTCCGGCCAACAGAAGTAAAGATGAATTCACAAAAGGCAGCCCTGTTTCAGGATACTGCGGTGGTGCTGACAGACTGCAATTACTCTCTGCTCCTGGACGGGCAGGAAACAACACATCATTTTGCGGTGACGGAGGTCTATATCCTGCGGGACGATAAATGGAAACTGATTCAGTTTTCCTTTACGGCTCTTGTCTATTGAATGGCATGGAGAGAGGGAACACAAACGGGAGCGAAAGGACGGGGAGGCGGATCATGAGAAAAATGACAGCTGTCCTCATGGGTGCGCTGATGATTTTTACACTGGCCGCCTGTGGGAAGGAGGAGGCGCCATCTTTGCCGGGAGAAAGCACAGAACTGGGCGGAAGCGCAGAATCAGACAGGAGCGCTGGAGCAGACAGTGCGGCTTCCTCTGCGCAGGAGGATCCGAAAGAAACGGAGGGAGCATCGGCGGATATGGGAGACGGACAGACAGAAAAGAATCCAGGCAGCCATGCAGGCGCTGCTGATGAGGGCGATAAGACGAATCTGAGCGGAACGGTACCGGAGGAGCTGGAATATATACCGGCTGAATATAACAGCCCCTCGGAACATCCGGGGACGCTGGAAAAGCTGACCTATCAGACGTGGGAATCCTTTTCCTATGAGGAGCAGGCCCAGGAACTGACAAAGGAGGCATGGGTCTACCTGCCCTATGGCTATTCGGAGGAGCAGAAATATAATGTGTTCTATTTAAGCCACGGCGGCTGGAGCAATGAGACGACGATTATGGGGACTGACCAAAGCCCGCGCTCCTTTAAGCATGTGATCGACCATGCCATAGAGGACGGGAAGATACAGCCCCTGATCATCGTCCTGCCCACCTACAACAATATGAGCAGCGGGGATAGCGGGGATTACAGCCTTGCGCTCCGGCTGACGGACCGGTTCCATAACGAGCTGGTGAATGACCTGATTCCGGCGGTGGAGGGCAGGTACAGCACTTACGCGGAAGATACCTCCCGGGAGGGATTGATGGCATCCCGGGACCACAGAGGGTTCGGCGGCTTTTCCATGGGCTCCGTCAACACATGGTGCACTTTCCGGTATGCCCTTGATTATTTCCGGTACTTTATGCCCATGAGCGGAAGCTACTCCACAGACGGCGGATACATGGCGGAGCTGGTAAAGGAATCCGGGCATGACCCTGACGATTTCTTTATCTTCGCGGCCTCCGGCACGGACGACTTCGCCTACAGCGCTTTCAGGTCGCAGATCATGGCGATGGGGAGCGTCCCGGACGGCACGTTCCGCTTTGCCGACAATGAGGCGGACGGGCATGTGCTCCTGGAGGACATCCCGGGGGTGGGGAAGACCACGCTGGCGAAGGCCTTTGCCCGGGTGCTGGGCCTGGACTACAGGAGGATCCAGTTCACGCCGGACGTGATGGCGTCGGATCTGACGGGATTCTCCGTATACAGCCGGGAAAAGGAGGAGTTCGTGTACCAGCCGGGGAACGTGTTCTGCAACCTGCTGCTGGCGGACGAGCTGAACCGAACCTCGCCCAAGACCCAGTCCGCCCTTCTGGAGGCCATGGAGGAGCGTCAGTGCACTGCGGAGGGCGTCACCAGAAAGATACCCAGCCCGTTTCTGGTGATCGCCACGCAGAATCCCCTGGGGAGCGCCGGGACATGGGGGCTTCCGGAAGCGCAGGCGGACAGGTTCCTGATCTCCCTGTCCATGGGATATCCCGACCTTGAGAGCGAGCTCGCCCTGATAAAGGGGGCGGGAGGCGGCAGGGAGGCTGAAAGGCTGTCGGCTGTGCTGGACGGCGGGACACTGCTTGGGATGCAGGAGGAGGTCCGCCGGGTGCGCATGGGGGACAAGGCGGCCCGGTATCTGCTGGAGCTGGTCACTGCCACAAGGGAGCATCCCCGGCTGCGCAGGGGGGCAGGCCCCAGGGCGTCCCTTGCGCTGGCCGAGATCGCCAGGGCCGCCGCGTGGATGGCAGGGAGGGACTATGTGGTCCCGGAGGATGTGAGGGAGCAGTTCGGCTATGTGGCGGGGCACCGGATTGCTGTAGAGGCAGGGCCGGGGCATTTGACAAAAGAGCAGATTGTTGATGAAATAATAAGCAATATCAAACTGCCCTTTGTTTAGGAGGAGTTCAGTAAAAAAATTTGAAAGGGGGAACCATGTCCATGAAAAGAATGCTTTTTCTTTCGTTTTCCCTCTTTCTGGTATACATGGCCGGAATGTACCGGTATCCGGCCCTGATGGCGCTTGGAGTGGGACAGGCGCTTTTTTTGCTGTTCCTGACTGTCCAGAACTGTAGCCCAGCAAACTAAAGTTCCTGTCTCCCGCACAAAAACGTCAAATTTAATT
>CAJTZD010000118.1 GCA_910584235.1 uncultured Acetatifactor sp.
AGGCTTTATGCGGCCTGTAGATACTTTTTGTGTTATGGAGCTGTCAAAGACCCGGGTTTGCATGAAAAAGCCAGGAATGGTTGACTATTTCCTGGATTCCATTTATACTAAAAAAGGAAATTGGAAACTGCCGAAACAGCACAAATTGCCGCACGGCACAAACCGCCGCAAGCGGCATTAAACTGCCATAAACGGCAGTCAGACAGGAGGTAATACGACATGGCATGGTATGATGAGGCAATCTTTTACCATATTTATCCCTTGGGGCTCACCGGAGCGCCCAAGGAGAATTCATACGGGGAGCCGGTGCACAGACTGAACACTTTGATTCCCTGGATAGTCCACATAAAGGAGATCGGCTGCAACGCCGTCTACATCGGGCCTTTGTTCGAATCGGTGGGCCATGGGTACGAGACCACGGACTACAAAAAGCTGGACAGCCGCCTGGGCACCAACGAAGATCTGACCAATTATGTGGCGGAATGCCATAGACAGGGGATCCGGGTCATTTTGGACGGCGTATTCAACCATACGGGGCGGGACTTCTTCGCTTTCCGGGACATCCGGGAGAAGCGGGAGAATTCTCCCTACAAGGACTGGTACCGCAACGTGAACTTCTGGGGAAACAACCAGTACAATGACGGCTTCTCCTATGAGAACTGGGGCGGCTACGATCTGCTGGCCAAGCTGAACCAGTACAATCCTGCGGTGAGGGACTATATCTGCGATGTGGTGCGGTTCTGGGTGAAAGAATTCGACATCGACGGCATAAGGCTGGATGCGGCGGATGTGCTGGATTTCGATTACATGAGGGCGCTTCGCCGGGTGGCGGACGAGGTGAAGCCGGAGTTCTGGCTCATGGGGGAGGTCATCCACGGTGACTACACCCGCTGGGTCAATGAGGGCACGCTGCACTCCGTTACCAATTACCACCTGCACAAGGCTCTGTACTCCGGGCACAACGACCACAATTACTTCGAGATCGCCCACACGGTGAAGCGGCTTTACGGAATGGGCGGCAATCGGCCGGACGGTCTGAAGCTGTACAATTTCGTGGACAATCATGACGTGGAACGGATTTATACAAAGCTGAACAACAAGGCCCATTTCGCGCCCGTGCACGTGCTGCTGTATACTCTGCCGGGCATACCATCAATTTATTATGGTTCGGAATTCGGCATAGAGGGAAAGAAAGAACGCTATTCGGACGACTCCCTGCGCCCCGCCCTCTCCCTGGCGGACTACCAAGACGCGCTGGAGAAGAATGCCTGCACGCGCCTGACCGCGGCTCTGGGCAAAGTGCGCCAGAAAGTAAAAGCGCTTTCCTATGGGGATTATCAGGAATTGCTGCTGACCAACCGTCAGTACGCTTTCTCCAGGAATTACAATGGAGAGTATGTCCTTGTCACGGTAAACAATGACGACAGCGATTATGTGATGACGTTGCCCGCGGGGAACGCGGCGGAATATATCGGCATGCTGACCGGCCAGAGGGTAAGCGTGGACGGGGGGCATATAGCCGTGAACGTAAAGGCGAATTCCGGAGAGATTTGGGTGCCGTCAAACGGGGATTGGACAAAGGATACGCCGGACAAAGCCCTGGAGGAAGAGGCTTCAAAGGAGGCAGCGGCGGAGAGACATGGGCAGACTGTCGCCAAAGACACAGCTCAGGGCGCCGGACAGAGCGGAGATGCTGGGGAAGCGGCACCTAAGATATCTCCGAATGCCGGACACAAAACACACGGCGAAGAAGCACAATGGCAGGAAGCGGCACAGGGAGGGAACCATGACGACATGGCCGAGGAAACCCGGTGCGGTTCTCCGACAATAGAATCTGTGCAGGAGGAACATGAAAATAAGGCGGCAGGTACGGAAAGCGGCATAGTTTCGGAGGCAGAGGGAAAGGCAGCCGCGGGATATACTACAGCTCCCGGGCCGGCAGACGGAGCGGCTGTGGCGCAGGAGGCCCTGAAAAAGGTGTTTGAAGAGGGAAAGATCGCCGGACTCCAGGAGGCAATCCTGGCCATCATGGAAAAGAACGGCCCTGTCACTGATCAGATGCGCAGGGATGTGACGGAGAATGTGTACCATGACTCTCTGATTACATGGGTCAAGAGCTTCCGCTAAAAAGGAACAGGAAAAGCGCCAAAAGGCAGATACCCGTAAGGATCTGCCTTTTGGATTTTGCCCGGGTATTCCCATGTCCCTATTTGGCTCCTTTCCATATATTGCCGCAGCGTCAGTGGCCGGTCCGCCCGGATGATATCGTATCCCGTCTTTAAAAGCCCCGTCCATGATGGCCTCTTGACACCCGCGGGAATTGCATAAGAAAAGGGAAGCAGCAGAAAAGTGTCCGGCAGCCATTGACAAGGAAAGCGAAATTGTGATATAGTTCCAGATGCAAATGAGTCGCATTTGCATCTGGAACTATATGCTTTCGGCTCCGTACATAGGGAGCCGGAGGGACATTTGCGGAAAGGTTGATGAATGGAATGCTGCATATAATAGAAGACGCCCTCATAGACAGTATAAAGCTTGTGCCCTTTTTGTTTCTGACCTACCTTGCGATGGAGTACCTGGAGCACAAGACAGGGGAGCATGCCAGGAAACTGATCCGGCGGCCGGGAGCAGAGGACACCGGGCATACCGGACATAGACGCTCTTTAAGGAGCCTTGCCGCGCCTGTCATCGGCGGACTTTTGGGGGCTGTGCCTCAGTGCGGCTTCTCCGCCGCAGCCTCTAATCTGTATGCAGGGCGGGTCATTACCCTGGGCACCCTGATGGCAATCTACCTGTCCACCTCAGACGAGATGCTGCCCATTCTCATTTCCGAGCAGGCGCCTGTAACCATGATTTTGAAGATTTTGGCGGGGAAAGCCGTCATCGGCATGGCGGCAGGGCTTGCCATCGATCTGCTGCGACGCGGGAGAGACGGAGGCAGAAAACCCGGCGGCATCCATGACATGTGTGAGCAGGAGCACTGCCACTGCGAGAATGGCATCCTGCGCTCCGCTCTGTCCCACACAGTAAAAATCGCGTTCTTCATCCTGGCGGTGAACCTGGGGCTGAATGCCGTCCTGCATTTTCTGGGGGAGGACGCGCTGGGGACATTGATCTTGAACAGGCCTTTTGCGGGGCCGGTGCTGGCGGGGCTGGTGGGACTGATACCAAACTGCGCCGGCTCCGTGGTGATCACCCAACTGTACCTGGCCGGCTCCATGGGGCTGGGGGCCGCCATGGCAGGGCTGCTGGTTGGTTCGGGCGTAGGGGTGCTGGTGCTGTTTCGGGTGAACCACGACAGGCGGGAGAATCTGAAGATACTGGGGCTGCTGTACGCCATCGGCGTGGCGGCGGGTATTGGGATGGAGTGGATTGGAATCGCGTGAATCCGTTCCCCTTGCACGGAGATTTTGCCGGGCGTTTTGTGCCGTTTGTTTGGTGGGAGAATTTTGCACCGCTTGCAGGCCGGTTTGGCAATTTATAGAGAAGTGGGAGAGTATACGGATATCTAAAATCCAGAGAACCCCTTAGCGGACGGTAAACGCGATTGTATCGGATAAGGTTTTTGACGGCCGGTTTGGCGGTATGAACCGTGGAGAGGGAATAGGAGGAGAGGAATGAATAAAAAACGGAAGATTCCCGTCCAGGCTCTGCCCTACGGGGACTGCGGAAAGGAGATGTCCTATCCACAGGGGCTGAAGTGGACGAAGCAGCGGAAGAGCGCGTACAAGGTGCTCTGGGAGACGGCAGAGCCCCTAAGCGCCATACAGATTTACCAGCGGATGTTGGGGCTTGGGAACGATGGGGATAATAGGGACAATGAAGATGATGAAGACAGCAATGGCCGCAGAAGCGGCGGGGAATATGCCGTGTCAACGGTTTACCGTATACTGGCTGTCTTTGAGGAAAAGGGTCTGGTGGAAAAAAGCACATGGATGGAAGACGGTACCGCAGTTTACAGCCTGAACCGGGGAGGCCATACCCACTACGCGGTGTGCCTGAAATGCCGGAGCAGGATTCCTTTGCAGAACTGCCCTTTCAGCCACATCCACCTGGAAGAAAGGATGGGAGATTTCACGGTCACGGGCCATAAGCTGGAGCTATACGGGTACTGTGGAAAGTGCAGAGAAAGGCAGCGGGACTGGGCGAAGTGCTGATCAGCCCCACGATTGCGGCATTGCCCTCAGACATTTCTGAAAGAAAAAAACCGTTGGCATATATGAAAAAATTAAAAAAAGCAGCCCAAATAAGTGCGTAAAGAACTTCTAAGCGGCCGAAGTACGCCCGCTTAGAAGTTCTAAGTTACACTTTTCACGGATTGTTTGTGCCGTTAAGAACGGCACTGACGCCGCAGACGGCATGACGGGAAGAGGCCCTTACGGCCGAAGTCCCATGCCGCCCTCTAAGGTAAGGGTCTCGCCGGTGAGGTATTTGAAGTCCGGGGAAGCCAGCTGCACGCAGACCCGGCCGATCTCCAGCTCGGAATCGCCGTAATGTCCTGCGGGAGGCATTTTCACATTTGCCTTGAAAGCGTCCGGATAAGCTTTCTCAAAGTTTTCAAGCTGCGCCGTCCAGGCCAGAGGGCAGATGATGTTCACATTGATGCCGTCCTTTGCCCACTCCGTGGCGGCCACCCTGGTCAGCCCGCGGATGCCCTCTTTTGCGGCAGCGTAAGCGCACTGACCGAAATTGCCGAAAAGTCCCGCGCCGGAGGCGAAATTGATGACGCTGCCCTTTGTCTGTGCCAGATGGGGGTAGCAGGCTTTCATATAATAGAACGCCGCGTAAAGTCCGGAGTAAAGCGCCAGATTGAACTGATCCGTGGTGTGCTCCGAAAGCGGCACGCCGGAAGCGGAAGCCTGTGCATTGTTGATCAGCACGTCGATTCTGCCGAACTTCTCCATGGTCTGCCGCACCACTTCTCCCACCACCGCCTCATTGTCCGCGCCCGCGTTTACGTCCGCCTGTACGATGAGCACCTGAATGCCGTAGAGCCGCTCCAGCTCCTCTTTCGCGTCTTCCAGCTTTTTCACATTGCGGCCGGTGATGACCAGGTTCGCACCCTCTTTCGCATATGCGGTGGCGATACCGTAGCCGATGGAACCGCAGCGCCCGTCGCTTAATACCGCCCGGCCCGCGCCTGTGATGATTGCCGTCTTACCAGTCAGAAAACCCATGATTGATACCTCCTATTCAAAAATAATGGAAAATTTCTACAGATACTATAGCATATCCCCTAAGGACTGTCAAAATTAGATTCGTGCAATTACAGGTGTGAATTGTGAGTAAGGTGAAAAACGGGAAGAATAAGCAAGGTGGAAATTTGACGTATGTAGATGGGCCTCATAGAATAAACATGGCTTTTATTGTATGGGGAGTGAGTAACTAAGTTGTAACGTTTTTCTGGTATAATAAAAATAAAAAAATAGGTGGTTACCCAAAATGGTCGAATTATTTTATGCTGAGGATGACGCTCATATTGCAGATGTTGTAAAAAAATATCTGGAACAGAAAAACTTTAAGGTAGTGATATATCATACGATTTCAGAGGTCAGACGAGCTTTGGAAATTCATGTGCCAACGGTTATTTTGTTGGATTGGAATATGCCGGATGGCCGTGGGGATAGTCTTTGTCAATGGATACGCGGCAGATGGAAAGAACTGCCGATTATTTTCCTTACGGTCCGGGATGATTCCCAGGATATTGTTTCAGGTTTTCAAAATGGTGCGGATGATTATGTCGTAAAACCTTTTGAATTAAGCGTATTGTATTCAAGGATTCAGGCGGTACTTCGGAGAACGGGCAATGTGGCGGTGCAGTACCTGTCCTGTGATGGGATCAGGATCGATATAAACCGCAGGACAGTTACCTGTGGCACGGAACAAATAGATTTAAGCGTATCAGAGTATGGGCTGCTTTTGTATCTCCTGCAGAATAAAGGAAAGACTGTTACCAGGGAAAAAATCTTAGAACAGGTATGGGATGTAAATGGAAACTATGTGAATGACCATACATTGACAGTTACTATGAAACGGCTGCGGGACAAACTGCACCAGCCGTCCTGTCTGAAAACAATCAGAAGTGTGGGATACCGTATGGAGGATACCATATGAGCGGGCGAAAAAATTTAGTGATTCTCTTTGGATTTGTGGCAGCCGTCAGCCTGATTTCTTCTGCTGTTACGGTAATGCTGATTTCCTACCGCTACAGCAGGCTTCAATTTGATTTGGTAAGTGTGATCTGCGGCGAAGTGCTGGAACAAGAGCCGGAAATGAAGCATATCGTTTCTGCTGCATTGAAAGAATATACGAGTGGAAATGCCGATGGTGCGGCAATGGGGGATGTATTGTCCGTTTTGGGATATGACATATCTGATTTTGCTGATTCTTCCGTTACATATGATATTATGTTCGTCACAACAGGGTTCCTGGCAGGAATTGTTCTCTTTGCGGCTACGTATGCATTCCGTAACAAAACAGAAGCGAAACGAATAGAAGAGCTGTCAGATTATCTGGAGCAGGTTAATATGGGAAAAGCGATTGTCCTCTCTGTGTCAGGAGAAGATCTTTTTTCCAAGCTGGAAGATGAAATATATAAGACCGTGACATTTCTTTATCAGACAAAGGATGCGGCGGTACAGGCCAAAAATGATTTTG
>CAJTZD010000119.1 GCA_910584235.1 uncultured Acetatifactor sp.
CGGGCTCGGAAGCCACCCAGTTTACCATCATTACGAATACAGAGGCGGACATCAAGATGCTGCTAAAGGGCAGGAATCTGATGCCGGATATCGCCGTGGACGATCCCAGATTTACCATGACTGCGCCCGCTGCCATCACGGCCGCCACGGGGCTGGACGCTCTCTGCCATGCGGCGGAAAGCTATACCTCCAGAAAGGCCCAGCCCATGACGGATACCCTGGCGGTCAGTGCGGTGAAGCGGATTTTCAAGTATCTGCCAGTTTGCTATACCGCTGCTGCCCAGGGGAAAGAACCGGATAGTAGGGAGGACGGGATATCCGTTGCGGAAGCCAGGATGCAGATGAGTCTGGCGGCGCTGGAAGCGGGTATTGCATTCAACAACGCTTCCGTCACGGTAATCCACGGAATGAGCCGCCCCATTGGAGCTCTGTTCCATGTGCCCCACGGTGTCAGCAATGCCATGCTGCTGCCCGCATGTTTTGAATACGTATATCGAGAGGCGGCGGAGCGCTTTGCCCATCTGGGAAGAGCTGTGGGAGCAGCCGGCGCGGAGGATACGGACCTGGAGGCGGCGGAAAAGTTTATCCGGGCCTGCAGGGAACTGTGCAGTTTCTGCCATATTCCTACGCCTGAGGAATTCGGGATAGACAGGGAGGAATTTCTGGAGAAGATTCCCAAGATGACCCAGGATGCCCTGGCTTCCGGCTCTCCTGCCAATACCCGCAAAGAACTTAATGCAGAAGACATTACCGTAATGTATAAATCGCTGTTGAGCTAATACATTGAAAAAGCCCATGAAAGTCCTGCCGCGTCAGTATAGAGCGTCAGGACTTTTTTGTGCGCAGGTCCGCGTATGGAAATCTTAGTTGTCTGTCTTTGGCGAATGGAAGTATTTTCAAAAGCATATACTGCATTAAGCGGATGACAACGGCAGAGGTCTGATATGAGGAAGATAACGAAAACAATCCTGTTGTTTGATTTGCTGGCAGGGATGCTTTTTATGGGGTTTTACGGAATGCGCAGCAGGGCGGTGGTGACTGACAGCGGCATTGTCAGGGTTGCAGAGGAGGAGATGCTTCAGGAGGCAGACGTGAAGAAGATTGCGATTACTTTTGACGATGGCCCCCACCCCAGTTACACGGTCCAGCTCCTGGACGGGCTGAAGGAGCGCGGCATCCATGCCACCTTTTTCGTCACTGGGGAGCATGCGGAATTACATCCGGATATTATCGAAAGAATGTTTGAAGAGGGACATCTGATCGGCAACCATACATACAGCCATATCCAGCTGACCAAGAATAACCGGGAAAAATTTAAAAATGAGCTGATCAAGACCAACGAAATATTAAAGGAGATCACCGGGGAGGAAGTGCAGTACGTGCGGCCTCCCTACGGCTCCTGGGACAAAAGCTTCGAGAAGGAACTGAATATGTTTCCGGTGCTCTGGACGGTGGATCCCCTGGACTGGAGCTCCCGGAACGTGGGGCGGATTACGGAGAAAATCGTCAGCAAGACCGGGGAGAATGACATTATTCTGATGCATGATTACTATGACACTTCCGTGACGGCGGCGCTGAAAGCCATTGACGAACTGTTGGAGGAGGGGTATACCTTTGTGACGGTGGAGGAGATTTTGTTTGACTGAGTATATGGTGTCTCCGAACCCCTGTGTTATCGTTGCAGATTTTGACAATAATGCAAAAACTGTAACGATAACTATGGGCCTTTTTTGGAAAACATGGTGTATTTTACGCACGGAGCTTGGATTATGCGCTCAGCATCGGCAGAATCGGAAAGTTAGAATGCGATTTTATGATGCGGGAGGGGAATTTTTAATCTGTCCTGGATTGTTTTGAAATGACAGGGCGGTTTCCAACCATATCCTTTCCTGAAAAAGATCAAACTGAATAATGCTTATCTGTTCAAAACTTATGGCAGGTGGGAGCATCGGCCTGCCATATCTAAAGAAATCTTTATAGTTCTTACAGTTTCCTCTTTATACCTCCTCTTTATACTGAAATCATCAAATGAAAGCATGACACGCTGAATGAAAAAGTCTTTTAATCCCCCATCTGAGATGGGGGAACAGGCAAAGCCGTAGCGTTGCGTGAAGTATAAAAACTCCTATGCTATAATGATATTGGTTTCGCAGGCCATATCAAAAGCATAGGAGGTATCCAAAATGGATAATCAAAGTATAACACACACAAGATGGAATTGCACCTATCATATAGTATTTATCCCAAAATACAGAAGGAAAATAATGTATGGGGAAACGAAGAAAGATTTGGTGGAAATCATCAAGAAGCTGTGCGAGATGAAACAGGTGTCCCTGATTGCCGGGCGGGTATGCAAAGACCATATCCATATGTATGTGGCAATACCGCCGAAGATGAGTGTTTCGGAGTTTATGTCGTACCTGAAAGGAAAGAGTACGCTAATGCTTTTCGACAGGCATCCGGAGTATCGAGCAAAATGGGAGACAGACATTTCTGGGCAAGAGGGTACTATGTATCGACAGTAGGGAATGTAAACGAGGAAACGATACTGAAATACATCCAGGAACAAGAAGAGAATGACAAACTAGAGGACGGAAGAAAGTAGGAGGGTCTTCTTTAGGAGGCAACCAGTAAAAATGGTACTGCGAAATCCCGCCTCTGGCGGAACCAGAGAAATACCCCGGAGGGGTCAATGTTACCCCCCATTTGAAATGGGGGGTGCTAATTAAATTTATTGCTCTGTATTGTAAATGCCAGGTAAATATTTTATAATCAATGATAGCAGGCATGGGGGGAGGAGATTGGGATATGGTAGGAAGAAGAGACAGCGACGAGCCTATAAACTTCTGGAGCGGAGATACTTCCCTGAAAGATAAGATTAAGGACATAAAAGGCTATAATGTGGAGATGGCCGGATTATATAAAAACTGTGCCTTCTTCTTTGGGCTGAACGGGATTCTATTTGTAATCTTTCCTGCAGCCGGAATTGTAACGTTAGTGTTTGGCTGCACGGCCGGGATTTATCTTGCATATCGGGTTTATAAGAGGATTTTAGGAAAATATTCCTGACTTTCCCTTTAGGGGGCGGTTGGAGAAGATGAAAATCAGGACCAATCCACAGACACTACCAAGAGATCGTCTGTCAAAGGACAGTTCTTGAAAAGAAGGATTACAGGAAATCTGGGGAAAGCCATGAGGGGCATGGACAGATGTTCAGGAAAAGAAAGCCAGGATAGGAGAGCAAATTGGAAAATCAGATAAAAGGTGCGGCAGAAAGGTGGGGACTGAACCGCTGCGAAGAAATTTACTTACATCCCACAAAAGCAGTCTTATCGGCGGAGTCGGAGCGGTTCGGCCCTGTCATTTTGAAAATAGACGGGAACATATCCCGGCTCAAATCCGAACATCGGATGCTGACGGGGCTGTCCGGCAGGCATAGCTGCAGGGTATATGCCTATGACGAAAATGCCGGACTCCTTTTGGAGGAACGCATCTTTCCGGGGACAGTACTGCGCAGGGAAGCCTCCCTGGAAAAGCGGATCAAGATATTTTCCCGGATATTCCGTGAGATACATATGCCTGCCGGGGAGGGCGAGACTTATCTGGACTGGCTGGAGGGAATCTGCGATTATTGCACGCGGAATTCGGTGGACCGGGAGGTTTCGGAACTGGCAGTCAGGGCGCGGGAAATCTGCGCGGAAGTGTTCGGGAAATACCCGGACCGGGTACTTCTCCACGGTGATCTGCACCATGACAACCTGCTGTCGAGAGCCGACGGCAGTTATGCCATGATTGACCCGAAAGGGGTGATCGGCCCGGCGATCCTGGATCTGCCCCGGTTCATACTCAATGAACTGGATACGGAACACACATGTCCGCACGGGGAGCATATCCGGGAGGTGATCCGGCTGCTTGGCGGACAGACAGGCTATCCCCAGGCGGATATCGGGAAGCTCTTCTTTATGGAGACGGTTCTGGCAAATATCTGGCGCCTGGAGGACGGCGATGAGATGGTCAGGGAAGAACTGGAGGCGGCTGTTGCCATAGGGTCTATGTCCTTAAGGCTTACAGGCATAGAGGGATTGCCCGGATGCTCTTCGCAGAACAGGAAAAAGACTGTGCCCGGAACGGCATAGACCAATATTATCTGATTCGGGTCACAAATGAAGAGGCCGGCAGGTTCTATGGCAATTTCCGGGGAGCCGAGATGCAGGATGTCCCCTTTTGCGGAAATATCTGAAAGCGCAGGAGCCATAAGCAAAGAATTCCAGGGGGCTGTTTTAATGCAAAAGGAATCTTTCTTTATTCATCTTTTTAAAAGAGGACTTGCTGTTAAAATAGTCCCTCCGTCGTTTAATCATATCTAAAACCATTTTTTGTGCGGCTTCTTTAGAGGTCAAAAAGGGTTTGATAGAATTGATAGAATTGATACAATGCTTGTAAAAGATTTCATGCCACTCTATATAAAAATCGCCCACATAAATGGATTTCTCTAACAGATCCAGATAATTTTCAAATACCGCTACGCCATTCTCAAATTCACCTTTGAGAAAGCATAACATTGCCAAATCATAGACTTCCCAAAACCGTCGGCTTTCCGGTAAATCGGATACTTTCTGTTCAAGGCATTTTTTCGCATAATCCATATCCTCAAATTTGCGGTATTCCATCACTTTCCGCAGGCCTGTTTCAGCAAATTCTTCCATCTTTGCTTGAAATTCATCATCATTTCCATCATAGCTGCAGAATTCATTTTCCCGATTCCCATAAGAATAAGATAATATATTGTTTAAGCTTTCGCTTTTCTCCCAAAAAAAGTCAATTCCAACTCCCAAATAAGAACCTTTGGACCAATTACCGGAATCAAACACAACAAAAATGACAAAGTATCCGTTGTCGTCTAACCAGGTTCTCGACGTTCCCTGTCGAAAGAGTCCTTTCGGTGCGAGTACCTTTTTTGCAGCCATATTTATTATTTTGTCATGTTGCCGCACCATAGTATTCCTCCTAACCTTAGATTGCCATTCCGTACAGGGAAAATTGTAGCATACCAAAGCGGGAAAAACAATAGGCATATGACGCCGTTTCACCTGCCTGTCCAGGCGGTCAGGGAATAAGGCCATACAGCGCAAATTGGCACTGGAAACGGAAAGGGGAATATAGTATAATAAGTTCGGACAGCAGATTTTCAACATAAGGTTTCCGGAGCGGATTTGGATACGAGAGATACTCTTTGGAAAGGGAAAGCCATGGATAATCTGATTATCAGTTTTTCGGGTAGAAAGAATGGTAATTGTGATCAAATCGGGCAGTACATAGCGGTGGCAGGGTCCGGTAATGACAAAGTAGTCCGGTTCAGGGAACTGAATGCGCATCCCTGTATTTTATTTTTCATGAGCGCTGCCAGGATTATTTCAGCCATAATGAGAGCAGATATGAGGAAGTTGTTAAACGTCTGTACATTATAGGTGTATACGGTAAAACGGAAACTTCTCCGGATTTTGTGCCCTGTCTGGAGAAGTGGTTTGAGGGCAGCGGATATTCAGGGCGGGTACTGGGAATTGAACGGCATTTGTATGGACAGAAGATTGGTGATCGTGTTCTACAAGCGTCTGCAGGGGCCTGCCGGAGGCAAATGACAGAGCTAAATGGTATGATGCGGTCCTGGAGGAACTGGGAGTTACCCATGTCACGGGGCCGGAATTGGCGGAATGCTATTGGCAGGCAGTGTATGACAATATGAAGCCTTTTGCGGATTTCCTCTACGTGCTGCCCGGGCTGCAGGAAAAGTACGGATTGTATTTGCTGACAGATGAGCTGCGGGCAATACAGGAACGGAAGCTCCAATGTCTGGGACTGGAGCATGTGTTTCTGAAAACCGTATCGGCGCAGGAAATCGGGTCCACAAAACCAAGTGAGAAATGCTACAGGTATATCACAGAAATTATCGGCGAATCGGTAGAAAATATACTGGTAGTGGGAGATAATCCCGGAGCGGACATCAGGGGCGGGAACCTGGCAGGAATGCACACGGCCTGGCTGAAGCGGGGCAAATACCATTATTATCAGCAGGAACCGGAGGAAAAGCCGGATATTGTTTTTACCAATTACTTACAATTGCCGGGGAAAATAGAAGCGTTGGAGCAGAGGCGCCATTTTCAGGCCGAAAGAAGCGGAGGAAGGCTTTTTTAAAGTTCTGGTGGTAGGGCAAAAAGAAAAGGGGCCGGTGGAGGCAGTATTGCCGGAATGTACCGCTGCATTAGGGAAGCTATATAGGGAGTCACAGGAAGGTCCGCAGATACAGTTAAAATCCCTTTGCGGGACTGCCAATGCAGCGGTGCCCGGGCAGCAACAGGCAGCGTATGTTCTATAATAGTAGGCTGGATGGCCCTGCAGCCGGGGGAGGGGTCGGCCACCCTGTGCCGTGCATAAAGCCCGTAGTAGCGCGTCATTTTAAAATTCCGTTCCGGGATATGCTGGATCAGGAGCTTTATGAAGTCAATAACAGGGATAGTCTTCTGTACAAAGGCATTGTCCTCATGCCTGTAGTAGTGGAAAGTGACATTATCCCCGTCATAGGAGTCGATACGGGAAAGAGCAATG
>CAJTZD010000120.1 GCA_910584235.1 uncultured Acetatifactor sp.
AAAATTGAATAAGGGGTAGTAAAGGTTTCGACAGGGGTCTTGCAGCTGGAGAAGCTATCCGTTGCGATACGTTAATCGCACGGCGAACGCAGTTCGCCATTTAAAAATAAACGCTGAAGATAATTATCAGTACGCGCTGGCTGCTTAATCGCAGCCGGTGACGCCGCCTAAGGCGGCTTGTCCGCTCCGGGGCACCCACACTCCGGAATCCGGGCATCGACGATGTGGGAAACGACGCGCGCTAAGCTTTGCCCGCGCGGGCGTATCATGAAGCTACCGAATCTGCCAGATCGTTCGTTGTCTGTCAGAGGAGGGAAAATGCAGGAGAAAGACCTGCAAAGATAACGGACTATGATAGTAGAAGGACAGGGAATGGGCTTTTGGACAGGGGTTCGACTCCCCTCTACTCCACTAGCAAAACAACAGGGCGAGTCGAACCCCTTGGGTTCAGACTCCCCTCTACTCCACTAGCAAAACAACAGGGCGAGTCGAACCCCTTGGGTTCAGACTCCCCTCTACTCCACTAGCAAAGCAACAGGGCGAGTCGAACCCCTTGGGTTCAGACTCTCCTCTACTCCACTTGTATGTAACCGGGCGGGAAATCTGATTGGGAGGCATGGAATGAGCTTGGATCTGCAAATAGTTGATATGGCAGGCGCCACGCCGGATCATTCGACTGTTATAACTAACTTTGTAAACATGGTTTATAATCAGTTAAAGGACAGCACATGTCGCGTGTACCCTGACAATGTTCAGTATAGATGGAAAATGAATGACGGTAAAGAGAAGACAGTCATTCCGGATGCCTCTATCAATTGTCAGATTCGAAGCAGAAAAGGAAACAGTTTTCTCAATGCCCCGCAATTTGTTCTGGAGGTACTATCGCCGTCAACGGCAAAATATGACCGGACCGAGAAGAAAGAAATATACAGGGAAGAAGAAATACCGGAATACTGGATAATTGATATTCAAAGGCGTACAATTGAATTATATGATCTTGATTATGAGAAAGAAGAGCCTAAGTATTATTTGATTGATACGATTACGGGAGAGAATAAAGAGGGGCTGCATTTGATTCATTTCCCGCATATTATGATTGATTATGATAAAATATTTGACGGTGTGGAGTGAGAGAGGTTCTATTTTTTTGTCCGGATCAAAGAGGGAGCGGCTGGCGCATGAGGCGATTTATGCACAATGCGCCAGCCTTATTCATAACAGCGCCCAATGCTCCAAAGCGTTCTGTGCTGTAACTAAGGAGGTGTCACATGGATTCAGAGAAAAATACACTGTCGGTAGGGGGCTTTTTATTTTACACGGAAAAGGACGCCCAGCTGGCCAGAGCGGAGGAGCAGCGGATCGCCTACCTGGAGGAGCGGATTAATTACGATTCCCCGGACAGCATCCGCTATATCTATGAGAAAACCATCGAAGAGCGCCTGTTTCGGACTCCGGTGGGGCTGCGTTATCTGGAGAAGCTAAAAGGGTATTTGATGACTCATGGTATAGAGGAAGAGCATATCAGGGAGATTCCGCTGTATACTACCTTTGACGGGGAACTGCGGGGGCACACCAGCCCGGCGAGAGAGAGGGTCGTGCCCTCCAAGAGAAAAGACCGCGATATGGAAAAGGCCCGGTTTACCATTTCCGTTATACTGAATGTAATGCTGGCCTTTGCCATTGCAGCCATGTTCTTTATCTCCTATGTCAGCGACCAGCCGAACATTGTCAACTACGAGCGCGCCATCACGGACAAATACGCTTCCTGGGAACAGGAGCTGACACAGAGAGAGGAGGCTGTTCGGGAAAAGGAGAGGGAATTGAAATTGAGCGAATGATTTTCACAGAGTATTCGGAAAGGACGTGGAAAAATGGAGCGTTTGAAGATACTGGTAGTGGACGATGAGAGCAGGATGCGCAAGCTGGTGCGCGATTTCCTTGTAAAGACCGGCTATGACGTGATTGAGGCCGGAGACGGGGAAGAGGCCCTGGATCTGTTTTTTAAGCAAAAAGACATCGCCCTGGTGGTCTTAGACGTAATGATGCCCAAGATGGACGGCTGGCAGGTATGCCGGGAGATTCGGGAATATTCCAAGGTGCCCGTGATCATGCTCACAGCCAGGACGGATGAACAGGATGAGCTCCAGGGATTCCAGATGGGGGTGGACGAGTATGTCACAAAGCCTTTCAGCCCCAAGATACTGGTGGCCAGAATAGAAGCCATCCTGCGGCGCACCAGTCAGGCTGTGAACGAGGAAATCATAGGCTGCGGCGGTATTGAGATGGACAAAGCGGCCCACCAGGTGACCATAGACGGCAGGCCGATAGACCTGAGTTATAAGGAATTTGAATTACTGGCTTATTTTCTGGAGAATCGGGGGATCGCCCTCTCCAGGGAGCGGATCCTGAATCATGTCTGGAATTATGATTACTTCGGGGACGCCCGTACTATTGACACCCATGTGAAAAAGCTCCGCAGCAAAATGGGCGATAAAGGGGAACTGATTAAGACCATATGGGGTATGGGGTACAAGCTTGACGCGTAGAGAGGCTTGGTGATTTTTCGTGACACATTCAATCAAACGGCAGCTGGCGCTGATTTTCATCGGGTTGATGGCAGGCACGATCCTTTTGTGCTGGCTGATGAACAATTTATTCCTGGAAAAATACTATATCAGGAGCAAGACCGAGGTCATTTATGAGGCCTATGAAACCATCCGCCAGGCGGCCAACAGCGACACGTACAATACCGAAGACTTCCACAAAGAGCTCAATAATGTCTGTAATATTTATAATATTACAGTGTATGTCATGGATGCCAATTCCCGGCTGAAGTATGCTTCTATAAACGGCGGAGAGGAATTGGAGAAACGCCTGGCTGCATATGTCTTTGGCCTGTTCTCGGATTCCGCGAAAGTGATCGCTGAGGATGACGGATGCGTGGTGCAGCAGGTGCACACGGACGGAGGGGATTTCCTGGAGATGTACGGCAGGTTAAGCAGCGGGATCTCCTTTATCATGCACACGCCCTTGGAAAGCATACGGGAGAGCGTGAAGATTGCCAACCGCTTTCTGGCCTATATGGGAATCGTGGCCACGGTGGCCGGCGGCATTATTATCTGGTTTGTGTCCACAAAGATCACGAAGCCTATTCTGGAGCTGAACCGTATCTCGGAGAAGATGGTACATCTGGACTTTGAGGCCAGATATGAGGGAAGCGACGGCAACGAGATCGGCCTGCTGGGAGAGAACATCAACAAGCTCTCCGCGTCGCTGGAGCATTCCATCTCGGATTTGAAGACGGCGAATAACGAACTGCTGAAAGACATTAAGAAAAAAGAAGAAATAGACGCTATGCGCAGGGAGTTCCTGGCCAATGTATCTCACGAGCTCAAAACCCCTATCGCACTGATACAAGGGTATGCGGAGGGGCTGTCCGAGGGGGTCAACGACGACCCGGAGAGCAGGAGCTTTTATTGTGAAGTCATCATGGACGAGGCTGCCAAGATGAACAACATGGTAAAGAAGCTGATGACGCTCAGTCAGCTGGAATCCGGCAATGACACGGTTACCATGGAACGCTTTGACGTGACGGCTCTTATCCGGAATTATATTCAGTCCGCGGGCATTCTCACCAAACAGAATGAGATAACAGTGCGGATGGAGGACTATGGATCCGTCTATGTCTGGGGAGATGTGTACAAGACGGAGGAAGTCTTCATGAACTATTTCTCCAATGCCGTGAACCACTGCCAGATCATGGATATACGAAAGGGTAAGATCATCGTCATCTCCCTGGAACAAAGGGAGGGAAATATACGCATCGGTGTATTCAACACAGGAAAAACGATTCCGGAAGAAGCCGTACCGCATCTTTGGGAAAAGTTTTATAAGGTGGATAAGGCAAGGACCAGGGAGTATGGAGGAAGCGGCGTGGGACTGTCCATCGTCAAGGCCATTATGGAATCCGTGAACCAGAAGTTTGGAGTAGAGAACTACAGCAATGGCGTATTGTTCTGGTTCGAATTGGAAAGCGCTCTTTCGGACCGTCGGGAATAAGGTAAAGAACACTGCCGCCTCAAGCGGCATATTGGAAGAATGAAAGAGGAAAGTATGGAAAAACAAGAAATTATTTATACAAAAGTATTGCTGGTAGGGCTGGATACCGGACAGGAAGAGGATTTTGAGCATTCCATGGAAGAGCTTAAGAGTCTGGCCGAAGCCGCTTACAAAGAAGTGGCGGGCATCATCGTCCAGCGCATGCCTGCCGTGAACAAGGCTTTTTATATTGGCACCGGAAAGGTGGAAGAGGTGCGGGAGTATGCAAAAGAGTGCGGGGCGCAGGAGGTGGTTTTCGACAATGCCCTTTCTCCGTCACAGGTGCGCAATCTCGGCAGGGAGCTTGAACTTCCCGTGCTGGACCGGACCAATCTGATTCTGGATATTTTTGCCATCCGGGCCCAGACCAAGGAGGCGAAGCTACAGGTAGAGACAGCAAGGCTGCAGTATTTCCTGCCCAGACTGGTGGGGATGCGGGAGAATCTGAGCAGACAGGGCGGCACCACCGGGGGCAGTCTAAGCAACAGAGGTGCCGGAGAGACCAAGCTGGAGCTGGACAGACGAAAGATCGAACACCGGATCAGCGAACTGAAGAAAGATTTGGAGGAAGTGGCAGGAGCCAGGCAGACAATGCGCAAGAAGCGCAATCAGTCCCCCATTCCCAAAGTGGCCCTGGTAGGCTATACAAATGCGGGAAAGTCCACGATTATGAACCGCATGGTGGAGATGTACGGGGACAATATGGGAAAGGAATACTCTAAAGAAAAGACAGTGATGGAGAAAGACATGCTCTTTGCCACACTTGATACCAATGTGCGCTTTATCAATCCTGGGGCAGACGAGAATATTCCCTTTTTCCTGGCGGATACAGTGGGCTTTATCAATAAACTGCCCCACGGCCTGGTGGAAGCTTTCCATTCTACGCTGGAAGAGGTAAAATTCGCGGATCTGCTGATTCATGTAGTGGACTTTTCCGACGAGCATTACAGACAGCATATGGAGGTGACTGCCCAAACCCTGAGAGAACTGGAGGCCGGAGACATTCCGCGGATTGTGGTCTACAATAAAGCGGATAGATGTGATATGCCGGACTTGCCCAGAGTTAAGGAAGGACAGATTTACATGGCCGCATCCCTGGGACGGGGCATGGCAGAACTGGTAGATCTGATTAAGGAATGCGTCTATGCGGACCGAATTCAGGTATCATTTCTGTTACCTTATGACAAAGGAAGCATAACTTCATATTTTATGGAAAACGCTGCCGTGCTGGAGCAGGAGTACAGGGAAGAGGGGGTGTGGCTCAGGGTAAGCTGCAGCAAAAGCGATGCGGATAAATATTCGCAATTTTTACTTGTCTGACGGGGAAATATGTTGTATGATGAAAAAAGTACCGTAAGAGACGGCGTCAGATCGCGTTGAATAATAGAAGAAAGGCATTACAGGGAAGAGACAAAATGAAATATAAGAAGAGTGTGATAGCATTATTGGTTTTGTCAATGTTAGGGTTTAGCGGATGCGCGGAGAATCAGATTCCGGATATGACAGAGGAAGAGATGCAGGCCATGGGCGAGTTCGTGGCCTATACCCTGACGAAATATGATGTAGGGCATAGCAGCAGACTTATGGATCTGCCGCCTGAGGAAAACAAAGTCCCTGGGGCAACTCCGCCCCCCGCAGAACCGGCGGAAAAGACAGAGACGGAACCGGTTGAGGATACTACTGTTACGGAGGCGCCCGGGGTGGAGCCTGAGGGAGCGACGGACTATACCGCCGAGGAAGTGATGGAGCTGCCGGAGGGCGTGATCTTAGAGTATACCGGACAGGAAATCTGCGACAGCTATCCGGGGGAGAGCGAGGCTTTTGCCGTTTCGGCCACTGAGGGGAAGAAATTGCTGGTGCTGAAATTCTCCATTACCAATACGCTGGAACAAGAGGTGAGAGTGGATCTGCTCTCCACCGAAATCATATACAGGATCAGTGTGGACGGGGAACGCTCCAGAAGGGCGCTTACCACGATGTTGCCCAACGACATGGCTTTCTATGCGGACACTCTGTCTGCCGGCGCCAGCGCAGAGGCGGTTCTGGTGACGGAAGTGAATGCGGAAAAGGCGGAAGCCATCGCTTCGGTGACGGTACAGATAAAAAATGAGTCGAAATCACATACAATTCAGTTGTCGGATCATGTATGACGCAGGGAAAGGCGCCCGGAAACGGGCGCTTTTCCTTTTCAAAATAAATTGTAGAAAAAAGTCTCAAAAAAAGAAAATTTTGTGTTGACAAGAAGAGAATCAGGTGTTATAGTATACTCTGTTGTCGGGAAAGCATGGCAACGGTCAATCAGAAATGATTGAAAAAGTTTGAAAAAAGTTTTAAAAAGCAGTTGACAAAAGCGGAAAGCTATGATATCCTATCAAAGTTGCCGCTGA
>CAJTZD010000121.1 GCA_910584235.1 uncultured Acetatifactor sp.
GAGCATTCCAATGGAAGAAGAGCATTCCAATGGAAGAAGAGCATTCCAATGGAAGCGGCATGAAAAAAGAGTTCCTGACGGAAAGAAAGGAGAGCAAGCTATGAGGAGAGAGGAATCCCTGAACCGGGGCTGGACATTCTATAAGGAGGGCACGGCGGAACCGGTAGATCTGCCCCATACCTGGAACGCGCCGGACGGCACTGACGGAGGAGACGACTATTACAGAGGAAGCTGCTACTATGAGCGGGAGTTTGAGGCCCCTGCCAGAGAGCCCGGGGAACAGGTCTACCTGGAATTTGCCGGCGTCAACGCCCAATCTTTCGTCTCCGTAAACGGCTTCGCAGTGGGAACCCACAAGGGCGGCTACTCAGCCTTTCGCTGCAACATCACCCATGTGCTGAAAGAGAAGAACCTTTTAGAAGTGGTGGTGGACAATTCCCCCAGCGATGAAATTTACCCCCAGAAAGCGGACTTTACCTTTTACGGCGGCATATACCGGGATGTGAAACTGGTGGTGGTGCCCCCGGTGCATTTTGCCATGGAAGACTTTGGCGGGCCAGGCGTGAAAGTCACCCCCATGCTTCGGGACGGCAGGGCGGAAATCACGGTGGAAGTCTGGCTGGAGCAGGGGCCTGAGAATGGGCAGTCCCGGTACCTGCTGGAAGCTGTAATTTCCGATGAAGACGGTGAAGCAGCCATGGCGGGAACCTGTGTGGAGAGCGGGGTGACACAGGCACCGTCAGAACAAGCCTATGGCCGCATAGAAACCGGCCACGAAACCGGATACGGACAGGCCATAGAGCGCAAACCCAATGCCACACTGCATCTTACATTGGAGAACCCCCATCTGTGGCAGGGCATTTGGGACCCATACCTGTATACTTTGACCACAAGGCTGCTTCAGGAAGACATACCATTCCAGGAAAAAACCAGCACAGAGAGCCAGATGCTCCCTGGCTTTCACCCCCGGCTCCAGGCACCAAAGCCCACAAGACACCTTACAGACCAGCTCACCCTGCGCTTTGGCTGCCGCAGCTTTTCCGTGGACCCGGACAGGGGCTTCCTGCTAAACGGCATTCCCTATCCCCTCCGGGGCGTATCCCGCCATCAGGACAGAGAGGGAGTGGGAAATGCCCTGACGCCCCGGATGCACAGAGAAGACATGGAACTGATAAAAGAATTGGGGGCAAACAGCATCCGCCTGGCTCATTATCAGCACCACCAGTATTTCTACGATTTGTGCGATGAATACGGCATGGTAGTCTGGGCGGAAATCCCTTACATCACCTGCCATATGGACACCGGCAGAGAAAATACCCTGTCCCAGATGCGGGAGCTGATAGTCCAGAACCACCACCACGCCTCCATCTGTTTCTGGGCCGTGTCCAATGAGGTGACAGTAGGCGGAGTCACAGACCAGGTGCTGGAGAACAACCAGGCGCTCCACGCCCTGTGCAAGAAACTGGATCCCGGGAGACTTACCGCCATGGCCTGCGCGTTCATGCTCCCCGATGACAGCCCCATGCTGCAGATTACAGACCTGGTGTCCTACAACCATTACTTTGGCTGGTACCACGGGGAGATGGAGGACTGCGACGCGTGGTTCGACGATTTCCGGCAAAAACACCCCGGTCTGCCCATGGGTCTGTCCGAGTACGGCGCAGAGGCCGTGACAAAATGGCAGACCGCCAGACCACAGCGGGGAGACTATACAGAACAGTACCAGGCCCTCTATCATGAGCACATGCTGGAAATGATTCAGAAAAGACCCTGGCTCTGGTGCACCTATGTCTGGAACATGTTCGACTTCGGCGCCCACGGCCGGGACGAGGGCGGCGTAAAAGGCCGCAACAACAAAGGGCTGGTGACCTTTGACCGGAAGCTGAAAAAAGACGCTTTCTATCTGTACAAAGCCTACTGGTCCAAAGACCCCTTTGTATACATAGCCGGCAGACGCTACGTAAACCGGGCGGAAAAGGAAACGGAAATCACCGTGTATTCCAACCAGCCCCAAGTGGAGCTGTACCAGAACGGCCGCCTGACAGGGACCCAAACCGCCAGCCATGTATTTCGATTTCAAGTGACAATGGAGCCGGAAAATGTTATACTGGTAAAAGCAGGAGAAAAACGGGATTCCGTCATTTTGTATAGAGTAGAAAAACCGGATCTTTCCTATGTGCTGCCGGTGCAGGGAGAAGTGGAAAACTGGTTTGACGACCTTGCGGAAATCAAAGAGGGATATTTTTCCCTGGAGGATAAAGTGGGAGATCTGGTGAAAAGCCCGGAGGGACTGCAGATTTTCAGGGACTTCATGGCAGTGTACGACTCCCGAAAGAAAGGGGCCGCCGCGGCCTCCCACCTGACCGAGGAGCAGCGCCTGATGACCATGAAAAGCATGCGCCTGAAAGAACTGATGCGGCGCACCAACACGCCGGGGGAGGAAGTGGCGCAGTGGCTGGAGAAGCTGCAAAGTGTGCACAGAAATTAGATTTTCTAAGCGGTCAAGAGGGGGCATAGCCCACCTCTTTAGGACGCTCGCTAAGAAAATCTAAATCATTCTTCAAGCGCGACTTTTGCGCTTTGACTTGCACCGATTGGTTTGTGCCGCTAAAGCAGCAGATATATATTTATAGATGTCGGGAAAGGAAAAGGGAAATATGGCTTATAACAGCATCAGGCCCGGCCAGGTATGGCTGGATACAGAGGGAAAACGGATTCAGGCCCATGGGGGTTCTGTAATCGTAGTAGATGGTACTTATTATTTTTACGGAGAGAACAAGGAGAAGACAGACGGGGAAAACGGCATCTGGCACTGGGGCGTCAGGGCTTATGCCTCTAAAGATTTGTACAATTGGGAAGACAAGGGACTGATCATTCCGCCGGAGCCGGAGGATGAAACTTCTTCCCTGCATCCCTCCTCCATGATGGACAGACCCCATATCATTTACAATGCCAGAACAAAGAAATATGTGGCATGGCTGAAAATCATGCAGAAGAACGGGGAACAGACGGAGACGGTGCTGACGGCAGACCGCTTCCTGGGACCCTATACAAAAGTGCGGGAGGGACTGCGCCCCCTGAATATGTCCGCAGGGGATTTCGACCTGGCGGTAGCGCCTGACGGTAAAGCGTATTACTATTTTGAGAGAGTCCATTCGGAGACCATCTGTGCGGACCTGACGGAGGATTACACGGATGTGACAGGCTATTACAGCACCCACTTCCCCCATCCTCATCCGCCCTATGTGCGGGAGGCTACGGCCCACTTTGTGCGAAACTACAAGCATTATCTGCTGACCAGCGGCACCACGGGTTACATGCCCAATCCTTCCGAGGCGGCAGTTGCCGACACCTGGCACGGGCCATACAGGGTACTGGGGAATCCGCATCCCGGGGATAAGACAAATACCTCTTTCCATTCCCAGATTTCCTCTGTGTTCAAGGTGCCCGGGAAGAAAGACCTCTACATTGCCTGTGGAGACAGATGGAGGCCGGAACACATGGACATTCCCTATGAAAGCTATGAAAAGCTGTATGACATGCTGTTCGACCCGGAGGCGGACCGGGCGGAGGCCCTGAAGCTTGCGGAGAAATTTCCCCAGGACATCCGGGCCAACACTTCCATAGCGGACTATGTATGGCTGCCGCTGCGGTTCGTGGAATCCTGCAGGGAATATCCCCAGGGCATGGTGTTCATTGACTGGAAAGATGAGTGGCGGATAGAAGATTACGACTAGCGATTGCAATGGATAGAAACGGAGTCCGTATGCGGAGACTATGGGCCGAAAAGAAAGGTGGACGAATGCACATGAGACAAGTATACAATCCCTACATGCCTACGTTCGAGTACGTGCCCGACGGCGAGCCCCATGTATTCGGGGACAGAATTTATCTCTACGGAAGCCATGACCGCTTCGGCGGCGTGGAATTCTGCCTCAACGACTACATCTGCTACTCCGCCCTGGTGACAGACCTTACGGACTGGCGGTACGAGGGCGTGATTTACAGAAAAGACCAGGACCCCAGGAACCAGAATATCCCCGGTGACACCCCGCCAAACAAGCCCGGATTCATGATGGACATGGGGGGGAGGACTCTCTAAATCCTCCCGGCATCCACGCCCTGTACCTGGAATACAGCGGAAAGGGCGCGCCGGATATGGTCAGCTTTACGATCTGCGTTTGAGACAGTAGAAAACGGGATGACTTTGGAGAGACTTTGAAGCAGGGGGAAGCATATGCGTTTACTGATAGTGGATGACGAATACTTTGCCAGACAGGGCATCATGGACGGTGTCAATTGGGAAGTGCTGGAATTTGAAGAAGTGCTCCAGGCCGGCAGCTACGGCGAGGCGGTGGAGGTCTTTGAGCAGCAGACGGCCCGGAACAAGCGGATTGACATCCTGCTGTGCGACATCGAGATGCCGGATGAGAGCGGTCTGGAGCTGATTGAGTGGGTGGGCGGTCATTCCCCGGAGACGGAGTGCATTATCTTAAGCTGCCATGACGAGTTCGACTTTGCCAGGCAGGCGGTGCGGCTGAAATGCCTGGACTATATCTTAAAGCCTGTGCGCTACGATTTCCTCACGGAAGTTTTGGGCAAAACCATGAAGACCGTGGAGGAGAAGCACAGGCAGTCCACTCTGGAAAACTACGGCAGGATTTATGTGGAAAATATTGCCCAGTCCAGGCGGGAGGAGACCGTGGATGTGGTGGACAAGGTGGTGGACTATATCGAAAAGCACCTGTCGGAGGAACTCAGCGTCCGCCAGTTGGCCAACATGGCCTATGTAAGCCCGGATCACCTGACCCGCTCTTTCAAGAAACGCTTCCAGCAGACCGTCAGCGACTATATCCTGAAAAAGCGTATGACCCTGGCGGGAGAGCTGCTGCGGGACAGAAAGCTGACTATCACCATGGTTTCTGACTGCGTAGGCTTCGGCAATTATTCTTATTTTACGGAGCAGTTCAAAAAATACTACGGCATGACACCTAGAGAATATCAAAATTCCGTTAATCAGTTGGGGATGGACTAATTTTCAGATTATTTTGACGGAGTTCTTGACAACCCGGCAGAGCCGTGATAGGATGAAAGGCAAATCAGCATAAGAAAAAGCGATGACGGAAACAAGTAGCATATAAATCCCAGACAGAGAGAGCGTCAAATGGTGGAAGACGCTTATGCGGAGCCTATGTGAAAACCATTCCTTAGCTGCGATGCCGAAAGTAGAGGTAAGTGTCGCCGTATACCTGCGTTAAAGGTTAGGATTTGATGGAATCTGAAGTGAAAAATTAAGGTGGAACCGTGCAATGAGCACCCTTAAAGGTATGTGAATCATATCTTTGGGGTGCTTTTCTTATGTGGATTTCAAAATTTTATCCAGGAGGAAGAGAAGAAATGAAAATCAAAATGAGAGACGGTTCCATGAAAGAGGCAAGCTTTGAGGAGGCGCTGGGGAGAGAGGCGTTTCGGCATACCTCGGCCCATATCCTGGCCCAGGCAATAAAGCGGCTTTACCCTGACACAAAATGCGCCATGGGCCAGGCCATATCGGAGGGGTTTGATAATGGAATCCAAGATAGGATTCCATTATCAAAATTCCACTACGATTTCGACTTCACGTTCCGGTTTTCGGAGGAGAATTTCCCGGAGGTAGAGGCGGAAATGCGGAAAATCGTAAAAGAAAATCTGCAGCTGCGGCAGTTTACGGCAGACCGTCAGTGGGCTCTGAGGGAGATGGAAGAGAGGGGCGAGGACATAAAGGCGGAAATCCTGGGGGAGCTGCGGCCGGAAGAGGAAATCAGCTTTTACAGGCAGGGAGAGTATCTGGAGATGTGCGCCGGACCCCACCTGGCCTACACCAGCGCTGTCCGGGCATTTAAGCTGCTGTCCGTGGCAGGGGCCTACTGGCGGGGAGATGAGAGGAACAAGATGCTCACCAGGATTTACGGCACGTCCTTTCCCAGTGAGGATATGCTGAAAGAGCATTTAAACCGCCTGGAGGAGGCCAGGCGGCGGGATCACAGAAAACTGGGCAGAGAGCTGGGATTGTTCGCGCTGTTTCAGGAGGGGCCGGGATTTCCGTTTTTTCTTCCAAAGGGCCTGATTGTGAAAAAGATTCCATGGGAAGCGACCAGGACTGGGAGATGGCTGAGAGGGGGCTGCGAAGTGCCCTGGAGGATCTGGGGCTGTCCTATGAGGTGAACCCGGGGGACGGGGCGTTCTATGGGCCGAAGATTGACTTCCATCTGGAGGATTCCATCGGAAGAACCTGGCAGTGCGGCACCATTCAACTGGATTTCCAGCTTCCCCAGCGCTTTGGGGCAGAGTATATCGGCGAGGATGGAAACAAGCACCGCCCTATTATGATACACCGGGTGGTGTTCGGGTCCCTGGAACGGTTTTTGGGCATTTTAATCGAGCATTTCGACGGGAAATTCCCTCTTTGGCTGGCTCCTGTGCAGGTGAAAGTGCTGCCTG
>CAJTZD010000122.1 GCA_910584235.1 uncultured Acetatifactor sp.
AACATATAAGGGCGGTTATATTTAAGTTTTTGGAAAGGAGATTTGTCATGTCAGAATCATTAAACAGCATCCGTTCCCGCATTGAATCGCTGGGAATGGACTTCCGATTTGTAAAGACAGTAAAAACAGGCGCAAATGGAGCAGAGCGGGAGACCTGGCTTTTGGAATATGAGGGTTCCCGGTTTATCTTTGTGCCCGGCCGGAAAAATGTCACTTTGGGATGGGATACGGATAAATGTCCCTTGGGCGACGGCGTATTAGAGGGTCTTCAGGAAGAATTTTCTTCCGGCCATGGATATTACTATGAGGAGGAGCTGGAGGATTTAAAGGGGGACTATCAGGAGCGGATTCACGAGGCAGAAGAAAACGGCGATTCCGGGAAAGCGGAGGAGCTGCGTTCGGAACTGGCGGAAGAATTAGCGTTGTGGAACGAGGACATAGAAGAAAAAGGCTACGCAAGCTGGGAGGGCTTTCTGGAAAAGTGGAACGAGCATCTGTCACAATGTCTATCGCCGCTGCGCGCCGCCGATATCGGGGATATGATAGTAGAGATGGACAGCCGTTATCTGGACGAGGACGCGCCATCCCTGGAACAGGCCGTCCTGTCCCTGAAACAAGGGCCTTTTACATTGCCGACGGAGGATGAATGGGAGTACCTTTGCAATGGCGGCACACGAACCTTGTTCCGCTGGGGCGATACATTGAGCGGCGTGATGACGGAAATCTTCAATGTGGGCATTGTCGGGAAATCCGAAGGAAATACGATATTGGAGCAGCCCAATATGCTGGGCCTGTTTATTGCGTATGATTCCTATAAAAATGAAATAATTGACAATATATCGTATACAAAAGGCGGCGATGGCGGATGCTCCCTCTGCGGCGGTGACGGGGCAATCTATGTCCTGCCCTGTTATACCGCCTTTTATCGGGAGCCCGCGGACAAGCGCCATTTGGGCCTGTCGAAAAACTATTTTTGCTATCGGCGTATCATCCGGCTGCCGCAATAGATTTGACTTAGCTGATGAAAGCTGCCGGCCAGATGAAATGGCCAGGACTGGTAAATGACTGTAAAGTACCTGGTAATCTGCCTGCGGCATGTGTAGCAAAAAAAGGACGAAATACAGCAGAAAATGTCTGTTTCACAACATTTCTCTGCTGTATTTTTCAAATGATCCGATAAAAGCTGCAGAGCCATGTTGCTGAAAAGGTAGAGGAAGCGGAAAATGCGGATAGGGATATGTGATGACGAAAAAGAAATCCGCCATACATTTGCGGAAAAGATAAGAAGGATATACCCGAAAGCGGAGCTGGAGCAGTATCCGTCTGGAGAGGAGCTGCTTTCGGCGGACAGGATGCCGGACATCCTGCTGCTGGACATCCGGATGCCGGGCAGGGACGGGATGGAGACGGCGAAGAAGCTGCGGGAGAAGGGCGGGGAGACCGTGATCATCTTCGTCACCGCCCTGGAGGATTTCGTATTCCAGGCCTTTGACGTAGGGGCTTTCCACTACCTGGTGAAGCCCTTTGACGACAATAAGTTCCGGGAAGTGCTGTCCCGGGCTGTGGGGCAGGTGGAGGGCAGGGAACGGGCGGAATCAACGGAAAGCCGCCAGGAGAAGCCCAGGCTGATAGTGACCGCCGGGGGCAAGCACGTTTCCGTCAATCTGGAGGACATCGTTTACGCGGAGGTGTTCGACCGGAAAGTCATCGTCCACACCATGGACGCGGACATCGAATATTACGGGAAGATGAAAGAGCTGGAAAAACAGGCAGGGGAGGAATTTTACCGTCCTCACAGAGCCTACCTGATCAATTTCAACTATATCGTGAAATATGACGCGTCCAACATCTATCTGAAAAGAGGACAGGCGCTTATGGCCAGGCAGAACTACCGGGAGTTCGTGCAGCGGTATCTGCGGTATAACCAGAGGAAGGGGCAGGAGTAGATGGAACAGGGAGGAACCTGGTGGAAAGCGGTATTCTATGGGCTGCCGGTTTCGGAAATCGTTCTCATGGGCTGTTGCCTGTACCGGTTGACAGCGCCGTTCATGGAGCGGAAAAAAGGGGCGCTGCGGGCCGGAATGGCATATGTCCTGGTGATGGGGGGGATTTATGTCCTGTCCCTGCGCCTGGAGGGTCTTTCGCTTCGCAGGATGATGGGCGCTCTGGCGGTGTTCCTGGTGATGTGCCGGACAGACCGGAGGAATTACGGGCAGAAAGCTTTTCTCGTGCAGACATTTTTCTCGCTGCATCGGTTCGCCGGGGCGGTGGCGGAAATGGTGTACGATAATCTGTATTATTTTATCGGAAATACAGACTACGCGACAGCGCATCCGGATCTGTCCTTTGCCCTGTATGTGGGAGTGTGCGGAATCTATCTGGCTGCGGAGCTTTTGTTCATGGGGGTCAGTGTCTGGTTTATTTTAAGGACTTATGTGTACCGGGATACCGGGATGTCCAAAAAGGAGCTGTTCGTGCTGATGACGCCCTCTTTCCTGGGAGTGACGGGCTATTGGGCCATATGGCATTACCGAAACTTCTATATCGCGGAAATCCAGCGGAATTCGGATTTCTATGACATGCTGTCCCTGTTCTATTACATCGTGGCCATGGTCACCATTGTGGCGGTCATCGCGCTGTACCAGAGCATCAAGGCGGGACAGGAGGAGAGGATGCAGAACAAACTGCTGGCCGTCCAGGTGGAGGATATCCGGCGGCATATCGCGCAGGTGGAAAATCTGTATCAGGACATCCGGGGGCTCAGGCATGACATGGCGAACCATATCGCCACGCTGGAAGGGCTGTACGAAGTGGACAGGGCAGAAGAAGCGAAAGCATACGGCGCACAGCTGAAAAACGCCCTGTCTCAGACCACAGGGCAGCTGAAAAGCGGGAACCCGGTAACGGATGTGATTCTGCTGGGGGTGAAAAAAGAGGCCGAAAAGAGAGGGATAGCATTTCGATCTGCGTTCTATTATCCTACAGGCTCCCATGTGGATGCTTTCGACATCAGCGTGGTGCTGAACAATGCCCTGCAGAATGCCCTGGAGAATGCGGCGGAGAGTGAAAAAGAAAACGGAAAAACATATATCCGTATCCGCTCTTATCGCAGAAACAATGCCTATATGATAGAAGTCCGCAACAGCTTCCCGGGAACCGTCCAATGGGATGCCCCAAACGGGCTGCCGGTCACATCGAAAGGGAAAAAGGACAGCCAGTCTCATGGATACGGCCTTGCCAATATCCGCAGAGTGGCAGGGAAATATTCCGGAGACATAGCTGTCGACATACGGGAGGGAGAATTTTGTCTCAATATCATGCTGATGATGGAGTAAAGCGTTGGCGCGAGGTTCTGCATGTGCGAGGGTTCACAGCAGAAAAAAGCCGTTCCACGGCATATCTGTTGATTCCCCAGAGCGACAGGCCGAAACAGGATATAGAGCCGTACAGATTTTGAATAAGAACAGGCTTTACTGAGAATGGAAAGGAGAAAAGACGGTATGACAATCGGCGGCATAACAAATGCGAGCAGCGGCGTGCAGAGAGGGGCAGGCCTGAATCCCCAGGCGGATTCCGTCAGCAGAAGCCTGCAGAACCAGATTGCCCAGGCCCAGAAAGAGCTGCGGGAGCTTTCTTCCGACGATAGTATGACAGCGGAAGAGAAAATGAAGAAAAAGCAGGAAATCCAGCAGGAGATTGCCAATCTGAACCAGCAGCTGCGGCAGCACCAGATGGAGCAGAAAAGGGAACAGCAGTCTGCCCGGAAAGCAGCGGAAGAAGGAACCAAGAATGGGGCAGGCGCGAAACCAGGGGACGCGAAGCAGGGCAAGGCAAAGCCAGCGGGTAAAGCGGAGGGCCTGTCCCAGGCAGGCATGCAGTCCATGCTGTCCGCAGACGCCTCCGTGAAACAGGCACAGGTACAGGGCAGAACAGTCACCGGAATGGAGGGCCGCGCCGGTGTGCTGAAAGCGGAGATTCGGCAGGACGCAGGCGGCAATACCCAGGCGAAAGAGGCGGAGCTGGCGGAAACCGAGCAGAGAGCCCTGAAGGCGGAAACGTCCCAGATGAATACCCTTGCGAGGGCGAACAGGGAGATGAAAAAAGTCTCGGAGACGGAGCAGGGCAGCCGGGCAGAAGAGGGCGGCAAGGAGCCCGGCAGCAAAGGGAATAAAGTTAAAACCGAAACCGGCAGCCGGCCGGATCCAACAGACAGGGCGGGAACTGCAGAAGGGCCTGGACAGGGGACAGAGGAGAATGACGACGGAGATGACGTCCAGGAGGCATTGAAAAAGTATGCCTATGTTCCTATAGATATCCGGCTGTAGGCAGGTTGGGGAAATAGAGGTTCTCTCAAAGGACAGCCGTAACAAATATCGCACCATAAGAAACAGCCGGAAAGTGTTTTGAGGGGGATACGGATACGCCAATCGGGAAGTTAATGCATGACTTCTCCCGCACAGGCGCAGCGGATATGTACTATGGGACACTGGCGGACAGGGTGAGACTTTTAGGCAAAGTTATAGAGCCGGGAATCTAAGAACAGGTTCCTGGCTCTATTTTTTGCCCTGAAATGTTCGCTGCCGAGCTTATTGCCGAAAAGGGATTTGACCGGTTTTCGCTTCGGGAACTGTCGGATAGATTAGGGGTGAAAACGGCATCTCTATATAATCATATCAGCAGTCTGTCAGAGCTGACTTCTAATATCGGGCAGCTTGCATTTGAAAGGATGGCAGGACAGCTATATAGCGGAACAGAATGGGAATCGTCCTTTGATATGCTTTACCATATAGCAATGGGATATCGGAGATTTGCAAAGGAAAATCCAGAATTATATAAAACAATAGTCAAAATTCCATAACCTCTCGGATTTGCGGAAGTGATTGACATATGAAAGGGCGGCCGGATATTTTTGCTGATCTGCGCCGCCCTGCTGGCTTTGAAGCAGCTTACAGAGACAACGGATAACATTTACCGCTATGGACTGCTCCAAAGGCTGGGGGGGCAGGAAAGAAACATGATTTTTACAGTTGTGATATTGCCACCCCCCTCTCAATTTTTGCGGTATTCTTTCGGCAGGACTTCAAAATATGTTTTAAATGCCGCAGTAAATTTGCTCTGGCTGTCATAGCCGACAGCCTGTGCGATTTCAGCTATGCTTTTATTCGTTTCTTTTAACAGTTTTGCAGCCTGCCGCATTCGGTGTTCCTTGATATGTGCCGCAATGGAAGTTCCATAGACTGACTTAAAGGCATTTTTCAAAGTTGTCGGATTGATGAGATATTGTCTTGAAAGTTCCTCTATGGTAACTCTCTGCTCCATGTGCTGCAAAAGCTGGTCATGAATTCTCCGGATCGTTTCAGTCAGCTCGAATTGATATTCAGCCAGTTTGTTTTGGGGCGTAAACTCCATTTTGGCAAGGTAAAGCAGCAATTCCAAAATCTTGATTTTTTGGAATGGAAGCATAAGCCTTTCAGGCTGGTTATAAAATGCAGAAAAAATGCTTTCTGTCTGTTCATTTCCGGAAAGGAAGACAGGAATGTCGCCCTTGCAGAATTTTTCGGGTAATATGGTTTCAAAAATACCAAAGTTTTTTAACAATTCGGGAGGAGTGTCAGAGGCTTCCTGCAGATCAATATAGATGCCAAGTCCCTGATACGTACCGTTTGGAAAGGTAAGTACGGAATCCGTACAGGCTTTCATGGTATGCAGGGAGAAATCTCCCGGATTCAAATAAATTCGGTTTCCGTTTTTCATCTCCCACATCATCTGTCCGGCTTTGCAGTAGTTAATCTGAATGATGTGGGATAGAGCCTTATGCTGCACAGAGAAAGAATCGGTTGAAAAAGTAAGATAACATAACTCTATACCGGGATAAAGCGGAATGACAGCATTTGCCACCTTTTGATGAAATCTTTCCATTTCTTTTTGTATTTTTACCAATTCACCATTCATAAGACAGACCTCACAATTTGGGGCAGGTAATCTCCATAACCTGCTCAATCATCTGATGCAGCAGGCGGCCCTGTTCCGTATCTGCGGCTCGATAGTATACTTCTTTTCCTTCACGCCGGCAAATAATCAGACCACTGTTTTTCAAGGGTCTGAGATGATGTGAAACTGCCGGGCTTGACATATGGAGCATCTCTGAAATAT
>CAJTZD010000123.1 GCA_910584235.1 uncultured Acetatifactor sp.
GCGGTCTATCTCTTGTTTTCGGTTGCTTGCTTCTTTACCGTACATGAGCATTCAAGCCCGGCTTTCAAAATATCATATTGGGGGCTTGCAGCTTCATGGTTTCCCGCCACATAATAGGTCGGGGCAATCCTGACGGATTCCTGCGCAAAGCAGAGCGCTATCCCTGCATCCGTGTGATTGGCATCTATGAGGTCTCCTGTTATCACGATGATATCCGGCCGACTCTCGGATAGCAGTTTTAACAGTTCTGCATTGTTTTTTCCAAATTCAGCATTATGCAGGTCTGATATCTGCGCTATCCGGAAGCCGGAAAATGCGGCAGGGATACGGCTGCTTGAAATTAAAATTGTACTAACCATCAATGCCGTATTGCCCCATACCGTCCAGACTGTGGGAATGACACACAACACTACAGACAGGATGATATTTCTTTTTCTTCTGCCTATTTTCATAAACTACATCCCCCTTCAATGACTGTGTGTTGGGACAGCTTATTTCCCCTGTCTAATTCCTCTCTTTTGGCATTGGTGTTTATTCTACCGTAATCCGGATGGTGCCATCATATCCAGCCCCATAAAGCCCTATATAGTTTGCACCACTTTTAAGCTGTACTGTAACGCTGCGGCAATCGTTGCTTTTGAGGGCAGTGTTTCCAACCAATATGTCCTGCCCGTCAAAACCGTTTACGGCCGCATCATAAGTTGCCAGAAAACCCGCATTATCCGAAACACGTTTTCCATCAAAAGACTGATAAGGAGTAATGAGGGCATTGCTTTTCCCAATAGCAACATTGCTGCCGACCTGCTCCACGCCGCTTTTCAGACCGTCTGCCAATTTATCAAGCCCCGAACACGCTGTACAGGAGAGAAGCATTATTCCGGCAATAAAAATAGCTGGTCCTTTCTTGAAAAACTCCATAAACACTCCTCACTTACTGCATGAAAGTTAAAAATAATCCCAGGGCAACAATGCCGGCCATCAACAGGCACCAAAATACACTGATAACTGTAGACGCAATATTTACAAGGCTGCGGCTTTCATTGCTCCTGACGCATATAATTGAGAGGATCAAACCCGCCACAACACAGGCAATATTGACACCCGCCCAAGCCGTGCTTACCCCTCCCGGCAGCGTGAGTTTAAGAAACACGGGGATGAGGGTTGCCAGCGGAAAGACGCTGATAACCAGTGAAACCTTGCTTAAAGTTCTCAGTTTTTTACATTCCATAATGATTTACCTCATTTCTTTTTTTCCAAATTTTATTACAGCAACCGCAAACACCAATACAAAGACCAGTACTGCAACCGGCAGGAAGGGGAACAGTGAAAATGCCATTGTGTTGGATTCCACCGAAAAGTCATGCAGGGAGCAGGACACCAGATAGCCGCTGTAGCAATAAGGATATGCTATCCATAAAGGCGTATTTGCGATCAGCACGCCGGGAATGACAAGGAGGAGGTTGAGTCCCACAGAAAGCAGCGGCTTTTCAAACAGGACAGTGACCGCCCACATAGTCCCCACACACGGCAGCATTGTCAAAAACAGCCCTACGCACCATTTCATCAGATAGAGGACGGGCAGAGTTTCCGTCACGCCCATTGTCCTTGTGGCAACTGTCCCGGCAACTACGAACACCGCAAGGAACACGGCCATCTCCATAAGCAGATAAAATGCCAGCACACAGAATTTTGCTATGGAAAGCAAATACCGGCTGACCGGCAGGGCAAGCATCTTTAAAATGCCGTTATTCCCTGTTTCCCGTCCCGCGATCATCACACAGACCACGATCATGGAAAACGGCAGCAGATAGTAGGCATAAACCAGTGCGCTCTGGATAAACATTGCAGGCCATGCGTTTGTATATTCCGGCGTAAAATAGCGGCTCAGGTTTGCGACCCCGGAGGCAACCACCAGCAGCGGGGCAATAAAGATCAACGGTACGATCTTTGATCGTTTTACTTTCATAAATTCAATTTTGAGAAGCTCCAAAAAACTCATTCTGACACTCCCTCCTTATTCATAGCGCAGGTTCTTTGCCATCCACAGCCCTGCACCAAGGAAAAGCAATGTTTCGATAACAGCGGCTTTTGTCACCGTTATGTCCGGCTGCGCGCTCATGGCAACTGCAGGCTTCAGCATTATGACAAATGGATGGGCCAGCAGCAGACTGGAAGCTGAATTAGCCAATGCCATGCCACTTAAGAAACCGGCAACTCCAACGCCCAGCGGTATCCACATATTGATTGAACGGGACGAGATCAGGACCATAAATGACAGGACGGGCATTGACGTAAGGAACGAGTAGCCTGCAAATCTGACCAGCGTCCCCATTTCAAACGCCCCCTGCGGCAGGTC
Organism: uncultured Acetatifactor sp.; assembly: GCA_910584235.1. Classification (GTDB taxonomy): domain Bacteria; phylum Bacillota; class Clostridia; order Lachnospirales; family Lachnospiraceae; genus Acetatifactor. The sequence continues at coordinate 2,357 of CAJTZD010000123.1, forward strand.
CGCTATGCCGATCCACATAAGCGCCAGATTCTGCAAAACGACTGCCACCAGAAACATGGCCGATAAGATCAGTAACTTGCAAAGGTACATTCCCAAAACGCTTATGGGGAGCATATACATCTTTTTGACGGCGTTTCCCTTAAACTCCATATTGTAAACCATGCAGGCGGCAACTACAATGCCGAACATATTCAAAACCATGATCATGCCGTAAAGCTGGGTCAGCAGGACGTCCATCGGCGGAAGCGGAAGCCCCAGCAGTGTATCTTTCCGCACTATGAAGTTGACAAAGGCATAGGCTGCGCCCAGAATGCCGACAGCCAGCAGCACCGGGATAACGCCCGTCCGTTTTTCTTTCCGAAGTTCGACAGCCAGTGCATTCATAATCTTGCCCTCTGCTTTCTGGCAGCGTTGTCCTGCTCCACCATGCCCAGGAACACATCCTCCAGATTAGCTTCGCTAATCTTATGGCTATTTCCCGCCTGCCCTGCACTATGCCGCAGTTCCTCCAGGCTTCCTTCAAACAGAAGGTTTCCATGATTGAGGATGCCGATGTCGTCCGCCATCAATTCAATCTCAGAGAGCATATGGGATGAGATCATTATGGTGCAGTCATAAAGGCCCGGAAGAGACTTCACCAGATTCCTAATCTCATGGATGCCGGAAGGGTCAAGGCCGTTCGTCGGTTCGTCCAGGATCAGGACAGGCGGCCTGCCTAACAGCGCACCGGCAAGGCCGAGCCGCTGCTTCATGCCCAGCGAATACTTCTTTGCCAGACGGCCTCCAAACTCCTCCAGCCCGACCAGCTCCAGTGCGTCATCGACAGAATCCCCTGGCAACCCCAAAATCCGCCGGATGATATCAAGGTTTTCCCGGCCGGTAAGGTTTGCATAAAAAGACGGCGATTCAATAAAGGAACCCACCCCTTTCAGTATGGTGATCCGGTCTTCCGGGAAATGCCTGCCGTCAATGGCAAAACTGCCTTTTGTCGGGGCTGTCAGCCCCAGCAGCATTTTCATGGTAGTGGATTTTCCCGCACCGTTGGGGCCAAGGAAACCGTAAATGCTGCCTTTCCGAATGTGAAGCGAAACATTGTTGACAGAAACAAAATTTTTATATTTTTTCGTCAACTGTTCAGTGGTAATAATGTATTCCATATCAACATCTCCTTTCCATGTCTCTATGGTACAACACCAACCTGACATTAACTTTCCCGCAGCCTTACTTTTACCTTACTTTTTTGCAAAACATCTTCCAAAACAAAAAAATATGTTATAATTAAGGAATCACGGAGGTGACGATTATGGATAATACATTTTTACAAAATAAAAAACTCCTGCTTGTAGATGACGAGCCGGAGCTGCTGGAAATGGTTACAGCAATCCTGTCAGATGAAGGCTTTGGGAATATTGTGACTGCTGTTTCCGTAAAGGAAGGAATTTCAGCAGTCCAAAACGAGAAACCCGACCTTGCCATTTTAGATGTCATGCTGCCAGACGGGGACGGTTTTTCCCTTATGCAACAGATACGCACATTTTCAGATATGCCGGTAATCTTTCTGACCGCAAAGGACGAGGCCGCAGACCGGCTGTCCGGGCTTGGGCTTGGGGCGGATGACTATATTGCAAAGCCATTCCTGCCACAGGAACTGCTGTTCCGCATCTATGCCGTTTTGCGCCGGTGCTATAAGGAAGATACACCGTTTATAAACCTGGACGGCTGCACCATCGACTTTGGCCGGGCCGAGGTCCACAAAGCCGGCAAGACCATCCCGCTGACAGCAAAGGAACATATTTTTCTGGAGACACTTGCCCGCAGTGAAGGCAGGATCGTGACCGTGGACACATTATGCGAAGCCTTGTGGGGCGATAACCCTTTTGGCTATGAGAACAGCCTGAATGCCCATGTCCGCAGAATCCGTGAGAAGATTGAGACCGACCCGTCAAATCCTGTCTCCCTGATCACGGTCAAAGGGTTGGGCTATAAATTGAATACAAGGAAGTGAAGCCATGAAATCACTTGGGAAATATATATCAAAATATCTGGCATCCTTTGCGGGGCTGGTCCTCATACTGCTGTTTATCAATTGTCTGGCTTTTGCCTGGACATTTTATGGGGTTGTGACAAAAGACTATGGCGGCTTTTCGCCACAAAATATGTTGGATGCTGCTGCTGAATCTGCTTCCCTGGAAGGCATTTCAGACGAGATATCCGGGCAGTTAAGAACCAATCATATCTGGGCTGTCTATCTTGATATGGAAGGGGACAGGGTTTGGGACGTAGACGCACCAGATGAGATACCAGAGTGTTTTACTGTCCAGGATGTAGCTGTATTTGCAAAAGGTTATCTTGCAGGTTACCCGGTCTTCATCAGGAACACAGACGATGGTATGCTGGTCTTAGGATATCCGCAGGACAGCTATATTAAATTACCAAGCAACTACTATTCGCTGCGTTCCATCAAAACCTTTCCATTTTTTGTTATGGGGATACTGGCAGCTGATCTTGCAATACTGTTTCTGGCATATTATTACTCGAAACGGAAAATCCTTAAAAACGCTGAACCGATCATAACCTCGATTGTAACGCTCGGAAACGGCAGGCCGGCTTCCCTTTCCATGCATGGGGAGCTGTCGGGAATAGCAGACAGCGTCAACAAGGCATCTGCCATATTAAGCAGGCAGAACCAGGCCCGTGCGAACTGGATCAGCGGTGTTTCCCACGATATACGGACGCCCCTTTCCATGATCATGGGGTATGCTGAACGGATTGCACATGAAAACAGCGCAGATTCCCATATCCGCAGAGAAGCTGAAATTATCCGGCAGCAAAGTGTCAAGATCAGAGAATTGGTGCAGGATCTCAATCTCATATCCAGTCTGGAATATGAAATGCAGCCCCTCCATAAAAGTCCTGTCAGCCTGGCCGGCTTACTGCGCTCCTATACTGCTGAATTACTCAACACAGGCCTGCCTGGTAAGTATTCCATAAATATCGGAATTACACCTGCGGCAGAAACCGTTTTGTTTGATTGTGATGCCCGCCTGATTTCGAGGGCGGTAGGCAACCTTGTGCAGAACAGTATCAGCCACAACCCGGATGGCTGTGATATTGCGCTGGCTCTTGACTGTACGGACGAAAGCATTTCCCTCTCCGTATCAGATAATGGCATTGGCTTGTCAACCGAGAAATTGAAAGAACTAAATGAAAAACCGCATTACATGGAAAGCACAGATGACAGATTAGATTTAAGGCACGGCCTCGGACTAATTCTTGTCCGTCAGATTACAGATGCACATAGCGGGACAATGAAAATTGAAAGTGAATACCAGAAAGGCTGCAAAGCCATTTTAAATTTTCCGATTGACGGAGGCAACTAAATAAAAGCAAAATTAGCAAGCCATATACCATATGGCATTGCCCTTGATGGAGGGTTCTTCCGACTGTAGCACATCTATTTTTCGTTTTTTACCGGTTTATCCATATGCAAACACAGAAACTCTGCATATTATCACGAAAACTCATATACAAACACGAAAACTCCGAGCGGTTTCCGTGTTTGTATCATATCCCCCGTTTTTCAACAGCATTTTCCGTCAAGCTAATACACCTTTCAGCCAAAACCGCCAATATCCTACTCCTTTTTACCTTTCCGCTTTATACTATCACGGAAACCCCTGACTTTTGCGTGATAGTATACTTTTGCCTGATAGTACGATTTTTGCCCCAATCGCCATCCTATCAGCGG
>CAJTZD010000124.1 GCA_910584235.1 uncultured Acetatifactor sp.
GGCTGTCGTTTGCAGACAATTCCATCTGATAAGTCATTATAGCCCTTTCGTTTTTCTTTTGTCAAGCGGGTTTAGAGATTTCCCTGAAAATTTTAACCCCGCTTTTTAAGCCGGCGGCCTGTTCAATCAGGAAAACCAGGCAGAGCGTCAGCTCGAATTGCGAGACCGTCATTTATGTTCATTCAGGTACAGCTGCACCCTGTTTTGGATCACTTCCGCTGTCTCTTCCACACCTTTGCTCCCATTGAAGTAATAGGCGGCTTCCTCGCAGATGATATCCAGGAGGGGCTCCGTACGGACAGGCAGCAGCCTTGCATTTTCCATGGCATCGATATATTCGTTTATCACGCTCTCGGTAAAGTCCCTTTCTTGGAAAGTTCTTATCTCAAAACTTATTTCTCCATCCTGTATGATCGTATATGGCCCGTCCCATTCACCCCGGCCATCCATCTCCAAATCTTTCCTGATCCACTCTTTAAAGGCCGATTTTAACACGGGGGAACTAAATACCCTGGCAGCGGACTGCATTTCCTCCCCCAGCAGGAACCGTAAAAATTCCCAGGCCCCTTCCTGATTCGCCGAATTGGAATTGACGGAAAATATACTGTAGGAACTCACTGCCCCATGAAGTCCGTCATCAAACAATACGCCTGAAACCACTTCATTTCCGGGCTGATTATCATAAATATCTTGGATCCCCCACCTAAAGGCCAGAAGGGAGTTGTTCTTTCCGGATTCATATCCGAACCGCCCCGCCGCCTCCAGCAGCTTTCCGAAGAGCCCGCCGCTGAAATCACAGGCTCCCTCCTCCCAGTCCACCATGCCCCACAGATCCTCGGAGCCTTCCAAAAACAGCCGCAACAGGCCGGCGGAATCCACATATTCCATATAAGCCGCCTCCTCCGGCCAGGCCAGAAGCGCATCCGCCAGTGTCTCGATGTCGGATGGTTCTTCCCCTCCCAGCAGGCGGGGGTCTGTTTTGTATACCGTAAAATCTCCTATTGCGGAAATGCCGTATATCCCGTCCCCTTCCCTCCGGCAGAATGCCACCGGGAAGTAATCCTCCTCGCGGATCCCGTCCGCCTCCATGAAAGGCGCAAGATCTGCAAAGGCTCCCTTCTCTATCAGGCTGATGACGGCATCCCCAAATATACTGGATCCCATGAAGATGTCCGGCCCCTTCCCGGCGGCGATCTCGATACTGGTTTTTCTGACAAAGTCTTCGAAGTCAGAATCATAGGATGCCCACTTTTGCCCCGTACGGTAGAAATCCTCCAGTACTACATAGTAGGTATCATTTTCCTGGTTAAACCGGTTGACGCGGTTCACTGCCCACGGATAAAAAGACTCCGCCCGTATGACAATGGGAATCCTCTCCACCCTGCTCATGTACAGCCTCTGTATGGTCGCTCCCGTGCCATCGCTGCAGCACCTCAACGTCTCCACGCTGCCGTCCTCCAGTACCCGGAAGCTTTGCTGCTCCCGCTTCTGCGCCCATGATTCCCCGTCCCAGTTGTTATAGGAGGTTCCCAGAAACTGGAGCAGCTCCAGCAGGCTTTCCTCCTCAAGGTCCACCTGCCAGAAGCCGTCATCCCTGCCCAGGCAGACTGCATCCCCTTTCAGGCCAAGGCATGTTGCCCCATAATAAGAAATGGAGCCGCCGCCATACCACTGCTTCACATCCCACATTTCCTCCGGCAGAGCGCCAGGCCGGCTCTTTGCAAGTTTTGTTGTCCCATACCCGTCATCCAGGAGCCAGTAAACTGAGCCGTCTAAAGTCTGGCAGATGTTAAATAACAGGAACTCGTCCTTCCCATCAGAACCTGTACGGTATAGTTCTTCTCCGGAAGGATCCAGTATGACGACCGGATTCGGCTCGTCCAGTGATTTCCTCCTTTTTCCCCAGAAATAGAAATTCCCTTCGCTGTCCTGAAACCCATGCGTAAAGGAAACAAGATAGTCAGACGGCACATTCACGGTGGCGGTTTCCCGGCTTCCGTCCATTTTATACCGGAAGATTTCCCCTCCGTTTACGCCCCAGGCCGCATCGAAAGTAAGCTGTCCCCACAACTGCACGGCTTCCCCCCGGTAAAACTGCATGCCCAGAAAATACAGAGCCTGGCCCGTGCGGTCCAGCTCCGGAAAGGCAGTGTTTTCTACCATGATGTCATAATATTCTTTCGTTTCATTAGTATCCCCCAGTCCTTCCGGGGAGGCGGATGCCTCCTGCTTACCGCAGCCTCCCGGAAACAGGCAGCAGAAACACAGCAGCAACAAAAAAAGGAATTTTTTCATACAATCCATACGATCTCCTTTACACACATTTGCCCGGCATACTATCCAAAGAAGGGATGGCCTGCGGCATCCCTTCCTGTATCTCTATTCAGCATGGGCTGCAGATTCATTCTCTGCCGTTGGTAAGATCAGAAACTTTTTGTAGCACCACATTCTTCACATTTCCACTCAGTGCCTACATTCTTAAAATGATGGTGTTTCAAATCCCCACGATGGATCAGACCTCTCGATACAATAATCCCACACTGGGCGCACTTATCCACCTCCTGAGTTCTCAGACAGTGATAAACATCATCTACCGACTCTGGAGTTATATCCACTGTCGTAATATATACGACTGTATGCTTACACGGCTGAATTACTCTGCTTTCCGCAGCATATACCGGCTGGGTGCTAAGCAACGCCGAAAAACAAATTATAGTTGCTAAAACTCTTTTGACTTTCCTCATTACTTTTCTCCTCTCTCTGAAAAATCCGTTGATTGTAAGCCATGCTAAAAAATTCATTTCTATATAACCAGTATACAGAGAACTGGTATACAACATAATAGTATCCTAATTTGTTATAATACGCAATATGACAAATTACTTGATTTTTTCAACCAACTTGTCATATTGCGTTCCATCCAAAAACATTATACAATAATAGGAAATGTTTTGACTTTTAAAGGGAGGGATTTTTCATGAAACGACAAAAATATCATTTGAAAACGCTGGTCTCTGCATTAGCGCTCACGCTTGCCTTAGCCGGGCCTGTATTTCCCGGGTCAGGAGAGGGAGAGGATGGCAGCATTCCCACGCCTCCGAAATTTCCTCCTGTGGAGGAAGAAATTCCGGAGACAGACGAGGGCGACGGTATCCAACCGTTAACAGATAAGGATGATCGTACGACAGAGATTGAAGCCTGACTTATACTGCACGCCAGTTAACTTTACAGTACGCCCCGACTGCAGACCGCCAGCCAGATACTTCACTGACCGCATTACTGTAAATTCTGGCGGTCTGCAGTATATTTGATTATGACAAATACTTAGATTCCCTTTTTGATAAAAATGCTTTCGTAGAAGAATCGGACATAAACTCTGCCATTAATTTGCTTATTTGAAAGGCTTTTTCCCATACTGGCCGGAGGGATGCATATTCTTCCGGCTTTTTTTCGGCAATTTCATATGCATTCCACGCAATATGATAAAATAGATTGTGTATACCGTTGATTCTGAAAAGCAAAAGTGATTTCAAAATCATATACTCATTCATCTTTACGGTATTGTCAAGGCAGCAAATATCACCAAGATAATTATCATAGCATTCGAAGGCAATATCAAACCCATAATGATAAATACCTGTCCGATAACTATTTTGATCGATAGAGAACAGCACGGCCTCAAGCCATTTCTTCGCCTCATCCAACCTGCCAAGCTTGCGGTAAAAGCTGCCGATATTGCTTACGATCATGATCTCCTCCCGCTGGTAAACCCACCATTTCATGTCTTTCCTTTCGAAATCAGGCACGGTACAGCGCAGCGCTTCCAGCAGCATTTCCAGGCTTTCCTGCAAATCGCCTCCCTTTTTCTGCTTCAGGATGGCATCGAAGAACAGAAGCTCCTGCCTTACTTTGGGGAACGCCGGGGTTACCCTGTTTCGAAACTTCTGTATTTCCCATTCCACCAAATCCCACCTCTCACATTCCATCAGAGTACTGATCAACTGTCGCTGTTCCAGCACCTCCAGAGACTCTGTTTCCAGCAGGGGCATATTCCACCCTCCGAATTTACCGTATTGCTTCACCAGCTTATCGTAATTTTCGTAGGAGGGTTTATGGAGCCCTTTTTCTATCCTTTCCAGCTGCCTGGGAGACATAACAAGTTCATCCCCGTCATAGACAGCTTTTTCACGGGATTTCCCATCAAATTTGCGAAGCATTTTCAGCGTCATTCCGGCGTCCCTGGTATTGTCCACAGAGATCCCCTGCCAGATGCGGTATCCGGGATAGCCGAACCATGCGTAAATATCCAGGAACATTTTCCGGAAAGCTTTCACCTGTTCCAAATATTCCGGTGCGGCAAAAAGAGAGGCATCGCATTCGCACAGGCAGTCCAGCAGCGGCAATACATAGCAGTGGCACCCATTCCTGCGCAGCAGTTCCAGGGCCTCCTGTCCTTTCCTCAGAAGCCCTGTCTCCTGTCCATTCCCCGAAGATCTCGCTTCCTGCTCTTTCCTTGGAGGCCCTGCCTCCCGCATGCTGGCAGCCATGCTTCCCATGGCGGTATCCCGGCCGTCAGGCTCCCCATGCTCTGCCAATGCGGCTGCCATCCGGATTCCCAGGACAGCGGTCTGGGGCAGTATCATTGTCATCGCGCGTTCCTTCCAGCCATGCTGCCCGGGATAATCCCACACTGCCTGCCATAGCTGCCATGCTTCCTCCTTACAGCCATTTTCAAACAGGGCGGCGCTTACCAACAGGACAGCGTCCAGCTCACCGGGTGAAAGACAGAGCGCTCCCGGGTTTTGTTCCCAGCCGTCCGGGACGGTGCAGTTTACCGCCTGTGTGGCAGTATCCAGGATGACCTCCGGAGCCTCCCCGCCCGCTGTCCTTTGCCGTTCCAGCATCAGGATGACCTCCGCTTTCAGAAGGAACTGCTCCTCCAGGGGCTCCCGCTTTTTATATTTTCTCCTGTAGTCATCGATTGCGGCGGCGGCTTCTTCCGGCAGTCCCGGTACCAGCAGGCAGATATCCTCCCTCTTCCGCCATCGCTCCAGGTCTTCCCCCGATGCCATCGCTTCAAAGTACTCCGCCGGGATTCCCATCCGCAGCATCAGGGTGTCTCCCTCCATCTTTGTCCACTGTGCCATACCCTTTTCTACCATCTCAAGCTTGGTTCGACTCATGATGCCGGAAGATAATTTCTCCAGGCCCAGCTTCCGCTTCTTCCTCTCGGCGCCAATGGCCTTGCCATACGCTCTATTGTACTTCCGTATGAATTCCTGTTCCTTGGTTCTCTTCATTCCCCTGTCCTCTCCACTTTGTCTTACGTGGCTGCATTACATTGATGCTTTTTACAGGCATACGGCTCTTTCGAAAGAATCTCAGGCAAGCCTTTGCCTGAGATGATTGTACCACAGTCCGCCTCCCGTTTTCCACCAAAAATGGTGTTTCTCACATGCATTTTTCATGGTGGCGTAGGAACGCAATGCCGACCGGGTGAAGCGGGTACAGATCCGGGGAGGAAACCCTTTCTTTCTGGTTTCCTGCCCCTTGCAATTCCACCCCGGATGGTATATGATTGTAAAAACCCATCTTTAACACTTAAAGAAATGCAAAATGGCGCTATCCCTTGATTTTACTGG
>CAJTZD010000125.1 GCA_910584235.1 uncultured Acetatifactor sp.
TTTTAATGGTTCAAAAAGCAATTTCTATAGTACAGCAGATTGGGAAAGTTTTAATCAATTCGAATATGATTTCGGGATGTCTTTTGATGAAGATTTCCGTGAAGCGGCAGTCCTTGCGGATTGTACGGAGGATTTGGAAGAATTGCTTTCCGGATTTTCATATTTCGAAACTTTTTCCGAAGAAATAATAAAAGTAACGAAAACTCGAATGCCAAAATGCAACGCTGCAGTGGTTTTGTATAATTTCATATATTGCGGCGAAACAGTCGCAGCGGAGCATGAGGACGTGAGCCTGCAGTTTGTGGGGTATGCGAAGTATAAACCATGATATCTGCAGGGAAAATGATCAAAGGAGACATGGATATGGCATATGGAATAGACCGGGACAGAATTCCGGCGAGGACTCTGCGGGGCGGGGAGAGGATTCCCTGCCTGGGGCTGGGGACATTCGGCTCTGACAAATACGGGCCGGAGGAAATCGCGGAGGCAGTATACGGTGCGGTGAAATATGGGTATCGGCTCATTGACTGCGCATCGGTGTATCAGAATGAGGACAGGATAGGTAAGGTGCTTGACCGCCTTTTTGACGAAAGTGTAGTGGAACGCAGAGATCTTTTCATTACCTCCAAGGTGTGGAACGACATGCACGGTGAGGGGCAGGTGATGGAGTCCTGCAAAAAGAGCCTGGCGGATCTGGGGTTAAAGTACCTGGATCTGTACTTCGTCCACTGGCCCTTTCCCAATTACCATGCGCCGGGCTGCGCAGGGGATTCCAGGAACCCGGACTCCAGGCCCTTTTCGGTGGAGGAATTCATGGCTGTCTGGCGGCAGTGCGAGGAACTGGTGGACAAGGGGCTGGTGCGCTACATAGGCATGAGCAATATGACCGTTCCCAAGCTGGAGGCCGTGCTGGGGCTGTGCCGGATACAGCCTGCGGCGCTGGAGATGGAACTGCATCCGTCTTTCCAGCAGCCGGAGCTGTTCGCCTATGCGCTGGAGAGAGACATATTGCCCGTCGGCTACTGTCCCATAGGCTCCCCCTCCAGGCCGGAGAGGGACAGGACGGCGGAGGACGTGGCGGACGGGGAACTGCCTGCGGTGGCCCGGGCCGCAAAAGCCCATGGGGTGCACCCGGCGCTAATCTGCCTGAAATGGGCGGTACAGCGGGGCCAGGTACCCATTCCTTTTTCCGTGAAGCCATCCCAATATGAGGCGAATTTAAGATGCATCACGGAGGATCCGCTGACGGAAGCAGAGATGGAAGCCATCGCCGGAGAGGACAGGAACTGTCGCCTGATTAAGGGGCAGGTGTTCCTCTGGGAGGGTGCCAGGGGCTGGGAGGATCTGTGGGACCCGGAGGGCGTGATTACGCAAAAGGAGAACAGCTATGTATGATATGACAAAATACTTAAATACAATAGAGGAGGTCATCGCCGGAGGGCCTTATCAGGACACCTGGGAATCCCTGTCCCGGTACAATGTACCGGAATGGTACAGAAACGCCAAGTTCGGCATCTTCATCCACTGGGGAATCTACAGCGTGCCCGCTTTCGGCAGCGAGTGGTACTCCCGGAACATGTATGTAAAAGATTCCCCGGAGTATAAGCACCATCTGGAGACCTATGGGAAACATACGGAATTCGGCTATAAGGATTTCATCCCCATGTTCACGGCGGACAAGTTCGATCCGGATGCCTGGGCGGAGCTGTTCGCCCGGGCAGGCGCTAAGTACGTGGTACCGGTGGCGGAGCACCATGACGGCTTCCAGATGTACGAAAGCGAGATTTCTCACTGGAACGCGGCCGAGATGGGGCCCAGGCGGGACGTGCTGGGACAGCTGAAAGAAAGCTGCCGGAAAAAGGGCATGGAGATAGGCGCATCCAGCCACCGTGTGGAGCACTGGTTCTTTATGGGCCACGGCAGAGAATATGACAGTGATGTCAGAGAACCTATGGAGAGAGGGGATTTCTACTGGCCTGCCATGCCGGAGCAGAACCACCATGACCTCTACAGTGAGCCTATGCCCACGGAGGAGTTCCTCCAGGACTGGCTGGTGCGGTGCTGCGAAATCGTGGACAAGTACCGACCCAGGATCGTCTATTTCGACTGGTGGATACAGCACAGCGCGGTGCGGCCTTACCTGCGGAAGTTCGCGGCCTATTACTATAACCGGGCAGCCCGGTGGGGGAGTGACGCGGTGATCAATTACAAGCATGACGCATTTTTCTTCGGCACCGCGGTGCCGGATGTGGAGCGGGGCCAGTTCGCGGACATAAAGCCGTATTTCTGGCAGACCGATACAGCCATCGCCCTGAATTCCTGGGGCTATACGGAGCACAACAACTTCCGGCCGGCCCAGGACATCCTCTGCGACCTGGTGGACATTGTGTCAAAGAACGGCTGTTTGCTGCTGAATGTAGGTCCCAAGCCGGACGGCACCATTACCCGGGAGGACAGAGCCGTCCTGTTAAAAATCGGAGAGTGGCTCAAAATCAACGGAGAGGCCATCTACGACTCAAGAGTCTGGCGTAAATACGGGGAGGGGCCTACCCAGGTAACGGACGGCCAGTTCTCCGACGGCATCAAGAAGAACTTTACGTCCCGGGACTTCCGGTTTACCACGGCGGGCGGATACCTGTATGCTTTCGCCATGAAGTGCAGCGAAAGCGGAGAATACTGCATCCGCAGCCTGGGAATCCAGGACGCCTCCAGACAGGCGAATTTCCACGGAATCATCCGGAATGCGGAAGTCTTAGGCTGTAATGAGAAGCCTCGGTGGAGCCGGGACCAGGAGGGGCTGCATATCAGCAGCGGCTTTGTGAGTGATAGCCCTGTGGTCTTCCGGCTGGAGTTGGAGTAGAGGATGAAAAAGGAATAGACGGCCCTGCTGATGTGTGCTATGATTTTCATAGAGATGCACACCTCGTTAAAGCTAGCGATAGAAAACGGACAGATAATTGCCGGAAGACAGGGAGGTAGACCATGGCAGTCAAATTGCTGGAAATCAAGAAAGAGAGCTGGCCGGCCGTGCGGCTGATCGGAAAGAGATATACATGCGCTCCCAATTGGGGAGAATGGTGGGAAAATGACTGGTTCTCGGTATTGGAGGCGACCCCATGCGTCCCTGAAAATGGCGACGCCTATATCGGTGCCGTACACATCGCGGACGGGATGCCCGAACGGTGGATTGGCATGTTCTTCCCGGTGGGTACAAAAGTGCCCGAGGGATTTGAAGCCATCGACATAGAACCCCTGGACTATGCGGTATGCTATCTGTCCGGCAAGGAGGGCAGCGGGGATTTCTTTGCCATGGAAACCCATAACATGTGCCTGGAAGCCCTTAAGGCAGAAAGCTTTGACAGAAAAGAGGGCCACTGGTGCTTTGAGCGCTATAATTGTCCCAGGTATACCACCCCGGACGGGGAGGGAAATATCATCCTGGACTATGGGATTTCCGTGAGATGAGGAATCGGAAAGCCCTGACAGATAGAGCATCGCACAGGGATTTTGTCCTTTTTGCCGGACTGTTTGATACCATTGACGGCTATTGCACAAAGGGTAATGTTTGCTTGAAGAAATAGGGCCCTGGGTTTTTGTGCCCTGAAATAAGGACCATAAATGCAAAGAGAGAATCCCATAGGATTCTCTCTTTTGTTCAGGGCCTTTCCCTATTGCGCCGTTCCAAACGATACGCTGTCTAAGATGCTCTGGAACAGGGGTACAGCCTCATCCATGAACTCCTCATAGATGACATAGTCAAGGGTGATATAGAGGTCGCCGTTTTCGATAACTACATAGCGATCATAATAAGAGTTGCCATTATCATCCTGCAGCATCCCGGGGCAGTCCAAGGCCGGGCAGCCGCCTATGACAGTCTCGGTGACCTGATAGCCCTGCTCGCGCAGGGAGTCTCCCAGGCCCGCCAAAGTGCCGCCCTCCTGCAAGGTGTAGCCGGAGAGGTACAGCATGGACATATCCCAGGTATTGGCATCCTCGTAGCGGGAATAGAGGACAGTCTCCTCCTCATCGGAATCATCGATCACCCACAGATATGGGCAGGAGAAAGTCAGGCCCAGCCAGTCTATGGTGCGGGAGGTCATCACAGGAACGGGAATCTCCGGCTCTTTGGCCATGGCCGCGTCCAGCTCCTCCTGGGTGATGGTGATGGAGCAGGAATCTCCGGTGTCCGCCAGGATCTTTTCTGCCGCCACCCGGGTAAGGGGCGCCAGGGTGGAGAAATGGTCCGCTCCCTCTATCACATAACCATGAATATTCTCGTTATCCGTTGCGGCCGTCATCCGCTCCAGATTCTCGGAGTTCCCGTCTCTTCCCTCTATGAGGAAAGTAGGGCTTTTTACATTGTCCAGCCAGTGGATGGGGGAGCGCATGGTGAACTCGTCCTCATTCCCCGTGTCGAAAGTGAACTGGCTGTTGTTGTGGTACTTTACCTCGTCCACTGCGCCGTAGCAGAAGACTGCCCGGAACTTGTCCGTGTACTCGGAGGCCAAAAGCGCTCTGGTGGCCCCGGTGCTGTGGCCGCCTAAGTAGATACGATTCGGATCCACATAGGGCAGGGAGGCGGCGTATTCGTAGGCGGAGACAATGTCGTCCACCTCGCCGAAAAGGGCCTCATAGTGGCCGGGATTGCCGTTACCGCCCCGGAAAGAGGGGTACATGGTCAAAAGGCCTGCCTGCCAGAATGCGGAGCCGGTCTGATCATTGTCCCATGCCGGATAGCACCAGGGGAAGTCGTCGATGCCATTCCCCCAGCCGCCTACTACCCAGATGATCAGGGGATGCTTTTGCCCGTCCCCCGGGTCGCTGGACACATAGGCCGCCAGATCGCCCACCTTGGAGGGGAAAGAAACCAGGTCGAAGAGCCCCTCCGGAGGCTCCGGAATAGGATCGCTGTCGTTCTCCTCCCTGGCCAGGGTAGTGGTGAACGCGTCGTGGGCCTCGGCGAAACTGCCATAGCTTTCTGCCGGGCCCTGGGCCGAGGTGCCATGTCCTAAGATATCGCGGGTGGAGGATTCGCCCTCCTCCCCGGAAGATTGCTCCGAGGCGCTTACGCTGTCTTGGCTTTTACTTTCCCCGGATGACGCAGGGGAGAACTCCGAAGAGGACTCGGAGGACTCCGAAGAGGGTCCGGAGGCGCAGGAGGCCGTGGCAAGTACGATGGCTGCGGTGAGGAAAACCGCAAAGGTTTTTTTGATTGAGATTGCTTTCATGAGAATTCCCTTCCTTTTTGTTTGGATTTCGTATCCTCTAGTATAGCACGAATTTGGGAAGAAGGGAAGACGGGGATAATTTGAATTAATTTCGATGTAACCTTTATCTGGGTAATAGGCAAAAAGAATATACAAAATAACGTCATTTTTTTCTAAAAATAAAGTATTATTTATCTGGCAACACTTTTATGATAATATTCAAAGCCATTTTAGGGCAGACTCCTCCCTCCACACATTCAGGTACTTCCTCAACTATGCATACAGCCTGCCCAGATGGCGGATTTTTAACACTTGTAAATAGAATATTATGGCAAAAACCGCATAACTGCG
>CAJTZD010000126.1 GCA_910584235.1 uncultured Acetatifactor sp.
TATATCAAAGTGGTTTCGGAGCCGGGCAAGGGTTCGGAATTTTCCATTATGCTCCTTACAAGATAGCATATGGCAGAGGGACATTCCAAGCTGTCCGGCGTAAATTTTTTCGCAGCAGTGTGCCAATAAAGCTGCCAGTGGCAGGTTTTCGGCTGAAATGTACCAGACTTGCAACATTTGAGCTGCATTTTTATGAATTTTTGGCTGCTGTAACATTTCGCGGACATTTGGGTTTTACAATACTCTTATCAAATATGGAGGTATAATTTTATGACAACGAAGTGTGTTGAAATGAGGAATATAACAAAAAAGTTTCGTGATTTTAAGTTGGATAATGTCAGTCTGGAGGTTCCGCAAGGAAAAATTGTAGGGTTCATTGGAGAAAATGGCGCAGGTAAAAGCACTACAATAAATTTATTACTCAATCTCATAGATAAAGATTCGGGAGAAATTGAGATTTTGGGTTTACATTATCCGAAGGATGAAACGAAAATCAAGCAACAAATAGGGGTTGCTTTTGATGAATGTTTTTATCCTGAAGAACTCACACCTCATGATATGGGTGTCATCCTGTCTGGAGCATATAAAGAATGGGACAATGAACAATATTGTCAACTTTTACAAAGGTTTTCTATTCCTAAAATGCAAACAATTTCTTCCTTTTCCAGGGGAATGAAAATGAAATTAGATATTATTGCAGCCATGTCACATCATGCAAAACTGTTGGTTTTAGATGAAGCTACAACAGGTCTTGATCCTGTTGTTCGTGATGAAATACTGGATATGTTTATAGAGTATGTAAAATCCCAAAATTCTTCAATCCTATTTTCTTCACATATTATTTCGGATGTTGAAAAGACTGCGGATATTGTCGTGCTGATAGATAGGGGGCGTATTATTTTTCAAGAAAAGAAAGAGCAGTTACTTCAACGATACTGCATTTGTGAATGTAAAACAACTATTCCTATAAAACACATTTCTCAAAAAGAAACTGAAAAAGGTGTTCAATATCTGATTGATAAGAGAGATGCACAGCCAGACTTAAAATATCGCACTGCTACTTTAGAAGAAATTTTACTCTTTTTTATGAGGGGGGATACAAAATGCGAGGATTGATTTATAAAAACATTAAATTGTCAATGAAAGCGCCTAAAATAAATCTGCTGTTCGGTATATTCGCCATTGGAATTTCATTTATTGGAATTTCTCCCGTTATTGGAGCATTATTTTTTTCTTTTGTAGTAAGTAGTGTATCCACATATTGCTTCTATCCTGAGTATAAGTGTGAGTGGAATAGGTATGGAAACATTTTGCCTCTCAAGAAATGGGAAAACATAGCAAGCAAATATTTAAGCTGTCTGATCTTTATGATAATTTCAGTTTTAGGTGGAATTGTTTGTAACATCATTTATGCCGTTGTCACGCACTCCTATTCTTTAGATATTATTGCAATATCGCTATGTGTTGCAGTAGTCTTTCCTCTGATTTGGACAAGTATTTTTCTGCCAGCAGCATTTAAGTTTGGAATACAATCTGCTTCTTATTTTCGATTCCTACTTATTCCAGCATTATTTCTTTTACGTAATTTTACGGAAAATGATGTAATACTTTCAAACACCCTATTGATTCCAGTTTTGATTTTAATCTGCTTGATTATTTTAGGGGTTTCATTTTTGGTAAGTGTATTTATTACTGGAAAAAGGTTGTGAATATTCTATTTGGTATTGGAAAAGGTTAAGGCTCTGTATTATAAATAAGAATTTTGAAATGTCCGAGTCTTGTAACATTTCAGCCGCATTTTTTATGCCGCTTCGGACATTTCTGTGACATTTGGATTTTATAATGTCCTTATCAACAGGCAGAAAGCCTTGAAAGGAGCATTTGATTTATGAATGTATTACAAACGATCGATCTGAAAAAGTATTATGGCAGTGAGCCGAATCTTACCCGCGCCCTGGATGGCGTCAGCCTCTCTGTGGAACAGGGGGAGTTTGTGGCTGTTGTCGGAACCTCCGGCAGCGGGAAATCCACCCTGCTTAACATGATGGGCGGGCTGGATACGCCCACTTCCGGCAATGTTATTGTCCGTGGGGATGAGCTGGCCAAAAAGAATGACGAGGAGCTGACCATCTTCCGCCGCCGCAACATCGGCTTTATCTTCCAGAACTATAACCTTGTCCCGATCCTGAATGTGTATGAAAATATTGTTTTGCCTGTGGAGCTGGACGGAGATACAGCAGACAAGAAGTTCATGGACGAGATCGTGGGGATGCTGGCACTTCAAGATAAACTGCAGAATATGCCGAATAACCTTTCCGGCGGACAGCAGCAGCGTGTCGCCATTGCCCGCGCCCTGATCACCAAACCAGCCATCATCCTGGCCGATGAGCCCACCGGAAATCTGGATTCCAAGACCAGCGCCGATGTGCTGGGGCTTTTAAAGCGTACCAGTATGGAGTTTAACCAGACCATTGTCATGATTACCCATAATAACGAGATTGCCCAGCTTGCTGACCGGATCATAAGGATTGAGGACGGAAGGATTGTGGAAAAAATTGCCGCAGGCGGCAATTAGGAGGTGGCGGACATGACATGGCCTTTTGAAAATGATACCAGTATAGTAGAAAAGAAGCTGGCAAGCCGCAGTATGAAAGCAGACAGGCGCCGGAGCATTTTTATCATCCTTACGATTGCTCTTGCTGTCTGCCTTATGGGAACCCTTAGTTTTATCTATTCTGCACAGCAGAAGCAGACGCTGGACAATATCCTGGGACAGTATCAGGCCGGGTGCAGCGGGCTGACCAAAGAAGAGGTTACCCGGCTTGCAGACACGGGAAGGTTTGAAAAATGGGGATATACCGCTGATGCCGGTTCGGTCCGCCATGAGGACAGCACGTTAAATGTCAGCTTTGTAAGCAAAGAAATGATCGATCTGATGGGATACGGAGAAATTGTTGGGAATTATCCCCAGGAAGAGGATGAACTCTGCATAGACCGGTCTTTTCTCAATTATTTTGACCTTCCGGCAGAGGTGGGCCAGATCCTCACCCTGAACCTTGGCAGCGGAGAAAAGGCATATACTGTAACAGGCATCCTGGAATCGGAGAACGACAGCCGGATTTTCACGGCCTGGATCTCGGAAAGCAGCGTGGATACATCTGGCCATAAGGCGCCATATGACCTGCGGTTCCGTTTTGCTGGAAGCCAGGGGATGGAACCGGAGCAGCTCCGCATGGAGATTGAAGCCTTTTTCCGGGAAATGGGCATCCCGGAAGACAGGACGTTTTATAGTTCCAACTACTTTGGAATGCTGGATCTTTATCTGGGAAACGGGATGGAGATTTATGCCCTGTCAATTTTAATTGCTGTGATCTGCGCTATCGTAATCTACAACATTTTCTATATCTCTGTGATGGGAAAAATGAGGGAATACGGCCGACTGAAGGTCCTTGGGACAACGCCGGGGCAATTAAAGCGGGTGGTAAAGAGGGAACGGCGTCTGCTGACTGCCATAGCCATTCCCCTTGGCCTGCTCCTGGCAGCAGGAATTGCGCTTGCTGCTGTACCCGGTTATTGGTCCTGGCGTGATAATATCGGATCCGGGCTGATGGTTTCCCTTCTAACCTATGGGATGGTTCTGGTCGCCACCAGGAAGCCTTTATCCATGGTGGGAAAAGTATCTGCAATTGAAGCCATCCGGGCTACAGCATATTCCGAACAGCAGTACCGGGGTGTTTCCAGGCAGATCCACCGCCGTCTTACCATGCCCTGTCTGGCCCGGATGAATTTTTCCAGGAACCGGAAAAAGGCATTTGTAACGGCCACTTCCTTAAGCCTGACCGGAATTTTGCTGCTTTGTATTTCTGCCTATGCAAATTCGGTGGATATAGAAGAAATGGCCCAGTCCCAGTTTGGAGACGGGAGCCAGTACCTTCTGCAATATGAGGACTATGCGGGCCGGGAATTTTATGAGATGCAGAAAGAAAATCCTCTGGGGGAGGCTTTGCGGGAAGAGCTTGCAGCGATTTCCGGCGTGGACTACGTCACGGCTTACAGCACAGCCTGTGTGGAGATCCCTGCCATCAGTGCGATCCCGGGCAACCGGGAGCATGAGGCTTTCATCATCCGGGGGATTGACCAGGAAAATATGGCTAAGATGTATACCGGCGGCGCGGTCCTTAAGGGAAATGCGGATTACCGGCAGCTGGCAGAGCAAAACGGCATCCTGGTCTGTCCCTCAGGCAGCGCCCTGAAGGAGATCTACAAGACCACCTATCAGGTGGGGGATACCGTGACTCTTTCCTGTTACAACGGGCAGGCGAAGACATATACGGTAATGGGCATTGTCAAAGATATCCCCATCGGCAGCTCCGCACATTTCTTTATTCTGCCGGAGGAAGAACTGTCCGTCCTTTACCCGGAAATTTCGGATTTTGCCAGCTATGTGAATATCCATACCAGGGAGGACGGCAAGGAGCTTCGCAGAGCGGTGTATGACGCCGTATCCGATGAACGGGTGGCGGTTTTGGGCCTGGAGGATTCCATCGCGGTTCTTAAGAGCGGGATGCAGGGGGAACTGAAAAGGGATTACAGCCTTTTGATCTTTATCTTTATATTTTCGCTGATAAACCTTGCCAATACGCTAATCACGAACCTTTTAGCCCGCCAGCAGGAGTTCGGCGTGTTCCAGTCTGTTGGAATGAGCGGACGGCAGATGTCCAGGATGCTGTCCTATGAATGTCTATACTATATTGGGATCACGCTGTTTGTTACCCTGACAGTGGGGACGGTATGCAGCCTGGCGGTGTGCCATATTTTTGATCAGGTCGGCATGTTCGGGAAGCTCACCTATCATTTCCCGGTGGTTCAGGTACTGGTGTTTGTAGCTGCGCTGCTCCTGGTGCAGGCGTTATTCTCGGTCTGCGCGGTCCGTTATACCAGAAAACTCTCCCTTGTGGAGCGGATCAAGGCGATAGAATGACTTCGCTTGAAAAAGGGATATTGGACCAAAGGAGGAAACACCCTGCGGGTATCCCTGTATGCCCAAAAAGCAGGGCAAAAAGGAGGAAACAAACATGACATGGCCTTTTGAAAATGATACCGGCGCTAGGCACTTACTGTTTTAATCCTGGGGTTGCCGCTTTCCATGGCAGTCTGTGGGTCGGTCAGTAAGAAATCCTTTGCCGGCGCAGTCGTCCCATACCAGTTCCCGTTCCTGCAAATGGGGCTGTTCCTCCTTGTACTGTTTGGTATGGAGGTAGTCC
>CAJTZD010000127.1 GCA_910584235.1 uncultured Acetatifactor sp.
GCGCAGCCACGCTTTCATTCCCAACCCGGATGTAGGCTTCCATAATACCGTCTGGATTACTTGGTTCAGGCTTTGGACTGACAGGTCAGTGGCTCTGTTGAACGGGGAGAGAACCTGAACGCACTCCCCGGCCAGATACCGCTTTACTGCTTCGTCACGGATGGCGGCTTGGATATCCTTTTCCTCCAGTTGTACCAGTTGGAAGCTGTCGTCAAATACCAGGTCGGCAGCACGGGAAAGGGAGGAAAACTGCGTGGTGTTGTGAACGAGACCAGCAGCGTCTTTGGACTGACGATGGGTCGTTTTCAGTGTGATACTAGGGCACCCTAATGCCAGCAGGTCAGGGAGAATATTGCCGGTGCCTATGGAGAGCAGCTGGTAAGGGTCGCCTACTAGCACGACATGACAGGTATCAGGAACCCTCTGAAGGATACCCGCCAGCATTTCCAAGGTCATCATGCTGGCCTCATCTACAACCAGCAAACTGACATAAGGCCACTGGACAGGTTCCAAGAAGTCGTCGTCCGGACGGAGACCCAGTGCGCTGTGGACTGTCCGGGCCTGAAAGCCGGTGCGGTCAGTCAAATTTTGCGCCGCTTTACCAGTAGGACTGCAAAGGACCCATCCGTTTTTAGATGGACGGTGGTCCATGATCGCCTTGACCAGGGTAGTCTTCCCAGAACCTGCGCCGCCCAGGATAAGAGACAGACGGCTGGACAGTGCCAGCTCCACGGCGGAGCGTTGCTCTCCGGCCAACTGAACGCCGTTGACCAGTAATGTGTCTGGCAATTCCGGCTTGTCCAGGCTTGACGCGCGCAGGATATTGGCCAGACTGATTACGGCGGACTGCTCACAGCGCCAGTTGTAAGTTGTGTACAGGCGCTGGCCCTCCAGGTGGAGCAAGCCCTTGTGAAGCAAAAAAGCAAGGTCCTCCCGGAAGGCGGAGTAGGGGAGCCGGCGGTCATTGCGCTGGCAGACCTTGAAAAGAGCTTCGGCCGTCGTATAGGCATCGCCATTGAGCGAGATGTCCTCCATAGTACGAAGAATATACATCCCTCGTTTATCCTTTGAATAATACAATTCTATTCCTCCTGATTCTTTGGTCTAAACATTCCAGATGATCTCAGCGGAATTTTCGGCTACTTCCACCCGACGGATAAACTGTGCGGCAACCGCTTTTTTCTCCTCAAAACTGAGGGTGGGAAAGTCCAAAACCGCGGGCATAACCGGACGCTTTTGTTCCCGGCGCTGCGCCTCCATAATCGTCTGGCGCTCCTGCTCCAACCGGGCCAGTGACCGCTGGAGATAGGCAGACGGCATATCCGCGCTCTCGGCAAAAGCATCGATCAGGCGGTCCGCCTTTCTATCCAGCTCCTCCAGCTGCCTGGTATAGATATCGTTCTCTTTTATCTCCAAGGCTTCTGCAGGGCATTCATCCAGCATTTTTGTGATTTCCGCTGTGATGATCTCTTCCAGCTCTGAAAGCTTGACGTGGATGCTGGCGTCACAGCGGGAGAGGTTGTACCGGCCGCTGCAGGCCAGCCAGCGGTGGGACTTGTCTGAGATGACCTTGAGGCTGTAGCCGCATTTGGCGCATTTCAACAGGCCGGAAAGCCAGGTATAGGTGCCCTTTCCGCTGTTTCCAAGCTGACGGTTGCTGTCTAGCTTGAGCTGACAGCGCAGCCAGAGGTCAGCGGGAACGAACCCCTGGCTGTTCATGACCGAGGCGGAGTGGTCCTTCAGGCTGGTGTATTTTCGGTCAGAGGCCTTGCGCTTGCCTACCAACAGGACACCGTGAGTTCCATCAAAGTGTTCAGCCGGCGAAGTGATATTGGCTCCCTGGCCCAGAAGATAGAGCCGGACCTGTTCGTCGGCCATGGCGTAGGCCGGGTTGTGAAGGATACGGGAGAGGGTCACATTGTCCCAGATGTCCCGTTTGGGGCCGTGGATTCCCAGGTCGGTCAGCTTTCTGGCCAGCAGGCCCAGCGACATCCCCTCGACGGCATATTCCTCGAAGATACGGAGAACGATGTCCGCATTCTCGTTCACGGTCAAGGTGGGAACGGAACGCCCGTCCGGGGCCTGCAAGCGCCCAATGCTGAAGCCGTAGGGTGCGGGGCCGCCGGGCCAGGAGCCCAGAGAAGCCCGGCGGTAGTAGTTGTCCCGCACCCGCTCGGCGGTTGTCTCCCGCTCCAGCTGGGCAAACACCATAATGATGTGGAGCATGGCTCTGCCCATAGGGCTGGAGGTGTCGAAGTTTTCGCTGACCGAGACGAACTCCACATTGTGTTCCTGGAGTATCTCCCACAGCCGGCCAAAGTCGGCCACAGAGCGGGAGAACCGGTCCAGCCGGTAGACATAGAGCTTTCTGATTTTATCCGATTTAATGTCCCGGAGTAGCCGCTCGAAGTCGGGACGCTTGGTGTTCTTGCCGGAGTAGCCCGCATCCTTATAAACAGTCAGGCCCCCGCCAGCCGTCTTGCGGCACAGGTCCAGCTGACCGGAGATGGACAGGCTGTCTTTTTTTAGTAGGGACTGACGGGCGTACGCTGCGTCAAATTTCATTGTCGCACCCCGGACTTATGCGCTCTGCTTGGACGCCGCTTCTTTCTGGGCCAGAAGTACGGCAGTACAGAGCCGTTTCGTATCAAGAAGCGCCTGCCGGCGGTCCTCCGGGGTAGCATACTCCGGATGGGTGTGCTTGATGTCCATGAACATCCCTCCTCGGGACATCCTATGAGCGGCCGCCGGAGGAAATGTCTGGGGCTCGGGGAAGGGAATGATCTTGGTTTTCGCTGTCATGGTAAGACTTCCTTTCAAATTGTATTGAAAAGAAAACACCGTGCAGGTTGTAGAACCTACACGGTGTCGTTGCCTTACTGAGACAAACGAAAGTACTTCTGTCCACCTTCGGGAAAAAGGACTTGAAAACAATCGTCCTTAACGGTATAATATCCCTGCGGTGCGGACAGAGTCCGTTGTGTAGGTGCTGTAACCACCTATGCAGGTGTATGGGAGGGCCAACTCTCATACACTGCCGCTGTTTAACTTTTCTGATGGCATTATACCATAAATGGGCCCATGTGTAAAGCGGCATAGTGCTCAAATATTGAGGAGGATTTTTGTGCAAAATATGGGCCCATTTATCGAAGTGAGTACTTGCATTGAAAGTTGCATCGGGATATACTATTTATAAATAGGAGCTTCCTGTATACTACAAAGCAGGAAGTTGACGAAAAAAGATACCTCAGGTAGATTTGAATCCTTACTGACCAGACCGTTAGTAAAATTCAAAACCGAGAGAGGTATCTGACATGAATAGTAAATCAAACAGCCCGAAAAAGCAAGCAGGAAAACGCGGAGAAAGGATCGGCGGACACAGCGGGAAGCAGAAAAAGGACAATATGAAAGCATTGAGTCCGGAGCAGGAAGCAGCGCTGAAGCAAAAGGCTGAGGAGATATCCAAGGGACTGCGATCCTACACTTGGCGGGATTTGGAGACAGGGGGCAAGTTCTCCCATAACGACAAATTGACCTTCATCCGGGATGACATGCTCATCGTGGGATGCGACATCGGCAGCGAAACGCATTATGCACGAGCAAGCGATGCAAAGGGGCGAGAGTTGAGCAAGGGAGCGTATTCGTTCGAGAACAATGCCGAGGGTTACCAGAGCGCGAAAGACTGGGCGCTTCACCTGGCAGCACAGCACGGCAAGGACCAAATTGTGTTGGGCCTTGAGCCGACAGGATATTACTGGTTTTCGCTGGCTGCGTGGATGATAGCGAATGGAATCAGTGTTGTGCAGGTGAATCCGTATGCGGTGAAACAGACGAAAGAACTGGCTGACAACAGTCAAGCCAAGAACGATGCCAAAGACCCGAAGCTGATTGCGGACCTGGTAAAGAACGGGAACTATGGCGTGTCGTATTTGCCGGAAGATGTATACGCAGAACTGCGCGTTCTGTGTACGCTGAGAGACCACCTCATGGAGGACCGTGTGCGGAACATGAACCGTCTGCACCGTGAGATGAAGATCGTGTTCCCGGAATACAGAGAAGCATTTGGGAAGATAGACGGCATATTCACGTTGAGCGTACTGGCAAATGCTCCTCTCCCCAGCGAGCTGGTTGCTCTGGGTGAAGATGGCGTAAAGGACATCTGGCACGCGGAGAAACTGCGAGGCGGTGGATACAAGCGGGCCAAGGAGATCGTCCGGTTGGCCAGCGTGAGCGCCGGACTGACACAGGGAGCTGAGGCGAGAAAGATAGCTATCGTCAGCTTTGTCAGCAAGGTCACGGAGTTGGCTGCTGAGTTGGAGGAAATCGAAGCTCAGATCGCCCTGAAATGCCGGGAGATCCCTCGTGCTGACAATATCTTGGAAATCAATGGTCTGGGAGCGACGACAGTCTCCGGCATCTTAGCAGAGATGGGAGATATAGATCGTTTCGACGCGGCCAGGGAGATCCAGAAGCTCAGCGGGCTGGGGCTCGTGGCATGCAGCTCCGGCAAGCACCAGGGGCAGACCAAAATCAGTCACAGAGGACGCAAGCGGTTGAGGTATTGGCTGTTCCAAGGGGCGCTGTCGGTGGTGTCGCACAACGAGGCATTTCGGCAAATTCATGAGTATTATACGACCAGGGCGGAGAACCCGCTGAAGAAGATGCAGTCGATTACCGTGATCGCGTGTAAGCTGCTGAGGATCATCTTCACGATCCTCAAGAAAGGCGTCCGCTTCGATCCGGATAAAATGCTGAGCGACATCATGCGTCCGGCACCCCTGGAAGCGGCAGCCTAACGAATAAGCAGAACGTCTTCTCCAGAGTCCTGCCAAGTTTCCAGTAGCAGGAATGGAGATTGGGTAGGGCTCTGGAAAGAGCCAAAACACCGTGGAGGTCAGCCCCTCCACCCAGACAGACCGCCAACGGCGATGCTGGCTATGCGTCCGCTGATCTACTCAGCGCCATCTGAAACCAGCGGCAGGTCGGTGAGATTCATATCTATAAACAAGAACTGTAACCGGCAGGGTATTTATACCATGGGGCTTAGACCCCGGTTAGGAGCTTCGCCGGCACTCGGTGTATGAACAGGTGGGACGAAGGAAGTTGGGACTCTGATCCCCAGAGACACGGAAGGTTCACCATCATAGCTGACAGAGGGAA
>CAJTZD010000128.1 GCA_910584235.1 uncultured Acetatifactor sp.
CAGAGGATAAACCTGACAGCAGAACGCCAGTCAAGACAAGAGAGGCGACTGTCAGTATATTCTTTTTCTTATAACGCAAAACTTGATTTACTGCCAAAGACCCCGGCGTTAGTTTGTGCTGCCTATGTTTACATTTAGGCAACTTATTTTGTTCATAGCGTGAAGCCTCTATGGGTGAAACGGTCGCTGCTATTTTAGCAGGTTTTTTGATGGACAGGCGTACAGTGGCATAGGTTAACACAACAACAATTGGGCATATCCATAGTACATTCCATAGCCCAAATCCATGTGGAATTAAAATATAAGCCACTACAATTCCCGCAATTAGTCCAATAGGTATTGCAGGTAACATCAGCAAAGTTCCCTCCCTAAGAACAAGTCTTTGAATCTGTTTTGCTGTCATCCCTATTGTGCGAAGCTGTCCATATTCTTTAATTGAATTGATAATGGAAATATAGAAAATGTTGTATATTACCAAAATACCAGCGATTACGATAACAACCAGCCCGGCAACAGCCGCCAGAACCATCGATACCGAAGGCTGGCTAAGATTCAAATACGCTTCATTATAAGAAGGAGCCGCTTTACAGCCTGCATCAGCCGCTATCTCTGATATTAAGTTTTTTACATCCCCAGAGTTCGTCTTTGCATCTAAATTTACACGAAGCATTACTGCCGGTGAAAAGTGATTCCATCCATCCATTTCTAAAAAGTATTCTTCAGAAACCATAGCCCCATATAATGAACGGTCAGTGCCTTTCGCCCCTGTTTTCAAGTATCCTGTTATAATAAAGGATTTTTCCTGGGCGTTGTTTGGATCTGGCAATAGAATGGTATCTCCAATTTTTGCATTTATCTTCTGTCGAATTAAATACTCTTGTTCAATCAGTATTTCATTCTCTTTCTCTGGCATTTTCCCCTGGTCAACAGACAGCCCATTTAATGTAAGTGCATCATTGTTGGAATATGAAATATTAAGACGATCATTTCCAGATTTAACACTGCCAATAGAAGCTGTGAATCCGCATAAATCCACTCGCACATCATCAGACAATTCTTGATATTGTTCTTTTTCTATGCCGGAAATAAGAGCATGATAAGACCCTGTTATGTTATTGCCTCCATTTTGGTTCACTGTAATAATTCCAGAAACCAGAAGCAATACGGATGCCATCAAAAATGTTGCTAATGAAATTGCAATAATCGTAAAAATTTTCTTCAAACGCTCTTTCTTTAATTGAGCAGACGCTAATTTTTTAATAATAGCGCTGGTGTCATTATCAAAAGGCCATGTCATAGCCGGCCACCTCCTTACTACTTTTCCTGTTGATAAGGACATTGTAAAACCCAAATGTCCGCGAAATGTTACAGCGACAAAAAAATTTCTATGCTCTGCTGGGAAGAAAAACCGAAAACGTCGATCCCCTGCCGACTTCCGAAGTTACTTTCATGTAACCGCCCTGCTTTGTGACAATCTCACGTGCCAGATAAAGGCCGATGCCTACCCCTTGTTCTTCGTGCACTTCCTCCTCCCGGTAGAAACGCCGGAAGATAGACGCCTGATTACTCTCCGGGATACCTTTACCGGTATCGGATACATTAAGCTTCACATACATTTCCCATTGTTCCGCTGAAATTCGGATTGCCCCTCCCCTCGGAGTATATTTTACCGCGTTATCCAGCAGATTGAATAAAGCCTCCGCCGTCCACTTGCTGTCATGGGAAAGGCGAAGGCCATCCGGACAGTCCACCGTCACGGAAATGTCCTTTTTCTCCGCTTCATATACAACACCGCTGCAGGCAACCGCCAGCGTATCGATCAGCGGAGCCTCTTTCTTCTCTAACCGGATTGCCCCGGTTTCCAGCCGTGAAGTCTTCACAAGTGCCTGAAAGAGAAATTCCAGCTTGTCTGTCTGGCTGCGGATGCCCTGCAGGAACTCCCGCCGCGCTTCTTCTGGAACCGGCCTGGTAAGCAGCGTGTCCGTCACCATTTTCAGGTTGCTTACCGGTGTCTTCACTTGATGGGAAATGTCTGACACCAGCATCTGCAGCTCCTGGCGTTCCATATCTACCTTCCGCCGGTTCTCCTGCATGATACTGTACAGCCGCGACAGACGGTAGCTGATACGGGCAAAGAGTGTTTCACTGTCTGTCACACGCACAGGCTCTTCGCTCCCGCTTATCATCCGATCCATCACTTGGCACAGCTCTCTTGTAAATACAGAAAGCCGTTTGCCAAAAAACTGCATCAGAAGGAACTGCCAGATGATGGCACAGACTGTCAGCAGGATACCGGCTGTCAGCACCCAGACTTCGCCTGTCATGGCAAAGAGAACTGCACAGACAGCCAGCATGGAAGCTACCATACCGCCGCAGATCAAAAGAAATGTCCTTTTTACCGAGATCCGCCCCAGATTCATTTTCTCTCGCCTCCCATCCACTGATATCCCATCCCGTAAATCGTCTTAATATACGTGTCGCCCTCTGCCTCAATCTTGCCCCGGATCCGGCTGATGGAGGTTGTCAGGGTGTGTTCGTCCACATAATTTTCCTCTGCATCCCACAGCCTTTCCAAAAGCCGCTGCCTTGTCAGAATCTGTTTCGGATTCTTGCAGAACAGATACAGCATTTTATACTCCATGGGGGAAAGAATAAGGGACTTTCCATTAAGTGCAGCGGATTGTTCTGAAAAATCCAGGAACAGCCTGCCATCATCATAAAAATCCTTTGTAAGTCCCCGGTGTTCCAGCATGGCGAACATTGCCCGTATCTTCCGAAGCAGCACCTCAATGGAAAAGGGCTTGGTGATATAATCTACCGCCCCGGCTTTATACCCCCGTATCTGGTCGCTCTCCTGGTCATTGGCAGTCAGAAAAATCACCAGCGTGTCCGGATTCTCCGGCTTTATGAGCCTGCACAGGTCATAGCCATTACCGTCCGGCAGGTTGATGTCCAGAAGCACCAGGTCAAATTCCGTCCGGGCTAAAGCTTCGGTAGCTGTATCTGCATTCAGAGCCGATACCGTATCGTAACCCTCCGAAATCAGGTTATAAGTCAGCGTTTTATTTAAAAGGGCGTCGTCCTCTACCAGTAAAATTTTCTTCATGTCCATTCTCCTTTACGACATTATTTTGCCATTCATTATATTTTAACAAAAAAATGTCCGCGAAATGTTACAGCGGACAGATTTTTATTCAAAAATAAAAATTTCTTCAATCGGAGCTTCTACAACCCTGGAAATATCAACCGCCAGCTTCAAAGACGGGTTATACTGCGCTTTTTCCAGGCGCATGATGGTTTCCCGGCGCACGCCTACTTTTTCCGCCAGCTGCCCTTGCGTAAGATCTTTCATTTGCCGGTATTTTTTTAATCTGCATTCAAATTCTGCCATACCTTATTCCTCGCTTTCATCTGCCAGGTCGTCATGGTCATACCGGTACAGCAAATATTCAGAGAGGAAAATCCCCAGAGCTAACGCAACGGAAAGGGTGATAATTGTAGCAATTAGGGTATATTCAAGACTTCCAAAAAGTTTTCCCTGACAGAGAATGATCAGTGCAATAAGCATGATAGAGAACGAAATTCTATATGCTTTCAGCCTGGCGCGGACCATATTTTCACGGAAGCGCTCATCCATAAATGTCCCTGACATCCTTCCCTCATAGTAAAAACCAGAAAAACCAAAGAAAAAGAAAAATGCAAATGGAAAGACAGAGCCATCCGCAGAGTATGTAAAGAAACCGGCAAAACCCAAAAAGCCCAGTACTCCTAACCAGCCCCACTTTGGATTGATCTTGCGCGTGACGCCTGTTTCTTCCACCTGTCTCTGCTTTTCACCTGCATGGACAAAAAGCATGGCAAACAGAGAGATTACATAAATGCAAATAAGAGAAATCGATATAATCATCGGCAGATCTTTTGCGCGAAATACATAATCTTTAAAATCCATGGGAACTACCAGGCGGGAATCATTGAATGTAACCGCATACCATGTCGATAGAAACAAACTCAAGACACAAAAAATCCCACAGCCAATCCAAATCTTCATCTTGTTCGTTTTCATAGTACTCCTCCTATTGTTGTGATATATTTATCTCTTTACAAGACAAATATATCACTTTATTTTCTTTGTGTCAACAGGAAAGAGATAAATACATCGCATTTATGATCCAAAGTCAAATATCCATCAGGCAATATCCCGTTTCTGATAGATCTTTACCGCAATCCTGTACGATATAAAAAACCAGATCACCGAAATGCCAAGCACAATACCAAACGCCAGAAGGATATTCTCTTTCACCGGAAAAACAAGGTTTATGAGAAGAACAAGCCCCGCAATGATCCCTGTAGACGCCATGAAAGACATCATGAATACAATCTGCGATTTTTCCGGGTCAAATAAATACGCGCACGGCAGGCTGATACCGCCTGCAAGCAGGCATGCGCTTATACCGATAGAGCCGTATAGGCATAGGGAATAAAGAGTTACACCCATGCCAAAACAGGCAAGCACGACACACGGAACCAGCGCCGCAACCAATCCCAGTGCGGCAAGCAGGATATAAAACAAAAACTTCTCGCCGATAATCTGCCCTCTCGATACCGGCATGGTGATGACATTTTTATTCCATTTGGAGGCTGCGTCGCTGGTGATACTAATAAAGGCTGCCGTTGAGGAAGCCACCGGCGCCAGAACCAGAAGCGCGCTGGTCTCCAGCAGAAATGACAGTCCAAAGCCCAAAACAACCAGGCTGACAATGGTTACAAGGATATTGCTCTTTGCAATATAAAGATCCTTCACTAAAACACCTTTCATCACTTCTCCCCCTTTACATAAAGAAGCATAATTTCATCAATGGTTGCCGGGACAACCAGGGCTTTTGGATATTTTTTCTGCGCCCTCTCCCGGTCTGAAACCAGAATCTGCCATTCATAGTCCATTTTACG
>CAJTZD010000129.1 GCA_910584235.1 uncultured Acetatifactor sp.
TTTGGTTTTGCCTTGATTTCGGGCCAAAAATCAGGGAGTTTCGCAATTACCTATTCAACAGATTTCCCCAATCTGTCTCTTCCAAAACAGACCGGCTGCCCTTTCACCTGACAGCCGGTCTGTTTTAATCACTTCCTGTTTTTCATTATTCCGGCAGAGAAATCACCAGTTCCGTATTAATCTCGCCCAGCACCTCACTTGTTCCCACATATTGAACAACTGCCCCCGCATCTTTGAATGTAGATACCAGTTCCCCGGCAACCTCAAACTGGAACGTGAACACGAAATTCTCTTTCGTATAGGTTCCTGCGTCCAAATCCAGAGATTGTCCAAAGGCGCTTATCGCCAGTGTCATCGTACCGTCATCATAAAGCGTACCGGTTATCTCACCATTAGCCTCTTCGGTCACAGGTATTTCACCATGTAAAAGGTATACCGGAGCCGCGGCTCCATCAGATGCAAATCCGATTGCCAGTTCTGTATCCACATCTCCCAACAGCTCACTTGCAGCGGTATACTGTAGGACAGCGCCTGCCTCTCCCAGGCTGGACACCAGTTCTCCGGCAACCTTGAACTGGAATGTGATAGTGTATCCATCCTCTCCCATAGCCCAGGTTCCTTCATCCAGAGGAATCTCAGATCCAAAAGCGGATGCCGCTACCGTCACACTTCCGTCATCATATAACTTGCCGATTACATCCGCTTCCACCTCCTGTCCGGGAATGGGTGTAGTCCCTTTCATTTCCAGAGTTGCTTTCGGTCCGGAATTTTTGGCATTGACCATATTGATGGCTTCTCCGCCATCCGCCGTATAGATACCTGTGCTCTGGTCTGCAGCCACCACAATGACTGCCCCTGTATCGGATGCTGAATCAGGTGTCAATGTAAATTCATATCCTTCCGCACTTTCCGCCATGCTCCAGGTACCCTCTATCATCATATTCACCATATCCAGATATCTTCCATTATGATACAAAGCCAGTGTGGAAGTCGCCTCTTCCTCCGCAACAAAATCAAGATAAGCAATGCCCAGCTCTGCTTCATAAGTCGCCACATAGATACTTAATCCATGCTTTCAGGCTATTCTCATAGGTCTCGGCGTATCCCTGGTCCACGCTGCTGATCAGCGTATATCCTGGCAGCTTTTCTCCAGAAGTCGCCATCAGCAAAGCTCCGGAGTCATTGACGATGGCATCCACCTTCTTATATCGATAAGCTCCGTTTTCTTCCACTGTATAAGTACCGTTCTCAATGCCGTTGTCCTGATAAAACGAAGTATCCAGGCCTGCCTCCTCCAACTGTGCCGGAGTAGCGCCCAGAGTGTGCAGCACTGCGCCCTCTTCCGTATACAGATAATCCAGCATGGCCAACAGCGGTCCCAAATCCTTCTCCTGGGCACCTTCCATCACATAGAAGCCGCCTCCCGCCAGGCTTGTGGATGATTGCAGCGCCCGGGGTTCCACGTTCTTGCAGGAATCATCCCCATATACATCATTGATGGGCCAGGAACAGCCTGCCACATAGATTCCCTCCGTCAGGCCCCCGTCATGCATATCCAGCCTGCCGCCAAGCTCCGCCTGGGTTCCCAGCCACATAGGCACCCTGCCCAGACGTTTGTTTGTATCATCGGTGGCATAGAAGATATCTGCCGTCCTCTCGTTAAAGTCCGGATCCAGCCAGCCCTTTTCGTACCAGTTGTTCAGGCACTGAAGGTATGCCCGCATGGAGGGCGTATCCCCGCCGAAGCGCACCACATCGTCAGATCCCTTGTACCAAATTGGAATGGCTTCTCCAAAGCAGGAGCATAACCCGCCGGTCCACATGAACCCGGGATAATAAATGCTGGTGCAGTAGGAATCCGTAATTCCCTGATCCGCCAGAGCTTCGCTGAAGATTTCAAACATCCACTCCCAATCGCTGATGTAAACAGGATCCGTACCGCCGCTTGGAAATACCACATCGTCCTCCCAACTGTCCAAATCGTCCGGATTTGTGTATCCGCCCGTAAATGCCGCGCCCGTCTGGGGATTTTTTCCGTATTTTACCAGCCAGTCCCTTCTGTACATAGTGCCGGCAAAATAATACTTATAATCTTCGTTGAGGCCATAGATTCCGAGAATCCTGTCCTCCCCCGTCAATTTCATAGACTGCCTTGCTGCGCAGCGCCTGGTTTTCCTGGAGCAGCCCATAATAAGTCGGCATATACTCTTCCACCAAATCCGTGATGTCAAGAATCATCTCAGACTCCAGCATGCGGGGAGCGGCATCCGCCACGGAATTCTGCAGCAGAATAGGAAAGTCGC
The DNA here is from genome assembly GCA_910584235.1 of uncultured Acetatifactor sp. Classification (GTDB taxonomy): domain Bacteria; phylum Bacillota; class Clostridia; order Lachnospirales; family Lachnospiraceae; genus Acetatifactor. The sequence goes on from CAJTZD010000129.1 coordinate 2,304, forward strand.
CTGTGGCAATCATGGTGTCATAGTTGTTCTGCTGGCTGCCTGCAGGGGGAACCTGAAATTCCAAGGCGATTCTGTCATCGTTTTCTCCCCATGTCCTGCTCAGCAGATATTGGATTGTGGGATTATCCGCATAATCCGTATAGTAGGACGCATCCTGCGCACTGTAGAACCAGACTGTGTAGGTATGATCCTCCGATACCGTGCCGGAACCGCTTCCGCAGCCAGTCATGGAAAACGCCATAATACCGGCCGCCACTGTCAAAGCTAACTTCTTTACTTTCTTCATGAATTACCTCCTCGTTTTTACATTCTCTTTCTTATGTTTTCTCTGGCTTCCTGTCTGGTACAACTATAGCATTCCGCGCAGGCTCAGTCCAATCACATATTTGCTTTTAGAACCATGTATTTGTGTATTTTTATTTTGGCGAATTGCTTTTTTCCACTATAACCTTTATAATAGAAGCAATCACTACACCCCCCATTACCAAAGGAGTTTCCCATGGACAGACAGGAAAAACTGGATTACTTAAGCGAATTGATTTTCAACTGCCATAAGAACCTGACACTTTGGCACCTGGACAGGAATGCCGGCCTGTTAAGCCCTGCCGATAAGGTATCCCTTATGTTCTACCATCCTTTCCTCGCCGGCCGCTGCCCTTAACATCTTCTGGACTACATTCGGGAACAGGGATCTCGGCACACTCATCCTTGTGACTGCCATTTCCCTCCGGTGATGGTCAGCGATATGTTTGAGCTGGTATGGCTATGCGTTTTTTCCCACAGAGAGGGAACCGTTGAGGATATCTATCTGTTGGGGCCCACCCATATCAGCGAACGTTCCAAGCTTCTGCTGTCGGAATGCCTGGTCTCATCTGGTTTTTCCTCCTCCCTGAAAGCAGGCGCCCTGGAAATGTTCGACCAGATTGCCGTCGTTCCGGTGAATGCCCTGTTCCACTATGCCTCCATGCTCCACTATACGCTGAACGGCGAGCAGCTTCCCGCCTATATCCCCCATGCCATCGCCTCCCCCCGGCTCCAGCAGCTGCAGGAACGCCATGCCTCCCTGTATGCCTCTTCCTACATCAACTGGCAGACGGAAGAACAGTTGATGAAGAATATTGAAGAGGGCAACCTTCAATATCAGGAATCCTACTATACCGCCATCCGCACCGGCTCGGCTGGAAGACAGAAAGGGCTTTCTTCCCTGCACCAGTACAAGAATATCCTGATTTCCTTTACCACCATCTGCTGCAGGGCGGCGATAAAAGGCGGGCTGTCCCCTTCCATTGCCTATTCCATGAAAGATGTCTATATCGCCAAAGCGGAAAACGCCATGAACCGTTCCCAGCTGTCAGAAATCACCCACACCATGTACGATGATTTTATCCAGCAGGTTTATCAGCTCAAAAACCATAAAGCGTACACCGCACCCATTCAGAACTGCTGCGATTATATATCCCTGCATATCCGCGAAAAGCTGACCATATCTGAGCTTTCCTCATTGACAGGATATACGGATTACTACCTGTCCCGGAAATTCAAAGCGGAGACCGGTCTCTCCCTCCTGGACTATATCAAGCAGAAGAAAGTGGAGGTAGCAGAAAAGCTGCTCGCATCCACCAATCTGACCGTGCAGGAAATCAGCGAGCAGTTGAGCTTCTGCTCCCGCTGCCATTTTTCCGAGACTTTCCAGAAATTTACCGGCACTACCCCCACGCAGTACCGGGAAGAGAATATGCGCCTGTGACAGCGTCCGGCCATATTCTTTCCTCCGGGAACCTGGTTAGGATGATCACCTGGGACAAGCTCATGATGATCCCGCACCTAATGGCCTGAAAAATGCGTCCTGTAACAAGCATCGAAAAGCCCATCGCCACCCCATCCAGTAAAAGGCCCCCCGCAAAAATCGCCATCGCCCCCAAAAACAGCTGCCTGGACGGGCATCTCCGTATCAGAAACGCGGTCATCAGTACCATAATCCCCATAGCCAGGGAATAGGAACTGCCCAGCCATTGTGCTGTCGCCGCACTGATACCAAGCTCCTCCATAATCGGAGACAATGCCGTATTCAATGCCGTCTGCACCAGGGAACCCAGGATACAGCTTCCCAACAGCAGCCAGAAAATAATCGTAAGCTTTTTTCTCTCTTCATTTCATCCATCCTCGTATGCTTGTTATCTCCAGTATAATAAATAGCGGCTTCTTTGAGAGACCGCATTTTGGAGAAAAAAATCACGTTTTAGCTGAAAAGACAGTTCTTAAGAATTCTATTGCCTTAAACAATAGAACCCGCGCTTCGCGAATCTTCTATTGTCATGAATAAAAATGTCACAAAAAAGTGCCTGCGGCACATCAGCCCCCCTGCCCCCCAATCTTTGGGGGGTA
>CAJTZD010000130.1 GCA_910584235.1 uncultured Acetatifactor sp.
CTGCCAGAGCACGGCACAGATGACAGTCCTGTCCCTGCCTTCCGCCGTCTCGTCTATCCAGACTGGTTCGTCCCATATCCTGCGTCCCAGTGCCCGGAAAGCATTCAGATTGTACGATTCCTCTATCAAGGCCCAGACTACATCTCGCTCCGGCTTTCCAAGGCCCCTCTGCTCTTTGGCCAGCATCAGCGCCGTCAGCTCCATGCACTCAGCCGCTTCCTCCCCCCAATGCTCCGGGAAGTAGTTCTTCTTTGCCGCGTCAAAGGACATGCCGCAAAAGCATTGTACCATTATGGCCAGCTTCCATGGCAGCACCCCATATCTTTTGCCTGCGGCTAAGTCCAGAAAGCGGGGCTTTCTCTCTTTGATTGTAGCGGAAACGCTGTCCGAGTGCAGCTCGGCTGCAGCGCACAGAATCGAAAGCAGGAATACGGAATCTATGCATTTGTCCGACTCCAGATAGGAAAATTCATACTTCTGCCCATCATCTTCAAAAGGAATGCCCGCAATCTGCTTTACTATATTGTCAAGCTCTTCCACTCCCAAATCGGATAGGATTTTTTCATAATCTTGTATCAGGTCTTTCTGATTCGCTTTTTCCAAAACGGCGGCAATCAGATTCCTGCTTTTTTCCACAAACTGTGTGCTTTCCAGATAATCCGAATCGTCTTCCTCACGTTCCACGGTGCATTCCCGCAGTATCCCCTTTATCAGCACAGGGACGGCATATGACTGCAGCAGGGAATCCTCCAGCCCCTCCAGATTTTCCAGCTCCCTGTTCCTCTCCGCCAAGAGCCTTCCAGGTGCTTCCAGGGTGAACATAATCTCCAGGAACGCGTCCTCTTCCTGGGGCATCAGCTTAAGAGTATGGCAGAAATGCCAATCTGAGTAGAACATCCTTTGTATCTCCTTTCCTTATCTTATAGGTATCTTCGAATCTGTTTCCGCAGAAACTCTCCGGAATCCTTTAATGCGACATCACTACAGGCAACTGGCTGCTGGTCAAGAACCATCTCGGCTATAAGAGCCTTTTCCGGTTCGCACAGTTCTTGAAGGACATATTCTGTGCAATAAGGGTTCGACAGAATCGCAGTCCAGTACATCGCCCGGTCGGTTCGCAGGGAACAGAGGGCTTCCTCACATCCTTTCCTGTTCAGGGTACGGAACCATCTCCTCAAATCCCATAAATCCAGAACTGCAAAATCGGGCCTTTCCCGTCCCTCCCATGCGTATGTCATCAGCTCTCTCATAGAATCGGAGCATTCCCACCAAAAGCAATGGAAGGCTTCCGCCCACTCTTCCCGCAGCCCGTCCTGATATAGGAGGGAGATTTCCCATGCCAGAGCATTTATTCCGTCAATGTCCAGCGATTCCCACAGTACCGGGTTGATAGTGCCGCCCATGCCATCACAGAAAAATTCCGGTCCCTTTTCCTCCAGCCAGGCCTTGGCCGCATCATGTGTGGCTACAATGGTGGAGATATCTTCTTCATCAGATGTGCCGGATGCGGGGGATACTGTCAGTAAATCGTATCCTTCATGGGCCTCTATGACTTTCGCCTCCTCCAGGGCCCGAGCATTTGCTTCCCTGGCATCGAGGGAGAATATATTAAACAGCAACAGAATGTCTTTCCTACCCCCCTTGCGTCCGGTAAGTGCCTGCAGGATCAGATTTCCGCAGGGTTCCTTCGCAGGGATGTCGATTACTACCCCGGCCTTGTCCGCAAGCCTCGGCCAATCTGGCAGAGCACCATCATCATATTCGGACCATTGTCTGCCTCTCCACTTTGGAAGCGTATCCTGATAATGATTTGTCTCCCCCTGCAGGACTTCTGCCAGCCCGCCTTCCCATGGGCTGGCAAGTATCACGTTGGCGTTCCCCTCCATGCCAAGAAGCATGCTTGCCAGGACAATGGAGTAGCGGTCTGCCGCTATAGGAACCGGCTTCTTATCGTAAGGCCTCCGAAGCCACCATGCCTGGCTGTATAAGGCCGTTCTGTCCAGTTTTTTCCGCTCCTGGCGGATTACCTCGGCCAGCGTTAGATTTTCAGACAGCAAGTCCCTGTATAGTGAGAAATCCAGGAGATGTATTGCATTGGCTTCGGTTCCGCCCTCATCCTCCTTTGCTACCATTCCCACTATATGGCCTTGGAAGACCACAGGGCTGCCAGACAATCCTTCATAAGTGTCCAGCCCGCCGACGATATTTCGCACAAAGCATTTCAACGTAGGCATGTTCGGTTCGGCCCAGCTTCCTTTGGAATTCTCCCCTATCTCTATTCTATCCAGCGGGAAGCCCTTCGGCGCTTTCCGAGGATAGCCATAAATATCTACCTTGTCTCCATAGATTAGACTGTTGCAATAGCCCAAAGGAAAGAAATCCTCCTCCAAAGGCAGATCTTTCCATAGCAAAACCAGTGCCATGCCACCATAAATCTCGGGTGTAATCTTGCTGGAAAGTGTCTGTCCGGTTCCTGTGCATAAGTATATCTTATTCACATATTTCCCATCTTCATCTCTTGGGATACAGTGTTCTGCCGTCATTATCTTGTTTTTGCCAACGAAAAAACCGCTTCCCTTTGCCATTCCATTAGAATCCTGAATTTTCACGGTCTGTTTTTTCAGCCTACCCTTCATCCGCTCATCCATAGTCCATTGCCTCCGACATACACCTTTATCTGCACACTGTATGTTCTATGCAAAAACCGCTGTAAACCCAATGGTCCCACAGCGGTTTTCTATAAGTGCTGCTCTTTTCATTCTTTATAACGGCCATACTTTTTCAGAAAGTCATGTGCAATATTGTAACAATCTCTGTATCGACTACATTCCTATAATTATTATATAATCTTTTTATATTCTCTGTCAATAAAAGCAGGATAGCCAGCTTTGAAAGGTACTTTAATCAGCTTACCTTATTTTTAGATGAATTCCCTAAAATATACTTTTCAACAATATTCCTGTTTTCCTGAATAGTTATCCACATCTCCCAGCCAAATGGCCTCAACGTTTTTACCCATGTGAATAACTCCTCTTGGCTATGCGGCTTTTTTATTTTCCATCTTCCCCTGTTAGGCGTTCGCCAAAACTCCTTAGCAGGTCGGAAGATATATTTTTTTGTCCCTTTTTGCTTTCCGAAGCTCGGGGATTTCCTTCTCATAGAGTTGTAACAAGATGTCCGCTATCTGCGTCAGCAGATAATGGATAATGGCACTTCACTGCGTTATAATCCACACTGTTTACATGCTGGATATCATAACGGACATTTTTCTGGAGGTTGAACCCTTCGTTTTCTATCTGCCACCTTCCGCGTCCCACTCTTGCAAAGTACCCCGCAATCTTCCCCGTTACCGTCAGGTCTGTCAGCCATTGGAATGTCTTTGCCTCTTTTTTTGCCAGTCTTCTCCGATTCTGTCCCAATCTCCAGCACAAGCCATTTCTATACTTGGCACAGAAAAGTAAAACATCTCGCTATCTCACTGGAATCCCCAAAGCATGACTCCCTCACTTGAAACATTTTAAGTTGGTAAAACGAAATCATATTTGTTTTGACATAATCTATCAATTTTATCATTCTTTTCTATAAAATATTTTTCAATATCAACCGGATTATAATCTCCTTCCAATTCAAAGCGATGTTCATGCATCTCCATATTATACACAGTAATATTTTTCCTTTGTGCTATGCGATACAGATGTTCTTTATTATCTCTTGGCATTCTACATCCAATATAAAAAGCCTTCATTCTAAAAAATGGAATCATATTATTATATATTTCGCAAATATCCAGTGGTAATATGAGCCTCCATTCATTTTCATACTTCCACGATGATGACTTCATAAGAAAAGAAAGCACAATGCTCTTTTCAAGTTCCATTTTCTCATGTAAAGTTAATGTCAATCCTTTCGCATATTTGTATATTTTTTGCTTACTTAATAAAATCTGTTCTGTGCCATAACTGCAGGGAAGCAATCCTCCTGAAACCATAGCATTTTCTTTTTGATTATCTAATGATTCAGCCAAATCATACTCTACACAAAATCCTTCATGATTTTGTGCGTAATGTGACCATAACTCCATATAAGAAGTTAATTTGAACTCATTTATGTCAGCAAACGAGGAAATTCTAACACTACTCTCCCTTAATTTTTCAAGCGTACTACGATATTCCATTTTAGCATCAAAAAGAACATCATTTATTTCAGATGCCCCGCTTTTCATTTCATTCTTATTGGCATCATAACATAAATGTATTACTACACTATCAAATGTTTTATGAATATTTTGATAAAGTGATTTTTCTACACAACAGCTATTTTCCAGTTTTATTAACTCTTCACTATTTAATATACCCCTGTTAATCGCGCCAGTGCTTTTAATATGCTCTATCAGACATTTTTTAAGGAACTCATTTTCATTAGCACACAAAAGACTATCAAACGGATCATTAAAATTCTTGGGGTTGTTTACAAATACCGCATTTGTTTCAATACATTTTAAACTATTGTGATTGAATTATAAGTTTCCCAATCTGCCGTACTATAGAGGTGCAGCAGATCAGGTGTTTT
>CAJTZD010000131.1 GCA_910584235.1 uncultured Acetatifactor sp.
GTGTTTATGCGGGATATCGGCTTTTGTAAACTATTCAAGTGTTTAAAACGGGATTATACAACAATATCGGTTCCGTGGAAAGCATTTCTTTTGAACTTTTCACATTCCGTTCCTCTTCCGCCGCGGGTCCCATTATTTTGCCCGGTAGGAAAGACGTATCCTGTCCGCGATCAGGGCAATGAACTCCGAATTGGTAGGTTTGCCTTTTCCGGTGTCTATGGTGTATCCGAACAATGCGTCCAGGGTCTCCATCTTGCCTCTGCTCCAGGCCACTTCGATGGCATGGCGGATGGCGCGCTCCACCCGGCTGGGCGTAGTCTGAAACCGTTTTGCTATGGTAGGATAGAGAATCTTGGTGATGGAGCTGATCATGGCCGGATCGTCCACGGACATCATGATAGCCTCCCTCAGATACTGGTAACCTTTGATATGCGCGGGAACACCTATCTCGTGTATCATGTCGGTGACATCCTGCTCCAGGTTCCGCAGCATTGCCGGCGTCTTAGGCGGCTCCTGCGGTGTCTTATGAACCGGTCCTTTCCCTGAGGGAACCGTGATCATGATCTGGAACTCCTTGTCTCCGTTCATCAGGTCACCCAGTATTTTGTATATCTTCTCATTGTCTTTCGTAGCTGTGATATTCAGCTGTTCCATGAACCTACCTCCTCGCGAAAATTCGTGGACTTTTTAGCTCTTGCGATGCAAATTGTCTAAATTCGTCCTTTCCCATTATAAAAGACGCCCATAGTTACAGCAACCGATACCCGCCGCGAGATTCGGGAGGACGGACAAAATAGATACAGAAACGATAAGGATTCTACGGCCTTTTGCAAAAAGACGTAAAAAAATCTATAATACTTTAAAATTTCCGATATTGTTTCGCAATTCTGATAAAATACGACTTTTTGAATTTCCCCTTGACATTCCCGCCAAACAAAGGGAAAATAACAATAGCACAGGCAAGGAGTATGGGCATGAGACAGATTAACGAGGACATCAGACAAGGGAATTTCAGACAAGTCTATCTCTTATACGGCGAGGAGAGATATCTTCGCAGGCAGTACCGGGAAAAGCTTAAGGCCGCCCTCTGCCAGGAGGGAGATACCATGAATACCCATTTTTTCGAGGGGAAAGAGATCTCTTTGGGGGAAATCATCGACCTTGCCGAGACTTTGCCTTTTTTTGCCGACAGACGTGTCATTTTTATCTCGGACAGCGGGTTCTTTAAGTCCGGAGGAGAAAAAATGGCGGAATATCTGTCGAATCCCAGCGAGACATGCTTCTTCGTTTTCACGGAAAGCGAGATAGACAAGCGCAGCAAGCTGTACAAAGCCGTACAGGCAAAGGGGTATGCGGCGGAATTTGCCGAACAGGACGAGAATACCTTAAAACGCTGGGCGGCCGGGATTCTCGGAAGAGAAAAGCTGAAAATTACGGAAAGTACCATACAGCTCTTCCTCTCCAAAACCGGCACGGACATGGAAAATATCCAGATGGAGCTGGAAAAGCTCATCTGCTACTGCATGGGCCGGGATGTGGTGACCACAGAGGATGTGGAGACCGTCTGCACGGTCCGCATCAGCAACCAGATCTTCGACATGATAAACGCCATTGCCGCCAAACAGCCAAAGCGGGCCCTGGAGCTCTATTATGATCTGCTGGCCTTAAAAGAGCCTCCCATGCGTATTTTATTTCTGATCGCAAGGCAGTGCAATATGCTGCTTCAGGTAAAAGAGCTCAGTTCCGGAGGCTTCGACAGCCGGGCCATCGCGCCGAAAATCGGCGTGCCTCCTTTTGTGGCCGGAAAATACCTGGCCCAGGCCGCAAAGTTTAAGGCTTCCGTCCTGCGCGGCGCCGTGGAGAAATGCGTGGAGGCGGAGGAGGCCGTGAAGACCGGACGCATGAACGACAGGATGAGTGTGGAGATTTTGATCTTGTCGGTGCTGTAATCTTTCACTGCGGTATCCGCCAAAGGCCTCCGCACTGCCTGAAACTGACCTGTTTCAGGCAGCGGATCGGCTCCGATGCCGGGTCCGGGGCAGTCTTCCTTACAGCCCTGCTTTCAGCAGCCCTATATCATAGGTGTGTCTGCACAGTTCCTGCACATCCTGGCTGTAATGGGAGGTCAGGAGGATGGTCACCCTTTCCTTTTCGTTCAATTCCCGGAAAAGCTTCCTGAAATGCGCCGCAGACTTGATATCAATGGCATTAAACGGCTCGTCCAGCACCAATAGGGAGGGCTTTTCCATCAGGGCCTGGGCAATGGCAAGCCGCTGCCTCATTCCCTGGGAATATCTTCCCACTTTCACCTCCAGCTCCGGTTTCAGCCCCACCCGCCGCATGGTCTCTTCCACCTGTGCCCTGTCTGCTTTCCCCCGGATGGAGGCCAAAAGCAGGAGATTGTCAAGCCCCGTCTCCCCCGGTAAAAAACCGGTGCAATCCAGGATCACCCCGATATCCCGGGGGAATTTTCCCTTTTCGATTTTTTCGCCCCCTACCAGAATCTCTCCCGTATCCGGCAGGGCAAAGCCGCATATCATTTTTAACAGCACGCTTTTTCCGGAGCCGTTCTCCCCCAGGATTCCGCAGATATCCCCACGAGGAACCGTAAGATTTAAATTGGTAAACAGTACATTGTTCTTATATGCCTTTGATACATTCCGCAATTCTACCATCTTTCTTCTCCCTGCCCTTTCCGGTTCAAAACCGTTCCATTATAGTTCCGTCGTCCTTTCAAAGACAAACTCCTTTTTCCCATGCAGCTCTTTTGCCAGAAACAGCAGAAGCAAAATCACAGCCAACCAATACCACCAGTAAAACTGATACTGTCCCAGCTTTTCCACCTCCTCCGGCGGCGCCCCCAGAATCTCTTCGATTTTATAGCTGATTTTCCCCCAGGGCGTCCATTCCAGGGCCCGCACGGCCACGCCCTTGGCCAGAATGTAATTTCCCAAAGGCACAAGGGTGGTTATTGCCAGGTCAAGCATGGTATCGTTTAAAATGCTCTGCAGGATTTCATGGAGCAGAAGCAGAGCGCTCCAAAAGCAGAAGATATTCAGGCACTGTCTTACAAAAATGCCCGTAAAATCCTCCGATACCATAAAGGCATGCTTTGTCTCAAGGGGCATTCCCCGCCTGAAAAAAAGCAGCATGCCCACAAGGGCCAGCAGACACAGCATGACAAATCCTGTCCTCGCGGCTATTTTGACGGAAAAGAATTCGTTCCGGTTCCGGTATCTGATCAGCACGGGATACCGGGAGTTTTGGCTCTGTGCGCTACTGGCGGCAGCCAGCAGCAGCAAGGGGAACAATACCAGAATGACATGATAATTGTTGCACACCCAGACCATAAATTCCCCCTGACAGCCCGCCGGATATTTCTTCAAAAAGCTCACAGCCATAGCATAACTCACCACAAGGGCGCAAAGCAGCCAAAAAACCAGCCCTCTCACAAGACGGCATTCCCTGATCTCCACTCTAAGCTTTGCCGGCATGACAATCCCCTCCTATAAACAAAAGACAGCCCACTGTAAGCACCGCCAGCTCATACAGAGGAATCCCCCAGCCACCCAGCGCAGGGTTGTAGTAGGCATCCGGGGCGATCAGCTTAAACGCCTGCCAGGGTCCAGACGCGGCAACCCCTGTGAACACGCAGTAGCAGACAGGTATCAGCAGCGCCAGGTAGCGGTTGTGCACCACCGCGCTTAAACCCAGCCCCCATACCGCAAATACCGCCCCCAGCACTCCTGCGTTTACGGCATACATCATTCCGTACAGAAAGGGAAATTTTTCGGCAAATTCAGGCATAAAGCGGACGGAAATCTCCACGCTTCCCAAGCCCAGGATAAATTTGCAGAAAAGCAGCCAACCTGCCATAGGCAGAAACAATGACAAGAAGCCGCTACAGGCCACAGCGGCACTTTTCGCCATTCTGTATTGCCCTCTTGAAGTCTTCAGCGCCATCAGCCGCCCAAAACCGCTGTCCCTTTCTTTCCGGTAGGACAACACAAAAGGAAACATAACCGTTATGGGCCAGAGGATTGTCAGCGGCGTAGACCAGAGGCTGTTCAAAAACTTGCTCAGATACGGGTCGCTATCGTTAAAAATCCTCCCATTGGTCTGATCCAGGCGCCCCTCCACCATCATAAAAAAACAGAATGCCGTCGTCAGGGCAAAGGCTCTGGAGCGCAGCGCCCTCTTTATTTCCTTTTTTACCATAATGCACCTCCCTCTTGCGGATTCTCCTGTTTGATATATCCGATTCAGAGAGGTTTCGTTACAAACGAAATAAAAACGCGGCATCTTCCGAGAGATCAGCCAAAATCCTGTTGCGCCGGCAGCAGAAATATCGTATAATCCTGAGTTTGACACCTAATAGGGCTAAAAAGTCCCAGAGACCTTGAATTTACT
>CAJTZD010000132.1 GCA_910584235.1 uncultured Acetatifactor sp.
GTAGAGCACACGGCTGTTAACCGTGGGGTTGTTGGTTCGAGCCCAACTCGGGGAGTTTGAAAAAGCCCGTAAACATCAGCGTTTGCGGGTTTTCTTTGTTTAAATGTCAAGCCTTGAAAGAGGCACAATAGATCGCATGGCTGCAAAAACAGGCATGTGAGTGTTAACCGAAAAATGAACCGGGATCGCGCTGCATTTCGTATTCCGGCTGTAACTGCCTGATAGTAAACAATACTTTTACTGTCAGGCTTTTTTTGTTGCCATTTTTTAGCCACGGTATGATGCTGTGGCTTTTTTTGATGGATGGATCAGGAGGGATTCTTATGGAATTTACGGAAATGGAAAAACGGATGCTGTACCAGACAGAGGGAAGTGAGCGGTATGCCGTCCTGCAGGAAATGTCTATGGCCTCACGGTATGCCGGGGACCCGGCCAGACGGAAGGCTGCAAAAAGCCTCCTGGAGAAACTGCGCCCCCTGACGGATGCAGAGTGTATGGAGGCCGTACATGACATTCGGAGGAACTACCGGCTGCCCCAGGAGGGGCGAACCATTGGCGAGCTGCTGGCCCAGGCCAGGCAGAGATCCGGCGCCGAACAGCTTAAGGGGCATGACATCATGGGATTGGAACGCTTCGACCCGGAGGTGCGTCACATGGTTATATTTGATGTGCTTTCAGGTGATTCCACCGTGGGCGACAAAGGGGACCGGATGCGCCTGTTCCTTACGGACACTGGGTATGAGAGATTCAGGGATCGGCAGGAAAAGGGAGAGCTCAGGATACAGAACCATGCGAAGGTTGCACCGGGCGGCCATCTGCACTATGACCGCAGGGATCGTGTCTTGTAGCCAGGAAGGAAAGAAAGGAGGTTTTTGTTATGGCTGTATTCCGGGTAGAAAAAACAAAAGACTTCACGGTCATGTGCAACCATCACCTGCGCAATGTGAAGCTCTCCCTGAAAGCGAAAGGCCTGCTGTCCCTCATGCTGTCTCTGCCGGAGGACTGGGACTATACCACCAAAGGGCTTGCCTGTATCTGCAGGGACGGGGTGGATTCCATTGCCAGCGCGTTAAAGGAGCTGGAGAAGCACGGGTATCTCACCAGGCAGAGGGTTCGTTTTGACAACGGCCGGCTGGGGGATATTGAGTACACGATACATGAAAAGCCGGTAAGCCAGGAAGCAGCGGAGGTCCCGCCTAAACGGGAAAATCCAGGACAGGCAAATCCAAGACAGGCAAAGCCAGGACAGGAAAAACCTGGACAGGGGAAACCTGCACAGGGAAATCCCCCACAATTAAATACTGATCCATTAAACACGGATAGATCAAAAACGGATGGATTAAATACACATCAATCAATCCATCCGGCAGAGCCGGAGGCGGCAGGGCGCCCGGATGGGATGGATAGGACAGAGCTTGTGAACGCATACCGTGAGATTATCCGTGCAAATGTGGAGTACGGCTTTCTGGTACAGCGGTATGGAGCGCAGCGGATGGATGAAACGGTGGAGCTCATGCTTGAAGTGGTCCTTTCAAAACGCCCTTTCATCCGCATCGCAGGAGACGATTTCCCCAGGGAGGTTGTAAAGAGCCGGTTCCTAAAGATCAATTCCGGCCATTTGGAGTATGTCTTTGACTGCATTGACAAGAACACCACAAAGGTAGGGAACATCAAGGCTTACCTGCTTGCGGCCCTGTATAATGCCCCGGCAACGATGGACAGCTATTACCGGGCCGAAGTCAACCATGACCTGTACGGCATGTGAGCATGGGAAGGGATGTCCCTGAAACAATTCAGGAAAGGAGGCGGGGCACAATGAGGAAAGAAGTGCCTGGGCCATGCCGGGCGTAACGAAAGAGCAGATCCAGGAGGCAAGGGAGGCGGATCTGTTCCGTTACCTGCAATTCCATGAGCCGGGAGTTTTAAAGAGGGACGGGCCGAACTACCGGCATAAGGAGCATGACAGCCTGGTCTATGTCACCGGGAAGGGATACTGGTACTGGAACAGCCGGGGACGGAGTATCAACGCTTTGGATTATCTGGTGGAGGTCCGGGGCTACGGCCTGGTGGATGCGGTGAACACGCTGACGGACGGAAGGGGCCGGCAGACGGAAAGCCGCCGGAGCGCGCCGGCAAAAAGCCCTGTGCAGAGGGAGCCGGAGAAAAGGCCCTTTTCCCTTCCCTGGGCGAAACGGTGCGCCACCTTTGCGGTATCATACCTGCAGAGACGGGGGATCAGCAGCCGGATAATCAGCCGCTGCTTCCGGTTGGGGCTTCTGTATGAGGCAAGGCACAGGGACGAAGCGGTCTGTGTGTTCGTGGGAAAGGATGACGGGGGAAAGGCGAGGTTTGCCTGTATGCGGGGCATTGGGACCAGCCTGAAAAAAGATGTGGCCGGCAGCGATAAAAAATTCAGCTTCTGCTACCCGCCGGATAGTCCGGGCAGCCGTCAGCTCGCCGTATTCGAGGCGCCCATTGACGCCCTTTCCCATGCCGCGCTGCAGGAGCTGGAGGGATGGAAATGGAACGGCTGGCGCCTGTCCCTGGGCGGGACCTCCCATGTGGCGCTGACTGCTTTCCTGGAACGCCACCCGGAGATCCGGCGTGTTACCCTGTACATGGACAATGATCTTGCCGGCCTTGTCAACGCCAGGAAGATACGGGACATGCTGAAACAGGACCGGCGCTTCCGGCATATCCGGGTCGGCGTCAACCCGCCCCGGACAGGAAAGGATTACAACGAAAAGCTGCTCTGCCTTAGGGAACAGGGTACGGACTGCCAACAACAAAGCCGCCATAGACAGGCGGCAATTTCTATTTAAGGAGGAATCCAGATAATGATGAAAACCGAAAATACCGTTTTACAGATGATCGCCGGGGCTGCCAGGTGCCCGGAGTACGGGCCGGACATGGTAAAGGCCCTGATGGAGAAGCTGGACATGAACGAGAGGGCCTTCGCCCTCCTGATGAACGTGGCCCCTTCCACCATCCGGCTCTGGACCAGCGGCGCGGCACAGCCCAGCGGTACGGCCAGGCGGCTCATGCAGATCTACGAGGCCGGGCCGGAGATCGTGGGGAAGATCGCGGGGGAGCCTTCCGCAGAGGGGAGGGATTCTTAAATGGCAGGCATGGAACAGACGGCGGCGGTGCCGGAACAGCCCATTGCAGAAAATGGGCCGGTGCAGGAGCTCCTTGCCCTGCTGAAAGAAAACAATCCGGCCGGCCATCAGGAATTTTCAAAGCTGATCGAATCCGTGTCGCTCATGGAGAGCCGCCTTGCCGTGGCGGTGGGGGAACTGGAGGCCATGCGGGGGGATCTGCAGAAGATGCAGAACCATTCCCTGAAAGCGGCGCTCCAAAATGCCTGCAGGTCTATGGAGGACAACATTTCCTTGATGCAGCAGCGGCTGGCCGAAGTGAAGGAAAAGATTTTCGAGGGGTGCAAAAACGTGCTTGCGGACTTTAAGGAGCGCGGCACCGTGGCCCTAAACGGGATAGCCCGCTTTCTCCATTTGAGGCCGGCATTGGAGGCAGTCCGGCAGAGCGCGGAATATAACCAGAAGGAAAACAGCCAGTCTATGGCAAAGATCGACGCTTTCGTGTCCGAGTACCATGAGACCGGGAAACACCTGAAAAATATGCGCCTGGCGCTGATGGGGAAGGAACCGGTGCAGGAGGCCAGAAGCGCCGGACGGATTGCGGCGTGCGTCAAAGCGCCTTACCGTGCCAGCCGCGCATGTATGGGGGCAATGGAGAAGGGGGCGCTAAAGGCAATGGACGCATTGGACCGGCTGGAGAAGGCGGCAGAGCGCCGGCCCTCTGTCTTAAAGGCCATGAAGGAGCAGACGCCAAAAGCGGAGCCGGCAAAGGAAAGGCAGACGCCTTCCCAGGACAAGGGCAGCCGGTGACAAGAACGGTATGAAGGGAGGAAATGAAATTGAAAGAGGAACCACTTCCGCAGATTCACTTGGTCCGTGATACGGATTTAGGTATATTTGCCTATGAGCTTCATATCCTGGCCGGGGATTTTCTGCGGGAAAGTGAATTCAACCTGCGCTCACTGGCAGCCAACACCGGACCGGATTCTATCGCTGTCATGGGGAAAAAACATATGTGGCTCTCGGATGCGCTGCTTGCCTACTGTCCTTCGGCGGAGCTTTACCGGATGGCCGCCACGACAGAATACCCCGCTGCCAGAGCTTTCCTGTTCCACACGGAACGCAGGGAGGACGGGCGTCCGTATGGGGATGTCCTGATGATGGACCTTGACACGCTGCGGCAGGATATAGAACGGAATACCCTCTACCCTTACGGTGTCAGCATGGAATACCGGGACGGCACGAAGGCGGAGGCAGGCATTGAGAAATGGG
>CAJTZD010000133.1 GCA_910584235.1 uncultured Acetatifactor sp.
CCCTATTGGATCAATACCAGCTCCAACGACATCATAAAGGACATGATTGCCAGAGCTGACCGTGAGGCACAAGGGCAGATCGAGACGCTTTTAGAGGGCGGAACCCTGGAGATACAAGTGCATGAAGAGGTCACCTATGGGGATATGCAGGCCAGTGGTGAGAACCTGTGGAACTTCCTCTATTTTACTGGCTATCTGACGAAAAAAGGTGAGAAATTCCGCGATTCATCGACTTTCCTGCAGGTGCGCATCCCTAATACGGAGGTAAAGACAATCTACCGGAACACGATTCTGGGGTGGTTCCGGAAGAGGATAGAGAAGCAGGACTTCCGGGACCTGTACCGGGCCATGGAGGACGGGGACGCGGAAAAGATGGAAGAAATCCTGAACGGGCAGCTCTTCTCCACCATCAGCTTCTACGACAACGTGGAGAACTTCTACCACGGATTCCTGGCCGGAATCCTGAGCCAGAGCCAAGACTATCTGGTGAAGTCCAACCGGGAGTCGGGCAATGGCCGTTCCGACATCATGGTGAGGAGCCCGTCCCTGCGGGGCAAAGCCTTTGTGCTGGAACTTAAGGTCTCCGGTTCCATCAATGACCTGGAGGCCGATGCTCAGGAGGCCCTGGAGCAGATATATGACAAAAGATATATGGATGAACTGCGGACAGAGGGCTATCGGAAAATCGGCTGCTATGGCATTTCCTTTTACCGCAAGGACTGCGAGGTGCGGCTGGGGAAACGGGCGGAGTGAGGGAAAGGAATCTGCTGTGGATGGATACATTCGCCAATCATTGTCTCGACATGTAAGAAAGTCAATATCACCAGCATTGACGAGAAGCAGAATATCCTATATCTGGGGGAGAACCGGCACGTCCCGCCTCAACCTCAGGTTGATATATTCTCTTTGTTCTGAACCTCATATAACTGGTAAATCCGGTTCCTCTTGTCTAAAATAGAGATACAGCGCTGAAAACACATTGGAGGTAATCATCTATAATGGAACTGGAAAAAACCGCAATGAGAATCGCATCCCTGCGCAGAGAGCGGGGATACACCGGAGAGGCCCTGGCGGAGCGGCTGCAGGTCAGTCCCCAGGCCGTATCGAAATG
Organism: uncultured Acetatifactor sp.; assembly: GCA_910584235.1. Classification (GTDB taxonomy): domain Bacteria; phylum Bacillota; class Clostridia; order Lachnospirales; family Lachnospiraceae; genus Acetatifactor. Next base: position 1,112 of record CAJTZD010000133.1, read on the forward strand.
GGAGAACGCAAAGTGCCTGCCTGAGACGGCTATTCTCCCTGCCCTGGCAGAGGCGCTGGACTGCAGCATCGACAGCCTTTTATGCCCCAGGGAGCTTTTTATCCTGGAGGCGGTCTATACAGACGGGGAGACACAGATTCCCGTGACCCGCGCCCTGGATAATCTGGTGCGCGACAATGTGCTGGACATCTATGTGAATCCGGCTTTCATCGGCGCTTCCATGGAAAGCGACCGGCTGAAAGTCCTGACCGTCAAATTTCAGACCCCGGCAGGCGTGGGCTTTTCCTATGCGCTGCAGAACGAGAACCTGACTCTGGACAAAAAGAGCGCGGGCTTTGAGGGAGACAGGCCTTTTTGGATCATCGGCGCATATTATGGCAATGAGAAAGAATACTTCTGTGCCATGCAGAAGCTGGAACATTACGAATACTTCAAATGGGACAGGATACAGGTGAACCATGAGACCTTTCCCAGCAGCACCGCAAGTGACGACACGGAATACCTGACATTGATTTACCTGAACGCGGAGGGAATCCATGTGCTGAGCTGCCCGGAAAACGATACCGTCTACTATGGCGGCCATGGCACAAGACTGCTTCTTCAGGATCGCTCGAAATGTATCCTGGAGCATGTGAAGCCCCTGGTCTGGGAGAAAGGGGCGGAGGGGCTGGAATGTCCTTGGGCAGGCGCGCTCCAGGCAGCCCTCTCCTATATGGGGGAGCCCTGCACCTATGAACAGATCATGGGAATGAGCGGAGCCTGCTACCGAATCTGCTTTACCGATGTCTGGGACTACAGCTGCACGGACGCTCTTGTGGCCTTTGACTACGCCACGCCCCTCTACAGCGCCATCGGCTATGGCTTCTGTATGGTGGAGAGGCTGGAAAAGCGGGAGCGGAAAGCGGAGCGCCGGGCCATCATGGAGGATATCCGGAGAGGCAAGCCGGTGCTGGCCATCAACCTGCGGGTAGCCCCTGAGTGGGGAGTCATCACAGGATATACAGATAACGGGAACCGTTTTCTGTGCCGCACCTATTTCGATAAGGAGGTTTTCGATGCCCTGGAGCAGGCGGATGGCCAGACGCAGGAAGACAGGCGGATGGTATTTGAGGAAAATAGCGGATATCTCTTCAGCGAGTTCTGGCCATTCCTCATCACCCATTTCGGGGAAAAGGGAGAGAAGAAATCCCCCATGGACATCCTGAAGACCTCCCTGGCCACACTGATCGACTCTTTCCAGGCGCAGGAGTGCAGAGGCTATCATCAGGGAAAGGATGCCTACAGGGCCTGGATGATCGGCCTCTCCAGAGAGGAGGATTTCCGGCTGGAAAACGATAAGGAGAACGTGCAAAGACGCCTCAGCGTAAACGATGCCATGCTGGGCAACCTCATTGATGCCAGGAGAGCGGCGGCAAATTGGCTGCGGGAAAACCTTTCTCTCATTCCTGATACAGGCCGGGAGCAACTGGCCAAGATAGCGCAGAACTGCCAGACAATTGCCGATGAGGCAGCAGCCCTGCGGCGCAAGGCATGCCGTTTCTCTGACTGCGAAGTTACGTACAATACCACAGACACCGCGGGCATGTCCACCCTGACGCTCCGCAGGGAACAGACCGCCCTGCTGGAGCAGGCGCTTGCCCTGGAGGAAGAGAACTGTCAGCTTTCGCGGCTGGTGCTGAAAGCATGGGGCTGACACGATCCTGGTGACGGCCAGGGACAAAAATGGAGGAGAAAAAGACATGAGTATAGTTGTAAATATTTACTACACCGGGACAGACGGCAATGCAAGGAAATTTGCGGAGGAGATGGAGGGCAGCGGAACTGTGGCGGCAATCCGCAGGGAAGAGGGAAATCTGCGATATGAGTATTTCATACCCATAGAAGACCCGGAGACAGTGCTGCTGATCGACAGCTGGAGGGACCAGGAGGCCATCGACAGGCATCATGCTTCCCCGATGATGCAGAAACTGGCGGGATATATGTATAGTTCGGGAGAAAACCAGCGTGGTATCGTTGTAATGGCACATGGCTTTGGTGGAGGCGGACGGATAAAAAATGAAATATGGAGTTGTGGTGGCCAAAAGTTTGTGTTAAACTGCTGCTTTTTTGAGGACTTAGAAGAAATTTATTTTTAGAACTTGCCGCCACGTAAGTGGCTTGGTACAATGGTTTTATCAAGGCGCTGTTATTGAACGATATAGAGGCTATGAATGAGTTCGTGGGGACAATCGCCCTGACGCCCTTCAGCTGCTTTGACATTGCGGAAAGCGTGGCCGAAAATGATGCGCCGGAGCGGGGGCGAGAAGCAGCGAATCCGCCATTATGGCTTTGCCTTTGAGGGAGAAGAGCATTCCCCCTGCTCGATTGTACAAGCCCACCACTGTAAATCTGCCGCTGAGTCGGCTGCAGGCTGCGCGGCGAACGGGGGAGAAAGGCGTTCCGCGGCTCGATGGTCGATTTCATATAACAGCAATATTTCAAAACAAAGCAAGGAAAGGATGCGAAACTATGTTCAGAAAACGTCTCATGAAAAACGAAAGGCCCATATTTCCCAAAAGGGCAGTCATCACCGCCGGCATGCCATATGGCAACAAGAACCTGCATTTCGGACATGTGGGAGGCATGTTCGTGCACGCCGATATTTTTGCCAGATTCCTGCGGGACAGGATCGGCAAGGAAAATGTGATCTTCCTTTCGGGGACGGACTGCTACGGTTCGCCTATTCTGGAAAGCTACCGGAAACTGAAAGAGGAGGGCTATGAAGGCTCCATAGAGGATTATGTGACCGCAAACCACGAAAGCCAGAAAAAGACCCTGGAAGATTATGGAATCAGCCTAAACTTCTTTGGGGCATCGGCGCTGGGGGAGGCAGGCGAGATCCACAGACAGATGTCCGCTGAGATTTTCGAGAAACTCTACAGGAACGGATATATCGAAAAACTCTCGGTGCCCCAGTTCTATGACCAGGAGCTGGGCGTATTCCTGAACGGACGCCAGGTGACAGGGAGATGCCCCATCCCGGGCTGCGCATCGG
>CAJTZD010000134.1 GCA_910584235.1 uncultured Acetatifactor sp.
AAAACATGTCAAAATCTTTTTCAAAAAGTTCTTGACATATCACCAGAATGCTTTCTCCTGCGCTATACACAGTATACCGTGTTGTCCCCATGATAGCTATCACTACTGCCACTCAATACCCAACAAACTTTTTCCTCTTACATGCAGCAATACTGACAAAAGCCGCCGATTCTTTCCGCTCATAAATGCACCCGTTTTCAGACTCATTTCTCATTGGATATCAAAGGCTCGGATTCTTTGGAAACACCATGTCCTCCAGTTCGTCCAGCCACTTCATGTCCATCTCTTTTGCCGTACAGTTGATCCGCTCGATACAGTATCCTTTCTCTTCCAGTTCTCTCCGGATATCCTCCACGCAGGACTTGGAAAAGCTCTCTGCTTCCATCTCATTCTCGTCATTACATATGAACCGATATTTCAGCAGGATTTTGTAATCGGGCTGGAAACGAAAGGTCAGGTTTCCGTCAATGTACTGGGGCAGGGTCGGATCCGCTTCGATCACCGATTTAATCTCCTCTATCATATGTGGCTTTGCGCTTTCATACATCAGGTCGTTGAATTCTCTGGTATTGAAATTTGTATTAAGCAGGATCCCTGTTTTTACATTATAATCCATTCATACACCTCATAAATGCATCCCCTGGGTTGGCTCCTGGGGAACCTGACCGCTGGAAAACAGGTCCATCAGGAACTTTATCCCACCCAGTTCACAGGCTTTCTGGAAAGCTTCGTTATAATTGCTGCATTTTCTCTCCGCCTTTACCTGAAAGCAGGCCTCCCCGATATGAGGGAATGCCCCTTCGTAGATTCCTATAGTCAGATTCCCCTCCGGAGTTATCCTCATGAAGCATCCATCTCCGCCTCCGGTATAATACAGCGTACCCCGCCCATTCAACCGGGTAATATGATCCTCCACCCATCGGTACTGGCTGCTGTTTGTCACAGCCTGCCACTGTTCCAGCTCCTTTTTTGTCATTTCATGCCCTCCTTTTCTCACCCTGTGGCAGAGATTATCCCCTCCAAAGGAGAACATACTTCAATCCCACACTGACGCATCCGAAGCAGAAAATCCGTGACCAATTCCTTATCACGGGAGATCCTGGAGGAATCCAGAACCAGCAGCACTTCGATCCCCCTGCTGTCCTTTGCCTCCAGGAACAGCTCCAGTCCGGGTCTCTCTAAACCTGCCGCTTCTCCCATATCGCTGGAGCTGCCTGCAATCTCCACCCGGAGCTGCTCTCCATAGGCGTTCAACTGCTCATATTGCTTCTTTAAGGTACCATGGCTGTCCTCCGGCGCATCGATACGGGTATAGATCCATGCTTTCTTCTTTCTGTCATCCATACTTCCCTTCCTCTCTGTCTGCTTCTTTGCCCTGTTCTGACTCATTTTTTCATAGCTGTCGTATCTGCAGCTGTTTTTTCCTTCTGGATATTTTTCATCCCCAGGCTGACGATCAGTCCCCTGTCCACTGCAGCCAGGGTTGCTTTGTCCAGGCAGCCTATGTATTCACGCAGCCGTTTCTGATCCAGGGTCCGTACCTGTTCCAGTAAGATCATGGAATCCCGGTGCAGACCGTGAAACTGTCTGTCTATATGGATATGAGTGGGGATCGGATGCTTTCCGTCCCGGCTGGTGATCGCTGCTGCTATGGTGGTTGGACTGAACCGGTTCCCTGTGTTATTTTGCAGAATCACAACCGGACGGATACCGCCCTGCTCACAGCCAACTACCGGCCTTAAGTCAGCATAGTAGATATCTCCACGCTTGATTTTTCTTCCTGCCATTTCTGCCTTCCCTCCTTCTGTCAGCAAAACGACATTTCCTGTTCTTTCTTTTATAAAAGCAGCGGCCTGAAATACAGACCGCCGCCTGTCATACTTCATAAACGCACACATTTGTGTACGCAGGTTATCCGCCTTACAGCGGATTGCCTTTCCTCACATGAAAAATCGTGCTTGTTCTTCATTTTCACGTTTCATCTGCTCCCATTCGACACTACTTCCCGGAGCCTGGGCAGTCAGTTACAACCGGTTTTGGCTAACCGTCATGGGACTCGAACCCCGGCCAGGATCTCTGGCCGCCGCCCTCATTGCGGTTCCCTTCCTAAAAAGGGGCTGTGACTGGACGGAAGTATCATTATAGGCTGTACAGGTCATTGCGGTATGCCCCGGCCATGGGGTATTTTCAGGACGGACAGTTCCCGCTCTGCACCTTTGATGTCATCTTATTGACAGACACTCTGACTGTCTGCAGGTGGTCCTGGCGTGTCCTCCTTCGCCGCTTCGCGCTTTCGCGCTGTACAGCTAACGTATTGTAGCTGCTGGATATGACCGTCTGGGGCGGTATTTTTCAAAGGACAGAGAAGGGACTTTTATCCCCTTCACTTATTTCCACGTTGGGAGAGAGGTTTGAGAACCAAAAAATAAAAATTTCTCTAAAAACTTTTTCAGCTTTCCCAAAATCTTATGGCGGCGCTTGTTCACGGCCTTCTGGGAGAGCCCCAGTTCTTCTGCCAGCTCCCTCTCACTCCTGTCCATAAAAAACAGCTGGATGATCAGATACTGTTCCCCTTCTTCCAGGTTCCGGATGGCCTCATGGAGCTGTTTTCGCAGTATCTTTCTAAGTACGATGTTTTCCACATCCGCCTGCTCATCTGCCGGCAGGTTATGTTCTTCCAGCAGGCGCTCATAGGAGTCCTCCCGGCTCGGTATCACCCGGATCTCCTGTGCATCCTGGTCAATGATGGTCTGCTCTGCCTTCAGGTCGTACTCCTGATACTGCATTTTTCTCTCTGTTTCCTTCAATACTTCGATCACTTCTTCGCTGGCCTCCGGATACATTTTCCGGAAGTCCGGCAGTCTGCCTGGCTTTGCCATAGGCTTGTCCTCCATTTTCTTTAAATTTCAAAAATGAAGAACAAGCCGGGCGGGGAACGGCACCCTGGGGTACAGGCCTCGTAACAGAAAAAACACAGAAAGATTGATACATCCCTCTGCGTTTCATCTTTTTGTTCCTGTATATGATGTCCTATTAGTTCATATTGCAGACCGCAAAATCCCTTCACCAAACTACTGATTTTTTTGGCCGTTTGCTCCCAAAATCACATTTTTTCCTTCTTTGTAGCCTTAAATCATTACAGTTCTTTGCATCCGTATCCCCATATACGGCTTCAGAACAAATACGCCTGTCTTTTCGCCAACAGGGATGAACTACACCCATGGTTTGCGTTACAGCCAATAAAAAATCCTCCCTACTCTCAAAACAGAGCCAGGAAGGATTGCATTTATAAACAGGCACACTAAAATATACCCGCCAAAGCACCGTTTTTTTCTTTGGCAGGATGCCTGTTGCTAAAAACTTTATTTACAAGATTATCTCTTGATTTTTGAAATCATTTATAAATAAATAGGCCATAAAGAAAGCAATTTCATAAGATTCTGGGTTTAGTTAGTTGGATATCGCCTCCTATTGCTAAATCTTAAACAATACTTGTTCAGGTTCTAATAACATAATGAATAATGGCTATAAGCACAGCATTCTGCCGCCTGTGCCAGCTAATCAATGATGCCCCTGATCCTGTCCAAAGAGGCTATGTTGTTTTCCTCCATATACCCCCGGATGCCCTCTATGAGCTCCACCGTGGCATAAGGGTTATGGAAGTTCGCCGTCCCTACCGCGACTGCGGCAGCCCCGGCCATGATGAACTCCAGGGCATCCTCAAAGGTGGCGATGCCGCCCATGCCGATCACCGGCACGTCAACGACCCTGCACACCTCATAGACCATCCGTAGCGCCACCGGCATGATGCCCGGACCGGAATAGCCCCCTGTCTTACTGGCAAGCACCGGCCTGCGCCTGTGGATGTCTATCTTCATCCCCCGCAGCGTGTTGATCAGGGAAAGCGCGTCCGCACCGCCTGATACCGCTGCCCTGGCAATCTCCGTTATGTCCGTGACCTCCGGGGAGAGCTTCACGACCAGGGGCTGCCCGGTATAATGGCGTACCGCCTGCACGACTCGCTCTACCATCCGTGGGGCCGTCCCGAAAGCCAGCCCTCCTTCCTCCACATTCGGACAGGAGATGTTCAGCTC
>CAJTZD010000135.1 GCA_910584235.1 uncultured Acetatifactor sp.
GCCGTATCAATATGGCGGTAGCCCATCTTAAGGGCATTCAGAACCGCCCTCTTTGGCTGTTCCCTCCGGCACAGATTCATCTTCAGTCTCTGTAACAAGCGTATCCTTGGGTTGTTCTTCCGGCCTCTGAGAATTTCCGCATCCTGCGTTTGCAGCCATCAGCATCATACAGATGGCACAGCATATTATTTTTTCATATTAACCTCCGTTTCTATCATGATGTCCCCTGCTCCGATTCAGGCGGTATAATAAAGCCGACATATAATACCCAATCACAGCAGACAGGCACATCACTGCAAAGTATTCCATAAAGAACAGTACCACTGGCTCTCCATAATCAAGAAATGCAAACTGAACCTGCAGGAACATATAAAGGGCAAACTGCTTTTTGATAAACACATATACCCCATAGGCTGCATAGAGCAGGAGAGCAAGCCGCAACAGAGCCGATATTTTTTTATCTGCCATTACTTTTCTGGCAACAGGTATCCGGTTCCAGTAAATTCCAAGATGGAAACACGCCAGCACAAACACCCAATAGGATAAAGCCAGATGCATAAGCCTTGCCACAGCCATACTGCCTTTTATATTCCATGGTGCATATCCTGACAGGATCACACTGCTTACTGCCAGAAAAACCATTGCCAGCAGTAAAAGCAGGTTTGTAACTGTCCCTAATATCCGGTTTGCCATGTAAGATCCCTTTCCCAACGCCCGATGCCAGCCTGCATTCAGCAGATGATGCAGGAAAAACAGCAGGAACATTGCCAGGCCAAGCCATTCATGCAGTTTTCCTCCCATAAAAGCATAGGCCATAAGGCACGGCATCAGAATGACCATTACAAAATCCACACAGGGCCGTATTTTCTGCTTTGCCCGCATCGCCTTTTAATCTCCCTCGGCAAGGCTTTCAAAACCCATTTCTTCCAGCCAGCTCACCACATCATCTTCTGCACTGTCTACATTAGAACCCCTCACAGCCAGCCCCTTTTGCAGTTCCGCTTCCGGTATCAACGCCGCAATGTCGCTTTCGCTCCGGCCAAGAGCGCTTCCTTCATGGGTACAAAAGGGAATGACCGTCTTTCCCGCAAAATCATAGGACTCTAAAAATGTAAACATCGCCATGGGCATTGTGCCCCACCAATTAGGGAACCCGATGAACACCGTCTGATATCTGTCCATATCTTCTACGGCTGAGGCAAGCTCCGGTCTCTCATCATTGTCCTGCTCCTCTTTTGCCACTTCGATCAGATCGTTATATTCATCCGGATAAACAGTGACTGTTTCCACATGGAACAGTTCGCCTCCCGTATGTTCAGCAATCATGCCTGCAATTGTTTCTGTATTTCCTGTCTGCGAAAAATACACTACCAGGCAGCTGCTCTGTTCTTTGGGTTCTGCCATTTCTGATCCTTCCGGACTGTCCTCCTGAGTCTCCGTCTGGTTCTCCTCCTCCGGCGCTATGCTGTTTTGTTCTGTATTCTGCACTGCATTGTCCGGTTCTGTACTGTTTGCGCAGGCCGTCAACGTAAAAATCATCATGCCTGCCATAATAAGGGATATCATTTTCTTCATATGGTGATTTCTCCTGCCTTTCTTTTTTCTTTGGGATATTCCCCCATCTGCAAGGCTATTATATTTTTTTACGCTTTTGCACTCAACACCACATCCATTCAGAATGCGGTTTATGCCACACTTTCTGTTAAAATGTGGTCTAAGTCCGTCTTTTTTCTATATCTGATATTCTGACTATCCTGTTTTCACTTTTATATAAACAAAACAGCACCCCAAAAGGAGTGCCATTTTGTTATGTCCTTTCCTGCTTTTGTAACAGAGAGATCATATCCATTTTTCAACAGCTGTCCCGGCGTTATCTGACAAGCTTCCCTGAACTGCAAGCCCCTTTGTCACCACCGCGCCTTTACAGACCCCCTGGATCTTTCCTTCCGTTCCGCCAAGACCGCTCCCCTCATGGGTACAGAAGGGATGGATCGTCTTTCCGCTCCAATCAAATTTTTCCAAAAAGGTATATACCGCCATGGGCATATCTCCCCAGTAATTAGGAAATCCCAGATATATTTCATCATACCCGTCAAGGCTGTCCGGCGCGGAAACCAGCTCCGGTCTTGCCTTTGCCTGCAGATCCTCTTTTGCCTGTTGGATACAGGTGTTATAGTCCGCAGCATAAGGAATTTTCTGCTCGATTTTAAATAAATCCGCTCCCGTCATCTCGGAAATCATCTTTGCCAGCTTTTCCGTATTACCTACCATCACATAACGGCAGCCTCCGCTGAAATAGTTTTCATCCGCCCTTGAATAAAACGCTACTAACTTTGCCATGACATATTTCTCCTTCCACTATTTTCTACATACTGCCTTCCAGCCTTTTTGTTCTTTGCGCCATATGAGGTTACATTTGAAATGCCTCCGCCACCAGCTTCAGGTTCTCCACAATAGGTAAATGCTGCGGGCAGTGATCCTCGCACTGTTTACATCCGATACAGTCCTCTGGTTTCCCGTGGGTTGCCGTCAGATTTCCGTAGGTAGTGGCAAGCCCTGCCAGCAGTCCAAACTGCTTCTGGTTATTATACAGGGAAAAATATTCCGGGATGGCAATCTTCTTCGGACAGCCGGAAGTACAATAGCGGCAGGCAGTACACGGAATGGCTATGCTGTCACCTATGATCTGAACGGTCTTTGCTATGGTCTCCCTCTCTTCTTCCGTCAAGGGCTGGAAATCCTTCATATAGCTGATATTGTCCTCCACCTGTTCCAGATCACTCATGCCGCTTAATACCACCATCACCTGATCCAGAGAGGCTGCAAAACGGATCCCCCAGGAAGCGTTCCCTGCATCCGGATCGGCTTCTTTCAGGATATTTGCGGCAGCTTCCGGCAGACGCACCAGAGCGCCGCCTTTTAACGGCTCCATAACCGTTACCTGCACGCCATGCTTTATGCAGACTTCATAGCATTTACGGGACTGTATGCTTTCATTCTCCCAGTCTATGTAATTGAGCTGCAGCTGCACTAGTTCTGTTTCCGGGTGGTCCGTCAGGATACGGTCCAGCATATCCGCATCATCATGCCACGAGAAACCGATGTGCCGGATCTTTCCTTCTGCCTTCTTTTGTACCATAAATTCAAAACCCTTCTGTTCCTGCACCGCCCCATATACAGACCGCCCCATGGCATGAAGGAAATAATAGTCAAAGTAATCTACCTGACACCGCTCAAGCTGCTCATTGAATATCCTCTCATAATCCTCTGCACTCTTTGTCATAAATACGGGCATCTTGGTGGTGATGGTAAAGGAATCTCTTGGATATCGTTTTGCCACCAGCTCGCCAAAAGCTTTCTCGCTGTTTCCGCCATGATAGACATAGGCCGTATCAAAGTAAGTAAATCCTGCCTCCATATATTTGTCTATCATGGCTCTTGTCTTTTCCATGTCCACACTCGACCAGTCCTCCGGATTCGTCTGCGGCAGACGCATCAGTCCAAAACCTAATTTCTTCATTTCCATATACACTCCTTTCTATTATCTGTTAAATCCTCTGTGTCCATATACCCTGCATTTGTTCAACGCTTCTTCCAGCGAATGGAATTCTTCTTCTGTCAGTTCCACTTTGGAAGCATCCAGATTTTCAATAATACGCTCCTTATTCTTGGAGCCTGGAATGGGAACCACATTTGGATATTTATGCAGCATCCATGCCAGTGAGATCTGCGCACTGGTGGCATGCTTCATTTCCGCATATTCTCTCAGAAGGTCAATGATGGGCTGGTTTCCGGCTATATTGGCCTTGGAAAGCTGCGGCGCCCAGTTCCTGACGTCATCATTGTGTTCAAATTTTGTTTCCGTTGTGATCTTTCCTGATAAAAGCCCGCTGGCTATGGGAGAAAAGGGAACCACCCCAATGCCATGCTCCATACAGTAGGGAATCACTGCTTTCTCCATATCCCGCTCCACCATGGAATAGATATTCTGGATCGCGCTTAACGGGGTGACGTTCTGCGCCCTGTCAATAATGTCCACATCTACCTGTGATAATCCCCATCCCCGGATCAGACCATCTT
>CAJTZD010000136.1 GCA_910584235.1 uncultured Acetatifactor sp.
AACTCAGATTGCTATAGAAAAGTTCGGGATAACTCTTTTTTCGGCATAAGACACGCAGATCGCGCTGGACGATGGAAAGATTGCGGGAAGCATTCTTACCGTGACATTTCCCCATTCGGCGGTATTGTTCTTGCGGCACAGGGCCACAACTCCGGACAGGATGCAGATAAGGATGGTTACGCCGGGCGGGATGGTGGAATACGACATCCCTGTGATGAAAGCTCAGAGGTATGCTCTGGAGGATATATTTGGGAAAGGTCTGTTGTTTTTGATTCCATTCCATATCTTTTCCCACGAGAACCGCTTTGCAGAATACGAGAAAGATGAGGCCGGGCTGGAACTTCTGAAAGCGGAGTACGGACAGATCAGAGCCCGGCTGGAGGCGCTGGCGGAGAAAGGAACAATCAGCGAATATATAAAATGCACGCTTGTGGACATGTCGAACAAGGTGCTGGAGAATATAGCCAGGAAATATGATTCTGTCAGGAAAGGAGTGAAAGCTGTTATGGGTGGAAAGGTACTGGAATACGAGGCAAAGACGATTCGGGAAAAGGGGATAGAGGAAGGGATAGAGAAAGGGATGGAGAAAGGCGTAGAGAAAGGGATAGAGAAAGGAATCAGAGGAACGGTCAGCATCTTGAAGAACCTGGGTGTCCCGCTCCAGACTATACAGGCCCAAATACAGGAACAGTACGGCATAAGTCCGGAAGCTTTAAAGAAATATTTATAATCTTTTGGATGAGATGTTACTTTTAGTGTGCGCATGATGGAAAAATTAAGAAGACGATGAACCCTGCAGGAAATGGCTCCTGCAGGGTATTTTTTTACTGAAAATGGAAAAACGTTTCCTAAAATAGATTTTGTGAGACAGTTTGCGAGATAGGGAGGCCGGTATAGTAATAGGAAAGAAGAAACGGAAGTGAAGCCACCGAACCGGGAAAGGAGCAGCGCAGGATGACGAATGGGAAAAGGATCATAAAGGGCATTGCGGCAGCAGGAGCAGTGCTTGGCGGAATAGATATCTTCCAGGACTGTGGCGCGGTATATGCCGCCGAACTGGAAACGACAGATCAAGACGATGCCAGTGAGATTTTGGCGGAACTGGAAATAGAAGCAGAGGACAACACCTGCAGGGGCATGGTGTACAGCGAAAGCATGCTGGCCAGGGAAGCGGTGGACGGAAGAGGAATATCGGGGTATCGGGAAAGTATGGGCAGTGAAAGCGCGAACAGGACATGGTCGCACTCGGAAAGCATAACAGATGGGGGATGGATGGGATCTGAAGCCATGACGGCAAGCCCGGCCCGGGAGACAGGCATCCGCCCGGAGAGCGCTATGGAGATGCCCGGGTGGCAGCAGATGAAAAGCGATCTCATCCACAGCAAGGAGGCGCACTATGGGGAGGAATGGCGTCCTACCCATGGCTATCGCGGCCTGGGAAGTTGGGAACTGACCCGAAAGGCAGTGGAGACCGCCTGCAAAAACGAGGGACTGGAGCTTTCCGCGGAGGAACTGAACCAGGGCGCCAATATCTGGTTCTACTCAGGCGTGACTCTGCAGTATAGTAATGAGCCCTACGGCTCCGGCTGGAACGCCTTTGCCGCCTGGTTCCGGCGGGTCACCGGGGAGAAGACGCCGGACTTTGACGAGGAAGCCATGGAGCGCATATGCACATTTTTAAACCGGACGGCCACCAGCGAGGAGAAGCCTCCGCTGAGCGTGAAAGAAGAATAGTGAATTAGTTTGCCTAGTTCGGCTCGGTTTTATCCGGAGAATAACGGTTTTTTAGAAAAAAGTCAAAAAAAACTGCCAGAGAAACAAAACGAGACAGTTTGCGTGACACCCCACTTGCTATAGTGATTATTAAAGAAATACAAGAATCACAGAAACGTGATAGCAGCCATAAAAATAAGAGGATTGTACAAATTCGCAAATCAGGTAACTTGGTAGATAGTCAGGAGAAGAGAAAGGAAAGCGGACTATGAAGAAGAAAGACATCCTAAAAAGTATTGCGGCAACCGGTGTGATGCTCGGCGGGGCGAATATGATGCAGGATTGCAACGTCGTTTATGCGGCGGAGCAGGGGTCAGAGGAGCAGACGCTTGCTGATGAAATGAGCGAACTTGGGCAGCAGGAAGCTATGTCCGAGACCCCCAGCGAGTATCTTGAGATCAGTTCCGAAGAGATCAGGGATACAGCGGAGGTTAACAGCGCGGCCAGCGAGAGTGATAGCGCTGTGGCCAGTGAAACGGCAAGTCTAAGTGATAGCACGGCGGCTAGTGATGCGGCCAGCGAAAGCGATAGTGCTGTGGCCAGTGAGACGGGGAGCTTGAGTGATAGTACAGCGGCCAGTGAAGCGGCAAGCGATTCTGACAGCGCTGTTTCCAGCGAGTCGGAGACAGAAGAGAAAGGATCTGGGGCAGAGTCCGAGTCTCAGAAAGATGAGGATGTCTTGAATAGCAGCGCATCTGAGAGCGGTTCAGAGTCTGAGGAGGATTCTGGGCTTGACTCCGAATCCGAGGAAGATACAAGCACTTTTGACTCCGAAAGCGAAAGTGAGTCTTTGGAGGCATCCGAATCCATAGAGACATCCGAGTCTGAGAGCATCAGTGCTTCCACCGGCGTATCCGAATCGGATTCTATAAGTGTATCCGAAAGCGAATCCACAGAGATATCTGACTCCGAGAGTGTCAGCGTTTCTACCAGTGTGTCCACGAGTGTATCTACCAGCGTATCCGAGTCGGCTTCTACAAGTACATCGGAAAGCGATTCAGCTTCATTGTCTGAAAGTGATGCGGCCAGTGAGGCTGCCATGGAATTGGATATGGCAGTTTTCAGTATGGCTAGGACTTACGCAGCACCGTATTCAACGGTTGATACATCGGCAGAACTTGATGCCTATGCAAATGCACTTAAGGCATTGAAAGCGGCTGAAGAGAATGGTGGGGATGTAGCAGCGGCGCAGAAAGCGGTTGCAGAGAGTATCATCAGGTTCCAGGTGAAGAGCGAGGGGTCGACTTTAACGGACCTTAAGTGGAATGATGAGAATGGATACTACACGGCGTATTACACGGATTCACGTGGTGTCGATCTTGCTCAGATTTATAAGTATTCCGCATCGGGAAGCAATGTAAGTGTAAATAAGGTAAGTGTAAGTTATACGGCAGGAAAGGGCTCGCAGAATACAGTTACTACCGACAAAAATGGAACCACTACTGAAATAGGTACGGAAGAGGCTCCTGATGTTAAGTATGAAATCATAAACAAAAATGGGGAAGCGGTAGTCCAGATTACTGTGAGAGGTATAGTATATGAGAATCCAGATAGATTCTTGGAAGCTGATGGAACGGCTACCTATGTTCTTCAAAAGCCCACTGCTGCAAATGGAAATATAAAGAAAACGCTCATCGTAAGTAAGGATGGGGCTACAATTTCTTATAGGGAATATAAAGAAACAAATAGTGTATTGAATAATAGTAATGGAACTACAAACGTGAAGACATCTGATGCACATTCCTATACCTACAATGTTGCAGGAGGTAAGGATTACGTTGTCGTTCAGGATAAGGATGGCTCTTGGTGTAAACTTATCCAGACGGGTACAAATAGACAATTACTGATTGAAAATGGCAAATTCAAATATCAAGATGATGGAGCAGGTTCGACTATTACTTATGATGCCGGTTGGCTTGGACACCAATCTTCTTTAGTTTTAAAAACAGATGCAAATGGTATATATGGCCTGTATGAGAGCGGGAGCAATGTAGCTAAGTATACATTTACTATTGCAGGAAAAAAACATAGTTATACTCAGCAGACAACAACAACAACTTATGAATATGACAAAAACATGACAGATGGAGCAAAGGCAGATGCAGCGGAGAGTACATCGAATAGCCTGAGTACTTCAACGAGTTTTGCGGAGAGCCAGGTGGCCAGCACGAGCACAAGTTTTGCGGAGAGCCAGACGGCCTCAACCAGCACGAGCTTTGCAGATAGCCAGGCGGCCAGCACCAGCACGAGCTTTGCAGATAGCCAGGCAGCCTCGACCAGCACAAGCTTCGCAGATAGCCAGGC
>CAJTZD010000137.1 GCA_910584235.1 uncultured Acetatifactor sp.
TCAAAGCCGTAGCACTCGCCCCGCAGGTAGGAATCATAAGCGGCCACTTCGCTGCGCATCAGATCCTCCGCCTTTTTCCGAATGGCGCCGGTCATTTTTTCGCCGCCAAACTCCTTTAGAGCATCCTCTTTGGAAACATAAATCCATCCGACCTGCCCGCTGTCCCAGGGGTCATTGAAACTTGTGGTCTGCATGGCAAGGCCGCTGTGGTCCATCAGATAGAGGGGGAGCGTAATGTATTTTTCGGAGATCACCTTAAGCATGGCGTCATCAACCGCCCGTTCCTCCGTCTTTGGCCCGTGCCGGAACCGGCTGCTCACAATGTTTACCATGTGTTCATAGCGTTTCAGCCCCGCTTCATCATGCCCCACGGTATCTAAATACATCTCCCGCAGGAAATCATCTTTATCCATGTAATTGTGGCTGTCACCCAGCGCATAGCGGGAATGGAAGCAGGCCATTGTCCCAAAATGTTCGTCTACCTCACGGGGAGAGATTAAAATGTCGTCCGGCTGCACCATCAGCGCATACGGGCCTTCAACTGCCATCAGCATAAGCCATCAACTCCTTTCCGGTTCCCTGGGCTTTTTATCCGGCGCTTTCGGCTCTGCCTGCACCGCCTGTTTCCTCGCATTGTCAAGCTGTTCCCGCACGGAAACATCCCGCTTTGCCTCCGGTGTTCCTGCGCCGAAAAAATCCGGCAGCTCCTTAAAGCCGATACTGTCCACGTACCAGGCGGCATCCGCGCCATTCCCATGCAGGACTACCACATCAGAAACGGAAAGGGAACGGCCCTTAAAATCTTCTGGGTGGTCGATATTGAACCGCCGGTAAATATCCTCCAGCGTTTCGCCCGGTTCCCGCTGCATGGCATAAACCATCCGGTAATTGTCCCGGTCCACGGAAAGCCCCCTGCTTTCCAGCCAGTCCAGGGACATAAAACGCAGGTTGTCTGTATTGTCCGATAAGTCAAGCTGGTAAATGGAATACGCGCTGATCCCATACTCTTTTTCATAGGAAGAAATACGCTCCAGAAGCGGCGCCGCTTCTCCCTCCATGTGTTCCTCATATTCAAATGCCGCCAGCCTCATGCGGATTTTCCCGGTATCTCCTGAAAGCAGCTCGTCCGCCATGCGCTCCTTTTCCGCATGGAAATCCGGGTACAGGTCTGCATAGGCCCCGCTGTTCTGCCTGAAAAATTCATCCAGGTCGAAAGCCAGGTCCGTGGATTCGTCAAGCCTTATATCATCCCCGCCCGTTTCCTCCATGACAGGGGCCGGCTGCTGTTTTTCCTCCAGCGGGAGGGGCTGCTTCACCGCAACGATCTCACCCGCCAGACGGTAAAATTTCTCCGGGTATTTGAACTGTTCCTTATACTGCTCCATGAAGTAGTCGGGAAGGTCGGCAAAACTTTCCTCACCCAGACCGGCTATGAAAAAGGTGCCTGCCATGATCTCGATCATCTCGCCGTCCTGGTTGTAGATCGCCCGGTTCAGGGGCAGCCCGTTTATTTTCCCTTCATCATTGCAGACAATCGCGACAGGCTCCGCATAAGGGTAGTAGCCCTCTATGCCTCCCCCGACTGCCTCCTGCATGGATTTGAGGCTCCCGTCAAGCTCTGTCTCATAAGGCGCTTTCCCAGGCTCTATCATCAACACTTTCAAATCTGCATGTCCTCCTTCTTTTTATTTGCCGCCTTCGGCTCTGCAGAGGTCTTTTCCTGCGCCTTCGCCGCAGACAGCTTTCCCAGCACGGAAGGCTTTTCCGGCACAGGAATGCCGCCCTCCGAAACCTCGGTGGCGGCACGGTCTGTTTTTACCGGCTCCTGGCCCTCCACTGTGTACCCCGGCAGGAGCTCTCCATACACGGTAAAATGGCGCTCATACTGTTTGGGTATCTGCGGGGAAATTTCCGTGAATAAATGGGAATAGGCTTTTTTCCGTCCTTCCAGGTACTTTTCAGCAGCGTCCCTGACTGTGTAGCGTTTCTGATTCTGCCCGGCAATCTTTTCGCCATAGCCCTCCTTTGGGGAGTTCACATAGACATCCCAGGTCACATACCAGGCAACCGGCACGCTCTGTTTGGTCTCCCGGTCATATTTGGTATCTTCCCAAATACCGCCGGTCATACGGTAGACACGGTTGCTGATTTCCTCGTCGTTCCTCCAGTTGTCGGTTTTTCGCCATTCATTTGCGGTATGCTTTACTTCCGGCGTATGGAGGTATTCCAGCGCCCGGTTCAGTTTCTGTGTGACCGCTGCCTGCTGTTCCCATTGCTTCGCCGCCGCAAGTACAATATCAAATGCTTTCTTTTCTCCATCCATGCTGTCCTGGCGCATGGCCTGTATTTTTTCCTCACCCTGCGCAATGAAAGAAGAAATCCCCACATCCTCGCAATATACGCTATGCTCAAATTTAAGGTTGCTGCCTTCCGTCAGGCAATCCAGACGGTAGACCTTATAGTCTTTGTTTTCTTCCAATATGTCCAACACCTCCTAGATCTCCGGCGCATGGCTCTTTTTCGGTGCCGCCTGTGCCGGGGTAGTTTTTTCTGCCGGTTTCACCGCTGCAAGCTGCGCCATGACCGAAGGCCTATCTGCCGTAAATATGGAAATCTGTTCATTCTCCGCCAGCGGCTGCGCTGGAAGGGGCAGCGTTTCGTCCGAATGGGTCAGTATCTGCTCCCGTTTCAGGTCCGCCACAATCTCGTCAAACACCGCATTGATGGCTTTCCGTTCCTCACCCTCCGGGAAGGCTTTCAGGACTTCCAGTTCTCCGCTTTTATCTGTCACGAAGGCAACGGCACAATCCGCATGTCCCGCCAGATAATCGGAGCTGTAAGGCAGCTTATCCTTGATGTAACAGGCAAAGGCCCTGGCAGTCATCTCCGTGTTGCTGTCCCAATAGCCGCCGTCTTTTTCGCATTCCTTGCCCATGCGCACGGAATTCCGGTAGAAATCGGTCTCCACCCGCCCGATCTGCGGCGGCTCCTGCGCCTGCATCCCGGACAGCATGTGCTCGAATATCTCCAACCTTTCCCGCTCACTTTTCGGGATCACCCGCCCGGTGACAGCCTTCTTGAAAGCGCTGATCTGTTCCACGGAACCGGCCTCGCCGGACAAAAACGCCTCCCTAAGAACCGCGTAGGTTTCCATCTGATCCTCATTGCCATGCCGTTTCAGGGAACCGAGCACCGCCGAATCCAGCCAGCCTGCCGCATTTTTCTGGGTTCGTTCTGTCTGCGCTTTGGTGCGGGCCGCGGCCTGCTCCGGCGTCTCCGGCTTATATTTCATGGTATCAATCAGCTTCTGGAACGGCGCATAGAGGCGGGGCTGTTCCGAGAGCATCCCCTTTGCGCCCATCTTCGTACCCAGGTAATCGTCAAACCCGTGCCACCATTCATGTGCTAAGGAACCGGCCCCGTGCATCTTCGTAAGGTTGATGACCTTGCGCAGCGGTTCATAATGGGCCGCCGCGTTGCCGCTGCCCCTGGCGCCGAAAGCGATAGCAAGCGTCCCCTGATAGGCAATATCTTTATCACTGATCTGCAAGGCCGATGCCAGATCCTTCAGCGCCTCAAATCCCATGTTGAGGGAAGCCTGCCGGTCATTCTGGTTCATCCAGTTCCCGAACTCGCCGCCCCGGAACCCGAAGGTATCAAGATAGTGCTGCCCGGTAATCTCCGCGCCGTTTCTGTAATCCGGCCCATCCCGCCGCACATGGGAGAGCTGGGGAGGCACGAACCGCGTCTTTCCGCTTTTGCTGCGCCCCTTTGCCAGCTCCTGCACCCATTTCAGGGCGGCCTCC
>CAJTZD010000138.1 GCA_910584235.1 uncultured Acetatifactor sp.
GGCAAATGTGGAGAAAGGCTTGGATCGCTATGCGGGATTTGAGGAAATGTATAAGGGCATAGATACCTCTGCACCTGTGATGTATATTGTGAAGTAAAAGTGTTATGACAGAACCTGGTGGGATTTTAGGCTCTGATAAAAAATTGTTCTGCGGTTGTAAAACAGCTTAACGGTGGTTTCGGAATAGTAATTTCAGGCCACCGTTTCTTTTGGAAAAAAGAACATACAAATAATATATCATGTTTGTGTGTCCTATTGGCAAAGTACGGAAAATCTGAAATCCTATATGCAGCGCCATTGGAGCCTTGTCGGGGGAATGGCCGGCACGTTTAAGGAGATGGGATAAATAAGAAAGGGGAACTGCACAGCTCTCCTTTAGAACGAAAAATTATTCTGATTTTCCATAAGGTAAAACGATAGTGAAAGTGCATCCACCCTCAGGGGTATCGTTCAAATATATCTTCCCATCAAGGAGTGAGACCAGTTCGTTTGCAATGCTGAGACCTAACCCATAGTGGCCTTTCTTGGTGCGTGACTTATCGCACCGATAAAAGCGGTCGAATATATGCTTCTTATCCTCTTCGCTTATCCCGATGCCATGATCTATGATGCTGATGGCCAGATTGTTCTTTTTGATGGAAGCCTCCAGCAGAATGGAAGAATGTTCCGGTGAATAGGAAATCGCATTGTCCAGAAAAATGCCGATGATCTGGCTCAGGCGGTCTTCATCGGAGAAAAGAGGGGGCAGGGATTCTTCCGGAATCTCTATCTGCAGGTCGATTGATTTCCTGTGGCAGACCATCTCAAATTTTTCATATAGGTTGATGAGTAAAGTGTCCGCATTTATTTTAGATTTATGGAATATCCAGTTTCCCGCATCGATGGAAGAAAGCAAAAGCAGGTCCTGGATCAGCCTTGTCATGCGGGAAACTTCCGTTTCGATGAGGGCAGCGTGGGTTCTTATGTCTGCAGTACAGCCGGGGGAAGTTTCAATGACGTCAGTGGCAGACAGCAGGACTGCCAGCGGCGTCTTTAATTCGTGGGATACGGCAGCGATGATATTTTTCTGGCTCTGCATGGCTTTTTCAGTAGGCTTCATTGTCTGCCGGATGATGAGGACTGATACGAACAGTACGGCAATGAGGAGCATGAGCCATATCAGAAAATAATACATGACCGTAGAGGAAAAAGCTGTTAGCCCGCTTTTCTCTTTTACTATGGCAAGAGAACGGACTGCAGGTAGGAGATGTTCTGGAATTCAACAACTGGAAGGAAAGGGAAACTTCCACGGTATATAGAGCAGAGGTGGTAGGCATCTATGATTCTGTCAGCGGTATCATGCCGATTATGTATGGTGACAGTTACCGGAGTGAGAACATTATCTTTACGGATCTGTCTTTTCCCGAAAAACCGGAAGGGAATGAGGGCAGCCCTTTATATCAGTATGCAACCTTTGTGGTAGGAAATGTGGATGAATACGAAACCGTCAGGAAAAGGATACAGGCAGTGGACATCGGATGGGAAAGATATGATTTCCTTGACAATACGGGAATGAGTGACACGATGACGGAGAATTTCGGAGAATTGGAGAAAATGAGTTCGCTGATTCTGATGCTGGTCTGTGTATCCGGTGTGGCCATCATATGTCTGGTTTTCCTGTTCTGGCTGAAGGGCAGGGTGCATGAAAGCGGCATCTATCTTTCGCTTGGAAGGACAAAATTCAGCATTGTCGCTCAGATGCTCCTGGAGGGCGTGCTGGTGGGCTGTGCGGCATTCCTGCTGGCAGCCGCAGCGTCCCCGGTAGTTTCCAGGGGGGTCGGATATCTGGTGGATTATCAGACGCAGCTGCAGGCAGAGGATGAACAATTAAATTCAGATATGGTATTGAACGGTTCGTTGGAAAACGGCAGCACGGAAATCCTGGGCGTCAGGGTGGAAATCAGCGGGGATGTGGTATTTTTATCCGGGGTATCAGTACTTGGGGTAATCGTGATTGCAATCGCATTGTCCTGCATTTCCGTCATGGTCCAGAAGCCGAATTTGCCCCTGTTTCCACGTGTAAGCAAATTTCTTTTGTAAGGCATAATGAATTTGCCTGCGCTTCAATCTGTTCCATATATTCAGCTATGTCAAATTCTTTCAAACCCAGCTGATACCCGGCTGCTGTCCGGGATATATCAATCAGCGTCCTAATATAAACGCCCATTTGCCCGGAGCTTTTTGTAATATACCCCGCATATAACTGTGTGCGCTCTTTTAAGATAATCTACCATTTTACACAAAAAAACATATATGGATATTTTGCACAAAATAATGAGTTAGTATTCCCTAACACATTGGTTAGTACGATGAAACTCAAGTAAGTTATAAAAATAACGTTGACAGGGATTAAGGAAAGTCATATTATGATATATGGTTAGCAGACACTAACTCTCGTAAAACATAAGGATGTCTGACAGAGTCCGGCATCCGTTGTTTTTCACATTAGGTTAGTAAAGACTAATACATATTTAAAAGAAGGTGAATGGATGATGCCGCTTACATTAGCAGAAGTCGGGGAGGAAAATATCATCAGGAAAATCGGGGGAAAGCAGGAGGTCAAGGCCCATTTGGAAAACCTCGGTTTTGTCGTGGGAGGGGAAGTCACGGTGGTCAGTGCGATCGGGGGCAATGTCATTGTGAATGTGAAAGACTCCCGCATTGCGGTCAGCAAAGAGATGGCGCAGAAGATCATGGTCTGAAACGCGAAAAGTACTTCTAAAAGTTGAATGCATCAATAAAAAGTGAGGAGGATAACGCGAATGAAAACACTGAGAGAATCAAAGGTCGGCGATACCGTCCGGGTGGTAAAACTCCATGGAGAGGGCGCGGTCAAACGCCGTATCATGGACATGGGGCTGACGAAGGGCGTGGATGTGCAGATCCGCAAGGTGGCGCCGCTTGGCGATCCGATTGAGGTGACTGTCCGCGGCTATGAGCTTTCCATCAGGAAAGCGGACGCGGAAATGATTGAAGTCGAAAGCGCCTAAGGTGAAAAGATTTTCGTATAAACAGGGGGTATCCCCTTTATTCATGGCAATAGAATCCTCGTGGATTCTATTATTTTCAAACTAATGGTTAGTGAAAACTAATATAGAAGGAGAGGAAAACTATGAGTATGCGAATTGCCCTTGCGGGCAACCCGAACTGCGGGAAAACGACATTATTCAATGCCCTGACGGGCTCCAACCAGTTTGTCGGGAACTGGCCGGGCGTTACGGTGGAAAAGAAGGAAGGAAAGTTAAAGAGGCATGACGGCGTGACCATCACCGACCTTCCGGGTATTTATTCCCTTTCCCCTTATACCCTGGAGGAAGTAGTGGCAAGAAACTATCTCATCAGCGAACGTCCTGATGCTATCTTAAATATTATCGATGGCACGAACCTGGAGAGGAACCTGTACCTGACCACACAGCTTACCGAGCTTGGCATCCCCGTTGTGATTGCCATCAACATGATGGACGTGGTGGAGAAGAACGGCGATAAGATCAACACAGGGGAACTATCGAGGGCGCTGGGCTGTAAGGTAGTTGAAATATCCGCCTTAAAAGGAAACGGGATCATGGAAGCTGCGGAGGCTGCAATCAATGCGGCAAAGAACGGAAAGACGGTTCCCATGCACACCTTTACGGGAAC
>CAJTZD010000139.1 GCA_910584235.1 uncultured Acetatifactor sp.
ATATTTCCAAACTTTTTAAAGAAAAACAAATTGCCAATCTTAAGCCTGTAAAATATGTATTCTCCATATGTGCCGATGTCGCTTTGTTTGTAGCGGTGACCGAATTAGCTGTCGGCCTTATTGGGAACTTTTTTAGTACTACTATATTGAAGCCCATGTTAATGAATGCTTCTGTATGGCTGATATTGTTTTTGGCTTCCATGGGCAAACTGGTCTATGACAAGAATAAACTGAAAACCCTTAAAAGTTCCGGTGCCTGTATGGACTCCGAAATAGAGGATATCATTCCGGCGGTCTGGATTAGAGTGGCAAACTACACAAGCTGCAAAATTGTCTGTGGATTTATTTATGAGGATAAGGAATACAAAGCAGTAAGCAACTATTATGTTTTGTCACCTTTTAAGCGAAAAGAAGATTTATATGCGAATGTTTATATCGACAAAGGTAATCCTGCCAAATACAGTGTAGAGCTTTTTCAATCAGACCGATAATTCAGACATAGGGGGCCGTACAAAACTCTTGCCTTACTTTTCCCTCTGTAGTAAAATACAAGAATAAAATAGAACGCCAAAAGGAGTGGGATTGCTATGTTTGGATTTTCAAAATCAAAGGCAAAGAATCCTGAGGAGCTGGTGAAAAGCTGTCAGGAGAAACGGGACTGGGCCGGACTGGCCAGAGCCTACTATGATATGGGCACTGCCGCCATGGACGAAAAAGATCTGTACCGGGCCGTGCTTTGGCTGCACCGGGCGGACACCATCTTCAGCGCCAATGACAAGGTCTATAAAAAGGTGGGGGAAAAGCTGGCGGACGACTGCTCTGACCGCATCGGTACATTGGAGGACGGCACATTGGTGTACAATGACATTTCCGATGAGATCACGGAGAAAGCGGAAGAGATGGAGGACATCCAGGTCAGGCTCATGGATCTGCTGGCCATCGCCCGGCTGGTGAAGCTTGGGGACAGGCTGGGGAAGCTTCCCGGCTGCGAGGTGCTTGGGCAGTTGGGCTATGCGGTAGACCTCATGTTTCGGTCTTTCCGCCAGCCAATTACCCAGGAAGAGTACAACAAACTGATGGACATCTGCAACGCCCTCTATGAATTCGGGGACTCCGAGGCCTTTTATGCGGGTGGAGAGATTGCTGTTCCCGGCGGGGCGCCTTTCCAGGTATTTGACTTAAACGGCATGTTCGGTGTGCATCTGCAGATCAACGGATACATAGACAGCCACCTGCGCCTGTTGGCCGCCCTGAGCAACGGCAAGGAGCCTGACCGGACGGAGTGCTTCATGAACGGCTGCTCTCTGCTGCCCGATTACTATGTCCGTACCACCGGCCAGAACCCGGAGGACATCCCGCAGATACAGGCGGAGCTGAAGCGCATCTGGGATGACTGTAAGTTTGTCTGCTCCGGGACGGACTGGGAGGCTATCGGGCAGAGGCTGGAGGGTTACAAGGAGCTGGATATTCTGGGGTAGTTTTCCTTTTTAATTCCGGATATGGAAATACCGCTGGCAGGCATGGAGTCCGGCTTGCCGGCGGTAAAAATTTAGTTCGCTATTGTGGAGCGATTACGGAAGAGGGAGACTTCAACACATGCACAAAAATGGGCAAAGGCCTACAAAGTCTTATTTGTAGTCAAAGAAAAGCATACGGGAAATGGATAAAATTAAAATTCCCTCTTCCCATTTTCTCTCATTTGTGTTATAGTAATGGACATGGAAGCATAGCTCAGCTGGGATGAGCGCTCGCCTGACTAGCGGGAGGCCAAGGGTTCGAGCCCCTTTGCTTCCATTTTTTATGGAAAGCCGCAAATCCGGGATTTTTCAGCAAAATCAACGGTTCGCGGCTTTTTTGCAGCCTAGAAATATCGGGCTATACAATATGAAATTGGCACTGTAAATAGCATTTATTGTCATGAATTTTGTCATGGAAATCTGCCCCAAAAGATAGGCGGCAGGCTAATCCTACTGCCTATCTATATGTATTTCTGCAGAATCCTATGCCTTAACTATAATCGCATCGAATCCCGCTGCCTTGAGCTTCTCTACCATGGACTTTGCATTGCTGGCTACAGAATATGCTCCCACCTGCACGCGCAGCAGCTCCGTCCCGCCTCCTGTCGGGGTTTCTACCCCAGGTACTGCCACCTCCTGGTCGGACGGCCTTTCCGGCACCTGCACACGATGGCCTGTAATGCCGTACACAATTGCTTCTGCCATCTTCTGGCAGTCATAGAGTTGTACATCGTCCTTATCATCGACAAAACAGCATTCCACCAGCATAGCGGGGGCTTTTGTGTGCTTCAGCACATACAGACCGGTGTTGTACTTCACGCCACGCTTCTGGAAGCCCATCTGTGCAATGGCCCTACAGACTATTTCCGCATCGGTTCGTGCTTCACTGGAGGGGCTGTATACAAAGACTTCCGTTCCGGTGGTCTTTCCATTTCCAGATGCGTCCCTGGTACCAGAATTGAAATGGATAGAGATATCCAGATCCACCTCATGCGCATTGCACTTTGCGATAATCTGCCTAAGGTTGTCAGAAACCCCTGCCGCATCGTCTACCGTGCAGTCATATACCGTGTGCCCAAGCTGCCGGAGCATGGTAATAACAGCATCCTTTACTCTCCGGGCCTCCGTGGACTCCCTTATAAAGCCAATTGCCCCGCAAGCTACTCTCCCATCCGCATTATGTCCTGCATGTACATTAATCCTCATATTATCTCCTTTCCGCTCCTATGAGCATTAAAAGGGGGAGCCTTGGCCCCCCTGATTACTTTTTATTGTACTTTGTACGCTTCCACATCTCCGCCACACGTTCCCATCCACCGGTTGCCACCAGGTACACAATGAAAGAGGCGATAAAGGACGCAACAACGTAATACCATACGATCACGATCTTAAGGTACTGGCAGACGATCACGACCGCCAGCGGGCACAAGATCAGCGACACCACCAGGGCTACTAGGCTTGTCGGGATCCGCTGCAGCACGGGAAGTTCCTTGATCACCTGCACAATCACCGACACCAGAAACGCCAGCGCTCCGATGGCCGTAAGCACATAAGTAATATACTGCATCATTATTTCTACATTCATTTTAACTCCTCCTAGTATAATTACTGCAAGCCTATCTGAGCCAGCACATATCCGACTACAGCAGCGGCCAGAAGCCCTATGACTTTCTCTATGATGCTTTCCCACCGTTTCCCAGGCTTTGCTTTCAGTTCTTTCACATCTCCCGCCAGTTGATCCAGCTTCTCCAGGATGTGCTCATACTGCACTACTTGGATCCCCTCCTGCTTCTCCAGTTCACCGAGTCTGTCAAATATCCTCTCGTGGCTGGAACTGTTCTGCTTCCGGAGCTCGTTGACGTCTTTTTCCAGTTCTCTGGCTTTCATTAATCCCAGGCAGTCGCGTTCTGGATCAAGTATACATTTTTCAGACATTTTACTCTCCTTTCCTAATTTATCTTTTTTAGTTTTCTGTGGGAGGTGGTCTGATCATAAGCAACATCTCCTCTCTAAATTTTTGCAAAAAAGAGCACATATGACGGTTAGGTTCAATTTAACGGTCATATGTGCCGAAGAACATTTGTTCGCTAAACACGCATTTACAGGCCATTGGCTCCTGGGAGGACAT
>CAJTZD010000140.1 GCA_910584235.1 uncultured Acetatifactor sp.
GTAAGCGGCAAATAATCGGCGTCTATAAAAAGAGCACTGTTTGTGATATCCTACAGTCAGTGCTCCTTGATAATTGAATAGTCACAAAAACACCAGTGTATCCGAGACTTTTGCTTCTTTTGAGACTACGGTACAAAGTTCAGCCCACAAGCAGCGGCTTCCAGGCTTTACATTTATTATGCAGTTTGCTCCATTTCTTCGGTCCGTTTTCTTTTCCGGGGCGTTCTGGGACGTTCCGGCTTTGGAAACAGCTCTCCGTATAGTGACCGGCGCTCCTGCTGTTTCCTCTTTTCATACCCCTTGTAGGCTTCGGACCACGGCATCATATCTGCCATGAATTCTTTCTCCCCTCCGGCCCGGCGCTGTGGTATCTGTTCAAACAGGTATTGGAGGTAGATAAGGATATTCACGCGGTTTGCCTTCGCTGTTTCTACAATAGAATACATGATGGCGTTTACCTTTGCCCCATGGATAGTGTCTGCGAACAGCCAGTTGGCCCTGCCCACTGAGTAGCTGCGGATAATCCTTTCTACATGCCCATTGTCACAGGGAATATTTCCATCTGTAAGGAACCGGCGCAGGTTCCTTTCCTGGTTGACGGCGTATGTAAGGGCTTTCTTCATCCTGTCAGAAAATATCTCTTCTGAATCTTCCAGAGAGTGGACATATTCGAAAAAGGCATCCACTTTTGGCGCAACCTTAGCTTTCCTTGCAGCGGCCCGCTCATCTGCAGCCATCTCCTTGAGCTGGTTCTCTTCCTGATAGATCCCGCGGATCAGCATAAGGGCCTTGGTTTCAGGAAGG
Source organism: uncultured Acetatifactor sp. (assembly GCA_910584235.1). Classification (GTDB taxonomy): domain Bacteria; phylum Bacillota; class Clostridia; order Lachnospirales; family Lachnospiraceae; genus Acetatifactor. The sequence continues at coordinate 805 of CAJTZD010000140.1, forward strand.
GCTTTGAGCTCTCCGTCCTCCATTGCAGCCACATCCTGTACAAAAAATGCTTCTGCAAAATACCTCCGGCAGTGCATCAGGCATCCGGTTGTAAGGATGTCCCCTCCGCTTTCCTTTTCCAATACCTGGTAAGAAACATAAGCGTCACAGGTGATATAACCAAGGAATTCCCGCAAGAGGCGGCGCAGATGGTCTGTCCCCCGTGTCTCTTCATAACAGAAGATGATAATAGGAGGACAGTTTGAAAGTTCGCTGCTGGTATGGACCCACAGAAAGCTCTTATGGCCGGGGCCGTATCCATCCTTATTTACCTGGATATAGGTTTCATCGCATTGGATATGCCTGTAACCCACTAACAGCCGCGTCATGAATTCATATACCTCTTCACAGACTTTGGGTACAAGCGTGTTGGCCCAGTTGATGATCGTCTGCTTAATCAGAGGGATATTCTGCATCTGGTAATCCATGGCCTGTCTGTAAAAGGGCAGGCCCAGTACGAACTTCCTGTAAAGGATGTCCGCTATGATGGTGCAGGATATGACGCTTTTATCAATCAGCGGGTTCAGGTAGGGAAAAGTAAAGAGGTCATGTTCTGTTCCGACGGAAACAACAGGCGTATAAACCACCTGTGTATAGTAAGGCGTCTCCAGTTTCATGAGCTTCTCATGCTGGTGCCAGTAGGCAATCCGCCAGTTGTTCTCACCATGCTGTTCATTCAGTCCTTCCACATCCAGGTCATAGATGACCTGCTGCGGCAGTCCCTTAAGGGAGTGGGCCAGGCTGGGCGCCTTTTTTGTATGCCTTCCCCTGCCGCCTTTTCTGCCCTTATGGCGGCTTTCAGGATCAATCTCCCGTCTTCTGCGTTCCTTGCCTGGGCCTGCATCCTCCACTTCACTTTCATCTGCCGGTTCTTCTTGCGGATGGTCTTTCGCATCAACCAGGGAGAGAAAGCTTTCTGTCTTTCTGCCGAAGGTGGATTTTGTCTTCAGCGTATTTTTTTCCACCTCTTTTGCCAGAAGCTTTTTCAGTTCTTGGTTTTCATGGCAGGCGGCAGCATATTTCCCGTTTAATTCCGAGTACTGGATATGCGCTTCGGTGCTGATTCTTTCATTTTCAAGCTGGATCATCCTCATCTGGGCCAGCTCGTCAAAAAGGGAAATGGCGAGGCAGAGCAGCGTATCCCTGTCGGAGTATTGGATTTGTTCCATAAAAAGGTCCCTGTCTGCCCTCATGTTTTTCCTCCCAGTGCTTTTAGTCCGCCAGTCTCTGGCACAGTGCCTCCAGTGTTTTCAAAATATCCTGCTTCTGCTTGTGTAATGCCTGGTTTTCTGCTTTCAATGCCTGAATCTGTCCTTCTTTTTCGGCGATCACCCGGATATATTCCGTTCTCTGATCCGGCGCAGTGTTTTCTCCTGTTTCTTTTTCGGAAGATTTCTTCCTTCCGCTTTTTCCGGTGGGAATGATCTCTCCGGTCTCATCATCCAGTTTCCCGATGAGCTTCCTGTGCGAGCGGGGCTGCTTTTTTTCCTTGTCCCAATACGACTTCGATTCGTATACATACGTTGTGCCAGTTCTTCTATCTTTCAGCTTTACTAATGACATATGCGGTTCCTCCTTTATAGGTATAATTATATCATATAAATATGACTATGTCAATGCAATAGGTATATTCATTTAAAATATACCTATTATGACAAAATAGAGGCATGGGGAAATCTCCCATGCCATTCCTATCCCATCAGCCGGCCTGCGGTGCGTGCTGTCCGCTGTTTATTTACGTTTGGTTTTAGAGGCATTCACAGGAGGAATCCGTTTTGGCCTGGCAGAGGAATCAATGGAAAAACCGTCCATCAGCCTTTTAAATTCCTCCGTGGTAATGCTCCTGGCTTCCTGCGCTGTCCTTGGCCACTGGAAACATCCATCCGCCAGCCGGATATACAGAAGAATGAACCTGTCCCCAGCCCATAATAACCCTTTGAGCCGGTCACGCCTGACGCCGCAGAAGAGGAATAAGGTATCTTTTTCTAATGGGTCAAGCCCGTATTTGAGCTTTACCATGGCGGCCAGCCCGTCAATCCCCTTACGCAGGTCTGACCTTCCTACGGCCAGTATCGTTTTTTTGAAAGTAAATCCATTTTCATCCAACATGCCTTATAACCCCCAGGACTGCAGAAAGCTGTTCCATATCTGCACCGCTGCCCAAATCTATGGCGAAGCCTCCATACCGAATGCTTATGGAAGGGCGGCCGCAGGCAGTAATGTCCCCGGCGCATTGCTTTGCCAGTCCATTCATTTCCACAGGGGACAGCTGTGTGGAAGGGATTTCAACAAAACCTGATTCACTGGATACAGGAAGCTGTGAAGACGGATTTTCACATGGAACATCATAGTGATTAAGAAGATATTCCCTGACCCGTTTCTGCCACCGAAAAAAAGATGTGCGGTTAATACCATGCATAGTACACCATTGATCTTTGCTTATTCCGCTCTTTGACTGCTCTTCGATTAAAGGTATCCATTGCTTTATTCGAAGTTCCATTACTCTTGTATCCATAAAAAACCTCCTATATTGATAGTACTTCAAAAAGATACTACCAGAACAGGAGGTGAATTATAAGACGCTGATTATTTGCCGCTTACGA
>CAJTZD010000141.1 GCA_910584235.1 uncultured Acetatifactor sp.
ACTTAAACAGCGTGTGCTTTTCGTCCTGGAACTGCACAAAATTCAATAACAAATTCATGATAACACAATATATAGAACAAGTCAATTATAAAATACTAGATATTGTATATTAAAACTGACTGGGGGAGTATCTGATGGTTATGACGATAACCTGTCGGCGTTTTTCGTCAATGCGGTAAATAACCGTATAATTACCAACGAAAAGTTGTCTATATCCCTTGTTGGCATATGCCCCTGTTTTCCTCTCTGGAAAGCGGTAGGGCATTTCTTCTAAGGAAAGGATTTCTTTTTCGATTTTATCCACCATTCCCAATGCAGTTTCAGGCACCAGTAAAGTCTGGGCAATATAAACATAGATGCCATCCAGATCCCGTAAAGCCCGGCTTGTAAGGGAGACATTGTATTTATCCAAAATGTTTCCTCCTTAAAGAATCAAATACGCTTCTGGCATCATGGAGTATTCCGTCCTGGGCATATTCGGTTTCTGCTTCTAGGATTGCAGCATCTGTTTCGGCGGTTTCCAGCATGGACTCATATGTTTCTATGCTCATAACAACAAGATCACCATATCCATTTTTAGTAATGAACACGGGCTCTTTTTTTGCATGACAGATTTCAGAAATTTCATTAGTGTTCCGTAAGTCTGTAATTGGTCTGATCTGTGGCATCTTCAACGTCTCCTTTCTTGTTTTGTGTATTATTATAACAGAATTATGTGCAAAATTCAATTTCATATTCTGTATGTGAGTTTTTTATGCAGATAGAGTGGAATGAAAAAGAGGAGAAACAGCATAAACTGCCTCTCCCCGGTTGTTTCTAAAGCGGTCATTGCCCGTTTCGTTTTTGTTTTGCCGCCCTTTTTTCAGGGCACCAGGCGGGAGCTGTCTTGATAGGGACGGCCTCCGAATATCTTGCCCCGTATCCAAGGAAACCAGGCATCTTGTTCATCCTTTTTTCACGGAAATAGTCCTGGATATACCCCTGGTCAGGGTGGGAGCAGGTGAAGCTCGTGCTTGTGTTGCCGGGACGACGCAAGCCGCTGCAATGGTTACATTCTGAGCATTTTATGGTTTGTTTTTGGTTTTTCATTAAGCATTCTCCTTTGTGGAAAGTTTTTTCAGGTTTTCTATGTGGCGCCTGGCAAAGATGTGGAAGCTATCGTCCAGATATGTCTGCCCTTTTTCTTCCATCAGCCGCATGGCTTCTTTCTGCTGTTTATACCATTCCGTCTGGAGAACCGATCCTTTATTGCATACAAGGAAAGTTACAATGGATGTTGGATATTTGAATCCATGCAGCTTGAGGTTATCGGCATAATCCTGCGCAGCTTCCAGTTCATCAAAGATGTCATGGTAGAGCCTTTCGACCAGATCGACACCTTTCGCTGGCGCGAGGAAATCTTCCGTCACGATGTAGCCGAGCTGGCCATCCGGGATGTCCTCGACATGGTAGGTCGTGATATAGGAAACCTGTCCGAAGGCAAGGTTCCTTGTCAGTGTCTGCTTTTCGCCGTCAAAGTCGGCTTCGGCTTCATAATAGATCCTCCCGTCATCTTCATAACATGCGCTTTCCTTATAGGACACGTTCCCCAGACTATCCTTTTCCTTGGATTTGATCATAAAGTGGAGATTGGATTTTTCGGAGAGAGCCTGCAGGATCTTTTCCCGGATGTCCTCCACATAGGGGAAGTCTTTGGCGATGTCATCGGCAATGGCTTCCGGAACCTTGTCTTCTCTGATGTCGTAAGAACCGTTGCTTTTCAGTTGTTCATTTATGGTGCGGGAGTCATGCCAGTCCATGCCCCCGTAGGTGGATGCAGTGATATACATAAAAGTCTCCTTCTTGTTATTTGTAAGGGTTATAATTTCATATGCTTCTCAGACATATGCCGACTGTGGAAGTGTGACGCTTCCGTTTCCTTTCATGGCGGACTGGTGGTAATCCAGTTCAGCGATGACAGCCTCTATGGTTTCAAACGCTGCGGACAGCTCCAGATACCGTGTAATGAAGCCGGTGACTTCCGTATAGAGGAGCATCTGCTGTTGTTTGGTCAGCCGGTTCAGGGCAGCGATCCGTTTCTGCTTTTCCGCCCATTCATCAGCACAGTAAATATTCTCGTGTTCCAGAAGCTCTGCCATATCCGTGTCGGACAGCATTGCCGCCGCCGTATTGAACCAGGCTGTCGCCGTCTGGCTGCAGTCGTCCTCATCGCAGAAAGCAATCTTTTTGGCGGGCATCTGATACATAAGCCTGCTTTTTACATTGTCCAATTCGTTATACAGATCGGCTGCCGCATTGCATAATTCGTTGATCTGGTCGCAGTAATGGTCCCAGTAAGGGTTGTTCTTCTCATTGCCGTTGTAGCAGTAGTCCATCATTTTATCCAGCCCGTCTGATATGGACCACAGATCCAGCTTTTTATAAAGTGCCATTCCTCATCCTTCTTTCTAATAGGGGTTTACAAATTCATGGATGGAGACATACTCACAATCAAGTGTCTCCCGTAATGTTTCGATGGAATCTGCGGTAATTCCGCCGCGTTCCCGGAACCACTGCAGCAGTTCCTTATCAGAACTGAAGTAAAAATCCGTATCCCCGTGTGCATTGTCAAAGAGCATATCCAGTGAGCTGTCTTCCGGCCGTTCTGAAAGGTATGCCTTATACTGGTTTGTCCTGTATGCCCCGTTTATATCGGTATTGATATAGATGCCGCAGCCCGGCTCTTCCGCCTCCAGCTCAAAGCACACACCAAAATGATTTGCAAGGCATAGGTAAGCTTTATACATGGGATTCCATGCAGAATCGCAGTACAGGGTGATGTAGCTGTCTTCAGTGCAGACGTCCACTACATTGCTTCTGAGGTTTATGCCATTCGTGGGGATGTCATTTTGTTCAAATATCCGACAGAGTCCGGAGTCATTCACGGAAGTCCCAGCGGGATAACAGCCATTAACAGCCTGCTTCAGTGTGGCAAGCCCTTTTTCCTGTCTATCAGATATGGCATAAAAAACCACGGTATCCATACAGATATTTGCCATCTTATGCAGCCTCCTTCCTGTCCTCTGAGTAGAAAAACTCACTGATGTCCCATGTGCCGGTCAGATATTTTGCCGCAGGGCACACTTCAGCGTCATCATCCTTGCTGCAGATGCAGTTTCCATTCCTGTGCATGGAGAGCAGGGAAGCCAGTTTTTCCCACTGGCGGCTTCTGTCATTTGCCTCAGCAATGTTGCTGCAACGGTGGTATCTGCTGCAGCTTTCTTCACAGTCCTCCATCCTCTTTTCAGCTCCCATACAGACTGCAGGTGCGCATCTGACAAGAGATATAAAAAACTCCGGCGTTAAAGATGCATCTTGCAGGTGGTTCAGGGTAAGCTCCATCAGGTCATTGTGGCTCATATTGGCGTCATAGA
>CAJTZD010000142.1 GCA_910584235.1 uncultured Acetatifactor sp.
GTCACATAGTCCGCTACTTTTGTCTCAAAGGGCAGCATTCCCCGGACATTCAGATATCGGGTTCCGGTTATCAGGTTCTGTTCATTGGCATTCTCACCGGCCAGAAGATACCCGATCAAATGACATCTGTTATACAGATAATTTCCGTCTATAATTTCGTTGTATTTAACCGTATGCCACCCCGTGGGCCTGACATTACCGATTTGGCCGCGCTCCTGGGTGGGCATCAGATCCGGTCCCACACAGGCGTATGCGGGGCCGCATCTTCCCAGTTCATCCAGCTCACTGTAACGAGAAAAGGAACTCGTCGTGAATTCCTCCTCCGAGAAATAGGGGATATTGTCGCCTACCACTGTGTACGGCTGTCCGGAATAGGGTTCTGCGTCTTCCGGACTGAAAGGGGATTCGGGAATCTGCGGGGACGGTTCCGGCAGGCGCCCGGTCTGACTGTCATGGGAAGAGGCCGCTGCCAGCTCATCCGGTTCGGAACTGTTTGTATAGGATGGAGCAGAAACGGGATTCTGGGGCCGGGCACAGGAACACAGCATCAAAACAACACAGGCGATAAGGCCCGGTTTTATCTTTTTCATCTCTGGCGTATCTCCTTTTTTCATCTCACGGTAAAGTTTTTCCGGGATAAGGCTTTTATTTTTCAGGCGTTTTTTGATGCCTTAGAGTTCCAGCCGCTCTACGGTTTTTTAGTCGTAGAACATGTCGATTCCCCTTTCTTTATTTTAGCAGAGCCGGGGGTTTATATCCAGTCTGTGGGAAAAATTTTTTCAAAAGCATTGAAAAAGAACAAATGTTCTGATAAAATAGAGCAAAGAAAGAGGAGTTACAAAGCCTGACAGGGCTGGAAAGGCGGTGCATGGGGATGTCGGAGGAGAAAAGCCATATTTATGCCGCAATTGATCTGAAATCTTTCTACGCCTCCGTGGAATGCATGGAGCGGGGGCTGGATCCCATGGACACGAACCTGGTGGTGGCGGACGGCAGCCGTACGGAGAAGACCATCTGCCTGGCGGTATCTCCCGCCCTGAAAGCATACGGCATCCCGGGGAGGCCCAGGTTGTTCGAGGTAGTTCAGAAAGTCAGGGAGGTGAACGCTCTGCGACTGCAGAGGGCGCCGGGACAGAAATTTACCGGCAGTTCCTGCCATGCAGAACAGCTTTTGACCTCGCCGCAGCTCTCGGTGGACTATATCACGGCTCCGCCCCGCATGGCGCTGTATCTTGACTACAGCACGAGGATATACGATATTTATCTGAAGCACGTTGCGCCGGAGGATATTCATGTCTATTCCATCGACGAGGTGTTTTTGGACATGACTGAGTACCTGGAGGCCAGCCGTCTCACGGCCAGGGAATTTACGGAGAAGATCATACAGGAGGTGCTGCAAAAGACAGGCATCGTGGCCACGGCAGGGATAGGCACGAACCTCTATCTGTGCAAGGTCGCCATGGACATCATGGCAAAGCATGCGGCCCCCAATCAGGACGGCGTGCGGATCGCCTGGCTGGATGAGACGGAATACAGGAGAGCACTGTGGAGCCATCGTCCGCTTACGGACTTCTGGCGTGTGGGCAGGGGTTACGCGAAAAAGCTGGAAGAGAACGGACTGTACACCATGGGGGACATTGCCAGATGCTCTCTCGGCGGGCCGTCGGATTATCACAATGAAGAGCTGCTCTATCGGCTGTTCGGAGTCAATGCCCAGCTGCTCATAGACCATGCCTGGGGATATGAGCCCTGTACCATTGCGGACGTGAAAGCATATAAGCCGGAGAGCAGCAGCATGGGAGCCGGGCAGGTGCTGCAATGTCCTTATGATTTTGAAAAGGCCAGGCTGATTGTGCGGGAGATGACGGATCTTTTGGCGCTGGACCTGGTGGACAAGGGGCTGGTGACGGACCAGGTGGTGCTGACCATAGGATACGATGTAGAGAGCCTGACGAACCCGCAGATACGAAAGAGCTACAAGGGCCCGGTGACCACGGACCGATATGGAAGAAAGGTTCCAAAGCACGCCCATGGCACGCAGAACATAGGCCGATGGACATCCTCCACCAGGCTGATCATGGATGCGGTGACGGAACTGTATGACAGAGTTGTAGATAAAAATCTGCTGGTGAGGAGAGTTACGGTGGTGGCCGGCCGTGTGAAGCGGGAGAGCGAGGCGGCGGCCGCGGACACTTATGAACAGTTGGACATTTTCACGGATTACAATGCTCTGGAGAGAGCGCGGGAAGAGGAGGAGGCCGCCCTGGACCGGGAGAGGAAGATGCAGGAGGCTGTCCTTGCCATTAAGAAGAAATTCGGCAAGAACGCCATTCTGAAAGGAATGAACCTGGAGGAAGGGGCCACCGCGGTATCCCGCAACGGACAGATCGGCGGGCACAAGGCCTAGGGCTTTGCAGGGAAGTCACGGGGGCCTCTTCTGTGCGCTGCAGTGAGGCGGATGAACCGGAGAGATAGGGGAGAACCGGACGAAGCGGGGGGATGAGAGTGCGCCGGCGGAAGAGATGAAAGCAGATGATGCAGGGACAGATTCGGTTCGGACGATGGATGGGCATGGAGAGGGCAGAATGCCAAAGTCCGGAACGAATAGGACAGGAGCTGACAGGATGGGCAGGATATTGGGAGAAGAGATAAGTGCAGACAGGACAGGAACAGCGGGATATACCGCAGGGGTAAATGAGACGGTAACGGACAAGGTGGCAGGAGACCGGGCAGCGACGGCTGCGGGCCAGACGGCAGGCCGCATGGCAGCAGAATATCCTGACGAATCCCGCCGCTATGACGACATCATCAAGCTGCCGCATCATGTCTCCCGTGTACATCCCGCCATGCCGGTGGCCGACCGGGCGGCGCAGTTCATGCCCTTTGCAGCTCTCACCGGCCATGGAGAAGCCATCAGGGAGACCGAACGGCTGACAGACGACAGGCTGGATCTGGAGAATGATGTCATGGAGAGTCTTGACGGGAAGCTGCGGTATCTAAGAGATCGTATCGCCGGACACCCGGAGATTTCGGTCACTTATTTCAGGCCGGATGCCAGAAAGACAGGCGGTTCTTACGTCACTGTTACTGGACGGATAAAGAAGATTGACCTTTACGGGGGAATCCTGCTTCTGGAGGACGGCACGGGTATCCGTATGGAAGAGGTGATCGGGATGGAGGGGGAAATCTTCTCAGAGTTGGACGTATAGGGACGTCATACGAGCCTGCGGCAATGTTGCATCCGGGCCTCCATCAGATTGCTGGAAGAATAGTGCCGGAGAAGATGCAAGATGGAAAAATAGTAAATGAAAAAGCTAATCCCCCAGCTATGCTGGGGAGAATAGAGTAAGCGAAAGTGTGGAGGATAGCATAAAAAAGCCTCCTATCGTATAATGAGGATGGTGTCGCAAGC
>CAJTZD010000143.1 GCA_910584235.1 uncultured Acetatifactor sp.
GATAGGCGCCGTCCTGGTATTCCAGCATATTGGTATTGGGGGCAAATTCCAGCATATTATTTTCTCTCCTTCCATGTTCTCTCCCGGCAGATTCCGGCATCTATGCAAATCCCTTCTGCCGTTTCTGTTCTCTCCATCTGCCTTCTTCCATCAGCGGCTTCCAGCCGTTCCGGCAGTCCTTCAGGTATTGAAAGCCCATCCTTATTCTCTTTGTTCTCCTTGCCTTTCTGCCACTGCATACTGATAGCCCGCGCTCAATCAAAGTCAGAAAGAAAAAGCATATAGGCCAGCTTCCGCTTCCAATCCAAGCCAACACTCCACTCGAAACGGAGCCTAATTGTTCCGTGGTCTCCCCTCAGAAATACGCCGGATTCAGGAAAAGCGCCACCAGGCAGGCGATCTCCCCCTCTGCGTCCAGCCCCCAGTAGCCGCTGTAGATGCCGTCTCCCATGCCGCTGGAAAACAGGACTGTCCTCAAGCCGCTCCCAGGCAGCCGCCACTCCAGAAAGCTCCCGCCCTGGTTCTGGAATTCCGGATTCGCCTGGAAGCTGTCCTGGAAAAGGGCTTCGAAATAGTCTGTGTATTTGTTCTTCCCCGGATTCTCTTTTTCCCACTTTTCAAAGAACAGCCGGTTCTCCTCCGAGACCTTCCCGTCGGCAATACAGGCAAGCCCCGTATCCACGCCGAAAAAGGTAAAGATACCCGGCTTTTTCAAATCCTCCGGCTCCTTTCCTTTGGGCATGGCAATCTCATACCGGACAGCCGCCTTAGGGCTGACCGGAAGCCTGGCGGCGGCAATCCTGAGGCCTGCAATCCGGGAAAGGCAGACCGACAGCTCCACCGGATAGCTCCCGGCCGGAATCTTCCTGTCCAGGACTGTTTCATACCGGCTGCCCAGATAGGCAATGGGGTCTGCCAGCACCACCTCCCCTGTGGGGAAGTCCGCTTCTCCCGCCCGGACTACCTTGATTTTTGGGCCTTCCGTAAACAGGTTCTGGAAAAAATCTGGCGGGTAGCTATCCTGGTTCAGGAATTTCAGGTTCTTCTCGAAGGCGATCTGAGCCGGATGCTTCACCGGCTCCCGGATCTCCTTTCCCGTCCTTGTGTCCACGAAATATTTCCCCGTTTTGTCGCAGCAAAATTCCAGGTCGCTGCCCATGGGCATGTAGAACACGTTCACCACTGTGGGCTCTATGTCTGCCAGGGTATTGAAATCCACAATCGCCATGTTGTTGGCGTCATTCACGTATTCCTGGCTGTCCCTGTCCCCGAATGCCACCCAGCCGTTCCCAGGTCCGCCCTCCTGGCGGAACAGCCATTTCAGCTTTGATGTGCCGTCCAGGATGGACTTCGTGACGATGGTTCCTCCGGCTCCCCGGATGTATACTTTCCTTTCGTTTTGTCCTTGTTCTTCTCCCGGCTGTCCCTCCGCTGGCCGCTTTTCTGCGGGCTGTTTTTCCGCTGGATGTTTTTCTGTTGCCTGTTCTTCTGTCGGCTCTTTTTCTGCCGGCTGTTCTTCTGTTGGCTGTTTTTCTGCCAGCTCTTGTTCTGTTTTCTGTACCGATTTACCTTGAGCCGATTTGTCTTCTTTCTTCTTACCGAATAATCCCATATCGTTTCTCCTTTATTAGTTCTGCATCTGCCCCGCCCGGCACCCGGATATAGGCTGACGCCCTGGGGGCAGACACTGTTTATATAAGCTGTTTATATAATCTGTTCATATAAGCCATTGACATTTCTCATCTGGACTCTTCCGGCTTTTTCTGACACTCATGTCATCTTTCTGCCCAACCAGCCTGTTGGAACCGGATACTGTTTCGTTACGGCAGACTGCCCAGCTTTCAGCCTGTTTCGGACATGCTCAATAATCTCCTCTTCCCTCACTTATCTGCATTCACACAGTTGCAGGCTCCCTGTTCACAAATCGGCAATCATTTCCCACATACAGTCCGCCAATTGTTCCGAGCCCTCTTCCATGTGCGCCAGATAAGTGATCATCAGCCCTCTGCGGGGAAAAATATAGCATCTCTGCCCCCATTTGCCGCTGATCCGGAAGCCGTCCTGATATTTCCATACAAAATATCCGTACCCGCCCTCCCGGTTCATCTGCCGGATGCCGCAGGCTTCCTTTACATATTTTTCCGACAGGATTCTTGTCCCCTGATACAAACCCTCGTCCATCAGCACAAATCCGATGCGGCTCAGCTCATTTACCGTCAGCTCCATTCCGGAAGCCCCGTAAAAATACCCGTCGGGGCATCTTTGGAAGGGCGGGTTTTCGATTCCAAGGGGCTGGAACAGCCGTCTCTGAAGATACGCATACAAATCTTCCTCCAAAGCATTTGCCGCCGCCACTCCGGCCAAGTAGGCAGAGACATTGCTGTAATCAAATACCGTTTTCTCCGGCTCCACAGGGTATTGCAGGGAATTCCGGAGCCAGCTTTCTCCTTCCGGCCGAAAGGGAAAGCCGGGGACGGACATGGTGAGCAGGCGCTTTATGGTCACTTTCTGATACCGTTCTTTTGCCTCTTCCGGCAATGCGGAAAGGGTCTTTTCCGGAATATATGCCAGGACGGAACGTCCTATATCCATCTTTCCCTCATCCGCCGCCATCCCCACTGCCAGGGAGGTTATGGTCTTTGTTGCGGAATAGATGGGGTATCTGTGCGCCGTGACGTCGCCATACACATAAATCCTCTCCTGCCCGGAATATGGCTTATCAGAACCTGCCGATTTTCCGCCATGCCCGATGTAATACACTTCCATTCCGTGGACTTCCCAATTATTTTCCTTTATTTTATGGATTAATGCATCGAAATTGAAATGTCTAACGCCCAATCAAACGCTCCTTTCTCCTACCTGCAGGCTCCATTCATTTCTTGTTGTAATCATAAAAAACACAAAATCCGACATTTTACAGAAGCCCCTTATGATACAAAGGCAGTATCAAAGAAAGCGCTGAATACTGCTTAATGCAATCATGCGGTTGAACCGGTCAGCGTTATGCAGTCCGGTTTCACGGCATGTGAAATCGTCAAGCAGTATCCATTATTTCAGCATATCCGAGTATGCAACAAGCGTCACATTCCCCATTTCTGCCGCCTTATCCATACAGCCCTTTGTAAAGTCCGTTTTTGCAAAGAGATAGAAATGCTTTTGTTTATAATGAAACAAATTGCTGCGCTCTACAAGGGTTTCCAGAACGCTTAGGTCAACTTTTTCGTTTGTCCACTTGCACTCGGCAAACAGTGCGGAGTCCCTATCCGTGCCCATGATGCCAATTTCTTCCTGTGTCCTGGTCTTGGGGTTCGTCCCCCACCAGCGGCCGAGGTCACAGAAATCCACGGCGCATTTCCCGTCAAGCAGCAGTCTCCAAAGG
>CAJTZD010000144.1 GCA_910584235.1 uncultured Acetatifactor sp.
AAAAACACCTGATCTGCTGCACCTCTATAGTACGGCAGATTGGGAAACTTATACTGAATCTTATCGGAAGGATTTTTCCTCCATAGACACAGAAAAATTTACAGCCTCTTTGGCTATTAACAGTTCAAAGCTGTTCTTGCCATACATAATCCGTTTTATTACCTTGATTTTCTTCACGCATCTCTCTGCCAAGCCATTGTTATAAGGATAGATAATTCCATTCTTGATGGCTGTTGAAGCTTTCAATATACCCTCCGCGAATGAATGTAATTCAGGTATATCGTACTTCTTGAGTTAAAGAAAAATACTCCAACTTTAACTTTTCGATTTAACCCGGACAGCATCTGCCGCTTCCGGAATCTCACAAGCCTTTTTACGTAGTGTCCGGATATGATAATAAAAGGCGCTGACAGGAATTCCATTCTACATGCACCATTGGTGGTCAGTAAGACCGCTGGTTCTGCACTGTGTGATCAGTTCTACCCCGTGTTCATCATTTGAAGTTGTGCCCATTTGATTCCTATTCTTCCAATATCAGACTTTGGAGCAATCAGGTACACCAAAAGCCACACAAGGTGAGAGGTTGAAATGTAGCTTTTGCGAATCTGAGAACTAGATATGAAGCGAATTATGAATATTTTCGTCCTGCTGGATGTAATAGCAGAACTGCGAATACATGAGCGGCTCGTCACCGGCCTGGCGGCAGTCCTCCATGTATTCCGTCCACAGGAGCTTCTTGGAAACACCGTTCTTTAGGAGCTCCTTGCGGATGTAGGCAAAATCAGGCATCCGCTTTGAAGTGACCGCTGGTGTGGATGGAGATAACAGCTTTTCTAAATCCCCATCGGTCGTGCTTTCTGAAAGCGGCCATGAAATCCCGCGTTCCTCAGTGCATTTAAGCACCTTGGAGACGGTGTTGCGCGAACATGGAACAGATAGTGCGATGTTCCGCTCGCTGAATCCTAAGCCCTTCAATCTTAGGATTTCTCGATACTTGGTCATAATCTTGACCCTCCTTAAAATGAATTTACGCATTTCTGCGCATACATTCATTCTAATCAGATCAAGAGTGTGGCTCAATGATGCCGGAATAGTGGCTCACTCAAAAACGGAACGGTGGCTCACCTCGACTGGACAGGTGGCTCAAAGCCACCCGGATTATTCAGGTAAAAGGAAGTGAATGCCATATGGACGAATTCATAAAATTGCTCAATCAGGATTACGAATTAGTACAATACCGCATTAAAGATACGGTGACTGTTTTTCATATACGATCCAGAAAAGAAGAGCTGGTATGTCCATTCTGCGGCTCAAAAGCATGCATGTCCATTCAACATATCAGAGGGAGATTCAGGATCTGCCAATCCAGGATAAGCAGGTCGTCTTATTAGTGGATACACGAAAATTCTTCTGTTATAATCCAGACTGCCCGCATAAAACGTTTGCTGAGAGACATCCCTTTGCTGCCCAAAAGGCAAAAAAGACAGACCGGCTGGTCAAGAATATTATCCATACTTCGACACAGTTGAGTTCATTGAATGCCTCAAGGCTTTTGAAATGCGAAAATGTCGTTGTGTGCAAGAGCAGCATCTGCAGCCTGCTTAAAAAAATGCCGTCCATTGTGGATAAAGCTTGCGTAAGAAAGGTCTGTGTGGATGATTTCGCTCTTCGTAAAAGGTTCTCCTATGGGACAGTGATGGTTGATCTTGAGAGCCACAGGATAATCGACATGATTCCCTCTAGAGAGACCGCTGATGTCAGCAGATGGCTCGCAACATTTCCAAACATCCAGGTCGTATCCAGAGATGGGGCATCGCTTATTCGTCAGTCGCAACGGATTCCGCATCCAAAGGCAGTACAGATCAGTGACCGTTTCCATCTAATAAAGGGACTTTCAGATGCTATAAACAAATATATCATCAGGGAATTTCCCGCCAGAGTAGAGATTCCGTTAGCTGAAGCAGTCTCGGAGGAGATGGCGGCGCTGTACAATACTGCAAACAGGCCACTCCGGATCAAGTTTGCCCATAAGAAGCGGAAAGAGGGCCTGACGGTATCCGACATCGCACTGTTATTGCATTCGTCTCCCGCAACCATCCGAAAATATCTTGTCATTCCGGAGGCTGAGATTCCGGAGGACAGGGCAATCTCCCGGGAAAGGCAGCACCAGCTGGCACTACAGCAGAAGCAGTGGGAAGTGGATGAAGCCAGAAAGCTGGCGCGGGATGGGTATCCGATTGAGCAGATTTCAGCTATGATGCACCATACATGTAAAACTATACAAAATTATCTGAACCCTGGCTATCGCGTTACAGATGGCCATTATAATGCACGGATCCCTGGCAAGCTGGCCCCCTACGAGAAAGATGTCATAGATCTCCGGAGCCAAGGGCTTACATATCCCCAGATCCATAAGACTCTTTGTGAAAAAGGATATACGGGAAGCGTTGCATCCCTTAGGATGTTCATGCAAAAGGAAAGGTCACGGATGCGGGAGCAGGAGGAACAGGATAAGCCCCAGTCTGAATTCATCCAAAGGAAATCCCTCTGCCAGCTGATCTATAAGAAGCTGGAAGATGTCTCCACTGTCGGCCAGTATAAGCAGGCAGTGGAGACATATCCATTGCTAAGCGATATTTATTCCCTAGTAAAAGAATTCCACTGCAATATTCTCCAAAAAACCTGAGAAGTTGGACGCATGGATAGAGTCTGCCAAGAAGCACGATATATCTGAACTGCAGTCGCTCGTGGAGGGGATATTGAAAGATTCGACAGCTATCAAAAATGGAATTATCTATCCATATAACAATGGCTTAGCAGAGGGAAGTGTGAATAAAATCAAGGTAATAAAACGGATTATGTATGGTAGGAACAGCTTTGAACTGTTAAAAGCCAAAGTACTGTTCCATGAACTTTTTCACGTTGAATTCAACTAATGGTGGAAAGAACCAATTAAGCGCTTACCTTTAAAGAAATAATATGCCTGTTAGAAGCCATATATTCAGTACTGACATGTCATTGTGCATTATCGCCCTCAGGAATATGGAGAGATTTATACCAAGAGGCACAATATATACGATTGCTGGATGCAAATGAAGTATGAAAGCATTGTAGAACTTACAGGGTGCAAAAGGGCATAAAATCTCCCTCCCCACGAAAAGGGGCTTTTAAAATGGGATACGGTATGGTAAAATACCTAAGTGAAGTATCATATTCAGGGCAGAGAGAAAGGACAGCCTTGTA
>CAJTZD010000145.1 GCA_910584235.1 uncultured Acetatifactor sp.
TTTTGGCGGGTTTTTATTACGTTTTCGTCGTTATTCGGAGAACTTTCCTATAATAGAACAAAGTTCACCCTGTTTTCCAGCCTGCCTCCCCGCAGATCAGACTGACGCACCAGCAGCTCATATAATTGGGACACCATCAGGCTGGCAGTGGGGTAGTATGTGGTCTTTTCATCCGGCAGGATTAGGAATAATGCCTGCTTTTTCCTGCCGATGTCCGCTATGTTGTAATCGCTCCTATGGGTGATGGCATAGACGGATCGGCTGGTGAACAGGCGCAGGGTAGTCAGGGCGGACGTGTCAAAGCTGCCCTTGGTGCGGCTGGGCACCACCTCCGCAATGGACATCAGCGCCCGTGCCGGGTGTTTGGCCGGGAGTTTCTTCATGTACTCGCTCATGGGTGTCTTTCCCCCCACGGACTTGCTCATTTCTGCAATGAACCAGTACACGTTGGTCAGGTTCTGGTATTCCGGCCGTTTCCGGTTATCCGCCACCACACAGAGGATGGCTGCCGCTATGGTGGACTTTTCCCCGTTCTCCCAAATTTTCTCGTTGGACGTGTTGTCCCCCACCAGGATGTTGGTGATATCCCAGGCGTACATCTCCGCCCGCTCCATATCGTCCTCGTTAATGGCGTCAATCACTGGCTGGAGCAGGTTGTAACGGGTACTCTTCTCCGGGTTCTTGAAATCCAGGCAGATGACTTCGTAGCCCAGCTTTTTCAGATAGTCCGCCGTATAATGGTACAGCTCCGCCTTGGGATCGCTGATGACCAGGCTCTCCCCGGACAGTGCTATGGAGCAGATGGACTGGATAACCAGGCAACGGGTCTTGCCGGAGCGGGTGGCGCCGATGGTCAGGGTGTGGGTGTCGTCCCCAATCAGGTACAGCTTCTCCCGGTTCCCCATCTTCTCCATCCCCACCACGATGCCGCCTTTGGGGAAGAGTCTATAGGGGTCGGCTCCCCTGTCACCGGAACCTGCCCCCACTTCCCTTTCCTTTTCTGCCTTTTCCTTTCCCGTCTTTTCCTTTTCCGCTGTCTCCCCTCCAGACGGCGGCTTTACTGTCTCCTTTCCGGCCTCCTGTCTGCCTGTACCAGCAGGGGAGACCACATACTCTACCGTTTCAAAATCTTCATCCTCCTTTGCCCTTGATGGATTTATAGGAACGGACGAAAGAATATTGGGAGCTGCCGTTCTGTCCTCCGGCACGCTCCCTGTTTTCTCCTGTCCGGTATCCTCCGCATTATTTCCTGTGCTGTTTTCCTTTTCCAGAAACGGCAGGTTCTCATAGCCTGTATCCAGAAGCATCCGGATTACTTCGTTATGCGGGTCAATCACCTGGGTCGCAAATACCCCGTCCCTCTCCTCCTTTTTCAGCCACCGTGATGAACCATGCTGGTACTGCCCGGACGGGGCCGGGGTATAGATATCTCCGGCAACCCTCACAAGCTCGCTCTGATAGCTTCGGCTGTTCTACACCCAGAAGAGGATACAGCACAGTGCCAGGAACCCCTCAAAGGAAAGGAACAGGAGCATCTGCTGGCGTTCCGTAAACAGCCCCGACAGGCACTGGCTTGGCGGGACCAGCCTCAGCGTATCGTACCTCCTGGACATCAGCCCATGCAGGGCCGCTGTAAAGAACAGGTTCAGAATGGTTCCCACTGCCAGCAGGATGACGCTTAAGATCAGCTTCTCTTTTTTCTTCATTGGCACAGTCCCTCTTCTTCCTCCTGTCCATGTTCGGCAATCCCGCTGGCAAACTCCGGGTAGGCGTTTTTCAGCATCTCCACGGTTTCCTCTTTGGGGATGCCCAGCAACTCCGTTCTCGACACCGCCATACGGTCTTTGTCAATGGGATGGTACAGATGGACGGTATCGCTGAAGCTTCCCCCTTTTCCCTTACAGCCGGGGCCATGGGAGGCAATCCACAGCTGGTTGCGGGCATTGCGGTATTCCGGTTTCAGGCTCTCAAGCCTCAGCACCACCAGCCTGTCCATGTAGTTCTCTCCCCGGCTTCCCTCCCTGCAGTCCTGCCCGTCTAAGAGCGGGATTTCGTCTGTGCTGATGGGATAATACTCTTTCAGCGTGGGATAGGGGACAAAATAAGTCCGGATACCGTGTTCCCCTGCAAAATCAATCTCCCCCTGCATCCCCCGGCTGACCTCCTTTCCCATCACCCACATCTCATCGCACTTTTCCAGCAGGGAGAGCCCCAGCTTCAGCCCCTGCTCCCTCTGCTCCGGGATGGTGTCGTTGCACCACTGGCTGAAGATGATGTGGGGCGCCAGCGGCAGCAGCCCACACTCGCTGACAAGCCTGCTGTATTCCACGGCCTTCTTGATATTCCCCTCATAGTCCCCTCTTAAAGGGGATGCAAGGTATACCATTTTCAAATCAATCCCACCTCCCATGAAAAAGGCAGGCCGTATACCTGATTGTTCAGATATACAGCCTGCCTTATTTCCCTATATTCATTTTATTCCATTGTCACCGTAATGACTTTCACCTGTTTTCCTGTTCTCCTTAATCTATACCGTCCTTCGGGCTATCTTATCCTTATGCCACCTCTGACCAGCTTAATCACTTATGGACATTCCCTATCCCAATGGTTTGACGATATATCCCCGAAACCGTTCCTGGACTTCATAGTTCTTTAGATGCTCATAGTCTATCAGGCTTCTGTCACCACCTGGCCCAACAATATAAGTCAGTTCATCGTATCTCAATGGATTATGTGCACCTATCTGTGGCGTGACACCGAATTTCACGGAAACAGCCCCCGGCTCTTCCTTTCCAATATCCACAATGGCCACTTCATAGTTATAGACTTCTATTTCTCCTGAATAATAGTTTGAATAGAAATCCTTGACCTCATCTGTAATCTCTTCAATGAACAATGCTATGACCAGTTCGTCTGTAATCTCTTCCTTTGTTGTTGAACCCACATTAAAAGTTTCCATAATCACATTTCTGTTCTCTGCGTAGATATTGGACAGCAAAAAGGCCAGTAGAACAAGCAGGCCGGCAGTCAGCAGCTCATATTTTTTCATATGGCTCCATCATTTGCTTTGAAGTGCTATAATAAAGTTGTAACGGAAGTGGCTAATGAGATATAATAAAAATCACAAGAAAGAGGTACTCATTATGTCACAAAACTACACACCCGAATTTAAAAAGAAGATT
>CAJTZD010000146.1 GCA_910584235.1 uncultured Acetatifactor sp.
CTGGCGGTCTATCTCTTGTTTTCGGTTGCTTGCTTCTTTACCGTACATGAGCATATGTCAAGGGACTTTCGCAGAATAAAAGCGGCGAAGTGCCGCCGCATTTATTCTACGGTTCCCCTGACATAATGCCCTGCTCCGGTCATGCCTGGAAGACCTGACCAGAGAGAGGCACTGCTTAGAGGTATAGAGGATGGAAAAGTGTCCGTTTCAGATTTAAGGCGCAGTGCAACGCGGGTGTTGAAACTGATTCGCCAGAATACAGTTTTGGAAAGCAATTGATTTAGTACATAGGACTTGCCAGATGCAGGATTAACCTAAAAGAAATTTAAGAGGTTTACATTCCAAAACCCAATGGGAAAATGCGCCCTGCATAGGCCGGAGGCCTATTTGTGCTGCTTTCAAATATGGCGGCGAAGAAAAGGGTGTCTAATAAAAACATTCCCACAAGAATGCAGTGTCCATGGAACACTGATTTTTGTGGGAATGTTTCTGTCAGGGGCTCAAATGCTTAAAATCTGGCATTTCCCGACAGCCCCTTTATTTCAATATTTCGGAAGATTAAGGGGATAGGGTGTTGCAGTTTTCCCATTTATTGTGTAGACTAAAGGTACTACCTTAAAATCCGTTTTTAAGCATTTTACAATGCGCTGAGAGGAGCATGTTATGAAACGAGCAATGAAGCAATCCACGCTGATGCTGATCCTGAACGGTATCTCCATTCTGACGCTGCTGTTCCTGGTATTTTCCCTGTTTTCCTACAGCGGGGTCAGCAAGGAACTGAACAAGGCGAACGAAGAGCGGTTCGAGCTAACCTATAACGCGAACCGGTTCATGAACGGATCGGCCTATCTGACCAACGAAGTCAGGGCTTTTGCCGCCACCGGCATGCAGGAGCATTATGACAATTATTGGAGAGAGGTCAATGAGCTGAAAAACAGGGACAAGGGTGTGGCAGCTCTACAGGAGATCGGCATTACTGCCGGGGAACAGGATATGATCGATCAGATGTCCGCTCTATCCAATGAGCTGGTGCCGCTGGAGGATGAGGCCATGAAAGAGGTCCAGGCGGGAGAGCGCGAAAAGGCCATTGAGTACGTGTACGGCACAGAGTACAGCGCTTCCATAGCAAAGATCAATGAGCTCAAGGAAGCATTTCTGGATGCACTGGACGTCAGGTCCCTGGAACAGATCGAGGTCCTGGAGAAGCGTGCGGATTATATTGAGTTTACCATGATTTTTGCGCTGGCCATGGTAGGCATTGTCACAGTATTGAATATCGTCGTGACCAGAGTTCAGATCATGGGCCCTGTGATCGCGGTGAAGAATCAGATGGGGGAGATATCCAGGGGAAACCTTTCGGCGCGGTTTTCACTGGAGGCCAATACTTCGGAAATCGGAATGCTGGTAGATTCCATCCATGAGACCAGGCGGGAACTTAAGAAATATATTCAGGATATTGATTACATACTGGCCCAGATGGCTCAGGGAAATATGAACCTGACTGTGGGAAATGATTATTTAGGAGAGTTTGCGCCTATTCAGGCGGCGATGAGACAGATTCTGAACGCACTCAACGGTGCGCTTTCCCGGATCAACCTTACGGCAGAGCGGGTTTCCGCGGAATCGGAACAGATGGCGTCGGACGCGCAGACGCTTTCCAGCGGCAGTGTGGAGCAGGCGGCCGCTGTCCAGGAATTGTCCGCAAGTGTTCAGGACATTTCCAGGCAGGTGGACCATACGTCGGAAGACGCGGACAGTGCCAGAAAAGCTTCGGAGGAAGCGGCCGCGCAGCTGCAGGTATGCGACCAGAAAATGGAGGCTCTTACAGCGGCGATGGACAATATCTCGAAATCTTCCCAGCAGATCGGCGGAATTATCAAGACCATAGAGGACATCGCTTTCCAGACCAAGATTCTGGCGCTGAACGCATCTGTGGAGGCAGCCCGTGCCGGAGAGGCGGGAAAGAGTTTTTCCGTTGTGGCGGATGAAGTCCAGAGCCTGGCCAATAAGAGCTCCGTATCTGCCCATGACATTACCCAGCTGATTGAAAGCTCTATGGAGCTGGTGGCATACGGGGCCTCTCTGTCCTCGGATACAACACAGGCGCTTGCAGCCGTTATCTCCAGCGCCGAAAAATCGGCTGAGATGGTGGAGCGGATAGCAGGGTCTGCGGTGGAACAGTCCCAGTCACTGAAACAGCTTACATTGGGAATGGAGCAGATCTCCGAGGTAGTTCAGACAAACGCGGCCACGGCTGAAAAGTCGGCGGCATCTGCAAGAGAACTGAATGCCCAGGCGGATGAACTCAAGCTTTCCGTTCAGAGATTCCGCCTGAGGGAGAGATAAGCAAAAAAGGAGCGAGGTGTCTAAATGTTTAGTGTAAAGAAAAAGTTTGTACTACTAGTTTGTCTGATTTTGGCAGGGCTGCTCTGCGGATGCGCGGGGAAAGATTCCGGGGACGCAGCGCCCGAAAAAAATGTCGGTTCCGAAACGGACGAGACCTTGTCCACAGAGGAAACGAAACAGGAGCCCACGGTGGTTTTTGAGGCACAGGACATGGAGGGGAATACAGTGACCTCCGACATCTTCGGCCAGTCCAGGCTCACCATGATCAATGTGTGGGCCACCTACTGCAATCCCTGTCTGAGCGAGATGCCGGAACTGGGAGAGCTGGCCGGGGAATATGACGAAGGGGACTTCCGCCTCATCGGCGTCATCAGCGATGTGCCTGAGATGACAGAGGGAATGGTGGATGCCGACAAGGTCGAGAAAGCTATAGAGGTGGCAAAAAGTCTGATAGAGCGTACCGGGGCGGACTATACCCACCTGCTGCTCAACGCTTCCCTGTTCAATGCGCTCCTGACGGATGTAACAGCCGTGCCCACCACTTTTTTCGTCGATGAGGAAGGCCGCGTGCTGGGCGAAGTGGTAGGGGCCAGGGACAAGGAGAGCTGGAAAAAGATGATAGACGCGCTGTTGGAAGAATTGTAAGAAGCCGGGCCGCGGGAAAGCAAAAAACCGCAGAGCTTGAGGAGGAAACGGAAAGCGCAGAAAAAAAGGAGCTTCCTGTATAATTCAAATATAAGGAATTCCAAGAAGGGTGGTTGAT
>CAJTZD010000147.1 GCA_910584235.1 uncultured Acetatifactor sp.
CGGTATGTCCGTATATTCAGTGAGTGTCTGGATGCAGACACCATGAAAGAAATTATACATGAAACGGATTTGAGCAAAATCCCTTTGGCGTGGTATGATTTTACCCAAAATCCGGCTAGGGAGCAGATTAGCGGCAAACTGCTTTCATTGAAAGATGCTTATATTAAGTCCTTTACCTCTGCCATATGTCTTATGGGTAATTCATATCTGGAAGTGAAGGCAGAGGATCTGATGGAGGTACGTCCGGGGTATTATGGGACACAGCAGTATTCTGTTCAGGTCCATTTTAAGTTTGTGACTGGAGAAAGCGATACGTCCATATATTACAGTATCCTTTCTGATCTAACAGAATATTATATGGGTGGAATCAGCCTTTATCTGGAACGTATGGAAGATGGCTTTCATCTTTGTTTTTCACACGCTTTTTACGGCAAAGAGTGGAATACTGTGGTATCGAAATCCATAATCAGGCAGGGGAAATGGATCAACGCCGCTGTTGTTTTTAATGTGGAAACAGCCACGATGTATATTGATGGAAAGGTGGATTGCAAGAAGGAAGGTCTTTTACCTGCTTGTGAGTATGATACTGGAAGAATGTTTTTGGTCGGCGCAAAACGTGACGATGTAACAGACAGCATAAAGGATTATTTTGCAGGGTATATTTCCCAGTGCGATGTATGGGAAAGAGCCTTATCAGATGAGGAAGTACAGGCATATATCAATGAGGAATTGGATGCAGATGCCGAGGAACTTGGGTTTGCATTGGATATTGACAATGATGGATGCTTCAATGCTGTGACTTATAATGGTGTCGCATTAGGCAATCATGCCAAAGTGGAAGAGGAAGTCAGCGATACCCTTAGCGGAACTTCTGAGGTCATATCGCTGAGGCAGTCTGTAAAAGAACAGCTTTCAGAAACGGAATTATCTGAAATATATGAAATGTGCCTGAACCAATGGATAACATACTATGAAGCCAATGGTCTTGACTGTAGTTCCGAAATGCCATACAGAGTTAAGGCATGGAGCAAAGAGGAAACCATATATTTTGTAGGATGCCATAATGGAAAGGCGTATACGATTGGCACGATAGCAGAAAAAGATGCTTCCGAGGTAGTGATCTGGTGGGTTGAACTGGTTTTGATGATTATAGGTGGAGTCTGTGCTGCTGTTTTTGGTCTGCATATTAAGACAAAGAGTAATGCAATCAAACAACTTATCAAGATGTTTTACAGCAATGTAGCATTGGTGAATGCTTTGAAGTGCATGGCACTTGGAAATATTACGGTTGACACATTTCTTCAGTTATTTACACTTTTCTATAAAGAAAATGTTTTGCTGAAAATATTGAAACTGCTGATTTCCGGCATAGCTTTCTGGTCTGTCATCACAATATGCACAAAGTTTGCATCATGGGCGTTGGGCTACGGATGGGCAGCGGCAGCGGTTCAGTTGGCGGCTTTAGTCGTGCAGGTAGGAATACATATTGCATCTTATCCTGACAGGGATGATTTAGATAAAACGATGTGTTCCGTGACATTATCAGAGGTAAAGTTTTCTGATTTGCCACTGGATGGTATGGGAAAGAGGTCTGACAATATTGTGAATGCGGGAGGGGTGTCGGCATATAACAAAGGCGGAGAAGCGGTGGTTGTAATAGAATCGTATAGAGTTATAAAAAACGGGAAAGAAACGGAATCGTTATCGCAATGGAAAAGGGACAGCATGGATTCTCAGGCTGTGGCGGTCTATACTTTAAACAGAGCAAGGATTCCGCTGGAAGTCATGGCAGCATTTGTATTGACAAATGCAGGAAATGAAGATGTTACGGTTCATATATGGGCAGAAGGCACATCCTTTTATGGCAGGTCGGATGAAAAGAGTGTTTTAGTCCCGGCACGTCAAACCATCAATATAAAGCTGGTTTTTCAATTTGCATTCTATCATATGCCATCCTGTGTCAGTGAAATTGAAGAAAACATATCATGGAAATATAGAGGCAGCAATTCGGCTGCGTTGGAAGAAAAAATCAATGTCAAGCTGTATTTTATACTGTCCCAGCCCTGCTGTCAATGGCTAAGCAGACCGATTTGGGCGGATGCATTGAAATACATCATACCCAAAGTGCAGGGGGAAGTAAATATGCAGGGATTATACCAAAAGATAGCACAGGCTGTCAATGAAGACAAACAGCTGGTATATACCCCTGCGAGTAATTATGTGCAGGTCAGTTATTTAGAAAAGCAATTTTTTTTAACCAAATTTTTATCTGATATGTTTTACAGGGAACAGTCAGATGCGATGGAGTGTACTTATGCTGTAAATTGCACGGACTGCGCTGCGATTGTAGTGGGTCTTGCGAATATGATGGGGGGAAATTTACGCTGTGAACGTATGGGAAATAATTTTTTATTAAATCCCATTATACCAATAGGAAATTCAGAAACCGGAAACTATAACACTTTTATTTATCATGAAACAGCGATGCATCATGACGGCACAGAATACGATAAGAATAATACGGTTCATAAGGTGTATGATGCGTCCCTAAAAATAAAAACACCCACATATGGGTACGTGCTGTCTGTGGGGATGAGTTTTTCACAATATACAGATGAACAAGTTCATACAAGCCTTCAAGGCGTACAGGCAGGTGACGATTCTTACCGTGAGTGCCTGTGCCCTATAGTGCCGAATGGCGTAGGTTCCTGTGATTACCATTTAGAAAATGGTGCCCGGGCATTGCCGGTAATTGTTTAGGGGGAAGATTATGGAGAAGATAATTGAAAACATAAAGAATACCTATTTATTTGAAACATGGGAACGGAGAAAAATCGAAAAAAAGGATATGTATTTTCCAGCTATGCTGAAACTTTCAGACAGGGAAGGGTTTGTGATTGAAAGAAGCGTTGCCCCGGTGAAGATCATGGGTTCCTATGAAACTACATGGAGGGATGCCGGGAATGGAAACTCCAGGTTCAGGGTAGAAGTAATCCCGTTTGGGAGC
>CAJTZD010000148.1 GCA_910584235.1 uncultured Acetatifactor sp.
TGATTCATATCAACAAAGATTTTTACCCATAGACACAGGATTTTTTACAGCCTCTATTAGTATATACCATTTTTAAGGCAGATGAAAGCATCTGTCTGTTTGTCGTACAAATTTATTACGTTGAATGCTTTTGGATATAGAAAAACAGCGAATAAACAAAATGTTTACTCGCTGTAAAAAGAATCCTAACTGCAATGTTATCCTTATCTAAATGACATTGGGTTGGTCATCCCCTCATTCCGGAAAACCGCCACATCATCAAGCCGTTTTCCTTTGGGAAGGATCCCTTCCCGCTCCAGCATCTGGTTGATCCCGTCTATCCACTCTTTTAAATCCCCGCCGCAGCCCTGGAGGACCAGGCCCTCACGGTCATGCATCGTTCGGAGTTCCTCTTTTTCGATCTGTCTGATCATGATACGCTCCTTTTCTTTCTGAGCTGCTCCTGTTCGCCATGATGGATGGAGCTTTTCAATCGTTCTGGCATTCACTGACTTTGTACACCGCTATGCATGCGAGTCCGGCTATTCCGGCCAGAATAATCCCTACTGCTACTGTAATACCCAGTATCCATCCCATATCTCTTTCCTCTTTCTTTCATTGTTTTACTGCATCCGGCACTCTGCCAGGATGACCGCTTCCTCTTCCGCTGTAAAGTATTCGTCCGCCGCGTCCCTGCTCACGGTCAGAATCTCCCCTGTCTCTTTTTCTCCCCTCTGGATCGGTTCCAGGAATTGATTGTTCTCCCTATGCAGTCTCTGATCCGGGCAGCTGTCCCCATTCTGCTGTCTGCCACCAGGCGGTCCAGAACATCGGTCACGATGATCTGCCGGGCCTTCCCGCCCTTTTCTCCGATAAAATTGGCAAGTTTCTCTGTGGTCAATGCAACCAGGTATTCTTCTCTTTTACCGCTAGCGCTGTCGTACACACAGGCGTAGCCCATGGTATCGGTGTCCATGATCTGATGGATCATCTGTTCATCTTCTGATTTCATGCATCCTCTCTCCCTCCTTGTTATTGTCTCTTCATATACGGATTTTGTTCAGGCAATAAAAAAGAAGGATTCCTCCGGTTATGGAAGTTCCTTCTGCTTCGTATACAGATATCCTTTTCTCTAACTCAGCGTCATCCCTCCACTCTGTTCCTCTTCCGGCACTTCTTCCCTGCCTTCGTCCTGCACACTTTTCAGGCTTTCTGATATCGCCGGTTTCTTTTCTGTATACTGGATAACGATCCCGGAAAAATCATAGCCCACAGGCTCCAACACTTTTTTCTCCATCATTGTCAGTAATGCCTCCGTATCAAACTTGGCTTCAAAATATAGATCCTTATCGATCTGGATTGGTACATCCATTCCTTCTGGATCCTTCCCCAATATCGTCCGCTGCCTGCCGAACACCTTTCCTCTCAGCTGCATCAGTCTTTCATGCATGTCCAGCTGCCCGTTGCAGTGCTTCAGGATGGTCTGGACTGCTTTTTTCCATGTGGGTGTTTCTACGGTCTCACCAGAAGCAAATGTTACAGAGACCGGCCTCTTCCCTTTCAGCATGGACGGCAAAGTCCTCCCCAGGCGGCATTCCCTGCTCCTGATCTCTGAACGACTGTATGGTTCTCTGTGCTGATACATCTGGATCATGTCATCGCACCTCTGATTCACAACCTGCAGCAGTTCTGCTCTTACTTCTTCAATCAGTTCTATATAATCCATCGAAACATCCCCTTCCTTAATGTATAAAAAAAGAACCAGAATCTCTCCCTGCCTTAAGGATTTTTCTAATTCTCTTACATTTAACGTCATATACATTTTTCTTTCTGTTTGTGTATGTAGTTCCTATTTTCAGCTTTTCCCTTACTCTATATACACCATACACGATTAAAACTATACTGTACTTAACATCCAAATGCAGAACACAGTTAAATAAATATAAATTAGGGTTTCGTTCCTGAAAAGTTCTTGCATACTCGTCCAACAAATCAACTGCCTCTTTTGCCGCCTCTGTCAGATTTCCATCTTCATCCACAACAGGCGTATCGTACTTTGTGCCAAGCTGTACAATATTTTCATAAAACACATTCTCCCCGTTATCGGAATTTTCTATCTTTTTCACATAATTACTGATTTTTCTGTCATTGCGTTTCTGCCCTGCATTATATTCCCTGACAGCCTCACCAAAACATTTTTCATAAGCATCTGCTATGGATTCCCTGATATATGTTTTGTTCCAGCCTGTTCTTTCCGGAAAGACATTATTTGCTATAAATTCCCTGTTGTTGTGCGCCAGACTTCCATCACCTTTCGGAAAAGATATGGTTCTTCCTGCCATTCCCTGCCTTCCTCCTAACTTTTCTGTGCATATCCGCTAGCTACGGTTTTGTTACTTTTGTCAAAAGTAACGCCTTATTACTTCTGACGCATACGCATCAGAAGTAAGGCGCTCTCCGAGGGTAGTATTTGCCGTTGGCAAACACCGTCTGCCTAACGGCATCCGTAGTCTGTCGGAAAAACCATCCGTCAGACTACTCATTCCGGCAAAAAGCCGCCGTCATTCGCTTTGGGTGACAGTACCGAATAAATACTTTTCGGCACCTTTCCGTAAGCTCCCTTTTCGGAAATGAGTACCGAATATATAAATTCGGAACCGCCTATTCACCCATTGTAAAAGCAAATGCCATCATATCCTCAGATAATTCCGCCTCCTGCGTCTGTCCTAATTCATTACTGTCATCCGTTTCCGCTGCCTTAACCACGTCAGCTTGAAAATCCAAAGTATGTTCCTGAAAGCATTTTTCCATATGTTCTGTCAGAATTTCCTGTAAACTCCAAAACTTAGCTTCCAGCACCCTCGCAGACATTTCTTCTAATTGTTCAAATTCGTGTTCTGACTGTTTTAATGAAAGAGTAAGTAATTCTTCCGGTTTATCTGCTCTTATTTCATTCTTGCTGTCAAGAACCGCAACAAACGCATCAG
>CAJTZD010000149.1 GCA_910584235.1 uncultured Acetatifactor sp.
TCAATAATGTCCACATCTACCTGTGATAATCCCCATCCCCGGATCAGACCATCTTCTATCAGCAGGCCCATTGCTTCAGCAACATCCTCTATCCTTACGCCGCCGCTTGTTCTGTGAAGGTAATAGAGATCAACCATATCCGCCTGGAGGCGGTCCATGGAATCTTCCAAATGCCTGCGGACTGCCCTGTATACAGAACCCTCTGACCTGACTTCCGAACTGCCTAAAAACAGCTTTGTTGCAAGCACCACACCTTTACGCACATCTTTCAGGGCTTTCCCCACTATGCGTTCATTATGTCCGATCCCTGCCAGGTTCGGGCTGTAGATCTCCGCTGTATCAAACAGCGTACAGCCGTGCCGGTATGCGTTTTGGATGGCTTCTATGCTGTACTGCTCCGGCGGGATCTTCCCATAGCCATGGGAAAACGCCATACAGCCCATGCCCACTTCTGATACTGTTAAATTTCCTAACTGTCTTGTTTTCATTTCTTACCTCCTCGTCTGCTCAGAATTCCGGAATCTTTTTATATTTTCTTCTGATATTTCCCTGCCAGACTTTTAGACCACCGGAATCTTTTCATCCTCACTTTTCCGCCTGCTCTGCTTTCAAAAAATCCCTGATATAAGAAACCGCCAAGTCAAAATCTTCTCCCAGATAGCCGTGGTCTGCTCCCCGGATCACATGGTATTCCACGTGGTCTATGGTTTCCGCCAGTTTGTCAGAATAAGAAATCGGCACAATAGAATCTTTGTCACCATGTATCAGAAGAATATTTTTTCCATATTCTTTGATCCGTTCATAGGGTTCCTGATCCCAGATATCAACAAAATACCGGTTTCCAAGCCTGAGTCCCAACAGGCTGTGGGTTTCGGGAATCTCCTCCGGCGAATCAAACATTTCATGGACATCATCATAAATACAGAACGCCGGATAGATCAGGATCACCGCACGAATTTCATCCTTATGCTCAGCTGCCGTCAGCGCGGTGACAAGCCCTCCCTGGCTGTTTCCCATCAGATAAATGGAACCGGTATCCACAAAATCCCACTGCTTCACTTCTTCCAGAACAGCTTCCAGATCTGCTTTTTCTGTCAAAACCGACATATCCAGCAGTTCCCCGTCGCTCCGGCTTGCCCAGCCACCGCCGCAGAAGTCAAAGCAGACGGTCACATAGCCTTCTTCCGCCAACGCTTCCCCATAGCCTTTTACCCTGTCCAAAGTCGCACCCAGTTCATGGGACATAATGATTGTGGGCCTCTTTCCTTCTGTCCCGGAGGGAATATGAACAACTCCATATATATCCATTCCTTCCTTATCCACATGGATCTCTCTAGTTTCATATCCTGCCGCCATCGCCGCCTCCTGTTCTGTCTGATCGATCTGACCGGAATTTCTCACGCTTTGATTTCCTATGTTCGCTTCAGCAGACTCGGCCCCAATCATCTTCATGGTGTTTCCTTCACTTTCCCTATTCCCGCAGGCACACAAGGCAGACATCAGGCCCATCCCTAAAGCGACAGCAAGCACTGTTCTCCTCATTTTCCGTTACCCCCATTTATGACCTGGCGCTGTCCGGATCGAACATCATTCCCCCGCAGTAAGGAATCCGGTCAATGGCCGCCATATCTTCTTCAGATAGAGAAAAATCAAATACATCCGCATTTTCCGTGATATATTTTTCATGGGTGGATTTTGGAAGAGGAACAATGTTTTTCTGCAGCAGCCATCGGATACAAATCTGAGCCGCACTCTTTTTGTATTTTCCGGCAATCCGATTCAACTCCCCATTCCTTAAGACGCCGCCGCTTCCAAGAGGACTCCATGCTTCCACCACAATACCGTTCGCCTGACAATACTCCGCACTTTTTACCTGCCCGAATCCGGGATGGTATTCAATCTGATTTACCATTGGCTTAATGTCGCTGTCCTCTGTTAATGCCTGCACATGATGGGCAAGGAAATTGCTGACGCCGATGGCTTTGATCCGCCCATCACGGTACAGCTCTTCAAAAGCCCTCCATGTGGACCAGTTAATCTTGCGCCAGTCATCATGCCATCTGGCCACAGCCGGCCAGTGGATCAGGTACAGATCCAAATACTCCAGTCCCAGTTTTTTCAGAGAAACCTCAAAGGCTTTCATTGCTTTGTCATAGCCCCGGTTATCATTCCAGAGTTTCGTGCTGACAAAGATGTCCTCCCGTTTCAATCCATATTCATCCATAGCCTGACGCACGCCTTCCCCTACGCCCTTTTCATTCATGTATCCTTCCGCAGTGTCAATATTGCGGTATCCTGCCTTGATTGCTGTCTTTACACATTTTGCTGTATGAAAAAGGGAAATCTGCCATACGCCAAAACCCAAACCGGGAATTTTTACCCCATTATGAAGGGTAAGACTGTCTGCTATTTTTTCCATATCCATCTTTTCCTCCTGAAATTTTAATCCTGCAACTATGTTCCGATGCCTTTTCCTTTACCTTTAAACACATGAAAGAATCTTCTTTCTGTATCCGTAAAAATAAAGGTTTCCATTGATTTCCTATGTATCATAATCTAAAAACTACTCCTGATTCCACACCATTCTGACAGCTTCTGTGGTTTATGCCACACATCTGATAAAAATGTGGCATAATATGCCAGGGGTTCTCTATGCGGATTCCCTCCATCTTGAAACGCCAATAATACTCTCGTGTTGATTTTTTGACTTGAATGTATTATAATACAAGCGGGTACAACCCTATAAAATATAATTTCAAGAGTAGTATTGCAATTTCTCTCCATGCAGTGCAGCTTTTCAGGAGGTTTTATTATGGCAACCGATAAAAAAGTAGACCTGCGGATTCAGAGGACAAAGGACTCCATCCGTAAAACCTTTGAAGAAATGATCTGTGAAATGGATTACGAACAGATTTCTATCAAAGAACTGGCACA
>CAJTZD010000150.1 GCA_910584235.1 uncultured Acetatifactor sp.
AAAAATAGCAGCCATAGCGGGAATACACACATATAAGTATTTTAAGTACAATAATCCATTGGGAATGATAATTCCATTCTGTTCCAGCAATGTAGGCACATAGCATATAAACGATAAACCATATACGACAGAAACCCATAACGTGAGTTTCGACTTATTTGTATATCTCATCGCCACAATTTCCCCTTTTATGTTTATTTCCGTATACTACGTACCCTTTTCAAAAAAAGATTTATCGTGCCAACAGGAACGCAATGATCCGTTCACTGATTGCTTTATACTCATAATCGTGAACATAATGGGGGCAGTCTAATTCGATATATTCCCCGCCTTCAACTTGTGAAAGGTATCGGATCGGGATCTTTCTCCATGTCTCTTTATCAAAGCCTGTCCCGCCGGAGCCGTCCGAAATAAACAGGAGCATCGGAAGCTGCGGGGCCCCCATGCCGCTAACTTTTTCAGCATTTTCCTTCACCCGCTCCGTTTCGTTCAGCATGGTCACAGTCGCGGTCCGGCTGAAGAAAACGGCTCTGTAGATCTCCTTTTCATTCTCTGACAATGTGCCGTGCTGTATGGCGTCACTGTCCGAAATGCCCGGAATCAAGCGGGTGATGCCTATATGAGCCGCCCAGCCTGCCGCGCGCATCAGCGGCATATTGATGTTCATGCTGTCGTAATACTCCGGCACCGCCATATCAAGTCCAATAATTGCAGACACCTCGTCCGGATATTTCTGCGCCCAATAAAGAGCCTCAAGCCCTGACATGGAATGAGGACAAAGGACGTAGGGCGCGTTTGATCCCGCGGCGGCCAGAGCGGCTCTGGTATCCTCCAGTATGGAATCAATGTCTCTGTCCTTATCGACAACATCGCTGAAACCGTATCCGAATTTCTCTACAACCGCGATCCGATATTTGTCACTCAAAAGAGAATAGAGGGACTTGAAATCCAATATAGGAGAACAGGTGCCCCCGCCGGACATAAAAACCAGCGTTGTTTCGCCGGTCCCCTCCACATAAACACTCATATTGCTGCCGTCAACCTCAACCATCTGCCCCAAAGGCAAACGCAGTCCGGCTTCTGCATTTAAGCGGAGCCGGTGATTGACGTATACAGCCAGCAGCAATATCAGAACTGTAAAGATCACAATAAAAATTATTTTCAAAATTCTTTTCCGTTTGCCCATACTCATGTCCTCCAAAAATAACCGTTTGCTCCTTCATGGAAATTTTCCCCACCTGATACCCATAATCCGTCAATTCCCTTTTGTATCTCAGGAACGAGTGATCAATGGGAACTCCCGCGATCTCCTGAATCTGCGCAAAGGTCAATCTGAGGGTCGGGCTCCCATCTTTTTGAACATAGGTCCATGAAGCGTCGTATTTACTCATCTCCGTACCTCTACATAACTGAAGCATTCAGCAGCACATTCAGCGAGAACCTTCCCCCCGCCTTTTCCGTCAGCACCGCCCCGTGATACTTTTCCGCCACCGCCCGGATGTTGGAAAACCCGGTGCCCGCCGGGGGCATGGGCTTATCAGCACAGGTGTTCTCAAAGGTAAGCATATAGAAATCCCCCTGCCGCTTGCCGCTGATACGGATGGACTTGGCTCCGTCCTGGGCGCGGCAGGCAGTGATGGCGTTGTCCAGGACATTGGCGAAAAGCACGCACAGGTCAAAATCGTCTATCCCGCAGGGACTGGGCAGGACCAGGGACACCTCCGCCTCGATCTCCTTGGCAAGCCCCAGCTTCTCCCCCAGCAGAATATCCACCACCGGGTTGCCGGTCTGGTACGGGAAAGACAGGGCCTCCGAGACAGTCTTCAGCTTTTCCAGATACTCCCGGCCCTCTTCCAGCTTTTTATTCTTGAGCAGTCCGTCCAGCACGGACAGGTGGTTCCTGATGTCGTGGCGGAAGGATCTCGTCTGCTCATAGCGGGCTTTGGCCTCGGCGATATAGACCTTCTGTGCCTGCGCCGCCTGGGTCAGGGATTGCAGTTCCGCTTTGGCTTGAAACCCCTGGCAGAGCTGGCGGTAGGCATAGAGAGTACACAGCAGCGCCGCCAGCCCCATGACTTGCAGGAGCAGCAGCGTACTGTGCTTTCCCACCTCCTCCAGAGAAAAACCGGGGTCAAAAAAGCTGTAGGCGCTCTGAAGGATATACAGCTCCGCGGCAAAGAAAAACAGGCTCGGAAACAGCAGCAGGCCGATGTAGGGCGTCTGATTGCCCTCTGTCCAGGCCAGGAGCTTCCGCACGGCCCGGTAACAGCCAATGCACAGCACAAAATATAGGGCCTGTGCCGCCAGAAGCAATATATACAGCATCGGGCTTCCGACAAAGCTGGGAAGGGACACCGCTTCCACAGAGTTGAGGATGCCAAAGGAGAGCTGAGAGACATAAAAGGCCAGCACCGCCGCCAGCCAGGAGACGGGCCGCTGGTTCCCAAGCCCAAAGCGGCTGATTGCATAGAGCCCCAGAATACCCGCGGCGATGGAGAAGATGCCGTTGTCGCCCAGGCGCAGCGCCAGCCATTGGATCCCATACAGGGCAAGGCAGTAGGCGGCGAAATGCCAAAGCCTGCGCCCCTTTCCGGTCAGGCGGCTGACAAAGAAAATATGGGCCACGCCCTGCCCGGTAATGCTGATCCCGTCCACAATCAGGCCGAAATAATCCATGCTAGACGCCCCTCTCTTTCATGTGGCGCAAAAGGGCCTGAGTCAGTTCCCGCTCCCGCAGCCGGGAGACCGGGATGCGCTCCCCATTCTGCAGCAGGACCTGACCGTCCTGGCACCCGCCCACATAGTCCAGATTCACCAGATAGCTCCTATGGCACTTGAAAAAGCGGCCGTCAACCCGCTGTTCCAGGTCTTCCAGCCGGTCATAGTAGTCTACAACCATGCCGT
>CAJTZD010000151.1 GCA_910584235.1 uncultured Acetatifactor sp.
AATTGATAATCGGGAATTATCCTCCATTCACCGACATCAAATTCCGAGGATGCCGATGAACCAAAATATCTTTCTGCTTTGTATTCGACACATGCGTATAGATTTCGGTCGTACTGATAGAACTATGCCCCAGCATCTTCTGGATGTACCGCACATCCACATCCTGTTCCAACAATAGGGTGGCGAAAGAATGCCGGAACATGTGCGGGGTAATGTGCTGGCTGATGTCGGCAAGTTTTGCATATCGGTTGATCATAAAGCGGACAGACTGGTCTGAGAGCCTACGCTGCAGCCGGTTCACGAAGAAATACCCACAGGCGGCAATATCCTCTGCAAAAGCTTCATGATAAACATTCAGCGCAGAGATGACTTCTGGGTTGCCCACCTGTAAAATCCGCTCTTTGGCACCTTTCCCAAAGATCAGGATATTATTGCCAGTGAGGTCTACATCGGACGGCTTCAAGGAACACAGTTCAGATATGCGCATCCCTGTAGCAAACAGCAATTCGATTACTGCAATATCCCGGATGCAGCAATGGAGCTGGTATTCTGAGCCGGCCTGTTCCTTGCAGGCATACATGGCAGAAAGGAAAGCCTGGATGGAGTGGAAAGGAATCGTCTTTGGCAGGAGCTGGGCCTCCCGGAAACGGATATCCAGCCTGGCGAAAGGATTCTCCGAAAGCTGCTCACGGTACACCATATGATGGAAAAAGGCCTTTAAACTCGCAATCTTGCGCTTTATGGTCTTGGTCTTATACTGTCTATGCAACTCTGTGATGAAGCTGTCAACGGTGATTCTGGAGGTATGGTCGGCAAAGCCAGAGCAGAAGAACTCATACTGCTTCAAGTCGATGCGGTATGCTTTCAGGGTCTTAGGGTCCAGATGCTTGCGGC
Organism: uncultured Acetatifactor sp.; assembly: GCA_910584235.1. Classification (GTDB taxonomy): domain Bacteria; phylum Bacillota; class Clostridia; order Lachnospirales; family Lachnospiraceae; genus Acetatifactor. Next base: position 895 of record CAJTZD010000151.1, read on the forward strand.
ATTCACAATATGCAAGGTATTCGGTGATTTGTTCATTTAAGTTGTTCATTCGTACAGGCTCTCCTTAGTTTTCTTACCATTATGGATTTTTTGAAAAGATCTGTCCACCATATTTATGTAACGCTGGAGGCGGAGGGCAGTTTTAGTATGATTCCAAGAGATATGGAGGTTGTAAAAATTCGGCCTCCATGATATGATATCTACAAGAGGAAAGAATATATGCCAGCGGCACAGCATATGATAGGGGGTGGAGCCTATGGGCCTAAAAGATACTGTGACAACGAAATACATGGGGCAGAACCGGATTTTTGCGGACGTGTTCAACTACTACATCTACGGCGGCGAGCAGGTCATAGATCCGGACAGCCTGGAGGAACTGGACACCCGGGAGGTGGATGTCCCCTATGGAGGGAAAGATGGGGCCAAGCAGCCGGTACAGAGGACAAGGGACGTGATAAAGTCATTGGTTGCCATGATGGACAGGCGCACGGCGTACCTGCTCCTGGCAGTGGAGGCCCAGTCGCATGTGCACAATGCGATGCCGGTAAGGAACATGGTATATGATGCCCTGCAGTATGCGAAGCAGGTGTCCAACGCTGCCGCTTCCCATAAGCGTTCAGGCGATTACAAGGGAGCCGATGGGGACGAGTACCTGTCAGGGTTCATGAAGCAGGACAGGCTGCTGCCGGTAGTGACGCTGGTGCTCTGTTTTTTCGCTAAGGAATGGGACGGGCCGATGTCCCTCCATGAGATGTTCGGGGAACAGGATGCCAGGATCCTGGCGCTGGTGCCAGACTATAAGATAAACCTGGTCGCCCCGGCATCCATAAAGGATGGTGACTTTGGAAAATTCCGGACATCCCTGAGGGAAGTGCTGTCGTTCATCAAGTACTCGCAAGATGCCGACAGGCTTGGGGAAGTAGTAGAGGCAGATGAAGGGTTCCAGCATCTGGGGCGGGCAGAGGTCGATGTGCTGAATGCCTGTATAGGTGCAAACATAGAGATGGAAAAAGATAAGGAGGAGACGAACGTGTGTTTGGCCATAGAGGAAATGAAGCGGAGGGCAGCTGAGAAAGCTGCAGCGGAAGCAGCAGCGGAAGCAGCGAAAGAAACAGCAGAGAAAGACCGGATTGCAGCGGAGAAAGACAGGATGTCCACTTTGCTGAAGAATATCAAAAATCTGATGGAAAAGGCCGGATGGTCTGCAGAGCACTCCATGGATATGCTGGATGTTTCCGAGGGGGACAGGAAAGAACTACAGCCGTATATCAGCTAAGCTGAAAAGCAGGGCAAAAATTTTATAGCGTAGACATAAAGCAGGGAAATAACTGACGACTCAGGATGTTTCCCTGCTTTTTTGCGCCATTTTGTGGCTTGTGGGAACGGTGGCAAAGCAAGGGCTCAATATGCCAAATAAAAATATAAAAAATTTATATGGAATGACTCGTCACACCCCCATATTTTTGACGTTGGGTGAAAGGATTTTTTAGCCATCCTTTCACTCGTACATTGAAAACTTCATACGGGTGTGGCGGATACACGTTGACAGGCCGGGAGACCGGAAGCGACACGCCAGGACGCGCCAAGACGATGTGTCAAGGATTGATTCTTTCCCAGGCATACTCCGAGCGATTCCGTCCGTGGCAGTGACGCCCCGTGGTGGGGCGGATTGCGATGACCCCTGTCACATATCATGGTACTTCTGCCGAAAAACGGCAGCCCTGAAAAACGGGAGAACGCATCACCCCTGTTTGAGAAAGGTAAGTAGGTAATCATCCGTACCTTGACTTTCAAAAATAGCCACCTGTTTATCAG
>CAJTZD010000152.1 GCA_910584235.1 uncultured Acetatifactor sp.
GAACTCGAAAAAGGGGCAGATGCTTTGTATGAGTTTATTAACAGCTAAGTGTTTGCTATACTGTATCATTTTCCATAGAGAATTTTCTAAAGGGCAGAAAAATATTTGGGAAACGGAGGATGAAAGGGTACGTGGAAACGAGATTAAGGTGGAATTTAATGGCCAGTTGAGGGAGACGCAGGCGGTGGCTGCTGAGAAGATGCTTGCGCATGAGACGGGCATTTTGAGCGCCGCCACAGCGTTGGGAAAGACGGTGGTCTGTAGTTACCTGATTGCCGCAAGGAAACTAAGCACATTAGTTCTGCTGGAATCCTCTTCTCTGATAGAACAATGGCAGGAGGCTCTTGCGAAATTTCTGATGATTGACGAAGAACTGCCGGAATATCAGACAGCATCAGGACAGACAAGAAAGCGTAAAAGTATCATCGGTAAGCTACAGGGAGCCCATGACTCCATGACAGGGATTATTGATATTGCCATGGCAGGCTCCTTATATAAAAAAGGAGACTTCCATCCCAGGCTACAGGAATACGGGATGGTAATTGTAGATGAATGCCATCATGCCGCTTCGGATACCATGGTGGGCATCCTGCGGGAAGTGAAGGCAAAGTATATCTATGGTGTCACTGCCACGCCAATGAGAGGGGACGGCCTGGAAAAAATCACTTACGGGATGATTGGGCCGGTGCGGTACAGCTATGGTGCCAGGGACATGACAAAAGAACGGGGAATCCGGCATTTTGTCTATCCCAGGTTCACGGATGCGGAAAAGTGTTTCAGAGGAAATTGACAGGGAATGGAGAAGAGGAATGAAACGGATTCTGATCGTAGATGATGAGAAAGAGATCCGCAGGCTGCTGGCGGAGACTTTAGCCATGGAAGGGTATGCCACTGACCAGGCGGCAGACGGAGAGAGAGCGCTTTTGCTGATAGAAAAGCAGCCGGATCTGATTCTTCTGGATATCAACCTGCCGGACATGGACGGATACCAGATCTGTCAGGCTGTCCGGGGGCGCACCAATGCGCCTATTCTGTTTTTATCTGCCAGAACAGAAGAAGCCGACCGTATTATGGGATGGAAGGCGGGCGGAGATGATTATATCATGAAGCCTTTCGGCATGGAGGAATTGCTTGCCCGGATAGAGGCGCATTTCAGGAGACAGGAGAGGACCGGCCGGACCCTTGTGACGGAGGAAAATCTGACGGTGGATTTTTCCGGGCGCCGTTTCCTGGTGGATGGCCGGGACGTGGGACTTACGAAGACGGAATATGCCATTGCGGAGCTGCTCTACACCAATAAGGGCGTGGTGCTTGACAGGGAGCGGATCTATGAGAATGTCCGGGGATATGAAGGAGAGGCGGATGCGTCCATCATTACGGAGCATATCCGGCGCATCCGGAAAAAGCTGGGGAATGCCCGGGAGAAGGAGTGTATTGAGACAGTGTGGGGGGTGGGATATCGATGGATTGGCTGAGGAAGAAGGCTGCGCGTCTGGGAGCGGAATTCAGGAACGCTTCCCTAGCGAAGAGCCTCTTTTTTTATATGGCGGCAGGAGCCGTGGCCGGGATGATGCTGTGGATCCTGTCCAAGAATCTCTGCGAGAGTTGGTTCAAGGTGTTTACCGGGAAAAACCTGCAGGAGAATTTTATTCTTAGCTGGGAGATCGCACACGAGGGAACAGCGGCAATGGGTTTTCTCTGGTTTTGGTATTGGTATGGCCAGTACCCTTGTCTGGCGGTATGCTGCACGGCGGCGGGAGGGATGTTTTTGCAAAAAAAGATATACCCTGCCCTGAAGGCGGTACAGGATGCCATTGGCTGTATCGGGGCCGGAGATTACGGAAAGGAGATCGCATATCTTGACGGGGACGAGATGGGAGGACTCTGCCGAAGCTTTGAGCAGCTTCGCAGAAAGCTGGTGAGGGAGAAGAGAAGCCGTTGGATGGAGCAGGAGAGCCAGAGGCGGATCAATGCTGCCTTTGCCCATGATGTCCGCACGCCGCTCACTGTGCTTTCCGGCTGTACGGAATTTCTGGAGAAGTATGTGCCAAAGGGAAAGGTTTCTGAAGAAAAGCTTCTGGAAAAGCTGGCTGTAATGCATCATCAGGAACAGCGGATTCTGGAGATTTCCAAAACCATGACACTACTCCACAGGCAGGAGGCCAGAGAGGTGTCCGGAGCATGGCAGGAGGGCACAATATTGGTGCAGCGTCTTGGAACGGCAGCCAGGGAGCTTGCAGTGGAGAAAAAGAAAACCTGCAGGATAGAGGCGCAGGGGATAGAGGGAAATTTTTTTGCAGACGGAGGGCTGATTGAGGAGGTTTTTGACAATCTGGTATCCAATGCGCTCCGTTATGCCCAAAACGGGATTATCGTTGCGTTTGTGCAAAGCGGGGAGGAATTTCTGATTTATGTGCGGGATGACGGGGCAGGATTTTCTCATAAGGCGCTTCGGTACGGCACGGACCCTTATTACAGCGAGGACAAGGAAGGGGGAGGACATTTTGGCTTGGGACTGTTCATTTCCCGGATGCTCTGTGAGAAACACGGGGGAACACTGAAACTGGTCAACAGCATAGACGGCGGGGGAATTGCGGCTGCCGCCTTTTTGGTAGGGGTTTAAGAATCCTTTTCAGAAAGTTTCAGGACTTATTTAGAAAATGTAGAGTGTTTGTAGAGATTTCTCTTGTATAGTATAGCTTATC
>CAJTZD010000153.1 GCA_910584235.1 uncultured Acetatifactor sp.
TTAAAGATATGATTTGCACTTATACAAGACCTATCATGTCAACAAATATTGGGTGCTACTTTATATACGATAATGATGGAATACTTGTGTATATAGGTAAAAGTACAAGTGATTTATTAACAAGGGCTTGTGTTTCAGCAGTTCAAAGAGTTTTAGGCGATTTCAGTAAAATTAAGTTGATAGAATTTAATACAAAGGCAGAAGCAAATATTTTTGAAATATATTATATATCTAAATTAAAGTAAGCGCCAAATAATAATGCGGTCAGATATAAAATTACTCCCAGCCCTTTGCGAGTTGGAGTAATTCACTATAATTCACATGCGATTTTTGATAGATTGAAGTTTTTCACTCCAGGGTGCAAGCTCTGCCAGCTGATCATCGGTCATCTCTTTCGTTGGACGATGATCCAGCAGAAATTTCAGATATCCGTAAACATTCAGGTCGTGCGCCTTTGCCATTTCAACCATTGTGTAGACCACTGCGCTGGCATTGGCTCCTTCTACAGAATCACTGAACAACCAGTTTTTGCGGCCGACTGCAAATGGACGGATCGCATTCTCGCTGAGATTGTTCGTGAAGCTGCAGCGGCCATCCTCCAGATAAGTCTGTGCTGTTTCCCGCCGGTTAAGGACATAATTCACCGCTTTATCCATGCGGGTATTCCGGACTGGCTTTTGCTGCTCAAGCCACGACCAGAAAGCCTCCAGAACAGGTTTTTCCTTCTCGAGACGCAGCTGCTTACGTTTTTCATAATCACCGGGATATTTTTTGTGAATGGAATCCTCTATGGCAAACAGGCGGTTACAGTACTGGACTCCCTGTACTGCCGGCTGGCTGTAATCATACTGTTTCCCTTTGGGAACGGCGTCAATAAAGTACCGGCGGATGTGTGCCCAGCAGGAACACCGCTTGATATCCGGCAGGCTGTTGTAACCCTGATAACCATCCGTTTCCAGATACCCATGATAGCCTTCCAAAAACTCCTTTGCATGGCTGCCGCTCCTGGTTGGTGAATAGCCATATAAAATAATGGCAGGAAGGCCGTCTTCGCCGCTGCGGAACAGCCACATGAAGGATTGCGTCTGTGCCCGGCGCTCTTCTTCCTTCAGTACCTGGACCCGGGTCTCATCTGCCATTGCGAAGCTGCGCTTCAGCAGTTCCCGGTGGAAATAATCATACATTGGCTGAAAGTAATTCCTGGAGCAATAGATAATCCAGTTGGCAAGTGTCGTCCTGCTGATCTGGGCGCCATACTGTTTCCAGTCTTTCTCCTGACGGTAAAGGGGAAGTCCGTTGGCGTACTTCTGATACATCGTCCATGCAACGGCAGATGCGGTCGCCGGGCCTTTTCCTACCAGGGCCTTCGGAACTTGGGACTTTACGATCACAGGTTTTTCTGTGTCTCCCAATCCTTCCTTACAAGACGGACATCCATAACTCTGGCTGTAGTATTCGATCACTTTGCATGTGGCCGGGATGAATTCCAGCTCACGGCGGACATACTCTTCGCCGATCAGAACCATCTGCGTACCGCAGACCGGGCAGACCTGATCTTCTTCCGGAAGAGGGATGACTGCTTTTTCAACCTTCAGGCCTTTAAAAAGATCCTCATGGGTTGCTTTCTTCTTGCGGGTATGCTCCCGGATCACGGTCTCTTCTTCCAACAGGGAAAGATCCTGTTCCACTTCCGCTTCATCAAAAAGGTTCTGCTGTCCTGGAATGTCATCGGTTCTTTTTTCGCTGGAGGAACCGAAAAGCTTTTTGGTCAGGTAATCTACCTGTTCCTGAAGGGCTTTTTCGTGGCTGGTTTTTTCGTCAATAACAAGACGGAGAGATCTGATCAGTTCCGTCTGCTCAGAGATCATTGTTTTCAGCTGTGTTATGGTGTCCTTCAGCTCTCGCAGCTGGATGTCTTTTGCACTGGAAGCCATCGTTCTCTCCTTGGATTTGATATCTTTATTATACCAGAAATACAGCCATTCCTAAAGGAAAACAAGGGCTGAAAAACGCTGAATTTATAAGGAAATCAGACATTTTTCTGTGCAGGATTTTTACCGGGATCCAGATGCTTTTTTACTCTGCTTTGAGTGCTTTTGGCTGGTCGATATCAATTCCTGACATCAGCCAGTCGAACTCCCGCCAGGAAAGATTCCTGACTTCCGACTGCTTCCTTGGCCATTGATAGCCGCCCCGGACAGACAGCCGTTTATAGATCAGGACAAAGCCATCCGGCTCCCGGAACAGTGCTTTGATCCTGTCCCGTCTTCTTCCGCAGAAAAGGAAGAGAGCACTGGACAACGGATCCATCTTAAGCTGGTCTTCGATCATGGCACAGAGACCATCGATCGATTTGCGCATATCTGTATAGCCGCAGACAATGTAAATCTTTTCGAGGCCGGAGATATCACCTAACATAATGTCTCCTGTATAAGGCGCAGTGTCCTTGTGAGCAGAATAGGATCTGCATTGTTATGAATACGGATTACAGTGTCCTTCATGGCCACTTCAATCGTATGTGAATTGTCAACGAATCATGAAGGGTTATCACAGCCTGTAATGAAAATAGGGGGGCTGGCTCCACTACTGTTTTAGCTTCTTATCTTGATTTATAATAGTTTCAGGCAGGATTAAGTTTGGACGCACCTTGGAGGATCTGCACCCCGTTTGTCAACGT
>CAJTZD010000154.1 GCA_910584235.1 uncultured Acetatifactor sp.
ATTTGTACATACATCAGGAAATCCCTCTTACAAGATTACCAGTATAGTAAACATTTGTTCATTCTGCAAGGGCATGTTCTAACCAACCGCACATTTCCGTATCCGTTATCTTTACCCCGTCCTTAAAGATAGCCACCTGTCGGAAACTTACAGTGTTATCATATACATAAACTTCGTCACATAACTGTATGGCTGTTTTCAGATTTTGCAATGAACTCTCATACCTTTTTCGTATATCCTTTTCCTCAATTCCATGACCGCCGACCCTTACCCTGTCAGCGACCCTTGCCACAGCCAAATCTGCGCTTTCCAGTCCCACATAGTACATTCTTACAGTAAATCCCAGATTCTTTGCTTTTCGGATATTATTGATAATACTGTTTCCTGTCAACGTGGTTTCCTGATTGAGCGAAACGCCTTCCTGCAAATACGTTTTTATCCTTTTTACCGCTTCTTTCATTTGGACTGGTCACGCAAATTCTTCCAGTCCCCCTTGTTCTCTCTTAGGATTTCATCAGAATTGATTCTTTTCTGGTCTCGGGGCAGTATGGTTCCCAAATTATAAAATGTAGATTTTCCCGCTCCATTTACTCCTGCAATCAGGGTATAGACTTTTTTCATCAGTATATCCCCTTTGCAATCAGTTCTTTCTGCCTTTTCTGGAAAAAGAACTCATGCGCCATTTTATAAAACTCATACTCCTCTTTGTCCTCAATCTCCGAACCGGCCTCTATGATTCCCACCGTGGGAGAAAATACCTCTTTGCAGATTTCATATGCTTTGTGGACTTCATCTATTTTTTTCATTTCTTCCATTTTTCTTTCCCTTTCCTGTTTGTTTATGATGAACTTCCTTTTAAAACTTGTGTACACGCTGTATGAGGTACTTTTATGGTTCTGTATGGGCGATATGGTAATCTTCTATGCCTGTCATTAATAAAACGTGTACACGCCTTTATCGTATCTTCAGACAGTATTTACTCAAATATTAGAAAATTCTCATACTATCAGAATAAATCATTCTTTTCTATTTTTCCATTATGAACCTTTGGAGGATAGTTAATCAACCACTTTTTAAAATCCTCTACGGAATATTTCTCATGAGCTTCCACTGCAGCACGAAGTTTTATATTCTCATTTGATTTCTTTACTCCAATCAGGGAAAAAGAAAATAGCCAAACACCTTGTAAATCAAGGGCTTGACTACTCTCTCGAACGTTTCTGAGCGGATTCGAACCGCTGGCCTTCCGCTTAGGAGTTAAAAAGGTGCAGTTTACAGAATCCAACAAACTCTCTGTTGTCCTTAGTTTCCTTGCAGTTTGAACTTTTTTAAGGGTAGTTTTCCATCAAATGTTACTTCTTCCAGCTAATATTGTTTTGTTCCTGTCCTTCCAATTAGCAGGCCATTAGCAAGGAAGAGAATCGTATGGTGGGAAGCTACCTTTTTATTAGCAAGCTCAGTATACAAGGAAAGAGAGGTCGCTCCCCTCGCAACGCTTTTTTAATGTTCCTTCTAAATCATAACACAATAGGATTTACAGTACAAGACAAAACACAATTTCAGAGGAGATTACTATGGATTATCAATTAGAAGTGAAACAAATCGTAGACTACCCACGGTGCCGCATCTACCGTGAGTTCCTCCGCAGCCTTATGGAAGATAGGGACATCCGTACCAACGGAAGCTCCTATCTTTTTTATTACATGACGCTCTGCTCCTACGCCAACTTCCGCTCCTCCTACCGCCGGATAGAGGGTATCTCCTACCTGGTGGGGCCAGGCGAGTGGATCTGCAGGACTTCGGAGCTGGCGGAATGGTTCCGCACGCGCTTCCAGCACCAGGCGCTCTCCATCCTGGACTACCTGCAGAGGCAGAACTACATCACCTACACAAGACTGGGCAGGAACGGCCTTGTCAAATTCACCATCAACGGCTGGAAACAGCACAATACGGCTCTCGACTACAACTACCCATGTCTGAAGGATGTGGGCTTTTTCTTTTTCCCGGTTGCAGCCGTCCATGAGCTGATTAACATGGGAAAATGCTCGGAGATGGACATCGTGCTGGATTTATGGGTACATGCCATCTACAACGACGGCCAGGTGCAGGGCTCGGAACTGGGGCCTGTGGTCTACTTCCGCAACGCCACCGGCAACCCTCTGACGAACTTCAGTGACCTGGCACTGCGCTGGGGCATCTCGAAAGCCACGGTCAGCCGCATCCTGAACAAGCTGCAGGACAAAGGATACCTCTCGCTGGTATCCTTCACCGGCAGGCATGGCAGCGTCATCTACCTGTGCAGCTACTTATCCACCATGTTCAACATCAGCGACGTAATGATTGACAAAGAGGAGGTTTCTATGACATTCAAGGTCCCCGTACACATCCCGGAGGATCCGTCCCTTCCGGAGACAGAGGCAGTAAAGGACGAACAGATCACCATCATGGATGGGGAGGGCTGCGTTTCAGGGCAGTCCCGTAGCGTTTCAAAACCGCACATGAAGGAAGTGGTGCAGAAAGTGGCGCAAATCCTTGCGGCACAAGGGGTTCCATGCTGCGAGTGCCCCAAAACCCTATATAAGTTATATCCCTTATCCGACTGCCTGGTAACCGTCGCAGGTCAGGTATCCATGAAACCGGCCGTCAAGGAACTTC
>CAJTZD010000155.1 GCA_910584235.1 uncultured Acetatifactor sp.
TGAATATTTCGCGCTGAGAGAGCTATCGATATTCATTTGAGATCCACCAGTCAGGTGAGGGGATCCAGTTTATAACCAGTATTCAGAATAGATCCACCTGTCACACGAATAGATCCAATCAAAATTTATGGTCTGTGCTTAACGATTCGTAAGTGTCTCCTGTAGAATCATGTTTGGAGAGATTGTCTCCGATTCTACGAAAGGAGGCCGAATATTATGGCCAAAAAAATCAGCGTGAAGCTCATACTGGAGCTTCGGGGCAGTGGAATGGGAAGAAACGCCATTGCCCGGACAAGACACATTTCTGTTAACTCTGTTGGTGATGTATTTCACAAAGCAGATGAAAATGGCATCTCCTACGAAGATGTCAGAGACATGGATGAAGACTCGGTTTACCGCATGTTCTATCCTGACAAGTTCGTGCAGGAATCCATGTATGCCCAGCCCGATTACGGATATGTGCATCAGGAACTGAAACGGGTGGGCGTCACCCTGAAGCTCCTCTGGCAGGAATACCAGGATCAGTGCAGGGCGGCTGGCAGCATTCCCATGGGATACACGAAATACTGCAAAGGATACAGCGACTATACCATTGTGAACAGGCTGACAAACCATCTGGAGCATAAACCGGGAGATGCAGTCGAAGTGGACTGGTCAGGCCCGGTGATGGAATATGTGGATACGGCAACAGGGGAAGCCGTGAAAGTCTATCTGTTCGTGGCGACCCTGCCATACAGCCAGTATTCCTATGTAGAGCCCTGCCGGGACATGAAGATGGATTCCTTCATCCGCGCCCATGTCCATATGTACCAGTACTTTGGCGGTGTGGCCACACGCCTCATCTGCGACAACCTGAAGACAGGCGTCGTGTCCCATCCCAGGGAAGGGGAGATCGTCCTGACGGCTGATTATGAAGCCCTTGGCAGTCATTACCAGACAGCCATCATGCCTGCGGGAATCCGCAGGCCCAAACAGAAAGCATCCGTGGAGGGGACTGTCGGCAAGGTTGCAACCGCAGTCATCGCCAGGCTCAGGAATGAAATGTTCTGCTCCTTTGATGAGCTGAAGGCTGCCGTATCCCGAAAACTTGATGCCTTTAACCACAGCAGCTTCCAGAAACGGGAAGGCAGCCGCTATGAAGCTTACCTGGATGAAAAGCCTTTTCTCCATCCCCTGCCTTCCATTCCTTATGAGATTGCCACATGGGTATACGGCAGGAAAGTGAACATTGACTTCCATGTGGTGTTTGAATACAACCGGTATTCCTGTCCTTACCAGTATGCCCGCAAAACGGTAGACCTGAAAGTCACGGACAGCACCGTGGAGATTTACAGCGGTAACACCCGCATCGCGACCCACAACCGCTTCCCATCCGGCAGGAAGAACCAGTATTCCACCCACCAGGAGGACATGCCGGACAGGTTCCGTATCTCTCCATGGGACGATGTACGCATCAAAAACTGGGCGGGCGCCATCGGGAAATATACGGCAGAAGTGGTTGGCCGGATCTTCGAGGGCGTATCCATAAAAGAACAGGGCTACAATCCTGCCCTGGCTGTTCTGCGGTTGAGCAATAAGTACTCCGAAGCGCGCCTGGAAGCCGCCTGTGAATTCGCAGTAACCAATGGGATTAAGAAGCCCCGCTACCACCATCTTAGCTCCATACTGGCCGCCAATCAAGATGAAATCTACATGGAACAGAAGAAAGCCTCCGACAGGGCAAAAACACCCATGGGGTACCTGCGTGGCAGCGATTACTATGGAGGTGGCCGGAATGATCAATGATGAGAGCAGGCGCAAACTGCGCGAAATGAACCTTGGCGAAATCATCTCCGGGCTGGAGGCACAGCAGGCTGAGCCAGCCACACTGGGGCTGCCGTTTGACGACAGGATGCAGCGGCTGGTGGATTATGTCTATCAGGAAAAGTACAACGCAAAGATCCAGAGGCTCATAAGGTCTGCAAGACTTCGCTTCCCGCAGGCGGACATGCAGGGCATCCTGTATGAAGGCCGGGGGCTGAACAGGGAGCTTCTTGGGAACCTGTCCAGCTGCCAGTACATCGATGCCCACCAGAGCATCGTCCTGCAGGGATTTACCGGATCAGGCAAGACATATCTGGCCTGTGCCCTGGGGAAACAGGCATGCCTTAACCAGTTCAGGGTCCTTTATATCCGCCTTCCTGACCTGCTCATGGAATACGGTGACTGTGCCGCCATCATAGGCAGCCCGAAGAAGCTGCTGAACCGGTATGGAAAAATCCCGCTCCTCATCCTGGATGAATGGCTGGTCTCAGACATATCGGACAGTGAGCTGTACTTTCTCTTTGAACTGATGGAGCGGCGTTCTGACTCCACCTCTACTATCTTCTGCACCCAGTACCGGAAAGATGACTGGATCAAGCGGCTTGGCGAGGGTGTCCAGGCGGAAGCCATAGTGGACCGCTATGCACATACCGCCTATTGGATAGAAACGGGCAGCATGAACATGAGAGAGTATTTCGCAAAACCCAGGAAATAACCCTACGGGGTGGATCCCAAAGGCGAACCGGTGGTTCGCTAAGGAAAATCAGTGGAGCGGAACTACGTTCCGCTCCGGATCCGCTGGCGCGAAATAATCAC
>CAJTZD010000156.1 GCA_910584235.1 uncultured Acetatifactor sp.
GGCGTTTCACCCCGGCCACCTTCTTGGGATTCTTCGATGATATCCGAAAACAGCAAAAAAAGTCGAGACAAAAAGCAGGGGTCATTATAAAATAATAAGCCCAAGGAAGAAGGAGGTGGTTTATTTTGAAAGAACAGACAGCGGCGGTCCAGAGGATGCAGGATTATATCGAAGCCCATCTGGAAGCGGATATCACACTGGCACAGCTGTCAGCCGTCTCCCTGTTTTCTCCCTGGCATTCCTACCGGCTGTTTAAGGAGCTTTTGGGGGTGACGCCGGCAGAATATATCCGCAGGCTCCGGCTTTCCCGCTCCGCCATGCGGCTGAAGGAGGGACAGTGCCTTGTGACGGAGGCGGCCTTTGACTGCGGGTTTGGCAGTGTGGACGGGTATATCCGTGCCTTTTACCGGGAATTCGGCTGCAGGCCGGGGGAATATCTGAAGGATCCGGTGCCCATTGCCCTGTTTATCCCATACGGCGTGAAATTCGGAGAACTGAGAAAGGATGTTTTGGATATGGAAATGAAAAATCTCCAGAGCGTATTTATCCAGGTGATCCAAAAACCGGAGCGAAAGGTCATCATCAAACGAGGAATAAAAGCGGAAGATTATTTTGCATACTGTGACGAAGTGAGCTGTGAGGTCTGGGGAATATTAAAAAGCATGGATTCCCTCTGCGGGGAGCCGGTCTGCCTGTGGCTGCCGGGAGCCTATAAAAAGCCCGGCACTTCCACCTATGTACAGGGCGTGGAGGCAGAGGCGGATTACCATGGGGAAATCCCGGAGGGGTTTGATGTCATTTCCCTGCCTGCCGCCGAGTATCTGGCGGTCCAGGGGGAGCCTTTCCGGGAGGAAGATTATTCCCAGGCGATTCTTGCCGTACAATATGCCATCGACCATTATGACCCGTCTGTGATCGGATACGAGTGGGACGAGGAAAGCCCCCGCATCCAGCTGGAGCCCAGAGGGGAGAGGGGATACATCGAGCTTCGGGCAATTAAAAAGCAGCAGTAGCGGTGCATACCGTTACCGGAAAAGGAGGATAAGATGAGCGAAACGAGAAAGAAAACAGAAGAGGCTGTTAAAACAACGGGCCTTACCAAAAGCTATCAGGGAAGAACTGTGTTGAAGGGCTTGAATCTGTCAGTCAAGTCCGGAACGGTCTTTGGTCTGTTGGGGGCAAACGGCGCCGGAAAGAGTACCACTATCGAATGCATCCTGGGAACGGAACAGGCCGATGGCGGAACCGCCCTGGTATTGGGGCGGGATGCCAAAAAGGACCGGCGCGCTGTATTTCAGAAAGTGGGCGTCCAGTTTCAGGAAGGGGATTACCAGCCGGAAATCAGGGTATCCGAGCTTTGCGAGGAAACCGCCTGCCTGTATGAGAGGCCGGCAGACTGGCGGAAGCTGTGTGAACGTTTCGGAATCGGGGATAAGACAGGTCATGCCGTAAAAAGTCTTTCCGGCGGGGAGCGCCAGCGGCTGTTTATTGTTCTGGCGTTGCTACCGACCCCAGAGATTGTGTTCCTGGACGAGCTGACTACAGGGCTGGACGCAAGGGCGCGCCGGACGGTGTGGAAGATTCTTGAGGATTTAAAGGGTGAAGGGCTGACCATCTTCCTCACTTCCCATTTCATGGATGAGGTGGAGGCCCTCTGCGATGAGATCTGTATTCTGAGAAAAGGGGAGGCCGTCTTTTACGGCACCGTGGAGCAGGCGAAATCTCAGAGCGGCTGTGAGCGTCTGGAGGATGCCTATTTGAAATTTGCGGACGAGGAGGTTGTGGCATGAGAACATTTTTCAGTCTTTTAAAAACAGAACTGAAGCTGAATATCCGGAATATGAACATGGTGATTTTTGCCGTCATTATGCCGGTTGTGGTACTGGTCATCCTTGGTTTCATATACCAGACAAAGCCCGCCTTTCCGGGGGCGGAGTACACGTTCCTGGAGCAGTCCATGAGCGCGGTCTGTACCATCTCCATCTGCGCCGGGGGCCTGATGGGGCTGCCTCTGGTGGTAGCCGGATACCGGGAACGGAAAATCCTCAAACGGTTCCGGGTGACGCCCATCAGCCCGGTTATGCTGCTGGGGGTGGAATTTACCATCTATGTGCTGTATGCCGCGGTTTCTATGGCTCTGGTCTTTCCCATGGCGGCTGTGTTCTGGGGCGTAAGGCTTCCCGGCAGCCCGGCGGCATTCCTTGGAAGCTGGCTTCTTACCCTGGTTTCCACCTTAAGCATCGGGATGATGGTGGGCGGCATTGCGAAAAATGAAAAAATGGCCAGTGTGATCGCCTGCCTTTTGTACTTTCCCATGCTGATTTTTTCCGGGGCCACGCTGCCCTTTGAGGTGATGCCGGGGATGATGCAGAAAATCGTTGCCCTTTTCCCGCTGGCACAGGGGATACAGCTTATGAAGGCGGCTTTTCTGGGGATGCATACGGAATCTGTCTGGGTACCGGCAGCGGTTATGGGAATCGTCACCATTTTGTGTGCAGGCGCGGCGGTGAAATTTTTTAAATGGGAGTGAGTTCTTTCGGGCTATCAATTCGTATCGTTCAAATGCGAGGTTTTTTGTGAGAGAATCGG
>CAJTZD010000157.1 GCA_910584235.1 uncultured Acetatifactor sp.
TCCTAATGTGTTATAATAGGACTATATAAAGGAGTGATTTTTATGCCCGTACCTGCTGATATCAGAGCAGTTCCAAGACCGGTTAATACCATAGTGGATGACAACGGCCGGGATGGCCCCAAACGTTATGCTGTCAGGCAACGTTCCTCTTCTAAATATGTTCCCGGTGGCAATCCCCAGCCGCGAAACGGCAAGGTGGTCGGTCACATCATTGATCATAAATATGTGCCAATCCACGAGTCGAAAGCAGGAACTTCTGCAGAACCGGATATGCTGTCCTATGGCGCTTCCGCACTTGTTAAGTCTGTCACGAAAGACCTTGTGTCAGATCTCCTTGCTGTGTACGATCCATCGGATGCTTATGCAATGATGTCTATTGCGACCCTTAAAGTGATCAAGCCGGCTGTTACCGCAAACCGGATGGCAACACATTACCATAGGACATTCGTCTGCAAAGATTATCCCGGAGCAGCAATGTCCCCGAATTCTATTGGAAACCTTCTGCAAAGGATTGGGATGGACGGTTCCAGGCGCAAACAGTTCTACCAGTTACGTATTCAATCGACTTCCGCCGACCATCATGTGGCGATTGATGGCACGCTGAAACAGGATAACAGCAAGGTCAATGATCTTTCTGCCTATTCCCGTAAGGCAAGAGTAAGGGGCTGCAGTGAAGTGTCTGTCCTATATGCTTATGACATCGAGCGGATGGAACCGGTTTGTGCCGAAGTATTTCCGGGAAACAGTATTGATGCCAGTTCCTATCCGGCGTTTATCCGTGATAATGACATTCGCAAAGGGATCATTGTTGCTGACAAAGGATTCCCTCCAAGCAAAATCAAAGCAGAATTGCAGGAGCGTCCGGATCTTCATTTCCTTACGCCGATCAAACGTAATGATGCCCGCATATCGGATAATGATATGCTTTCCTTTGAAGGAGTACTGACTGGCATTGCCGCTCATATAGTTTATAAGAAGAAACAGATCAAGGGAGGCCGATACCTATATGCATTCAAGGATACGAAAAAAGCATCAGCTGAAGAAGCAGCCTATCTTGCGAACGCTCAGAAGAAAAATACCTTTCTCCCAGAGAAATACGCAAAGAAACAAGCTGTTTTTGGTGTAATCGTTCTTGAATCCGACCAGGACTTAGATGCGAAAACGGCATACTTTTGTTATGAGGACCGCTGGCTTCTGGAACTGGTATTTAATCGGTATAAAAGCGATGAATGCCTGGATCATACCGATGTGCAGAATGATTATTCCGTCATCGGCGGTGAGTTTGTGAACTTCCTGTCTACAGTTGCCACCTGCCGTATCATACGAAAGGCGCGGACGGCAGGATTATTTGACCATATGTCCTATGGAGAACTGATGGATGACCTATCATCAGCCTGGCGTAGAACAGATGCCCCGGAAGAACCGGCAACAGATGATGGATACTGGGTTCACACACTGCAGATTGTATTTGAGGAACTTGAGGCCTTGGGTCTGTCAAAACCGATACCAAAGCCAGCACCCAAGAAACGTGGCCGTAAACCCAAGCCCAAAGATCAGTATGAGCAGAAGCCAAAGCGCCCACGTGGTCGCCCTAGAAAGAATTCATCCCAGTCTGTCAGTACTCTATAGTCCGGCAGATTGGGAAAGTATTATTCTAATAAATCCATATTATAAGCACCTCTTTCTCATATTTTTAATTCGATGAAAGTATACCATCCAAACCTTACTGTAATATTACTGTAAGCCTACAATTTTGTAGGGATTAAAAAACTCAGGGTAAAAGTTGTTCCGGCTCCTAACGTACTGTCCACTTCTATCGTGCCATTGTGCGATTCAACAATCATTTTTGCGAGAGGAAGACCAAGGCCAATGCCTTGCTTGTCTTTAGAAAAACGGCTCCGGTAAAACCTCTTGAATATATGGTGCAAATCCTCCGGCTGGATGCCGCTCCCATTGTCCTTTATGATAATCTGAACTACAGATGCAGACTTTTTCCATTCAATCCAGACAAAATTCCCCTTTTCTGTGTGGTCAAAGGCATTTTTCACAATATTTTCTACTGCCTCTATCATCCAGTCATGGTCACAAAGCAGTGAAATATGTTCATCCCCGGTCAGCACCAGTTCCTTCTCTTCCTGCTTAGCACGGTATGCAAAGTGCAGTTCCACTTCTCCCATCATATCCGCCACATTTTCCGAGGTCTTTTCAAATACAATGGAACCGGCATCCAGCTTCGTAATCTTCAGCAGATTCTGTACCAGCGTTTCGATCCGGTCAAGTTCTTTTTCTGACAGTGCCGCAAACTCCTGAATTTGCGGCAGTTCTTCCGTTTCCCCCTGCAGAAGTCCGTTATAAATATTCAATGCCGCAAGAGGAGTTTTCAGCTGATGGGAAATATCCGATATGGTATTTTTCAAAAACTGTTTCGATTTTCTCTCATTTTCTACATTTGCGTCCAGAATGGCAGCCAGAGAATTTACCTCATGGAACAGCCGGTACATTTCCCCTTTGGTGTTAGAATATAATTAGTACAAGTTAGACATGGAAAATTCCCAACAGGAAA
>CAJTZD010000158.1 GCA_910584235.1 uncultured Acetatifactor sp.
CGATTGAACAAAATCGCTGCGCGATGGCCTGCCAGGGCTGTGGCGCAGTTTTTACGTTCCTCTAAATAAAAGCAGTGGAAAAATCTTCCGCAATACGGTATTGTTAAGTTACCACACAAAACAATCAAATACGGAGACCTCCACTGCCTATGAATACAATAACATTTTTTGGTGTCTTCCGCAACCGGAATTATGATGCCAATGCACCTCCCTGGTAAGTAGACGTCACTTTAAACACTCAATACTACTTATCATGGAGGTTTTTATGTACGAAGATATTTTTGAATCCATCCGCCATGCTGCGGAAAAACGCAACCTTAGAGAACGGACAATTCAACTGTATTGCAGTGATGTCAGCTATTTCCTGCGCTGCACCAATAAGCCTGTTACTGACCTCACGCTTGAGGATGCAGATGCCTTTCTTACCATGAAACGTCTGGAGGGCAGATCACCTGAAACTCATAATCACTATCGTTCCTCTATCAAGTTTCTCTACAAAAGAGTCCTGAAGATTACCTGGGATGACGAGGAAGTCCCTGCCATGAAGCGTGAGCGGAATCTTCCAACTGTGCTTACGCCACAGGAGATCCATGCTGTCATTGAAGCGACTGATAACCTTAAGCATAAGGCCATCATCGCTACCATGTATTCTTCCGGGCTGCGTGTATCTGAGGCTGTCCATTTGCACTATGATGATATTTCCCGTACTAACATGACCATTCATGTCCGGGAAACAAAAGGCCGCATCGACAGATATACGATCCTTTCCCAGAGGAATCTCGACCTGCTTACCGAATACTGGTTTCAGTGTGGCAGACCAAAGGGCATTCTCTTCCCGAGTTCATGGACTGGGGATTACCTCGACATTTCAAGCGTTAACCAGTTTTTCAAAGCAAGCGCTAAAAAGGCCGGCATAATACGCCGCGTGTCTTCCCACGCCTGCCGTCACAGTTTTGCCAGTCACTTATTCGAAAGCGGGGTGGATATCAAATATATCCAGTCACTTCTTGGCCATGTCGATCCCCGCTCTACAGATGTATATCTGCATGTAAGCAACAAAACGCTGCTTGGAATCCGCAGCCCTTTTGATGTTTTGGAAGGCGGTGGGTCATGAGCGAAAACTGCACGATACAGGATGTGTTTAACCGCTTTTATCCTGACTATGAGAAAACCCATGAACTGTCTGCGGCACAGCAGAAAGCAGTTTATCACATCATGAACTGCAAAACCGGCGCATTTGGTGTCAATGTAAGCGTCTGCGAGGACTGCGGCTGTATTTCCGTCCATTATAATTCCTGCCGGGACAGGTGTTGTCCTATGTGTCAGGAGTTCCCGAGGGAAAAATGGGTGGATGCCCGCAGGGAGGATATACTGGACGCCCCATACTTTCATGTGGTTTTCACTGTACCGGAAGAACTTAATCCCGTCATTTACAGCAACCAGAAGCTTTTGTACAAGGCCCTTTATCATGCTGCCTCCGATACTTTAAGCGAACTTGCCAGAGATAAAAAATACCTTGGGGCAGACATAGGTTATATCTGCATTCTCCATACCTGGGGAAGCGCGATGAATTTCCATCCCCATATCCACACCATCGTGTTAGGCGGAGGTCTGGATGCTAAGAACCACTGGAAGGATAACGGTGAGGATTTTTTTCTCCCTGTCAAAGTCCTTTCCAGGGTTTTTCGGGGCAAGTATCTTGCCGGGCTAAAACAGCTATGGGCGGATGGAAAGCTGGAGTTCTATGGAACAGCGGAACCTTACAAAAATCATTATGCTTTCAAACAGCTTTTGGACGCGTGTTATGCCAAAGAATGGATTCCTTATTGCAAGAAGCCATTTCGTGGTGCGGAGTCTGTTATCAAATATCTTGGCAAATATACCCACAGGATTGCCATAAGCAACTACCGCATAAAGGGTATGACGGATTCCACGGTTACGTTTACTGTGAAGGATTACAAAAACCATGGGCAGTGGAAGGAACTCACACTTTCCGGGGAGGAATTCATCAGGAGGTTTCTGATGCATGTTCCTCCCAGGCGTTTTGTGCGGATCCGGCATTACGGTCTGCTTTCTTCCCGGAATAAAAACAGGAAGATTACACTATGCCGCAACCTGCTTGGCTGTAAGAGATACATTTCCAGGCTTAAGGATCTTGATGCGCCCGCCATTATCAAGCTGCTCTATAACAAGGATGTCTGCAAATGCTCATCCTGCGGAGGGAACATCATTCCTCTGCCATCTGGCAGGTATTGCATAAGACCTGAGCCACACTTATTATGTTGAATACCAGTAGCTGAATATTTAAAAAAAGCTTCCTATGGGGGCTTATTCGTGGTGCGCTGGAAATGATTTTTAAAAATTCCTCTCCATATGCACAGGTATCCAACATACTGTTTTGCAAAGAGCGTCAAAATTGAAAGCCCATATACAGCGGCTGCCCGGACGCGCCTTTGTTCAACCAGGAAAAATCGAAACTGATGCAAACGAAAGGGCAGTTATCGAAAAATCAAAGCTGCTTTTTCGTTTGCACCACCTTCGATTCTTTCCTTAACGATTTGT
>CAJTZD010000159.1 GCA_910584235.1 uncultured Acetatifactor sp.
ATCTGCGCCAAGAACCAGATGAACGCCAATCTGATCTCCTATCCGTTCCTGATGGTGTTCATGATGATACCGGTATTCGGGAACCTGTCCGAGGGGCTTCACAAGATTTCGGGATTTCTGTTCACCGGGGTCATGACAGGCATGACGGAGCGCCTGGCAAACGGGGAGAAGTATGTGATGTCCGCGCTGGACATGGCGGTGCTGTTCGGGGAGCTTGCCGTCAGCGTTCTGGTATTTTTGATACTTTATAAAAGGAACGGATACGAAAAAGATTAGGTCCGGGTAACATGCATATTATTCCTTTTTTTACAGATACTAACTCCATGTCGGATAAAGAATTCGCAACAAGCGATACACGCCTGAATAAATGGAGGGAAGATATCTATGAAAGCAACGGGAATAGTGAGACGTATAGATGATTTAGGCAGAATAGTCATACCTAAGGAAATTCGAAGAACCCTGCACATCAGGGAATCGGACCCGCTGGAAATCTTCACGGACAGAGAGGGGCAGGTCATCCTGAAAAAGTATTCTCCCATCGGGGAGATGAGCACTTTTGCAAAGCAGTATGTGGAGAGCCTGGCCCAGGTCTCCGGTCACGCGGCGCTGATCGCGGACAGAGATCAGTTCATTGCGGCGGCCGGAGGCTATAAACAGATGGTGAACAAGTCCGTCAGCAGACAGATGGACGAAAAAATCCATAACCGGGAGACCATCATGGCCACCAGGGGGGACAGGAGTTTCATCCCGGTCTGCGACGAGGGCGGGGACGAGTACCAGCACGAGGCCATTGCGCCCATCCTCTGCGAGGGGGACATCATCGGCAGCGTGGTGCTGCTGCAGAATGACAATAAGAGCCGGATGGGGGAAGTGGAGCAAAAGCTCCTGCAATCCGCTGCCGGATTTCTCGGGAGGCAGATGGAGCAGTAAAGGAGACCGGCCGGAAGAAAACAGGGGAAGTGGGAGCTGCCGCACGCGTGACTGAAAAGTCGTGGTGCGGCAGCTTTTAATTGCAATTAAACTCGGCCTGAGTCTTGCTTTCTTGTTCTTTCGTTTGTATAATAAACGAGAAAGAAAGGAGGGCCGATATGATTTTATTTGAAAACAAGAACATAGAATTCAGGCAGGAATATGTTCCCGAGATCCGCAAGGAAGTGATTGCCTTTGCCAATACGGACGGAGGAACCGTTCTGGTGGGGGTTCAGAAAGACGGGAGTGTATGCGGTATCGACAATCCGGATGAAGTGATGCTTCAGACCGCAAACTCCTTGAAAGATGCAATTGCTCCGGATATCATGCCGTTTGTGGAAATTCAGGCAATCCAGTCGGAAGGAAAAAATATTGTGGAGATTACAGTCTCAACGGGAACCAACCGCCCTTATTATATTAGGGAGAAAGGTTTAAAACCCTCCGGTGTTTACGTCAGAAAAGGAAGCTCATCCCAGCCCATGACAGATGAAGGGATCAGGGAAATGATTATACAAAATACAGGCAGGTCATTCGAAGCCTGTCGGAGTTTAAAACAGGATCTCACATTCCGAACGCTGCAGGAGGAAATGGACAGGAGAAATATTGAGTATGGGAGAGCCCAGATGAGGACGCTGCGGCTGACCGGAGAAGACGGCCTGTACACGAATCTTGCGCTGCTACTGTCTGATCAGTGTGAATTCACAACGAAAGTTGCACTGTTTCAGGGATCGGATAAGGCTGTCTTCAGAGACCGCCAGGAATTCTCCGGCTCTATTCTGAGGCAGATGGAAGAGGTGTATCGTTTTATTGATATGAATAATAAAACCAAGGCAGTCTTTTCAGGGCTGGACCGTACGGATATCAGGGACTACCCGGAGGAGGCGGTAAGGGAAGCGTGGCTGAACTGCCTTACACACAGGGACTATTCATTCAGCGGAAGCACGATCATCAATATATATGACGATAGAATGGAGTTTGTTTCTCTCGGAGGACTGGTCTCCGGACTTGAACTGAATTCTATCTTCCTCGGAGTGTCTCAGTCAAGAAATCCGAACCTTGCGTCAGTGCTCTATCGGATGAGGCTGATTGAAAGTTACGGGACGGGAATCGGGAAGATAAGGCGGGCCTATGCGGGAAAGAAAAGGCAACCGGAATTTGAGACGGCAAAAGGAGTATTCCGTGTGACGCTGCCCAATGATAATGAGGGAAAGATCGCTGCCAAAGGGATGCCTGATGAGGAAAAAAGGATGATTCTGGATTACGCTGCCGAAAAAGGTTCCGTCACCAGAAAAGAGGTGGAGGAACTGACTCAGGCCGGAACAACAAAAGCTTTTCGACTGCTGAGAGAACTTTGCATGGATGGGAAGCTGAAGACAGAGGGAAGCGGCAAGCTGAGAAGATATGTTCTTTCGTAAGCAGACGGGTCTATTGGACTTATTAATCAATAAAAAAGTTCGCCTTACTAGCATATAAGGCGAA
>CAJTZD010000160.1 GCA_910584235.1 uncultured Acetatifactor sp.
GCCGAGGTCACAGAAATCCACGGCGCATTTCCCGTCAAGCAGCAGTCTCCAAAGGCATTGCCTGCAGATTTCCTCAAACACGCCGCCCATATAGGATGAAAGCTCAGGAGCAATCCTCTTCTCGCTGATAAGGGCGGTTTTGCCAACCCGGCGGCGACCGTAGATAACCGCAAATTCAAACTTGCCGGAATGGTATAGCTTATTGAGTGTATCCAATTCCTGTTGCCTGCCTATAAACATCAGCGCACCTCCAAAATTAGTGGTTTACGATTTACTTAAATATAATTGACTGTTCTTGCATTGTCAACAGCTTTTCTAGCATTCACTTCCTTCTCCTGAATCCCGTCCCGGCACACCGGCCAGTTCCTCTCGTTTTTGTTTCGCCCTCTCTGCCTCTTCCGGATTCAGCCCTTGGAGCACCTGGATTATCCTGTCCTGGTCTGTTTTTCCCCACCAGCCCCATTCCGATGCTCCATTCAATATACCTCCCTCACCAGTCCCGCTCCCGGATGGCTTCCTCCACATCAATGGGAATGCCGAACCACGCCAGAATGTAGCCTACGCTTTCCCCGATGCAGTCCCGAGCTGTCGTCTCTATCTCACTGTCGTTCTCCTCGAACTCCTCCTGCAGGTCATTGATGGCGCAGACCGCTTCGTCCAGCTTCTCCTGAACCACCTCCCTGTCCGTCTCGCCCTTCTCCAGCAAATCGATGACCTTTTGCATTGTCAAATGCTTTCATCCATTTTCTCCTTTCAGACATCTCCGGCCGCCTCCCGGCATCCGCCGGGCTCCCCGCCGACCGCAATGTGCCGATACCGCCGAATCCCTGCCGCCTGCGGGAACAGCCGGTCCTCCGCCTGCTACTGCCGTATCCGGCTTATGCCGCTGACAGTTCCATTATACCGCCGCCCCGCCTGCAAATCAATGCGGGAGCCGGAAAAACTTACCCGCCTCCTGTGTCCTATATCCACGCATCACGAAAGCAGCCCCAAAAGCCCGCACCTCCGCGCTCCCCGCACCAAGACATCCTGCGCGCACCAAAAGAAAACGGCGCGGCCGCCTCCAAATATGATTGAAAATGATTCCGCATCTCCCTCTTGCAATCTCTTATCGGATATGCTAAAATAAAGTCAAATTACAGAATTTGTTTTTATTTCAAGAAAGGAGTGATGGAGTGCCCAAGGTAGCCTACTCTGAGGAGGACAGGGAACGCATCAGGACGGAACTTGTCACAGCGGGTCTGGAGCTGATGGCAAAACAGGGCATACAACGTACCACCGTGGAGCAGATATATAAAAAAGTAGGGATTTCCCGCACTTTCTTCTATTCTTTTTTCGCCACGAAAGAAGATTTGATTGTCGAGACCCTGTACCTGCAGCAGCCCAGGCTCATCGCCTATGCGAAAAAGCTCATGGCCGATCCTGCCCTAAGCTGGCGGGACGCTGTAAAGCAATTTCTCCACACCTGCTGCTATGGAGAGAAAAACGGAATCGCTATCCTGACCATCGAGGAACAGCAGCTCATTTTCAAGCGCCTGTCGGAGGAAAGCTATCAGGTATTCCGCCAAAAGCAGCGCCGTCTTTTCGAAGAAATCTTAGAGACGTTCGGGATTGAGGCAGCCCCGGCAAGGGTCAGTCTATTTACGAACTTGAGCCTGGCCGCGATAGTGGTGTGCAAGGCGATTCCCCATACGCTCCCCCTGTTCGTCCCCGAAGCCGCGGATGAAACGGTGGATTTCCAGCTCAACGCCATTGCGGATGCCCTGGAGAAGCTGAGGGCAGCCCCCATGTCCTGATTATCATGTCCTGATCATAGGGAAGGAGTCGATCCGTCCGGATAGCATGTCATATTCTGACGGATTCCTTTTCAAGCAAAATAAAAACAAATCCGAATATTTGGCTTTATTTTTACAAAAAAACTTAGGAGGAAAAAGATGGGATTTTTCAGCAAGTTATTTAAGGGGCCCGAAATCGACATGGAAAAGAGTAATGCAAACGCAAAGAAAATGCGCACCCTGTTCAACCAGGTCGTAGAAGACGGAGACAGTTACAGGCTGATCTTCGGATATACCGAAGACGTAAGCCGCTTCAACTACGGGTTTGTCCATGGGAGCAAATCGAAGATCGGGAACCTGCTCGTAGGCTGGAATGAGGCCAGCCAGACAATCGTGGCCGTCCCCACGGTTCCCGACCTTTCCGGCTGCGGCGACCCCACTTACTATCGCCGTTCCGAGATTTTAAAGGCCTATCGGAACAAATACCCCACGGACGCCTTTATCATTTACCCGGACAAAAAAGGCTACATCGCCATCAACGCCTATGACTGGCTGGAAGACGAAAAGCTGTATGTCTATGTGTCACAGGATGCGGAACTGGCCGCTTTTACCGACTTCTTCCTGCATCGCTTCGCGAC
>CAJTZD010000161.1 GCA_910584235.1 uncultured Acetatifactor sp.
TAATTACTAAGGAAAGAACCGGAGGTGGGTTGAATAAGAGGGCAATCTTTTTTGCCCCCTTATTCAGCACACTTTCGGTTTTTCCGAATTGAACAAAGTCGCGTCCGGTATGGGGATTCAATGACTCCCGTTTCCATCGGCTGACGGCTATTTCAGCTATTTTTCCATAGAATTTCTGACAAGTTTTCCCCGCTTAGGGTATACTTCCCCCTTACCCCCAAATCTTATGTTCTATATCCAGTTGTTTTATGGTCAGGCGCTGTTTCTTTTGGGAGCGCGTTCAGTGGCTTCATAGGACATGGACCCGCCGCAGCATGGGCATATGGTGACATCCTTTTTGTACAGTATCCTGATTGCCTGCGCCTTGTCATCTTTCCTGAACCGTCTTAGAAACTCACGGCAGCCGATCAGATTCCTGCATATGGGGAGTAGCTTCCGCTTGTTCTGGCTGCTTAAGATCCCATAATGCCGTATCCTGACAAAACCTTTCGGAGGAACATGCATCAGAAAACGACGGACAAACTCAATGCCATCCAGAGTCAGTTCTTTCCACTGGCCGCCATTTTTGTAATCTTTTACCTTTATGGTCACAGTCTCCCCATCCATGCGCAGTATTCGGCTGTTGCTGATCGCTATGCGGTGTGTGTAACGCCCAAGGTAATGCATCACGGTCTCCGCTCCAGCAAAAGACTCCCTGATATCCGTAACCCAGTTTTTTCCGTAGCAGATATTCAGCATTTCCTGAAATTCATATTGGTTGCGGTATCTGGCTGACTCTCCCTCATAGGTGAGATTTCCCGCCTTATGCAACGCCTTCAACCCGGACAGGAACTTGCCCCTGAAAAGTGCGGCCATCGCTTTTCCAGGCAGGAAGAAGCCGCCCTTTTTCTGATGCCAGTTCCGATCCGCATCAAGTCCGCCGCCTGTACAGAGCATATGGACATGGGGATGGTAAGACAGGTTTGAACCCCATGTATGCATGATGCTGATAAAACCGGGAGTGCCTCCCAGATGCGCCGGGTTCCTGGAAAGCTCCATGACCGTATCCGCCGCCGCATGGAAAAACAAGGAGTAAAGTTCCCTCTGATTGGCGTAGATCAAGGGATTCAGTTCAGTTGGACAGGTAAATACCAGATGGTAATAATCTATATCCAGAACACCTTCCCTTTGTGCGTCGATCCATAGTTCATTGGAAAGCGCCTGGCACATCGGGCAGGATCTGTCACGGCAGGAATTGTTATGGATCTGTATATGACCGCACTGGATGCATCTGGAAACATTCACCCCGTACGCACCCGTCTTGCAGTTCAGGATGTGGGCCGCCGTCTTTGCCTGTCTGGCATTGGGATTATATTTCTCCAGGTACCTGGGGTAAAACTGCCGCAGGACATCCTGGACAGTTGGATTACCTGCCATCGCTGCAGACCTCCATGCTGCTTCTTTCAAATGTGTCAAACGGACTCCTTATTCCCATGAGAGCCTTGGAGGTCATCTGCAGGTATACATCCGTGGAGTTTGGGCTTCGGTGTCCTAATAACTGTTGGATAAATGTATGGCTGACACCGTCTTCAAGCGCGTGACAGGCAAAACAGTGGCGCATCGTATGCGGCGTTACGTCTTCTGGAAGCCCAAGCATCCGGACATGCTTTTTCATGTACAATTGTACTGCTTCTGTCGTAAGTGGTTCCTCCCTTACTGTGCTGGGGAACAGCCACCCCATCGGTCGGCCATACCGGTACCAGTATTCCGTAAGGATCTCCAGGTTGCGGTCACTGAGTATGGTATATCGGTCCTGCCGGTTCTTTGAAAGGGGAACATGGATCATTTTCTGTGACCTGCGGATATCCTCATAGCGGAGATGGCAGGCTTCACTTACCCTTAGCCCGGAAGAATACATAGTAGATGCGATCGCCTTGTGTTTATAATTATCCATGGAATCAATCAGCAGGTTTACCTGTTCGCGGGTAAGAATTACGGGAAGCTTGCGGTCACGTTTCATTTTAGGTATCTTTTTGGAATCCCACACATAACCCAGAGTATATTCAAAAAAGAACCGGATTGCCGCCGTATAGACGTTAATGGTGGATGCCTTTTTTGATTCATGATCCTTCAGGTGGAAAATGAATTTCCGTATGTCGGCATAGGTGATGGACATGGCTTCCTTACCGATAAAATCCAAGAACCTCTTTGTAAAGCGATAATAATCATCACATGTGTTTTTGGTAAAATTTTTAAGCCGCAAGTCATCACGCAGCTTGAGAAGATATTTTTCGTTCATTAAAATGCCCTCCATAATGTTAGATTTTTATTGACAGAAATCTAGT
>CAJTZD010000162.1 GCA_910584235.1 uncultured Acetatifactor sp.
TAAGTCGGGAACTCGTGGAGGGATTGCGTTAAAAAAATCATAACCTTCCTGGGGGTGTCCTGCGCCCAACATGGTAGTCTTGTACGCTACTTTTTGGAGGAAGGAAAAGATTTATGGGAAAAGAGCATCTATCCGTGCTTTCGGGCGGATAAATGCTCTTTTATTTTTGCGACTGTAACCTATATAGGTCATTTTATCAGAGGGCCTCCGGTCCTGCGGTTCACAGGGAAACGTGGAACAAAGACTGGAGGCGAAAGGATGAAAGAAAAACATACAGATTCCGTGCAGAACCGTTTTATGGCATACCTGATGGCGGCGGTTGATAATACGCGGAAGAAATACTGGGAGCGGAAGCGCCGGCTGCAGGGCAGGGAATTTATCCAGGAGGATAACCTGGAGCGCAACTATACGGACTTTGAGGAGCAGTACCGCGCCTACATAGGGGAGCATACGGATTTTATCTTCAGGGACTGGCAGAGATACGGCGAGCTGCTGGACCTTTTGGAGAGCGACCGGCTGGCAAAGGCCATAAGCAGGCTGAAGGACAGGGACAGGGAGATCCTGTTTGCCAGGATTTATGGGGAGCTTACCTTTGCGGAACTGGGGGAGCGGTTCCAGATGGAGCCGAAACAGGCGGAGATGGCATATTACTATGTGCTCAGGAAACTGAGGAAGGAGATGAATGGGAATGACGGATTTTGAGAAGCTGCTGGAGCGTGCGAAGGCGGGGGATAAGGAGGCGCAGGAGGCGGTCTTCCGGATGTACCGCCCGCTCCTTATCAAGAACGCCATGGAGCAGAATGTGTTCGAGGAGGACCTGTACCAGGAGTTCTCGGCAACCCTGTTAAGCTGCATCCAGAAGTTCAGGGTTTAGCCGGTGAGGGCATTATAATCCGGCTTCGGGATTTTTAAGGCGATTGCGCAGGGGATTGTTGCGTTTCGGGCATCCCCTGCGTATAAAATGATGTGTCGCAAAAGGTATACCATTGGAGATAGTGATTCCGGCAGGCAGATGCCCCTGTTTTTCTATCGCAAAAGGTCTGTTTTGGATATTGCGATGTCGCAGGAATAGTAAATACCTTTTGCGATACGGATTTTTACGGAAGGAGGGCTGTCATGGCAGCAAAGAAGTTCGGATATGTGCGCGTATCCACCCGTGAGCAGAACCCGGAGCGGCAGATCCACATCTTACGGGACGAGGAGGGCATCGACGAGCGCGACATCTATGTGGAGAAAGAATCCGGGAGACAGTTTGAACGTCCGGTGTACCGCTCTTTGGTGGACAACATCCTGCGGGAAGGGGACCTGCTGGTGGTGACGGAGCTGAAGCGGTTCGGGAGGAACTACGGCGAGATCTATAAGGAGTGGTTCCACATCACAAAGGAGATCGGCGCTGACATCAAAGTGACTTCCATGCCCATACTGGATACCACCCAGTCAAAGGAACTGGTGGGGCAGCTTATCACGGATGTGGTGCTGGCGGTATTCGCATATGTGGCGGATGAGGACTGGACGGAGCGCCATGAGCTGCAGCGTCAGGGCATCGAGGTGGCAAAGGCAGGCGGGAAGCACCTTGGCAGGCCGAGGGTGGAGTACCCGGAGAACTGG
Source organism: uncultured Acetatifactor sp. (assembly GCA_910584235.1). Classification (GTDB taxonomy): domain Bacteria; phylum Bacillota; class Clostridia; order Lachnospirales; family Lachnospiraceae; genus Acetatifactor. The sequence continues at coordinate 1,609 of CAJTZD010000162.1, forward strand.
GAGGACTGCTATGGGAGATGGAAAAGAGGCATGATCTCGGCAAAGGAGGCGATGACGCTCACAGGGCTCAAGAAAGACAGCTTCTACCGGCTGGCAAAGAAATATGAGTCGGAGCTGAAGGGTGCAGAGAAGGAAGAGCCATAAACAGAGATTTTGCAAAAGAATTTACGAAAAAAATTCAAGAAAATAGGAGAAAGGGACTCTTTATTATATAGAAACATATTTTAAGAAGGAGGACGTTTATGAAGCAGGGAACATTATTTTATGACAGGGAAAGCGGCAGGTACAATTTCCATTACACGGATGAGGACGGTGACAGGCGTGATTACGGCGGCATCCACTGTGGGGAGGTCTTTGAATTCCGCTTGAATGATGTATGGGTTCCTGCCCGTATGGAGATGGGCATGGATGACAGATGGTATCTGGTGGGGCTGCCGGGGCTTACGCTGGACGGGCTGGAGGTGAGGCAGGGATAGGGACAGGAGGGCATCCATAAAATTATATTACCAGTATAATGACAAATCCGGGAATCGGTGCTATAGTGGTTACAGTAGAAAACGAAGAGGACGGATAAGTCCGGAAAGGAAACAATCATGACAACAGTTAATTTCGCTGCGAATGGCTTCGCAACAACTCCGGTTGTTTATTATCTGCATAGCGAACATTATGAGGCACTGTTCAGTAAAGAAAAA
>CAJTZD010000163.1 GCA_910584235.1 uncultured Acetatifactor sp.
TCCTCCCTTGCCACTGCAAGGAAGTATCTCATGGTTCGCAGTTCCATATTGTCCTACTATGATATTCCCCAAATTCATATCATGATATAAATTATAGCAATTAGCAAAATGAAAATCAAGAGGATATAATAGCCCTATGATTACAGGGTTCGCGAAGCGATTCCTGTAATACAGACATAGCAGGAAAGGAGGCGGTTATACGGATGATCTTATTTAGAATCTAAAGGATGCGGGCTGTGGCACTCAGACGATAACCCTTATACAGATAATAAGGAGCTGCTGATTATCCCGGATGCAGTCCACACAGATCTGTATGACGGTGGCGGGCAGATCCTATCTGCGTAGACGGTGAAAGGTGGTATCAGGAGGAATGATTGTGAAAAAAATATTTGGTTTATGCTTATCTTTGTTGCTTGTGAGTGCCATGTTCAGTGGCTGTGGGGCTTCTCCTTCCGGCAATAATCCTGCTGCTGGATCAGGTAAGCAACAATCGGAAGAAAATACAGAAACGACACTTTCAAACGAAACGGAGGATACTGAAAATATGGGTTCTAATTCTGCAGCAAAAAATCTGGTTGTATATTTTTCCATGCCGGAAACTACGGAGCCTGAGAATATGTCGAGGGAGGAAGAACTCAGCACTGTTGTGATTGATAGCGAGGTTTTGGGAAATACCCAGTATGTTGCTTATATCATTGCAGAAAATACAGGGGCAGATATTTTCCGGATTGAGCCGGTTACACCATATCCGCTGGATCATTCGGAGCTTGAGGATATTGCGCAGAAAGAACAGGCAGAAAATTTCCGGCCTGAAATTGCAGGAACTGTGGAGAATATAGAACAATATGACACCATCTTTTTTGGGTTCCCCAACTGGTATTATGATATGCCGATGATCATGTACAGTTTTCTTGACCAGTATGATCTGGCGGGGAAAACAGTGGTTCCTTTTGTTACATCCGGCGCAAGTGGTTTTTCAGACTCAATCAATACAATCAAGGAGATGGAACCGGATGCGGATGTAGTGGCAGACGGACTTTCCATATTGCGTAATGTGGTTCAGGATTCGGAAGCTGATATTATCGAATGGCTGACAGAGAAAGGCTTCGTTCAATAAATTGTCATAGGAGGCGGGCAGCGTGAAACAAAAAACAATCTTGAAAATCGTAATCGATATTGGAATGACAGTTATGTTGCTGCTTCTTATGACTTATGAATTGATTGGTGAAGCAGCTCATGAATGGCTTGGAATCGGGATGTTTGCTCTTTTCATCATCCACCATATTTTAAACCGGAAGTGGACCTGGAGTGTTTTCAAAGGGAAGTATACATTAATTCGTATCTGGCAGACGGTTCTTGTCATTGGAGTCCTGATTACAATGGTCGGTTCTATATATGGCGGGGTGATTCTTTCCAAGCATGCATTATCGTTTCTGCCATTCGAAGGCGGGCGGGCTTTTGCCAGAGAGATTCACATGGTTTCGGCCTATTGTGGATTTGCATTGATGCCACTCCATCTTGGACTACATTGGAGCATGATGATGGGGATGGCAAGGCGGTTTGTAAAAGAACTCCCAACTGCCGGAAGATGGATGCTTCGTGGTATTGCCGCCTTTATCGCCGGATATGGCGTGTATGCTTTCATACGACGGGAAATCGGGCATTATATGTTCTTACAAAATCAATATGTGTTTTTCGATTTTGAGGAGTCGCTGATTTTCTTTCTGGCAGATTATGTGGCAGTTATGGTTTTGTTTGTATGGGTAAGTCATTATTTTTCTAAGGGGCTGAGATATGTAATGCAGAAAAGTAAAATAGAAACATATTGCCAGCATTTTTAAGTAAATTCTTCAAAGTCTGTTTTTCGGCTAGCGGTAATAAATCAAAAAGATACTCCAAGTTATGCCCTTTGGAAGAAATGCAGAAATTGATCTGATTTTCTACGAGGAGGATGAGGGGAGCTAGAACCTGGATTTGTTCTCGCTGGAAATGTTTGAGAATATCGCCTATGTGATGGCGAAGCACGCGGACGGGTCTATCCCGGATACGCCGGAGGAATGGCTGGACGGGTTCGGGACGTTCTCCATTTACCAGGTGCTGCCGAAGCTGATCAAGCTGTGGAGTAGGCCAGGTTCCTGTTGACAAAAAACCCGGGGGGGTATTCTATAGATGGATAAATCCCTGAAAGGATTTCCGGAGAAAGAATCTCAACGAGGAGGAGACGGACATGAAGAAGAAAATCGTGATGGCATTGCTGATCACGGCAATGACGGCCAGCGTTT
>CAJTZD010000164.1 GCA_910584235.1 uncultured Acetatifactor sp.
TTTAAATTTCTCATAGGAAAGCCGTACTGTTTCCGTCCTGCCGGACACCTTCCCTCCCCCTGCGTCACTGAGCCAGGTAAATTCTATTTCCAGAATCTCCGCCTGCTCGAAAGACTTCCGTAATGACACTTTTGCAAAGGAGCGGATATCGGATACCGTCATATATCTTCTTTCTTCCAGTTCCAGCAGTTCTTTCTCCGTAAGGACAAAGCCCTGGGGAGAATGGCAATCTTTCGAGAGCGTCCGCAGGGTAATGCAGTCCTCGGATGCGGATAGTTTTATCATCGTCCTGTTATTCATCTTATAGCCTCCTTCCAGACAGGGGAGAGCCTCTTTTCTCTCCCCCGTATGCTATGATTTACTTGTTTCTGGCGGGTAGTTTCCTTTCTATTCGCCTGCCATCTGGAAAAACTGGGCCGGCGTCAGAACTGTTATCCCCAGCTCCCTTGCCTTTGCCAGCTTGCTCCCGGCATTCTCCCCGCAGACCAGGTAATCCGTCTTTTTGCTCACCGAACTCCCGGCATGGGCGCCCAGGGATTCAATCTTCTCATTGATGCCGCTGCGGGTATAAGGTTCCACTTTTCCTGTCACCACGATGGTCACCCCCACAAAAGGATTTTCCCTTACTGCAGCCGTATTCTCTTCCGCTGTCCTTTTTTCGATATGCAACATTTGCTGTAATACCTCCCATATATACAGATTTTCTTCATCATAAAACCACTCATGGATATTGTTGTGCAAGGTATCCCCAAAATCGGGGAGCTGCGTAAAATCATACTGCCGATGCACTGCGTCCTCAAATTCCTCCAGGTCACTGTGGAACACCCCGGCAAGGGTCCGGCTGGCCGTACTCCCCACCATAGGAATATCCATGGCGATGAGATACCGCTCAAAGGTGGTGTTCCTGCTGCCCTGGATGGCATCCCACAGGCGCTGCCAGGATTTCTCCCCAAAGCCGTCCATGTTCACGATCTCGTCCTTATGCCGGTCAAGCCCATAGATATCCATGTAGGTATGAATCCAGCCTTTACCAATGAATTTTTCCAGAGTAGCCTCGGACAGTCCTTCGATGTTCATGGCTTTCTGGCTGGCAAAATGCACGAACTGGCGCAGGCGTCTGGTCTCACAGCTCTGGTTATCGCAGAACAGGGTCTTAGTAATCTTATCTTTTCCATTTTCCACGGAACGGCTCTCATGGATGCGGGCAGGTTCCCCACAGCAGGGGCACCTTTCCGGAACGGCCTGCTCCATGACAAAACGGCCACGGTCCAGATTTTCCTCCACATGGGGGATGATCATGTTCCGCTTGCTGACCAGTATCCGGCAGCCGGGCATCAGCTCCATCCCCTCGATAAAGGAAAGGTTGTGCAGGCTTGCCCTGGATACCCCGCATCCGTCTATCTCCACCGGCTGAAAAACTGCCACCGGTGAGATCTCCCCGGAACGGGAAGGGTTCCACTCAATAAAGAGCAGCTTTGTCTCGTGGAGTTCATCCCCAAATTTAAAGGCCAGTCCGTCCTTATAGTGGTGTCCTGTCCTGCCGCAGGACCGGGAAAAGGCAATGTCGTTATAGGAGGCCACGATCCCGTCAATGGGGATGTCATTGTCCTCTGCAAACTGCCGCAGATTCCCGATGCCGTCCGCCATCTCCTGGCTGGTCAGCTTCCTCTTGCTGATGACAAATTTACAGACCTGGAAGCCCAGTTCCGGGAGTTTCCGCAGTTTCTGGGATTTTGATCCCATTTCCTGAAATCCTTCCACCACGGCAAAGGGCATGAACATCACCCTGCGCTCCCGGCAGACCGCCGCATCCAGAAGGCGCACGGAGCCGGCAGCCAGATTCCTTCCGTTCTTGTAACGCTCACCGCTGCTGTCCGTCAGGGTTTCCTGCAGTTTCAAAAAATCACCGGGGCGGATGAAAGCCTCCCCGCTCACCACCAGACGTTCCTTGTGGGGAATGTGCTGTGGTATCCCGGAAATGCCCCGGACATTGTGTGTCACCACTTCGCCGGTATCTCCGTCACCACGGGTGGCAGCCTCGGCCAGTTTCCCGTCCTCATAAGTCAGCTTGACCGTCAGGCCGTCCAGCTTCAGCATCAAAAGAATCTGATGCTCCCCTGCAAAGGAGACCAGTTCCTCCACGCTTTTCGTCTTGTCCAGTGAGAGCAGCGGGATCGGATGGCCTGTCTTTTTAAGCGCACTGACTGCCTGAAAGCCCACTGTCTGAGTGGGGGAATCAGCCATCCAAATCCCCGTTTCCTTCTCCAATGCCGCCAGTTC
>CAJTZD010000165.1 GCA_910584235.1 uncultured Acetatifactor sp.
AAATCAAGGGATAGCGCCATTTTGCATTTCTTTAAGTGTTAAAGATGGGATTATATTTTATAATTAGTGAGTTACAATTAACTTTAGTTCTTATAATAATGAATTATTTGTAACCAACATCTATAATACAATGTTTGTTAAGTGCCATGTTTCCCAAATGTAGTTAACAAAAACACTAACATATGCGGCCATGCTCACTACGGATAAATTTCAGAGGCAGCAATCGCTCTTTGCTCAGAGAGAGCAGGACGATCTTTGTATTCATTGCTAATAGGGGGGCCATGTGTACAATGTCTTTGCGCATGCCATTGAGAACGTAGGCTTTTTTATCATCCGGGTAACCGATACGAAGATGCAGCGGCTCCTTGGTACCGACCTTCTAAAGGAGGAAGTATTTGACATCAAGGTGACAAGGTATCTGACAAGAAGCCATTAAAAACAGATACCTCCATTTTGAATCGGCAGACCGGTATCTCCACATCTGCCAAAGGTGACGTTTAACTATTCCCGACGAAGGGTATGGAGAATACGAAATATCCCTGCGCTTCCCCATCGGAAATGACATCTATGAGAACATCATAACAAACTTACCTGAAAACGGGTTCCATGCGGAAGAAATCAAGAAACTATACCGCCCCAGATGGGACATTGAAACTTCTTTCTGTACGCTGAAGCATGCAATTGCCGTGAACTTCCACTCATAAAGTAGGCAGATGATAACACATGAGATATGGATCCGGCTCATACTTTTTAATTTCTGCTCCTACATAACAAGACAGATCCCATTTAAGAAGCCGAAACACAAACATGTCCAACAGGTTGATTTTTCGATTGCTTTCATGGCCTATCGTCATTTTGACTGCATTCCGGGGAAGAGCCGCTTGATGTGGTAGGCCTAGCCAGAAAGCATGCGTTTCCTAGCCAGGCTCTCCAGGAACTTTGCCCGCCAGCAAAGGTTCGGTCTCGATTGGCGCTTTATTCCTATGTTCAGACCGCTTGCTCAATTTTCAAAGTTGTTACCATGCCGCCTGCGGCGGCACAAATGATGATGATCCTTTATCCCGCCAGCCGACATCCGTGACCTCAGGGAACTGTGCCGCTACCGCCTGAAACTCACTTATATGCGCACTTCCGAAGAACCGCTTCCAGAATTCCATGACCGTATCGAAAGTGCGGCTGGACTGCGTGTTCTCAGACCCTTTCGGGAAATCCACATCCTCCATCATGGAATATCTTATCATGACGGAGCCGGAAGATGTCAGCGATGAGCAGATCCTGAGCATGGTGGACCGGCGGGTGAAAGCATCCGGGGAGGATATCCTGGAGAGTATCCACGGCTATGAATTCATTGGCATCCAGCGTGACAAGCTTAAGGTCATAAACCTGCACCTTGGCCAGATCAACGAATGTATCCGCCTCATTGATGAGAAGCTGGATTATTTCCGTCTGAAATACTCCCGCATCATCAGACACCTGACCACAATGATCGGGGTCACCGGAGAATCCGCCCTCTATATCCTGGGAGAGATAGGGACGGACATGTCCGTCTGGCGGGATGACGCCTCGCTCGCCTCCTGGGCAGGACTCTCCCCCGCAAACAATGCAAGCGCAGGAAAGAAGAAGTCCACAAGGACAGGGGACGGCGGGCATTACCTGAAGCCGCTCCTCGTGCAGTGTGCCCTTGCAGCTGCAAAAAGCACGAAAAAGGATCCTTACTTCCACTGCAAATATGAAACGCTGAAAAAGCGCCGGGGCCACAAAAAAGCCATCACCGCCATAGCGCGGAAAATGCTCGTGGCCATCTACCACATGATCCGGGACGATGCAGACTTCCTCCCTGTAGACCATGAAGAAGTTCTACACAGTACGAAAAAACAAAAAGGGCTGAATTTGAACAATGTCATCGCTTTCTTAAAGGAACAGGGTGCTGACGATGACACGCTCCGGCTGGTTGAGAGACAGTGCGGTGCACAGGAAGTGGATGCGGCAGAGGGAATGGAGTCTGTTTCTTCCGCAGAAAAAAAGCAACCCATTTCAGGAAGTGCAGCCACATCCCAGCCAATACAGGAATCAGTAAACGGAAGTCCGGTACTTATCTCCGGCTCCCAAAAGGGTCGTGCCCTAAATCATCATCCAAAAGATCCTGCGGCGGCAACTGCTACAGCCTAAAACGAATTGCTGTAGCATATTGTACCAAGCCACTTACGTGGCAGCAAGTTCTAAAAAATTTCTATAAAATT
>CAJTZD010000166.1 GCA_910584235.1 uncultured Acetatifactor sp.
GAAGAAGCAGGCCTGCGGGTCTGGGGAGCAGTGCGTCCTGACCCGGAAGCTTCTGGCAAAGCCTTTGACGGAAGCGGGCGGAGAAATCCAGGTACAGGAAGATGACCATTATATGACACTTGCGTCAGAAAAGTTCCTCTATACTTACGATAAATTCACAGGACTGTTCTCCAGAATGGTGAACGGCAACCGGACTTTGCTGGAGCATCCCATGGAGATTAATATCTGGCGCGCCCCCACGGACAATGACCGGAATATCCGCCATGCCTGGGAGGATGTCCACTATGACCGTCCCGTCACCAGAAGCTACAGCACGGAGTATGTCAGAGGTGAAGACCAGAACCGGCAGTGGGTGGAAGTGAAGAGCGTCCTGTCCGTGGCATCTGTCTATCTGCAGAAAGTGCTGGACATCAACGCAGTCTGGAGAGTCTGGGCAGACGGCAGCCTGGACGCGCGCCTTGAGGTGAAGAAGAATCCGGTCTTCCCCAGGCTGCCCAGGTTCGGCATCCGCATGATGCTGCCGAAGGATCTGGAACAGGTGGGCTATTATGGACTGGGTCCGGTGGAGAGCTATTCGGACAAATGCCGGGCCGCTTACCACGGCAGATTCGAGGAGACGGTGGACTCCCTCTTCGAGGACTATATCCGCCCTCAGGAGAACGGAAGCCACTGTGATGTCAGCTATGTGGAGCTGCACAGAGAGGGCCTGAAGCTTTCCGTGGCTGCCGAGAAGCCTTTCTCCTTCAACGCTTCCCGTTACACCCAGGAAGAGCTGACCCGTAAGGCCCACAATTATGAGCTGGAGCCCTGCGGCCACACGGTGCTGTGCATTGACTATGTCCAGGACGGCATCGGATCCAACAGCTGCGGGCCGGAGCCGGAGGTGCAGTACCAGTTCCTGGAACAGGAATTCACCTTTGCTTTTGGCATCCGCGTCGACGGGTAAACAGCCGGAGTCTATAAAAACTGTAAGGTCATAAGAAAAGGAGACCAGGCAAAAAATGTCGCGGTCTCCTTTTACTGTCCGGCAGGGCGCTGGCGGTGAACTGGGCGGACGAGCATGTCCCCGCCATCCTTCAGGGATGGTATCCCGGCGCGGAGGGCGGACGGGCCATGGCGGAGATTCTCTTCGGGGACCGCTGCCCGGAGGGAAAGCTGCCGGTGACTTTCTATCATTCCAGCGAGGAACTGCCGGATTTCGCGGACTATCATATGAAGGGCCGGACTTACCGCTATATGGAGCAGGAGGCGCTGTATCCTTTCGGGTATGGGCTGTCCTATACGGATTTCACATACGAGAACGTATGTTCTGATTCTGCCGTGCTGTCCAAAGAGGGCATCACTCTGGGGGCCACGGTGAAAAATACGGGAAAAGTGGCCGGTGGGGAGACCGTGCAGGCCTATGTGAAGATATGCGGGGATGGAACGCCCGGCAGCGGTATCCTTCCCAATGTCCAGCTGAAGGGCATCTGCAAGCTGCACCTTTCCCCCGGGGAAGCGAAAGAGGCCGTGATTCATCTTCCCGCCGAGGCGTTCGGGCTTTAGGAATTGTCGGAAAATAACTGATGCAACTTGTTTAGGAGAAAGCCCAGAAATACAACGAAAACGGCTATAAACTCGCATCAGTTATTTGTAGACAATTCCTTATGATGAGGAAGGGAAGCTGCGGATCAGGAAAGGGGAGGCGAAAGTCTTCCTGGGCGGCCAGGCGCCGGACACAAGAAGCGAGAAACTCATCGGGAAGAAGGACAGTGTGTTGACTATTGCGATTCCGAATGATATAGTAGTAGTAGAATAAGACAAAAGTAAATCACAGGCGCAGAATGTGCCTGACAGAATAAGGAGGTCATATATGAGCAAAATCATTGGAAAAGCATTGCCCGGGATGCCCTGGCAGGACAAGCCGGAAGGGCATAACAAGCCCGCCTGGCGCTATACGGAGAATCCCATCATCGGCAGGCATGAGATACCTATCTCCAACAGCATCTTCAACAGCGCCGTAGTGCCTTTCGGCGACGGCTACGCAGGGGTCTTCCGCTGCGACAGCCTGGGCGTGAGCATGGACATCTTCGCGGGTTTCAGCAAGGATGCCATCCACTGGGAGATCAATCATGAGCCCATCACCTTCGAGGGAGACCCGGAT
>CAJTZD010000167.1 GCA_910584235.1 uncultured Acetatifactor sp.
CAGCGGCACAAATGATGATGAAAGCGGTTGGTTTTCTACTTTTAGTTCACATATGCTTCCAATTTGTTGTATCCTTATTCTGGAGACACCAGTACACTACAGAGCACGTTGTAACGCCTGGAGCTCCAGAGCCCGGAAAGTTATCAGTTGCCGCCATCCTTCCTGCACAAATGATTGGCGCTTTTAAGCCCGTATACTTATGAAGATACCCGCTCTTATAGGGTTTCCGCAGGGATGGCAGTCACTGCTGGCATCTCCTTTTTCAGCCCTGCCATTTCAGAAAGGAGACGGCATATGGCAGACAAAAAACGAAACACACAAAGAAAACATATTCGATCCGAAGGGACCTATTCTCTTGATGAGATAAAATCCCTCACTATGGATGATGGCACCCGTGTCATCACATCTGCTGATGGTGACATCAAACGCCCGGTCTGTGCGGGCATCGATGTGCATAAGGAGATCCTTATGGCTGCCATCTGCAAGACAGATTCCAAGACTCTTAATGCGGCCTTTTATGTCAGGCAGTTCAAGTCCACGAACAGCGACATCCGCACCATGGCCGCATGGTTCCAAAGCCAGGGTGTGCAGGATGTATGCATGGAATCCACCGGGAAATACTGGATACCTGTGTTCAACATCCTGGAACAGTGCGGCCTCAGGCCGGTTCTGACCCACCCGAAATACGTAAAGCAGGCCAAAGGCCAAAAGACCGATTTCCGGGATGCCGTCCACATCGCAAGCATGTTCCGGATGGATCTTGTCGTGGCGTCCTTTATCCCGCCAGCTGACATCCGTGACCTCAGGGAGCTGTGCCGTTACCGCCTGAAGCTCACTTATATGCGTACTTCCGAGAAGAACCGCTTCCAGAATTCCATGACCGTTTCGAAAGTGCGGCTGGACTGCGTGTTCTCAGACCCTTTCGGGAAATCCGCATCCTCCATCATGGAATACCTTATCATGACGGAGCCGGAAGATGTCAGCGATGAGCAGATCCTGAGCATGGTGGACCGGCGGGTGAAAGCATCCGGGGAGGATATCCTGGAGAGTATCCACGGCTATGAATTCATTGGCATCCAGCGTGACAAGCTTAAGGTCATAAACCTGCACCTTGGCCAGATCAACGAATGTATCCGCCTCATTGATGGGAAACTGGATTATTTCCGTCAGAAATACTCCCGCATCATCAGGCACCTGACTACAATGATCGGGGTTACCGAAGAATCCGCCCTCTATATCCTGGGCGAGATAGGGACGGATATGTCCGTCTGGCGGGATGATGCCTCACTCGCCTCCTGGGCAGGCCTCTGCCCCGCAAACAATGCAAGCGCAGGAAAGAAGAAGTCCACAAGGACGGGAAACGGCGGACATTACCTGAAACCGCTCCTGGTGCAGTGTGCCCTTGCGGCTGCAAAAAGCACGAAAAAGGATCCTTACTTTCACTGCAAATACGAAACGCTGAAAAAGCGCCGGGGCCACAAGAAGGCCATCATCGCCACAGCGCGGAAAATGCTCGTGGCCATCTACCACATGATCCGGGATGACGCAGACTTCCTCCCTGTTGACCATGAAGAAGTTCTACACAATGCGAAAAAACAAAAAGGGCTGAATTTAAACAATGTCATTGCTTTCTTAAAGGAACAGGGTGCTGACGATGACACGCTCCGGCTGGTTGAGAGACAGTGCGGTGCACAGGAAATGGATGCGGCAGAGGAAATGGAATCCGTTTCTTCCGCAGAAAAAAAGCAATCCGTTTCAGGTAGTGCAGCTACATCCCGGCCAATACAGGAGTCAGTAAACGGAAGTCCGGTACTTATCTCCGGTTCCAAACAGGGTCGTGCCCTAAATCATCATCCAAAAGAACCTGCGGTGGCAACTACTACAGCTTAAAACGAATTGCTGTAGCATATTTTACCATACCGTATCCCATTTTAAAAGCCCCTTTTCGTGGGGAGGGGATTCTATGCCCTTTTGCACCCGGCAGGTTCTACAAGGCTTTCATACTT
>CAJTZD010000168.1 GCA_910584235.1 uncultured Acetatifactor sp.
CGCAGTTATGCGGTTTTTGCCATAATATTCTATTTACAAGTGTTAAAAATCCGCCGTCTTGGGAATGCGAGTAAACCATGTGCGCGGACACCTCGCAATGCCCGGCAAACAAATTCCATGTTTATCCAAAATAAAATAACCGAAAAATAGATTGCAAAAAATGAAAACTACTGTATAATAATTATAAATGACTATTCTAAAGAAAGAAGGAAATGATATGGCCATTGGAAAAAAGAAAAAAGTACTGATGCAGGCTGTCTCAAAACTGAAAGCGGCCGATTACTCCGCCGATCCGGAACTGAACAGCATCTATGAAAGATTGTCCGACGGAAGAAAACAATTTGCGGAGCTCTTCGACAAAAGCATCAAGGCAGTCATGCAGATCAGCTCCCTGGATCTGACAATGCAATATCAGACCGATAAGATCATTGACATATCCCAGCAAGTGACCAACGCCACAGAGACGATCTTCGGCGCCGCGGCGGGCAATGCCGGCAACCAACACGAAGAGCTGGCCCATACCATCGTCGACGTGTCCGGCGAGACAGACGAAGTGTATCAAAAAATAGAGGCAGGTCAGAAAGAGCTGACCTCTATTAAGGAGCTTTCCGAGCAGACCATCGAAGCCTCCAAAGAGATGCAGCAGAATATGGATGAGCTGTTCAACATTATCAATCATATCAGCGGAATCATCTCCGGTATCGGCAATATCTCCATGCAGACCAATCTGCTTGCGCTGAACGCCTCCGTGGAAGCCGCCAGGGCAGGGGAAGCAGGAAAAGGGTTCTCAGTGGTGGCCAATGAAATCAGGGAGCTTTCCCAGGAGACCCAGCAGCTCACATCCGGCATGGAGGATTTCGTGAAAAGCATGCGGGAGGCTTCGCAAAAGAGCATTGAGAGCGCCAATGGCACCATTAATTCCCTGGCCTCCATGTCCGACAGGATCAAGAATGTATGGGCCCTGAATGACGAAAGCCAGGCTGCCGTGTCCAGAATCAATGATTCCGTCAGCAATCTGGCTGCTGTCAGCGAGGAAATCAGCAGTTCCATGACTGAGATGCAAAATCAGTTGCGCGAGAGCTCGGATTTCATGCGCACCGTAGGGGATGATCTGCGAAAAGCAACCGAGCCTGTGGTCGATATCGAAAAAATTCTCGACCAAACGGTGCGCCAGATGGGCGATATGTCCCATGACGCTTTCTATCATCTGGAAAACGCGGAATTTGCCCAGTATATGCGCTCGGCCATTTCTTCCCACAATACCTGGCTGAACAACCTGAAAAAAATGGTATATTCCCAGCAGGTTTCGCCCTTGCAGCTAGACTCCGCCAAATGCGGTTTCGGCCATTTCTATCATGCCATAACGCCGGATATTCCGGATATCCTGCCTATCTGGAACGCCCTGGGGCCTAAGCATCAAAAGTTCCACAAATACGGCGCGTCTGTCATCAATGCCATCAACAGCGGCAGATACACAGAGGCGGAACAGATCTACCGTGAGGCGGAGACCTATTCCAGAAGCCTGATTGCGGATATGAATAAAATTCTGCAGGTAGTCGGCGGGTAAGGTAAGCAGGAACCGCTTTTCTCCCCTTACAAGCATACTCCGACAATATGAAAAGCCCGGGAACACTGCGTTCCCGGGTCTTTCTTTCTGTCTTACACCACGCCCTGCGCCGTCATGGCTTCCGCATAACATTGGTGTATTTCTTGGACATTTCGGTCATTTTGTAGCCAACCGGTATCCCACCATTGTCTGACAACTTCTTTTTAATCCTATCTAGACCTTGACCATAATTACATCTAATCCCTTTTCTTTAGCCTCTGCAAGTTTTGCTTCCGCATATTTTTTACAGTGTACGTCCCAAGACGTATCTGATATTTCAAATCTTTGTCCCCCACTGCCGTCTCTTCTTCAGAAGCTACCGGCTCCTGATCAGCAGGTTGTCCTGCGGCAGAATCTTCCCAGCCTAACGCTTTCAGCTTTTTCAGGT
>CAJTZD010000169.1 GCA_910584235.1 uncultured Acetatifactor sp.
GCGGCTGGGGAAGAGGGCGGATTGAGAGCGGATCGTCCTGCCGCGGTAGCAGGAAGAAAGAAAGGAACAATCGAAATGAAGAAATTTGCTCCGAATTACAAACTGCCGGAAGAGATGTAATAGGACGAATATTATCCTGATTTTCTGGTGGACAAGGTAAGGGACGAACTTCGGAAGGTCATCGACCTGCTGGAGAGCGGTGAGACCGACACCGAGGCGGATATCAGGGGAACTATGCCGACTGGCTCAATTGGACGGTACCGGATACGGACTGCAGCCTCCCTGGCTTTTCTTCGGGCTGGGGAGATGGGTACTATCCCGTTTACTTTGGCTACGATGCAAAGGGGGAAGTCTGCGCCGTTTATGTGCGCTTCATTGACATTGAAGTCAGCTATAGAGAGCAGGAGTAAGGAAAGGAGCTTGTGAAAGGAATGTGGGCCTATGAGCCGAATTGCGGATAAGCCTTACTTTACATACAGTGCATATACCGCCCTGACCTCCGGTATTCAGGTGAAGTGCCCGAAGTGCCGCGGTTTGGGCATCGTGACGGCGGATCAGGACACTGCCTGTTTCCGCTGCCACAGCTGCGGCCATCAGGAGACCAGCGACCGCACGGTGTACCGCTATGATGTCCACAACCAGTGCAGGTGCTGCGGCAGATTTTACCGGGTGGATATTGAAGACGAAGCAAAGCGGCACTTTGCCGTTCTTCATGTAGCCTGCCCCTATTGCGGGGCAACCATGCCGGGAGAGGTTCACAAGACTGCGCAGGCATACTCCCATACCGCCGAGATCAAGGACGGAAAGGAACCTTGGTTTGGTCTGGAACTATGGTTCCTGACCTCGTTCCAGGGCAAGCCGGTCTGGGCCGTCAACCGGGAACATCTGGCTTATCTGATTGACTACCTCAGCGCCGACCTGCGGGAAAAGCCTTTTGGCATCCCGAGAAAAACGCAGGCTTCAGACGGAATACCGCACCTTGTTTCCCGAGCCTGTGACCTGGAAGGGCTGGTGGGGTGACGAGGACAGCGGCGAAGTGCTGGAACACGGCGACTTCTGCGTAGATGCCTGGCAGCCGGAGGGCCGGCCCAAGTATACCCGCCAGTGGCTTCAGCAGGAGTTTGCCGCCGGGCGGAAGCGGGAACTGTGTCTGTTCTGGGGCCATCAACCTGCCCGGGACGGCGGCATTACAAAAAGCCGCCTCAGCAAGTGGTGGACAGAGGACTTTTACGCTTCTGCTGACACCTATCTCTGTATGGAGCAGTACATGATGGCGGGCAAAGCGGAACTGTTCGGAGATCAGGAGATTCGGGAACAGATCTTGAATACGCCATTGTGCTGAATGGAAACTGGTGCAAATTCAGCCAGAACCCAGGTCTGCGGGAATTCCTGCTCTCCACCGGGGACAGCATTATGGTGGAGGCCAGCCCCTACGACAGCATCTGGGGCATCCGCCTCTCAGCTGATTCCCCGGAGGCCCAAGACCCCATGAAATGGCGGGGACAGAACCTGCTGGGCTTTGCGCTGATACTCTCGTGCCTGGACAGCAGCCCCGGAATCTGGTCATAAATGGCAAGGTCCGACAATACGCAGGTATGGACACTGCTTTAGTCATACTCCCGCAAAATCCCTCATACAATGGTAAAAAGTATTCATGAGGGGTATTCCGTTGAAAGATTATATCGAAGAGCGTGCCGTCAGCATCGCAAACTATATCATTGATTCCAACGCCACCGTCAGGCAGACAGCCAAGGCATTCGGGGTCAGCAAGAGCACGGTACATATGGTAGTAACAAAATAGAACGGTCTATATGGAGAATTAAATAGATAATCTATCCCAGGGGCATTTAGAAGAGTTGTGGGAGAGCTTCTAAATGCTCCTTTTGAAATATCTGATTGTGGAATAGCGCTGGTGGGGGTATAATCCTGTTTTTAACAGTTGTGTAAACAATGAATCGCTGTAACCCCAGTGT
>CAJTZD010000170.1 GCA_910584235.1 uncultured Acetatifactor sp.
TGGGCGTTGCGAACGGGTTACAAAATATCTTACAAGGCAAAACGAAAGAACAGTTACAGAATAATTCATTCATGCAGGAAGCAATTCATGCTGAAATCGAAAAACTGAATGAGAAATGGAATACAGATAAACTGCAAATTTCCGTGGAATATTCCTTTATGCCCCTTTCGGAGTTGGATGCCGGAAAGGGTGAACAGGAAAATATACAGCAAGGACAGGAGCGCCGGGAATATCCCAATGGCACAGAGGAAGATTACCGTTCCTTATTGGATTTGAAAACAGCCGATTACCAAAGTAGGTCAGTTGCAGATTTTAACATGGATTTACTGGAATGGGCAAATGAAAGTTATGAACGAATGGAACGAATTATGAGCCGTCCCCGCCAGCATGGACATCTAAAACGAAAGGATTCTATCCGGTTCTTAGTTTTTCTCGATTTTTCTCTCATTTTTATCCGCTCAGGCTGACAGAATATACTTTTCTGTACCTTCTGCGCCTGTGCGGTTATTTATTCAAAAACAGCTATGCCGCTTTCAAATCTGCCTGATGCTGCGCGTAGTATTCCTCTGGTGTCAGATAACCATTTGCTTCATGGATACGCTTACGGTTGTAAAATATCCATATATACTCAAATACCGCTGATCTTGCCTCTTCCCTGCTCCGGAAGTGCCGGTCATTGAGCCATTCCTGCTTCAGCTTGCCCCAGAAGCTCTCCATCGGGGCATTGTCCCAGCAGTTCCCTTTCCGGCTCATGCTGCTGACAAATCCATGCTCTTTTGCCAGTGCCTGATAATCCAGCGAGCAGTACTGGCTTCCCCTGTCGGAATGCAGGATACAGCCTTCTGTGCTCTGTGTATGGCGTACCGCGTCTTTAAGCGCGGATATCACAAGGTCCTTTGTCATACGCCCGTCCATCGATATGCCGACTATTTTATCTCCGCAAAGATCCATGACCCCGGCAAGGTAGAGCCAGCCTTCATCCGTCGGGATGTATGTGATGTCGCTTACCATTTTCTGTCCGGGTCTGTCAGCGGCAAAATCCCTGTTCAGGATATTTTCCGCAACCGGGAGGCTGTGCCTTGAATTCGTTGTCGCTTTATACTTTTTATGGCTTTTTGACCGTATGCCGTTTTCACGCATGATGCGCTCCACCCTTTTGTGGTTGACCGGCTTTTCTGAACAGCGGTTTATTTCATGGGTTATCTTCCTGCCGCCATAAGTCCCGTGGGATGCTTCGTGAATCCGGATGATCTCTTTCAGGAGGGATTCATTCTCCATGCAGCGCAGGCTTTTGGAACGTTTCCGCCACGCATAATAACCGCTTTTTGAAACCTGAAGCCTCTGCGCCATCTTCGCAATTCTGTATTTGGAGCGGTTCTGCTCCATGTAAAGGTAACGGATCACTTCAGGTTCTTCGCAAAGAAGGCGCTTGCTTTTTTTAGGAATTCATTTTCCTCTTCCAAGTCTTTTATGCGCTTTTTCAGGGCGCGCAGCTCGGCATCTTCCTGATGGAGATTACCGCTGCCTACAAATGGATCTGCGGGGTGTTCCTTAAAACGGGACATCCATGTGTAGAGGGTGTTCACATTAACTCCCAGTTCCCTTGCGACCTGTGCCGCCGGTACTCCTGACTGTACCCGCTTACATGCTTCTTCCTTGAATTCAATACTGTACGTTTGTGCCATAATCTTTCCTCCTGACTTTCTGGATAGATTATACCACTCGTTCTATTTGTCTATCAAATGGGGTATAAGGCACTCCACCGTGCCTTTGGTGAAGGCCGAGTGTAAATTCAGTCCGTGGTACCTTGTATCGTTGTAATGCTCGTCCCTGCCCCTTGTGGAGCCCGCGTACCAGATGTCCTTTAAGGCTTCCATCGTCTGCGGCTT
>CAJTZD010000171.1 GCA_910584235.1 uncultured Acetatifactor sp.
GTCCTCTGCTCATCCGGAGACTGACACCGCTGGAATGTGAGAGGCTCCAGGGTTTTCCCGATTTTTGGACAGAACTGCCGGGGGCCTCCGACTCCTCACGCTATAAAGCACTCGGGAATTCGGTCGCAATTCCTTGTGTAGAGTACATTATGCGGGGCATCGCCATGGCGGTCACTCCTGTAAAATAGCATTGTCAGTTTTGCTTCGTCTTGCAAAAACTTCTTTGTTGGTATGTGTGAATAGCTATTGTCCGGCGTTTCCGATATACTTGCCATACCGCCCAGGAAAGGAGAGTCCTATATGGCAGAGAAAACAAAAAATCTATGCGCCCAGATTCCGGAGTCCCTCCACGCCAAGGTGCGGGAGCGGCAGGAAGCGTCCGGGCAGACACTGGGTCAGTACATGACCGATCTCATTGCAAAATATTATGAACAGGAGGGTAAACCCACCATGAAAGAGAACCAGAGAACCGTAGCCTTCCAGGTGTCCACCGAGCTGTTCGATCAGTTCAAGGACTACCTCAAGCGGAAGGGCATCAAACAGAACGCCTTCTTCCTGGACTGCATCCAGCGGGCGCTGGAGGAGGAAAATCAGGCGGAAAACGGCGTCGAGAGCGAATAAGCGCAGAATACATCTGCCCATGATATAGGGCAGATGTGTTTTATTGGTCTAAGCTCTATTGCTGCCGGTCAAGCATTGCAACAAACTGCGTCAGATTCGACAGGAACGCATCGCAGCTGTTTAATTCCTCAACGATGCGCTCCTGTTCATTTTCTCCAGGCGCAACATGAACCGTATAAATAAATCCTTTGATCACGCCATTCTGCTCCCGCGCCCATGCGTTTGCCGTGATCTGATCTCTATCCAGCGCAGCGCCGTAGTCCACACTAACCTCCAGAATTTTGTCACTGTTTATTCCAAGGGCTGCAGAAGCGGGAAGTAAAAAGGTGAAGTAACCAACTGAATTGATTTTGGCTTCAAAAAAATGCGGTGTCATAAAGAAACCTCCCACGCTTTATGGCTCAAGCATACCATAAAAATCTGGAATTGGCAAGATTGGCAAGAATAAACACGCGCTGGCGCTGCACCCGGCTAAAGTAAAGAGGTGAACAACAATAAATGTATATCTACCCTGATAACCTGAGAGCAAAACCCAAGCTGTGGCTGTGGGAGCTGCGGGACGTGGCGGTCATTGGCATCGGCTTTTTATTCTCTGTCCTGGCGCTGGCGAACGGGGCTGGAATGCTCCTGATGATCCTGACGGTGCTGTTCGCTTTCCTCTCCATCCGCATGGAGGGAGCCAGCATCCTGGACTTCCTGCGCTGCGCTGTCTGCTTCCTGTTCCTGCACCAGCAATATTACGAGTGGAGAGCCCCACAAAAATGACAGACGCAGAAATGAGACAGTGGCTGGCTGTCACAGAAAACAGCCGCTTTCAATGGACTGAGGATAAAATCACAAGTCTGAATGGCCGCGGCGCGCTTTACTATTTCGGCGGAGAGGACGGAATCTATATCCGAATCCAGCCGGGAGGGGAACTCTCTGTTGGAACCTATAAGGGGGCGTTTCCTCATATCGGAGAAGCACTCTTTACCCGGAAAGCGGTCATGGACTGCGGTGACTTCAACCGGGCGTTTCAGAAAGCGGCACAACTGGGAGGCCGGCAGTTTTTGCAGGATATGTTTTCCAGCAAGCCTTCCCAGGAGTTTATTGAAATTCCTGCACCTCCCGGTATGGGAATGCAGATGATGTAGGAGGTATCCACTTGAACCGAAAACAGAAAAAAGAGCTGCGGCGGCATCTGTCCACCCGGCAGCTCATGGGGA
>CAJTZD010000172.1 GCA_910584235.1 uncultured Acetatifactor sp.
TAATCACTCTGAAAGCCCGTAAAGTCAAGCGGTCTGGCCGCTTTCTTCCTATATAGATGCCGCCTTACATTCCCGGAATCTGTACCGCAAAATCCGGCTGTCTCCTGTTTTACGGAACGAAAAACAAGCCCGGAGGCTTGCCTTTCCGTTCCGCAGTATTCAGTTTCAAATTTCAGCTTTCTGTGGAAGCCTCCGCCTCCAGTATTTTGTAAGCATCGACCAGCTTCCCTTCCAGGTTTCCTCCCAGATAGGCTTTCAGGTCATTTTGGGAGATCAATATCATGCTGCTCTTTTTCTCCAACGCTCCAAGGCATCTCACCGCCTCCAGTGCATTGTGGACGGCATCCCTGATAATGTCCAGTTCTTCTGTTTTCATTTTCTATCCTTTCTGCCCTGAGATTTGGGGAACGGGGCGGGCCTTTCCCGTTCCGTGGTACACATATTCGCTCCAAAATGCAGGATTATCAAGGAATATCTGCGGAAATATCCCACAAACATATGCCCCGCCTTTTGTGTATCATTTCCCCTCAAATCCGAGTAGTAAATGCAAGAGAAATCCACCCGTTGCGCCCTTCCTGATAGGCTTTCAGCAGCCCCCAGCCGTCCTTTTCCTCGACCACGGTGAAAACGCCGGCACCCGTAAATTTGCCCGTCTTGGGAAAATCCGTTCCGGGGCCTCTGCGGATATTTAAGTCGGGAATGGATACGCGCACCATGTAAGGCGCGGAAAGGGTAAGGCTCTCCATGAACTGCACTTTCCCTTCGCTGGCAATGGCTTTCAGGATAGAGAGTATCTTCTCCCCATACTTTTCTCCTGCCGCCCAGCCCTTCCCCTGCGGGTTTTCCTTCTGGCCGAGCCACTCCGCATAGGGAGCGCAGCCCCTTTTCACATAACGGAAGCGGGGATCAATTCTTTCATTGATAAGCGCATCCGTGGAAGCGTAGGCTTTGAGGTGCTGCACCTGCGCCCGGATGCCAAGCTGTGGTGTGTCAAAGGACAATCCTGTTCTGCCCCTCTGCGTCACGCCAAGACCGCAGAAATTGTTCTGTTTTAAGCTGACCGCCGAGCCGGAAAAGGTAAAATTCCCCGTTTCCAGACAGGACTGTGCAAAGGCGATATCGCCCCTCACGCCCTCCGCCTCCCCTTCGGAAATATACAGCGGGATCATATCCAGAACGGACTGCGGTACAGCTGGATTCTTCTTTTTTAGATATGCTTTCATCTGATCGGCTGTCGCCGCCGCTTTCCCCATAATGGCGGTAAGGGAATCCGCCGCTGTGCCTCCCTCCATCACCGTTTTGATGTCTTTTCTAAACTGCCCCATCGACAATCCAAACTTAGACCACAGATGCTCCACGTCCCCGTGGTTGCTGGCAATGCCCCTTTTACATCCCTCGGAATGGGAAATCACCACGCCATCCGCCATAGGGTCTAAACCGAACTGCTGACAGAGATGTGCAAACAATTCCACTGCATATCTGTAGGTGGCAAGCACATGGGCTTTCGTATTCTTCCCGTCCCCGGTTTCCGCCCA
>CAJTZD010000173.1 GCA_910584235.1 uncultured Acetatifactor sp.
TTACCACAGAGAACTAAGGGGGACAAATATGTTTGAACATAGGTATGGTATCAAGTTAAAAGCAACCACTGCGGATGCGGCGATTCTAAAGTTGCTCCGCAAGCACTTTCCCAATCAGTCCCTATCAGAACTTCGAGGCAAGATCCAGGCCCGTGATTATGTATTCCTCTCCGACATGGAGAAATATGACGGTGAGCGCCGGATGGCAAAGCTGTTGAGGGAATTTGACAAGGCCGGTATTGAAACGGAGCTATTTGAGGAACACAGGTACACTCCTGCCCCATGGCAGTCAGAGCCTATGAGCCGTGAATTTTTTCATAATATACTCCAGCGCAACCGGGAGATTGAGCGGGAGACAATGCTTGGCATAGAGCGTGAGGTGGAGGGCTTCGTCAGTCCGGAGGCCATGGCGGACATTGAGGAAGAACTGCGAAATCAAGACGAGGAGTACTGACCTTATGAGGGAACAGAGCGTATGAAACGCGAAGAAGACGATTTTGCCGCTTATAGGCAGCAGCAGAAGAACCAGGCTGCTCCCTTTTCCTACATATACCCGCAGATGCCGCCCCGGTTTCGCTGGTGCCGCCGCTTCGCCCAGGCGCTGTTCCTGATAGAGTGGGGAGGCTTTGTGGCGCTGGTTCTCAGCAACTTTCCAGCGGGTGTTGTGGCGTTGCTCTGGGGCAAGGAGGCTCTGCTGGAGGGAGTTGGAGCCATGGCGTTCCTGCTCTCTATGGTATCCTTTGTGCTGCTGCCCCTGGCCTTCCTCGCCAGATGGCTGAGGCATACGGCGAAACTCTTTTGGCACTGCCCTTGCTGCGGACAGCTTTTCCCTACTACGCCCCGGACGGGAGGCATGAGGAAATGCGGAACAAGGAGTGCTGCTATACCCTCCGGCAGATGCGGATCGGGTATGTGAAGACAAAGCTCTGCCCGCTGGTAATCCCATCGGAGTGTCCGGCGTGCAGACAGAAGTTTTTTAAGATGGAAAATATCCCCTTAAACAAAAGGCAAACAAGAACATAGGTGGATTGGGCAATGACAGTAGAGCGATGTGAAGAAGTATTGAAACAGCAATTACTCAAATACGACTTACAAGTTGAAAATATCTGTACTCTTGATAGATATGATGATTCTGTGTCCGAAAAAGTGTTGGCACTTTTATTGGAATGGGCCTGTTATGGACAGCATATGTCAGGACTCATGATGGGACGCAAAAAAATCGCAGAAATACCACAAATATGGTTAAAAGCACATCTGCTAAATGTTGTAAAAAGCACCTTTGATTATTTTGATTATTGGAATTACAGAAGGCTTTTAGAGGTGGTTGTTGAGCTAATTCCAGAATTAAAGGATGCGGTGTTATCCATAAATTCAGGAACAACAGACCCTGACTTAATCGAAATAATAGATGATTATAGAGATATGTGAAACGCATTCCAACAACTGGAGGTGACTCATGAAGAACGAAGCGCAAATTCGAATATTACTGCTCCAGCAGTATCTCTGCACCT
>CAJTZD010000174.1 GCA_910584235.1 uncultured Acetatifactor sp.
GTTTTACATATGACAGCAGTATTTCCAATAAATCCAAAGAAGAAATGACGATGGATGAATACAAACAATGGTTTATGAACGAAATGTCGGGAATGCCGGTCAGCGGCTGGTACCGTTCTACCTGCGTAGGCGGTGCGCTGACGATTACAGAGGAATGCTTTGAAAGGATGAAAACTGACCCGGAATGGGAAAAAACAGTGTTAGGAATGGTTAGGAAGATGTATTCCTGTACCGGAATCATGGGTTCCAAGATGATCGGCTACCAGGTCATCGGGGCAACGCCTGAACAGTGCCACGGGGAAGGGATTCCCGTAAAGGATGGTTCTCCGCTTTCCGCAGATAATGAAGAATCATGGTGGGAGAAACGCCATAAAAGAATGGAAGAACTGATGGAGGAGCAGGAAAAAGAAGCGGTTAAAAAAGCGCAGGCACGGAGAGCGGCGGCACAGGAGAATTACCTGAAAAGCCAGATGGCAAGCAGGCAGAGGCAGCAGGCTTTCCTTGCAGAGGGTATACAGAATGGCGATGATGCGGCGGCTTTCCAGACAGCAGGTGTAAGCGCATTGGCAGCAACCGCCTATGAGGAAAACATAAGCACATTTAGCAAAAGCGTGGTTGGAAATCAGAAGATATAAGCATTCCGGGCATTTTGAAGTAAGGAAGATCATGCCCGGACTTACCATAAGGGGGCATGAAAGGAAATGAATGTAAACGGAATAGGAGCAGCAGGATACCCGGCAGCAGGGTATGAAACGAGAAGGACGGGAAGGAATGTAGCAGGAGGGAGATTTGCAGAACAGGCGGCGGAAGCGGCACAGGCAACAGCTACCCTGCATGGTGCGGATGAAGGTTCAGGAGATATTGCAATCAGCTCATGGGCGGATGTTGTGAGTGGCTCATCCATTTCTGTCTATAAGACGCAGGACTTTGATGCGGCAAATCCCGTGTATAAGGTCAAGACATGGGATAAGTCGGGGAATGTGACGGAGCAGATGGTGGATGTGTCAAAGGTAGACCCCGAAAACTGTGATACGGCTGAGATGTATGCGTACACCGCTAATCTGAAAGAAAGCGGGAAAGGCAGTTTTGAGGATACGGTTCTGAAAGCAGCAGTCGCTAAAGCTGTGAAAAATGCGGAGCAGAGAAGCGCGGGCTCATGGAGCTTTTCGGAAAAGACGGATTGGGTAAAAATCGTGAATGACATCATGCAGTCCGAGTACCAATATGGGGATTTGAAGGGCTACATGGAGTGGAAGAAGTTCTTGGGATTTTTGGAGAAGTAGACCATTCAGATTTATTACATAAAGCACAAAGGATAAAAGGGAATCAGACATAATCACTTCATGTCTGGTTCCCTTGTTCCATATCAGTGTGGGGAGGCGGTGGCAGATGGAAGTGATCAGATGCCCCAACCCCAAATGCAGGCGGCGCATTTTGGACGATGAGGGGACGGAGACGGAGTGGACTGTCCTGGAGATCAAATGCCAGCACTGCGGAAAACTGGTAA